>JAXHOJ010000035.1:0-100874 GCA_034519525.1 Gemmobacter sp. | reverse complement strand
CCCCCCCCCCCCCCCCCCCCCCCCCCCCCCCCCCCCCCCCCCCCCCCCCCCCCCCCCCCCCCCCCCCCCCGGGGGGGGGGGGGGGGGGGGGGGGGGGGGGGGGGGGGGGGGGGTTTTTTTTTTTTGGGGGGGGGGGGCACACACACACACACACACACACACACACACACACACACACGTGCCCCCCCCCCCCCCCCCCCCCCCCCCCCCCCCCCCCCCCCCACACACACACACACACACACACACACACACACACACACACACACACACACACACACACACACACACAAATGTGTGTGTTGTGCCCCCAGTGGAAAGGAGGAGAACACACACACACACATCACACACATCACACACATCACACACATCACACACACATGAACAAAATGGCTAAAAGGAGAAAAAATGCCAGCCAACTATGGAACACACAAAAAAAAAAAAAAAAAAAAAAAAAATCCCCCCCCCCCCCCCCCCCCCCCCCCCCCCCCCCCCCCCCCCCCCCCCCCCCCCCCCACCCGTGTGTGCCCAGCAATGGAAGTGTGTGTGCGGGGGTGTGTGCCCTCAACAATAAAATGCTCTCCTTCCAATCAACTGAAAGTTTCCTTCTTTCTTTTTTTTTTTTTTTTTTTAAAAAAAGACGGGGGTGGGGTCTCGGTGTTGCCCAGGCTGGAGGGTAGTAGTTGTAGTCAGCGAGTTTAAAGTCCAAATGCCCATCACTTGGAAGCGGGGGGGGCTGTGTGCAGTTCAGTGGAGTGCGTGGCACAATGTGTCCTGTCCAGTTTGGGGAGGAATGGCATCACTGGTGAGCAGACATGGGTGGCTGCTGGTCGCCCTTCACAGTGTGCATCCACAGGGGGGGGGAAGGTGTCATTATTCAGCGGGGAGTGCCCAAGCCAGTTTCAGCAACCTGCCCTCTGAAAATGTGATTTTGATTGGACAGATCACTTGATCTGAACTTGCAGTGGGTGACAGGGCAAGCCCCATCATTTCAGTCGGAGGTGCCTTCACTTCCTGATCAAACTCTTTGCGCTGCCCATCTTCGTGAACCAGTTTCATGGTAATTTATTGAATCTCCATCAATATTTTGTGTTGCCCAGTGGAGAACCTTCCTGGGTGATCGGCTGAGCCGGCACAGTCCCTACGGGGGGCTTCACAGCTTGTCATGGAAGACAGAGGCAGGCAACAACAATAGGTGCTGAGACGGGACAAGGGCGTTGCCATGCTGGCAGCTGCCGAGCGAGATTTGATTTGAACTCAGAAACTGAGGCCGGGCGTCCTCTAAGTTTTGCTTCAGTTTTCAATCAAATCATTTGAGCGTCATCAACGGTCAGTTGCGCCACGGGCATTAGCGTAGGCAGCAACCTGAGCGCCATCACCCCGGCGGATCGGCCCTGACATCTGAAGGCGCAAGCCTTCCTGCATAACGCATCAACAACAATACCTCTCTGGCACTTACCCGGTTACCAGGCGGCGATGCTGAACGCAGTGGGTATGGCTAAACCTCTTTCTTTTGCCCATCGCAGGTGCCGGTAAGGGGGGGGGATTCGCCAGGCGTCACATCGCTGATGACGTTGCCGCATGCGCTGCTGATCTTTCATTACACCGACACGGGCTGTTCGTGGCTTTAACATCAGCTTCCGTTGACCGGCGGGCGATTTGATCTTCCTGCCCGGCTTCGATCTGGAGGTTGTAAGGTGCCGCTGCCGCAGCGTCATCAGCATATGGGTGCCCACCTTCTTATAATCTCGCCTGCTGGAGGATCTGGCGTACGCCAACGGCGATCTGGTGGGGCAAGGTGGCTGGGGTTCATTTCCGGCTCTGCCCCGCTGCTGGCGGAAACCCACACCAGTTTCGAGGCCCGCACCGGCCATCGTATTCTGGAGCGTTATGGCATGACCGAAACCAACATGAACACCTCCAACCCCTATGAGGGCGAGCGCCGCGCGGGCACCGTGGGCCTGCCGCTGCCGGGGGTGGAACTGCGGGTGATGCAGGAGGGCGCCGAAGTGCCGCCGGGCGAGGTGGGCGTGATCGAGGTGCGGGGGCCGAATGTCTTCAAGGGCTACTGGCAGATGCCAGAGAAAACCCGCGAGGAACTGCGCGAGGATGGCTGGTTCATCACCGGCGATCTGGGCTGGCAGGGCGCCGATGGCTATGTGACCATCGTGGGCCGGGCCAAGGATCTGGTGATCTCGGGTGGGTTCAACGTCTATCCCAAAGAGGTGGAACTGCTGCTGGACGCGGTGCCGGGCGTGCTGGAAAGCGCGGTGATCGGCCTGCCGCACCCGGATTTCGGCGAGGCGGTCTTTGCCGTGCTGGTGCCGCAGAAGGGGGCAGATCTGGTGCCCGAGGCGGTGCTGGCCGCGATTGCAGGCCGGCTGGCGCGGTTCAAACAGCCCAAGGCAGCGGTGGTGCTGCCCGATCTGCCACGCAATACCATGGGCAAGGTGCAGAAGAACCTGCTGCGCGATCAGTTCAAGGGCTGGTTCTCCGCCTGACCTTTCACGGGCTGACCTGTTGCCGAACGGCGCGCGCCCTGCCGGGCGCGCAAGTCTTTCAGGGCGGCCTGCGCGGCCTTGCGGCCGCTTGTCTTCTTGTTTTTGAGTATTTGGAAAGCGAGCAAGCCGCAAGGCGCGGTTTACAGCCCCAAAAGTCCGGGCAGATCGGCCATGGCGCGGAAGGGGCGGGCACCTTCGGCGGCCAGCCCGGCGCCATCGCCGCTGGGCGCATAGGCCGAAAGCAGCGCATCCCGGCAGCACTAGCCGCCCGTGCGCCCGTCGGGCTGTCTTCGATCACCGCACAGCCCTGGCGGCGGATACGCAGCTTGCGGGCGGCAAACAGATTACTACAGATCGGGATCGGCTTCAGCATCTTCAGATCGCGGCCCGAAAAGATCCAGGCCCTTCCAGCCGCTTTGGGCGCAGCGCCGGATACTGGCCCAGCAGCCGATTACCATCTTGCGCATCGTGCTGTTCGATCCGATGGCATAGGGGATGCCCGCCGCATCCAGCGCATCGAAGACCTGCAGCACATCGGCAATCAGCGCCATGCCCTCGGCCAGCCGGGCATAGAGCTTTTCATAGAACAGATCGGTCCAGCCTTCGGGAATATCGGCGCCCATGGCGCGGGCCTTGATCCCCACCCGCTCGATGGTGCCACCCAGAAACTGCTGCTCCATCTCGGCATGGGTCAGGATCAGGCCGCGCGCCGCCAGATCGTCGGCCAGCAGATCAAAGGTCATGGGCTCGCTGTCCACCACCACGCCATCGCAATCGAAAAGAACCGCCGCAGGTGTCATGCCAGCCTCAACAGGGTAATGAATGTTTCGCCATATTTCCGCTGGTCGATCTCGGTGAATCCGGCGGGCGGCACCGGGGCGCTGCTTTCCTCCCAGACCACCAGCGCACCGGGCGCCAGCCACCCCCCCGCCAGACAGGAGGCCAGCGCGCGTTCCCCCAGCCCCTTGCCATAGGGCGGATCGAGGAACACCAGCCCATAGCCCGGCCCGCGGTTCAGCCCCATCGCCGTTGCATCGCGGCGCCAGACATCGGTGCTGCCCATCGCCCGCATCAGCTCGATATTGCGGCGCAGCAGGGCGCGGGCGGCGGTGCCGTCATCGACAAAAGCCACCTGCGCCGCGCCGCGCGACAGCGCCTCCAGCCCCAGGGCGCCGGTGCCTGCGAACAGATCCAGCACCCGCGCCCCCGTCAGCGGATCGCCCGCCTGCGCCACCCGGCCATTCACCAGCAGGTTGAAGATCGCCTCGCGCACCCGGTCGGAGGTGGGGCGCAGATGGGCGGCGGGATCGCCCGCCCCCACATCCGCCAGTTTCAGCCCGCGCGCGCTGCCGCCGATAATTCTCATGCCATCAGCGCTTTCAGATCTGTCGCCGTTTCCACCGCCGCCGGATCGGGGCTGCGCCCGGCCTCGATCAGCCGCTTGCCCACCATATAGGCGCGCGGATCGTTCATCGCATCGACCGCCAGCAGGCGGTCGCCCGCGTAATACCAGAAGCTGGCGCTGCCCGCGCCGCGCCGCGCCACCACCCGGTCATAACCGCTGTTCAGCCCGGCGATCTGCAGCTTGCAATCATATTGATCCGACCAGAACCAAGGCTTGGCCTGATAGTCCTTGCCCGCGCCCAGCAGGTTTTCCGCCACCAGCTCGGCCTGATCTATGGCATTGCCCACCGATTCCAGCCGGATGCGCCCGCCCTGATGCGGGAAAGAGGCGCAATCGCCCGCCGCCCAGATATGGGGCACAGAGGTGCGGCCCTGCGCATCGGTGCGGATGCCGTTGTCCAGCGCACAGCCCGCCGCCTCGGCCAGATCGGTGACCGGCAGGATGCCCACCCCGGCAATGACGAAATCGCAGGGGATCACGGCGCCATCGGCCAGCCGCGCCGCTGTCACCCGGCCCTCGCCCTCCAGCCGCTCCAGCCCCACGCCTTCGATGATCCGCACGCCATGCGCGCGGTGCAGGTCGCGGAAGAAATCCGAGGTTTCGGGCGCCGCCACCCGTTGCAGGATGCGCGGCGCCATTTCCACCACCGTCACCGTCAGACCCAGCTTGGCGGCCACCGCCGCCGCCTCCAGCCCGATATAGCCGCCCCCCACGATTACCACCCGGCGGCCCGCCACACATTCGGTGCGCATGGCATCCACATCGGCCAGGGTGCGCACGGTAAAGATGCCGTCCAGATCGCCGCCCACCGCCGCAGGCAGGCGGCGCGGCACCGAACCCGTGGTCAGCACCAGCGCGTCATAGGCCGATCACCTCGCCGCCGAGCCGTGATGGTCTGCGCCGCCGGCGTCGATGCCCGCCACGCGATGGCCCAGCTGCAGCGTGATCCGCTGATCGGCATAGAAATCGGCCGATCGCAGCCAAAGCCGCTCTTCCTCCATCTCGCCCAGCAGATAGGCCTTCGACAGGGGCGGGCGCTGATAGGGCGGGGCGGTTTCTTCCCCGATCAGGGTGATCTCGCCCTGAAACCCCAGCCCGCGCAGCTTTGCCACCAGGGCTGCCCCGGCCTGCCCGGCCCCCACCACCACGAAATGTGCCATTGCCTGTCTCCACCCGGCGAAATCGGCCTCGCCTCTGGCCCTGTCCTGCGGCGGACCCTATATCTGGCAGCATCGGAAACGCAACGCGCGAGGGACACAGTATGACAATTTCCGCAGGCAGCACCCTGCCCGAGGCCAGCTTCTGGTTTTCGGTGCCAATGGCCCCGAAAAGTTCGATCTGGCCGACAAGGCTGAAGGGCCGCAAGGTCGTGATCTTCGGTCTGCCGGGCGCCTATACCGGCACCTGCACCACCGCCCATGTGCCCAGCTTCATGCGCACCAAGGATGCTTTCGCCGCCAAGGGCGTGGATGAAATCATCTGCGTTTCGGTCAACGATCCCTTCGTGATGAAGGCCTGGGGCGACTCCACCGGCGCGACCGAAGCCGGGATCACCTTTGCGGGCGATGCCGATGGCAGCTTTACCGCAGCGCTCGGGCTGGAATTCTCGGCGCCTGCCGTCGGCCTGATCGGCCGGTCCAAGCGCTATGCGCTTTATGCCGAAGATGGTCTGGTCAAGGTGCTGCATGTCGAGGAAAGCCCCGGCATCTGCGAAGCCTCGGGCGGGGAATCGCTGCTGGCAGCGATCTGATCCAGAGTGAAAGCAAGGGGGCCGGGCATGCAGATGCCCGGCCCCTTGCTGTCGGGACAAAGACCCGACGCAGAACCGACGCGGGCCAGACCGCAGCCAGACCTCAGCTGCGGCTGCCGTGTTCCAGTTTGCACAGGCAATCCACCGGCTCTGAATGATCGGTCTGCACCGTGGCACTGCCCGCCAGCCGATCCATCTTTTGTGCCAGCGCGATATCCAGCGCCGACAGCCCGTCGCAGGCATGGGTGGTCAGCACCACATCCACGACGTTGTAGGTATTCGCCCATTCGGGGTGATGATCGGCCTTTTCCGCGGCCAGAGCCACGCGCGACATGAATCCCCAGGCTTCTGAAAAACCTTTGAATTTCCATATCTTGCGGATGGCGTCGCGGTCCGGCACGGCACGCCAGCCGGTTTCGCCCAGCCCCGGCAGGGCTTCGGCGCGTTCAGCATCTGTCAGCAGTTGCATAGGCTTTCCTCCATCGGCACATGCCGGGTGCTGCGGTCTATTCGCCCTGAAGCGCGCCCCGGCGGAACGGGCCATAGGCGGTCAGGATCTCGATCTCTTCATCGACAGCGCGTTGTTCGCGATCCAGATAATCGGCCACGGCGCGCGCAAAGCCCGGATCTGCAACCCAATGTAAAGAATGGGTTTTTACCGGAAGATAGCCACGCGCCAGCTTGTGTTCGCCCTGCGCGCCCGCCTCGACCCGGTTCAGGCCATGGGCAATCGCATGGTCGATGGCGCGATGATAGCACAGTTCGAAATGCAGGCAGGCGTAATCGGCAATACAGCCCCAGTAGCGCCCGTAAATCACGGATTTTCCAAGGAAATTCAGCGCGCCCGCCACAGGCCGCCCCTGATCGGAGGCGATGACGAGCAGCACATCATCGCGCATGGTGCGGTGAATCTCGTCGAAAAATGCCCGCGTCAGATAGGGTTGCCCCCATTTGCGGCGGCCGGTGTCCTGATAGAAGTCCCAGAAGGCCTGCCAATGTTCGGGCCGGATCTGATCGCCGGTCAGATTTTCGATCACCAGCCCATGCCCGTTCGCGGTTTCGCGTTCCTTGCGCAGCGCCTTGCGCTTGCGCGACGCAAGGCTGGCCAGAAAGTCATCGTAGCTGGCAAAGTCTTGATTATGCCAGTGAAACTGCTGCGTCACCCGGGGCATCAGGCCCAAAGCGGCGCCGGATTCGGCCTCTGCTTCCGTGCAGAATGTGGCATGCAGCGACGACAGGCCATTCTGCCGGGCGATGGTGGTGGCACCTTCGATCAGCGCCGCATGGCCTGCGATCTCGTGGCCCGGCAGGGTCAGGAACCGCCGCCCGGTGGCGGGGGTGAAGGGCACGGCGATCTGCAGTTTCGGGTAATAACGCCCGCCCGCCCGCTCATAGGCCTCGGCCCAGCCGTGATCGAAGATATATTCGCCCTGACTGTGCGATTTCACAAAAAGTGGTGCAGCGGCAATCAGTTGGCCCGCATCCTCCACCAGCAGCGGCCGGGGCAGCCAGCCGGTGCCGGGGCCAACCGAGCGCGAGCTTTCCAGCGCCAGAAGGAAGCGGTGGGTCGTGAAGGGATCATCCGGCCGGCCGGTGGCCGCCTCGGGACAGGCCAGCGCATCCCAGCGGGCGGCGGGGATGGCGGCAAAGGATTCGGCAAGCGTGACGGTCAGTTCCGGCAACACCGGCTCCTCGACTTGCGGAGGGGGCGGGGGGCTGTCTGCCCCCCGTGCCCCCCGAGGATTTTTCGACAACGGGAAGATGAGGCCGTGGGCAGGAAAGTCAAGGTTTTGCAGCCAGATAGCCTTCGAAGGTGATATTGCGGGCGATCTTGCGGGCCTCGGCTTCGGCCTGCGGTGAGCGGATGGTCCAGCACAGCACGGCGGCGCCCTGTGCCTGCAGTTCGGCCACGCGGGGGCGGGCCAGATCGGCGGCTTCGTGGCTGATGAAACAAGCGCCGACCCGGTCATAATCCGGGATGTCGCGCAGGCGGTTGCACAGATCGGCGGGCAGGGGCGCATAGCTTTCGGGATCATAGCTGCCGGTCGTCAGCCCGCGCGGGATATCGGGGCAGAGCCGCGCCAGTTCGGCCATGCTGTCGGGATTGAAGGACATCAGCGCCACCGGGCCGGGATAGCCCGCCAGCGCTTTTGCCGTTGCGGCCTCCAGCGGGCCGATGCGGCCGGCGGGCACCAGTGTCTGATCCTTCACCTCGATGAGAAGGGGAACGGTTCCGGACACGATATCAAGCACTTCGGTCAGGGTCGGGATGCCGTCTGCGGCATCCCGGAGCTGTATTGCGCCCAGATCGGCGGCGCTGCGGTCCTGCACCCAGCCGGTGTCTTCTGTCAGCCGGTCCAGCGTTTCGTCGTGAAAGACCATGGCGAGGCCATCCGAGGACAGCTGCAGGTCGATCTCGATCGCATAGCCTGCGGCGACTGCCGCGCGGATCGCGGCGCGGCTGTTTTCCGGGCGGCCTGCCGCGCGATCATGCAGGGCACGGTGGGCGATCGGCAGGCGCAGAAAATCGGGGTGCAGGGGGGCGGGCATCAGGCGATCTCGAAAATCGCCTCGATTTCCACCGCAACGCCGAAAGGCAGCGAGGCGGCGGAAACCGCAGAGCGGGCATGGCGGCCCGCATCACCCAGCACGGCAACCATGAAATCCGATGCGCCGTTGATGACCTTGGGTTGATCGGTGAAATCGGGGGTGGAATTGACGAAACCCACCAGCTTCACCAGCCGCACGATGCGGCCCAGATCGCCACCGCAGGCCTTTTTCGCCTGTGCCAGCAAGGAGATGGCGCAGGATTTCGCAGCGGCGGCACCCTGTTCGACGGTGAAATCATCACCCAGCTTGCCCTTGATCTGGCCATTGGCATCGGCGCTGATCTGGCCCGAGACATGGCAGAGATTGCCGGTGATCACGAAGGGCACATAATTGGCGGCCGGCGCCGGGGCATCGGGCAGGGTAACGCCGAGTTCGGCAAGACGGGCTTCGATGGACATGGTGGCCTCCTGTTGTTCCGGGCGGAGGCTAGCGGCAAGCGCGGGGGGCGGCAAGACCGCCCCCGACAGGTTTGGCCGCAAAGCGGCAGCAGCTATGGCTGCAAGGCGGCGGTCAGCTTTCGCGGAACGCCTTCTTGAAGTAATCGGTGAAGGGTTGCAGCAGATAGGACATCGGCGTGCGGTCTGCGGTCTTGATATAGGCCTCGACCGGCATCCCGGGCAGCAGCACCAGATTTTCCAGCTTTTCCACCTCGCCGGGCTGCAGCACGATTTCGGCGCGGTAGTAGGAGGACTGGGTGTTCTGATCATGCAGGGCATCGGCCGAGACGACGGTGACGTTGCCCATCAGTTCCGGCGTGGTGCGGGCCGAGAAGGAGGCGAAATGCAGCCGCGCCTCTTGCCCCGGGAAGACCTCGTCGACATGCAGGGGCGAGACCTGGGCGGCGATGACCAGCGGGCGATCCTGCGGGATCAGGTACAGCACCGGATCGGCGGGGCGCAGCACGGCCTGCGGCGTGGTGACCTGCATCCCCAGCACGATGCCCGAAACCGGGGCGCGGATTTCCAGACGGCTGATGCGTTCGGCCAGGGCGCGGCGGCGTTCGGCCAGTTCCAGCTCCTGATAGCCCAGATCGCGCAGGGTTGTATTGGCCTCTTCGCGGCGGGCGGCCTCCAGCCGTAGGATTTCAAGCTCTATTTCCGAAATACTTTCAAGGGCCTGGGCGCGGTTGGCGGCCAGTTCGCCCGCCGAGCCGCGCATCCGCGCCTCTTCGCGCTGCAGGGCGAGCACGCGGCTGGCCTGGGCCAGCCCCTTGTCCAGCAGGGCCTGCTGATCGACCAGTTCCTTCAGGATCAGATCCAGCTGCGATTGCAGCGCCACGATCTGCGCATCAATGCCGCCGATGCGGCTGCGCGTCTGGGCGCGGCGTTCATCCATCTGGCCGATCTGTTTTGACAGGGTTTCGGCGCGGGCATCGAAAAGGTTGATCTGGCCTTCGATCTGTTCGGCGACTTCGGGCCGGGTCTTGGCCAGTTCCAGCAGATCGGCGGGGAAGGTGATGGCGGTGGCATCATCACGTTCGGCGGCCATCCGGGCGCGGCGCGCCTGAATTTCGTAGAGCTGGCCTTCGACGATGGCGAGTTCTGACAGCAGGGCAGACCCGTCGAGCCGGATCAGCAGATCGCCCGCCTTCACCAGATCGCCATCCTGCACCGAGATCAGATCGACCACACCGCCATCGGGGTGCTGAACGATCTGGCGCTGCTGTTCGACCTCGATCTGGCCCGAGGCGATGACGGCGCCCGAAATGCGGGCGGTCACGCTCCAGACGCCGAAGCCACCCAGCAGGAGCGCCAGCATGACATAGCCCGACAGCAGATAGCGGCGGGGCGAACGTTGGGATGCGCCATCATCTGCCGATGCCGCCGGGGCGGTGGCCGGCGGGCGGGGCGGAGCGGGCGGCGGGGCATCGGGGCGGGCGGCGGGCGATGTGTTCTGTGCCATGGTGGGGGCCTGATCGGCCCGGGTGTCGGCCCGGGTGTCGGCCCTTGTGCCGCCTGTGGTGGGGCTGGGTTCCGTCATGTCACGCCTCCGGGGCCTGTACTTTTCACGATTTCTGTATGGTTCTTCACCATGTCGCGCAGAACCTGATCGCGGGGGCCGAAGGCGCGGCGGGTGCCTTCCTCCATCACCATCAGCAGATCACATTCCTGGATGGCGGCGGGGCGGTGGGCCATGATGAGGATGGCGCAGCCCGCGGCCTTCATCGACCGGATGGCGAGGTTCAGCGCGATGGAGCCTTCGTTGTCGAGGTTCGAGTTCGGCTCGTCCAGCACCATGATGACGGGATCGCCATACATGGCGCGGGCCAGGCCGATGCGCTGGATCTGGCCACCGGACAGACGGCCCCCCAGGGCCGACACGCGGGTGTCATAGCCATCGGGCAGCTTTACGATCATGTCATGGGCGGCGGCTTTCTTGGCGGCCTCGACCACCTTCAGCCCGTCGGGTTTGCCCTGCAGGCGGGCGATGTTTTCGGCGATGGTGCCTTCGAACAGGGTCACGCGCTGCGGCAGGTAGCCGATATAGCTGCCCAGAACATCGGGTTCATATTGATCGAGCGAGGCGCTATCCAGCCGGACCTTGCCGCCCGCCGGGCGCCAGGCGCCGATGAGCGCGCGGGCGAGGGTGGATTTGCCCGAACCGGAGGGCCCGATGACGCCAAGCGCCTGACCGGGTTCCAGCCGGAAATTCACCATGCGCAGCGTGGCATAGCTTTCGCCGGGGGGAACCACGGTGAGGTTCTGCGCCTCCAGATCCGCCTTGGGGCGGGGCAGCTGGGTGCGCGGCTGTTCCTGCGGCATCCGGGTGAACAGCTCGGCCAGACGGCCCCATCCCTCTTGCGCGCGCTGCACCACGGCCCATTGGCCCACGGCCATTTCGATGGGCGCCAGCGCCCGGCCCATCAGGATGGAACCGGCGATCATCGCGCCTGCCGACAATTCGCCGCGCAGCACCAGCCAGGCGCCAAGGCCCAGCATGGCCGATTGCAGGAACAGGCGGAACGTCTTGGTGAGGATGGAGAAGGTGCCGCCCATGTCGGCGGCGGCAAGGCTTTGGGTCAGGGCGGCGCCGCGCGCCTTCTGCCAACGGTCAAAGCCCGCAGATTGCATCCCCAGCGCCTGCACCACCTCGGCCTCGGCCTTCAGATTGTCGGAAATCCGTTCGGCGGCGATGGTGGCATTATTGGCGCGGTTCAGCGGCACTTTGGTCAGCCGCTGGTTCATGATGGTGGTGATGATCAGAATGATCCCGCCACCGATGGCCAGCCAGCCCATCCAGGGGTGGAAGATGAAGATCGCGGCGATGAACAGCGGCGTCCAGGGAATATCGAACAGCGCCAGCAGCACGGGCGAGGCCCAGAGCCGTTGCACCGCTTCCAGATCGCGCTGGGCTGCGGTGGCTGCGGCATCGGAGGGCGCCTGCTGGCTGCGCCGCAGCGCGGCTTCGAACACCCGGCGGTCCAGCTTGGCCTGAAAGCTGGCGCCGATGCGGGCCATCACCCGGCCGCGCGCATGATCCAGCACACCCATGGCGATGAACAGGAAGACCACCAGAACCGACAGCGCCACCAGCGTGGCTTCGGAGCGGCTGCCCAGAACCCGGTCATAGACCTGCAGCATGTAAAGCGGGCCGGTCAGCATCAGCAGGTTCACCACCACGCTGAACACGAAGGCAGAGACGATAAGCCCGCGCGAGTCGCGCCGGGCGGCCCGCAGTTCCATGAGCCCCGGTGTCACATTCACCGCTGCCTCTATTCGGCTCATTGCTGCCTACTCCTTTTGTTCAGCGCGCCGGAAACCGGCTGATTTATGCCGATCCGCGTCACCGCGAAGCCACGTTTGCGCGTTGTCATCATCTACGGGGGGCCTTATGCCTTGCCTTCCGGTTTCAAAACCTATGGTTAGCCGAGTAATTTGTGCGGGACACTAGGCAGATGGCGATGAAGTTTCCATCCATAATTGACGGGGCGCGGCCGAATCGTGGCCTGCTTGCGGTTGCAGGGGCGATGGCTCTGGCGCTTTCGGCCTGTGCGGCACCGCCGCCGCCCGCCCAGATCCATGACCCGCTGGAGGGGCTGAACCGGGGCACCCATGCGCTGAACCGGGGGCTGGACCGCTATCTGCTGCGCCCGGCCTCGCGCGGATATGGCACGATCCTGCCACAGCCGGTGCGGACCGGGGTTTCCAATGTGGCGGGCAACCTGGATCTGCCGGGCGATATGGTGAACGGCGTGCTGCAGGCCGATCCGGCGGGCACCGTGCAGAATTTCTTCCGTTTTGTGGTGAATACAACGGTCGGCATCGGCGGGCTGTTCGATCCGGCCACCGCCATCGGTATTCCGCATGACCAGACCGATTTCGGCGAAACCCTGCATGTCTGGGGTGTTGGTGAAGGCCCCTATCTGGAAATGCCGGGCTTCGGCCCGTCGACCGTGCGGGATGGTGTGGGGATCGTGACCGATCTGGTGATGAACCCGATGAGCATCACTTTGCCCTCGCCGGAAAGCGACTGGGCGACGGCGTTCAAGCTGGGGTCAAAACTTGGTGATCGGGACCGCTATTCCGACACGATCGATTCCATCCTATATGACAGTGCAGACAGCTATGCGCAGGCCCGGCTGCTCTATCTGCAGAACCGCCGTTTCGAACTGGGCCAGACCGGCGCCGGATCTGCGGCAGATGACGACGGATTCATTGACCCCTACGAGGAGTGACATGTCCCGCATGGAATTCACCCGCCGCGGTTTCGGCACGGCCCTGATGGCCGGTGCTGCCGTGACCGCGTTGCCCCGTGGCGCCATGGCGCTGGATCTGGCTTCGGCCCGGTCTCTGATCGATTCGGCGATTGCCGATGTGAATGCCGTCATCAACTCGGGCAAGGCCGAGGCGGCGATGTTCACCGAATTCGAGCGCATCTTCGCCAAATATGCCGATGTGGCGGCCATCGCCCGCTCGGCGCTGGGCCCGGCGGCGCGCCAGGCCTCTGCGGCGCAGATGAAGGCCTTCACCGCAGCCTATCAGGGCTATATCAGCCGCAAATACGGTCGCCGCTTCCGCGAGTTCATCGGCGGGCGCATCGAGGTTGTGGATGCCAAGCCGCTGAAGAGCTATTTCGAGGTGATGTCTGTGGCGCATCTGCGCGGCGAGGCGCCGTTCGATCTGCGCTGGCATGTTTCGAACAAATCGGGACGCGATCTGTTCTTCAACATCATCATCGAAGGCGTGAACATGCTTGCGTCCGAGCGTGAAGAGATCGGCGCCATGCTGAAGCAGCAGAAGGGCGATATCGGCGCGCTGACCACGGCGCTGAAATCCGCCTGAGACGGCGCAGGGGGCGCTCGCGCCCCCTCTGGGCCTTTGGCCCATTCACCCCCTGAGGATATTTTTCCCAAGAGGAAGACGGCAGGTCAGAGACTGTCTTCCACCCGGAAGCCGGGCGGGATGGTATCGCGATCTTCCAGGATCAGATCGGCCATCGTGGCCGCGATCTTGGGTGCCATGCCGAAGCCGATCTTGAAGCCGCCATTGGCGATGAAATGGCCGGGGCGGCCCGGCCATGGCCCCAGCATTGGCGCGCGGGATTTCGCCCGGGGGCGCAGGCCTGCCCAGCGATCAATCACCGGCGCATCGGCAAGGCAGGGCAGCGCGGCGATGGCGCGGGTGTGCAGATCCTCCAGCTGGCTGTCGGTGACGGTTGCGTCGGACCACTGGTTTTCCGAGGTGGAGCCGATGGCCACCGTGCCGTCTTCATGCGGGATGATGTGCAGGCTGCCCGCATAGATCTGTGGCTGGTCGCACGCATCGAAGCGCAGCGACAGCGCCTGCCCCTTGACGCCCACCCCCACGGGTTTTCCCAGCGCCTGCGACAGATCGGCCAGACCGGCAGTGCCGGTGGCATGGATCACCGGGCCGGTTTCGGGCGCATCGCCCAGCAGGATGTCGCCCCCCCGTGCGGTGATCGCGGCGGCCAGCGCGGCGGCGGCCTGACGCGGGTGCAGCCGGGCCGAAAGCGTATCGTGGATCAGCAGGCCGGTGGGGCTGGCCGGTTCCCAGGGCGCGCCGGTGGCGGGGATCACCTGCCAGACAGCCTGCCCCTGCCACAGCGCCGCGGCCGAGGTGGCGCGGGCGCGGGCGCTTTCCACCGCGCGGGCATCGGCCAGCGGTTGCAGGCGGCCGGTGCGGGCATAGCCCGGCGACAGGCCGGAGGCCGCCGCAACGCCGGCCCAGAAGGATTGGGCCATCAGCAGGCTGTCCAGCTGGAACTGTTTCTTGGGGTTCCAGTTTTCCGGCATATGCGGGCTGAGTGCGCCCACCAGCCCGCCCGAAGCCCCGGCGCCGATATGTGCAGCCTCGATCAGCCGGACCCGGGCGCCCCGGCGTATCAGCTCCCATGCGCAAGACAGGCCGAAGATGCCGCCGCCCCGCACTGTCACATCCTGCCTTGCCATTGGCGTGCCCTTTCCGCAGTCTCGCGCCCGGATCTGTAGGATAAAGCGGCATGGTGGACCAGAGGGCGGAACTTGACTGGCGCGATGGGGTGATTCCGGTTTCGACCCGGTTTGACGACCCGTATTTCAGCCTGAATGACGGACTGGCAGAGACCCGGCATGTGTTTCTGGCGGGCAACCGTCTGGAGGTGCGGCTGTGTGACGGGTTTCAGATTGCCGAACTGGGCTTTGGCACCGGGCTGAACCTGCTGGCGGTGCAGATCCTCTGGGCGCGGATGGGGGCGCCGGGGCGGCTGCGCTTCACCAGTTTCGAGGCGTTTCCGATGGCGGCAGAAGATATCGCGCGGGCGCTGGATCATTTTCCCGAGGCGCGGGCGGTGGCAGGGCCGTTTCTGGCGCAATGGGCGGCGGGGCGGCGCAGGCTGGACCTGCCGGGGATCGAGGCCGAAATCATCATCGGGGATGCACGCGATACCCTCCCTGCCTGGCCGGGCCGGGCGGATGCCTGGTTTCTGGATGGCTTTTCCCCGGCCAAGAACCCGGAGCTGTGGAGCGATTCGCTGATGGCCGAGGTGGGAGCCCATACAAATTTGCATGGCAGCTTTGCCACCTATACGGCGGCCGGGGCGGTACGCCGGGCCTTGCAGGCTGCGGGCTTTCAGGTAGACCGTTTGCCGGGCCATGGGCGCAAGCGCCACATGACCATCGGAACGCGCCAGACCTGAAACCCCCTGCCGGTTGTTGCCTGCCCCCTGGGGCCGGGCCTGCCATGAGGATCAAGCATGATCGCCCAGGCGAAACAGAACACCGGACTTGGCATTCTGCTGATGTCGGCCACCGCGCTGGTCTTTGCGCTGCAGGACGGGATCTCGCGGCATCTGTCGGCGGAATATAACGTCTACATGGTGGTGGCTGTGCGGTTCTGGTTCTTTGCGCTGTTCGCGCTGGCGCTGGCCTCGCGGTTGCCGGGCGGGATCGCGGCGCATCTGCGGCCGCGCTATCCGCTGCTGCAGGTGACGCGGGCCGTTGTGCTGGTGGTGGAGGTGGTGATCATGATCCTCGCCTTCGTGCAGCTGGGGCTGATCAACACCCATGCGGTTTTCGTCTGCTATCCGCTGTTCGTGGCGGCGCTTTCGGGGCCGGTGCTGGGCGAGAAGGTGGGCTGGCGGCGCTGGCTGGCCATTGGCGTGGGCTTTGTGGGGGTGCTGGTCATCCTGCAGCCGGGCGTTTCGGTGTTTTCGCCCTGGGCCATCGTGCCGCTGATATCGGCGCTGATGTTCGCGCTTTATGCGCTGCTGACGCGCTATGTCGCGCAGGGGGACAGTGCGGGCACGTCCTTCCTGTGGACGGGCTGCATCTGCGCGATTGCCATCACGCCGCTGGGCCTGTGGTTCTGGGAGCCGATGACGCTGCCGGACTGGGGCTGGATGGTGACGCTGTGCCTGACAGCCGCCGGGGCGCATTACATGATGATCAAGGCCTATGAGGTGGCCGAGGCCAGCGATGTGCAGCCTTTCGCGCTGCTGCAGCTGGTGTTCATCGCCATTCTGGGGCTGACCGTCTTCGATGAAGAGCTGAAGTCGAATGTGGTGATCGGCGCGGCGCTGGTGATGGGGGCGGCGCTGTTCACCCTGCTGCGGGCGCGGATCGCAGCGCGGCGGGCTCGGATCCGGGGCTGACCCGGCGATTGGCTGCGTCGCCTCTGCCAGCCCGGGTCGGGGGGCCTTCTGCCCCCCACGCGGCCTTTGGCCGCTCCCCCCGAGGGTATTTGTGCCAAGAGGAAGAGCAGGCGGGGTTTCCCCATTCCTCTTGGCCAAAATACCCTCGGGGGTGAATGGGCGCAGCGCGCCCAGAGGGGGTGCGAGCACCCCCTGCCTTCTTGCCGGGCTTGTCTTGTGGCCGGGCCGGTTCAGCCCCGGTCGTGGAAGAAATCGTGGATCTGCTGGGCCATGGCTTCGGATATGCCTGTGACGGCCATCAGATCCCCCACCGCCGCCCGGCTGACGGCCTTGGCGCTGCCGAAATGGGCCAGCAGCGCGCGTTTGCGGGCGGCGCCGACGCCCGGTACTTCGTCCAGAGGAGTGGCGGTTGTGGCCTTGGCACGTTTCGCGCGATGGGCGCCGATGGCCCAGCGGTGCGCCTCGTCGCGCAGTCGCTGCACGAAATACAGCACCGGATCGTTCATCCGCAGGGCAAAGGGCGGTGCGCCGGGGCGGTAGAATTCTTCCTTGCCGTGATCGCGGTCTACCCCTTTGGCGACGCCGACAAAGGGGATGTCATCCACCCCAAGTTCGGTCATGATTTCACCCACCGCCGAAATCTGCCCGGCGCCGCCGTCGATCAGCAAGAGATCGGGCCAGAGATCGGTCTTGCGTTCGGGGTCTTCCTTCAGCAGGCGTTCGAAGCGGCGGGTCAGCACCTCTTTCATCATGCCGAAATCGTCGCCCTGCGCG
This sequence comes from Gemmobacter sp., assembly GCA_034519525.1. Classification (GTDB taxonomy): domain Bacteria; phylum Pseudomonadota; class Alphaproteobacteria; order Rhodobacterales; family Rhodobacteraceae; genus Gemmobacter. The sequence goes on along the minus strand of JAXHOJ010000035.1, from coordinate 83,749 downwards.
CCTGCCTCGCCCTTGATGTTGAACTTGCGATACTGGGATTTCAGAAAGCCTTCGGCCCCCGCCACGATCATGCCGCCCACCGCATGGGCGCCCTGAATATGGCTGTTGTCATAGACCTCGATCCGTTTGGGCGGGGCATCCAGATCGAAGGCTTCGGCCAGCCCCTGCAGCAGCTTGTTCTGGGTGGAGCTTTCGGCCATCCGCCGCGCCAGGCTTTCGCGCGCGTTCCGGTGGGCGTTTTCCAGCAGTTCGGCCTTTTCGCCGCGCAGGGGCACCGCCAGTTCCACCTTGCGGCCGGCCCGGTCTGACAGCAGCTGCGTCACCAGATCTTCGTTATCCACCGCATGGGACAGCAGGATCAGGCGGGGCGGTTCCTTGTCATCATAGAACTGGCTGAGGAAGGCCTCCAGAATCTCGGGCTCTTCGGCACCGGCGCCGGTCTTGGGGTAGAAATCCTTGTTGCCCCAGCTTTGATTGGCGCGGATGAAGAACACCTGCACGCAGGCCTGCCCGCCTTCCAGATGCAGCGCCACCACATCCGCCTCGGCCACGCCGCGCGGGTTGATCCCTTGGGTGCTTTGCACGGCGGTCAGCGCCTTGATCCGGTCGCGCAGGGCGGCGGCGCGTTCGAATTCCATCGCCTCTGACGCCAGAGCCATGGCTTTCGCCAGATCGGCCTGAACGGAGGTGGATTTACCTTCCAGAAACCGGGTGGCGTCATCGACCAGCCCGGCATAATCGGATTCCGATATCCGGCCGACGCAGGGCCCGGCGCAGCGCTTGATCTGGAACAGCAGGCAGGGGCGGCTGCGGCCGGAAAACATGCTGTCGGAACAGGTGCGCAGCTGGAACACGCGCTGCAGCTGGTTCAGCGTGCGGTTCACCGCGCCCGCCGAGGCGAAGGGGCCGAAGTAGCGGCCCTTTTCGCCGCGCTTGCCGCGATGCTTGGTGATCATCGGGAAGGGATGGCCGGTGGGGATCAGGATATTGGGAAAGGATTTGTCATCGCGCAGCAGCACGTTGTAGCGCGGTTTCAGCTGCTTGATCAGGTTCTGTTCCAGCAGCAGCGCCTCGGTTTCGGTGCGCGTCGTCAGGAACATCATCGAAGCGGTTTCGTGGATCATCCGCGCGATCCGCCCCGAATGGCCCGAGGGCCGGGCATAATTCGACACCCGCGCCTTCAGATTGCGCGCCTTGCCGACATAGAGCACCTCGTTCGCGGCATTCAGCATCCGATAGACCCCGGGCGAGCCATCAAGCGTGCGCAGGTAATCCTGAATCACCTCATGTCCGGTGCGTGGGACGGTGGGTTCGGCTGTATTGTCCGGCACGAAAATTCCTCTTTTCGGGAGTCATCGATTCCCCGTTTCGCTGCAATGATAGCGGGGGGAGTTCAAGAGGGAAGCTATCCACCGTTTCTGTGGATAACTCTGCGGAGAAAACTTGGGAGGTGGCAAAAACTCCTTGTTTTCTTGAGGGTTCGTTAACGTGCTGAAAAAATAGGCCGCTTCGCAACGTGTTGAAAAGTATGTATAAATTTTTTCAAGTCGTGCAAGGGGCTGATAAGACAGGGCTTTTCTGACAGTTCCGTGACGGTTCCGCAGAAAGTGGACAACTTTTGCGAAAGGCTTACCCTAACGTCATTCGGTGCCCATCACATCCGGGGTTTGCCAGGCCAGATGCTGGCCGCCGTCGATGCACAGAAGTTGCCCGGTGACGGCCTGTGCATCCAGCAGATAGCCCAGGGCGGCGCAGATATCCGAAGGGTGGGCGCCCCGGCCCAGAACGGTGGCGGCGCGCTGGGTGGCATAGGCTTCGGCGGATTGGCGATCGCCTTGCAGGGTCGGGCCGGGACCGATGGCATTGACCCGGATCTGCGGCGCAAGCGCCTGTGCGGCGGTCTGGGTCAGCGCCCAGAGGCCCATCTTGGCCAGAGTATAGGTCATGAAATCGGGGGTAAGCTTGCGCACGCGCTGGTCGATCATGTTGACCACCAGCGCGCTGGCCAGCGGCTCGCCCGCCAGATCGCGCAGGGTGGCGGGGGCCTGCGCGGCAAAAGCCTGGGTCAGGACGAAGGGCGCGCGCAGGTTGCTTTCCATATGCCGGTCCCAGTTGCGCCGGGTGGCGGTCAGGATCGTGTCCCGTTCAAAGATCGAGGCATTGTTGACCAGCAGGGTCAGCGGCCCGCCAAGGGCGGTGGCGGCACGGGGAACGAGGGCCTGGGTTTCGGATTCTGACAGCAGATCGGCCTGCAGAAGCGCACCCTGACGGCCCTGCGCGGTGATGCCCTGCAGGGTTTCTGTGGCGCCTTCGGCGCTGCCTGCATAATGCACGGCCACATCATAGCCGCGCCCGGCCAGATACATCGCCATCGCCTGCCCAAGCCTGCGCCCGGCCCCGGTCACCAAGGCGCGCATCACGTCACCAGCGAGACAGTATAGGCGACATAGCCCCCCACCAGACCGATGCCCGCCAGCTTGCCGATATCCAGCTTGAGGAAGACGAAGGGCACCAGCATCAGTGATACGGCCAGCATGACCCAGAGATCGAAGCTGAGCAATTGGGCGGGCACCTCCATCGGGGCGATCACCGAGGTGATGCCGAGGATGGCCAGAACGTTGAAGGTGTTGGAGCCGATCACATTGCCCATGGCGACATCGGCCTGTTTGCGGAAGGCCGCCATGACCGAGGTGACGAGTTCGGGCAGCGAGGTGCCCACGGCCACCAGCGTCAGGCCGATCACCGTTTCGCTGATGCCGAAGTTGCGCGCGATGTTCACGGCGCCATCCACCAGAAGATCGGCGCCGAAGCCCAGACCGACAAGCCCGGCCAGGATCAGGGCGCTGATCTTCCAGACGGCCATGCCAGGATCGGCGCCTTCGGGCAGATCCTGTGCCGCCAGATCGGCGCGATGGGCGCGGGCGATGCGGATGTTATCCCACAATGTCAGCGTCAGACCCGCCAGCAGGATCAGGCCATGCCACCAGGTGAACGGGCCAAGGAAACTGAGCACGATCAGCAGAATGGCGGTGGCCAGCATCACGACATAGCCGCGCCGGATATCCAGCAGGCTGGTGTGAATGGTGGCGATCAGCGCGGGCAGGCCCAGGATCAGCAGGATATTGGCGATATTCGATCCCACCACATTGCCAAGTGCGATCCCGGCCTGGCCATTGAGCGCGGCATTGACCGAGACCAGAAGTTCCGGCGCCGAAGTGCCGAAAGCCACCACCGTCAGGCCCACGATCAGGGCGGGGATGCCCAGGCGCAGGGCAAGTGCCACCGCGCCTTTCACCAGCGCATCACCGGCAAAGACCAGAAGCACAAGCCCGGCCGCGACGTAGAACAGATCCATAGCCAAACTGATTACCCTTTTTTCCGGGGCTGCCCGCAGGGGCAGAGGCCGCTTCCGATTCGGTGTCGACCGCATTTAGGGCAGCTGGGTGACTTGGCAAGCCGCCCCGCACCGCCCCGGCTGCGGAATTTGTAATAGACCCCGCCTGCGGCCATCAGAACCAGAAACAGGGTGACGATCTTGATCAGCATGTTACAGCCCGAACCGGGCAAAGGCGGCGCGGCTTTCCACCTCGGCCAGGGCGCCTTCGATGGCGGTGCCGGTCAGGCGCTGCATCAGGCCGCGCCTCTGGCCCAGAACCACGGTCTTGACCTTGTCCCCGTAAAGCTGCGTCAGCTTGGGCTTCAGATGCGCCACGCCATCTGCCAGCCCCAGTTCGACCGCCTGCGCCCCCACCCAGATATCGGCGTTGAACAGATCGGCCGTAGCACTCAGCCGCGTGCCGCGCCGGGCCTGCACATGGGCGATGAAGGCGCGGTGGATCGGCTCCTGCAGGGCTTTCAGCCGGGCCACATCTTCGGGCTTTTCGGGCTGGAACGGATCGGCCAGCGATTTTGACCGGCCGGCGGTATGCACCCGGCGTTCGATGCCATGGCGGGCCAGCAGTTCAGGAAAGCCGAAGCCCGCAAAGATCACCCCGATGGAGCCGACAAGCGAAGTGTCATCCACCCAGATGTCATCGGCGGCACAGGCCAGCCAATAGCCGCCCGAAGCCGCCACATCCTCGACAAAGGCATGCACCTTGATGCCCTTTTCATCCGCCAGCCGCCGGATGCGCGCCGCGATCAGCGAGCTTTGCGCCGCAGACCCCCCGGGCGAGTTGATCGCCAGCGCCACGGCGGCGGGTTTCATGCGGAAGGCCTTTTCCACCAGCGGCGCAAGGGCGGCATCATTCAGCCCGGCGCCGAAGCGCCCGCCGGTGCCGATGGCGCCCTGCAGGCGGATGACGGGAACGAGGGGCGGCTTGTTCAGGAAGGGGATGCGGAATGTCATGCCCAAGGATGTAGAGAGGGGCAGGCGATGCGACAAGGCTTGCAGGCGCGCGCGGCAAAATCCTTCGAAGGATTTTGCAAATCTTTTCGAAAAGATTTGCCGCGGCCCGGCCCCGGCGTTGCCACAGGGCCCGGGATGGGCGACAAGTTGCCATGATCGACAAGCTGGAAATGTTCATAGCCCTGGCAAACGAGGGCCATTTCGGCCGTGCCGCCGAAGCCTGCGGGGTGACGCAGCCCACGCTGTCTTCGGCCATCAAGCAGCTGGAGGATCAGCTGGGCGTGCAGCTGGTGTTTCGCGGATCACGCTTTCAGGGGCTGACGCCCGAGGGGCGGCGGGTGCTGGATCGGGCGCGGCGGATCGTGGGTGACACGCGCGCCCTGCGCGACGAGATGCGGGCGCTGCGCAGCGGGCTGACCGGCACCCTGCGGATCGGTGTCATCCCGACTGCGCTGCCCATGGTGGTGGATCTGACAACGCCCTTCACCAAGCGGCATCCGGATGTGCGGGTCACCATCCTGTCGCGCACCTCGGCCGAAATCCTGACGGGGATCGAGCGGCTGGATCTGGATGCAGGCATCACCTATCTGGACAATGAACCGCTGGGCCGGGTGACTCAGGTACCGCTGTACCCCGAGTTCTACCGGCTGGTCTGCGCGCCCGCGCTGCCGCTGGCGCAGGCGGGCCGGGTGACATGGGCCGATCTGGCCGGGCTGCCCCTGTGCCTGCTGACTGGCGACATGCAGAACCGCCGCATCGTGAACCAGCATCTGGCAGAGGCGGGCGCCGCTGCGGCGCCGGTGATCGAAAGCAATTCCACCATCGCGCTGCTGGCGCATGTGATGACCGGCGACTGGTGTTCGGTGCTGCCGAAAAAGCTGGCCGACATGTTCGTGCAATCGGGGCGGCTGGCTGCGGTGCCGATTGTCGGGCCAGAGGTCGAACATCTGGTGGGCCTGATCGCGGCGCATCGGGAACCGCATACGCCGGTGATTGCGGCGCTGCTGGATGCGGCGCGCCGGGCGGGCGAGGTTCGATAGAGCGTTTCTATCAAACAACGGGTTCTCACTATTGATTGGCCTATCAGGCGCGGTAAAATGGGCATAGCTAACGGGAGGTAAGCCATGCTGGACGAAACCGCGGTTTCCGCGCGCGTCGAGGAGATCATCGCGGCGCATCTGGGGATGGAGGGGCCGCTGCTGCCCATCCTTCACGCGGTCCAGCTTGAATTTGGCCATGTTCCGCAGGCGGCGCTGCCGCAGATTGCCGCTGCCCTGATGCTGACCCGCGCCGAAGTGCATGGCGTGATGAGCTTTTACCATGATTTCCGCACAGAACCGGCCGGGCGCCATGTGGTGAAGCTGTGCCGCGCCGAAAGCTGCCAGTCTGTGGGGGCGGATCGGGTGGCCGATCATGCGCGGGCGCAGCTGGGGGTGGACTGGCACGAAACCACCGCAGATGGCCGCGTGACGCTGGAGCCGGTGTTCTGTCTGGGGCTTTGTGCCTGCGGGCCTGCCGCCATGGTGGATGGCCGCGTGGTGGGCCGGGTGGATGAAGCCCGGCTGGATCAGTTGATTGCAGAGGTGCGCGGATGAAGATCTATGTTCCCCGCGACGCAGCCGCCAAGGCGCTGGGCGCCGATGCCGTTGCCACTGCCATCGAGACCGAGGCCCGGCGCCGCGCGCTGGATGTGACGATGATCCGCAACGGATCGCGCGGGATGATCTGGCTGGAGCCGCTGGTCGAGGTGGAAACCCCGGCAGGCCGCATGGCCTTTGGCCCCCTGTGCGTCAAGGATGTGGCAGAGCTGTTTGCGGCGGGTTGGCTGGAAGATCACCCCAAGGCGCTGGGCCTGACCGCCGATCTGCCCTGGCTGCGCGGCCAGACCCGGCTGACCTTTGCCCGCGTCGGCGTGATCGACCCGCTGAACCTTGCGGATTTCCGCGCCCATGGCGGCATGGCGGGGCTGGAACGCGCGGTGGCGATGACCGGCGTCGGGATCGTGGAAGAGGTGACGAAATCCGGCCTGCGCGGCCGGGGCGGTGCGGGCTTTCCCACCGGGATCAAATGGAAGACGGTGCATGACGCGCCGGGGGCGCAGAAATACATCGTCGCCAATGCCGATGAGGGCGACAGCGGCACCTTTGCCGACCGGATGCTGATGGAGGGCGACCCCTTCACCCTGATCGAAGGCATGGTGATTGCGGGCCTGGCCGTGGGGGCAACGAAGGGCTACATCTATTCGCGGTCCGAATATCCGGATGCCAATGTGGTGATGACCGAGGCGATCCGGATCGCGCGGGCCGAAGGGATGCTGGGCCAATCGGTGCTGGGATCGGGCCGGGCGTTCGAGCTGGAGCTGCGGGTGGGGGCCGGCGCCTATGTCTGCGGCGAGGAAACCGCGCTGCTGAACAGCCTGGAAGGCAAGCGCGGCACGGTGCGCGCCAAGCCGCCGCTGCCTGCGCTGCAGGGCTTCATGGGCCAGCCCACGGTGGTGAACAACGTGATTTCGCTGGCCACCGTGCCGGTGATCCTGGCGAAGGGGGCCGAACATTACGCCGCTTTCGGTCTTGGCCGGTCGCGCGGCACCATCCCGCTGCAGATTGCGGGCAATGTGAAACATGGCGGGCTGTATGAAATCGCCTTTGGCCTGACCCTGCACCAGATCGTCAACGAGATCGGCGGCGGCACGGCCTCTGGCCGCCCGGTGAAGGCGGTGCAGGTGGGCGGGCCGCTGGGTGCCTATCTGGCGCCGCATCAGTTTGAAACGCCCTTCGGATACGAGGAATACAGCGGCCAGAATGCGCTGATCGGCCATGCCGGGCTGACGGTGTTCGATGACAGCGCCGATATGCTGAAACTCGCGCGGTTCGCCATGGAATTCTGCGCCATCGAAAGCTGCGGCAAATGCACCCCCTGCCGCATCGGCGCGGTGCGCGGCATTGAAACGCTGGATCGCATCGGGCGCGGCGATGCCGCCGCCATCCCGCTGCTGACCGATCTGTGCGACACGATGAAGGCAGGTTCGCTCTGTGCGCTGGGCGGGTTTACCCCCTATCCGGTGATGTCTGCCCTGACCCATTTCCCCGACGACTTCGCAGCCCACGCCAAGGAGGCCGCCGAATGAAAGATTTCATCATCCCCGACCGCGATTTCGGCACCCCGGCTGCGAAATCGAAAACCATGGTCACGCTGACCATCGACGGCTTTGATGTGACGGTGCCCGAAGGCACATCCATCATGCGGGCTGCGGCGGAAATCGGCATCACCGTGCCCAAGCTTTGCGCCACCGACAGTGTCGAGGCTTTCGGGTCGTGCCGCCTGTGTCTGGTCGAGATCGAGGGGCGCAACGGCACCCCGGCCAGCTGCACCACGCCGGTTGCCCCCGGATTGCAGGTGCATACCCAGACCGGCAAGCTGAAACAGCTGCGGCGCGGCGTGATGGAGCTGTATATCAGCGATCACCCGCTGGATTGCCTGACCTGTGCCGCCAATGGCGATTGCGAACTGCAGGATATGGCGGGGGCCGTGGGCCTGCGCGATGTGCGGTATGAGGTGGTCGAGACGCATTTCCGCGCCAAGGACACCAGCGGCGAGGCCAATCCGCAGTGGCTGGCGAAAGACGACAGCAACCCCTATTTCAGCTATGATCCCAGCAAGTGCATCGTCTGCAGCCGCTGTGTGCGCGCCTGCGAAGAGGTGCAGGGCACCTTCGCGCTGACCATCGAGGGGCGTGGCTTTGACAGCCGGGTGAAGGCCGGGATGACGGGCGACAGTTTCCTGTCTTCCGATTGCGTTTCCTGCGGCGCCTGCGTGCAGGCCTGCCCGACGGCGACGCTGGTGGAAAAATCGGTGATCGACATCGGCACGCCCGACCGCAGCATCGTGACGACCTGCGCCTATTGCGGCGTCGGCTGCCAGTTCAAGGCCGAAATGCGCGGTGACGAACTGGTGCGCATGGTGCCCTACAAGCATGGCAAGGCCAACCGGGGCCACAGCTGCGTCAAGGGCCGGTTCGCCTATGGCTATGCCAGCCACAAGGACCGCATCCTGAACCCGATGATCCGCGACACGATCAATGATCCGTGGAAAGAGGTCAGCTGGGCCGAGGCGATGGAATTCGCCGCCAGCCGTATGAAAGCCATACAGGAAAAATACGGGCGCCAGTCGGTTGGCGTCATCACCTCCAGCCGCTGCACCAACGAGGAAACCTATCTGGTGCAGAAGCTGACCCGCGCGGTGTTCATGAACAACAACACCGATACCTGCGCCCGCGTCTGCCATTCGCCCACCGGCTATGGTCTGGGCCAGACCTATGGCACCTCGGCCGGGACGCAGGATTTTGATTCTGTCGAACATTGCGATGTGGCGCTGGTGATCGGCGCCAACCCGGCCTCGGGGCATCCGGTCTTTGCCAGCCGCTTGAAAAAGCGCCTGCGGCAAGGGGCAAAGCTGATCGTCGTCGATCCGCGCCGCACCGAAATGGTGGAAGGCGCGCATTACAAGGCGGCGCATCATCTGGCGCTGAAGCCCGGCACCAACGTGGCCATCGTCACCGCGCTGGCGCATGTGATCGTGACCGAAAAGCTGTACAACGAAGAACTCATCCGCACCCGCTGCGACTGGGACGAATTCCAGGATTACATGGAATTCGCGAGCGAGCCGCGCCACAGCCCCGAGGCGGTGGAACTTCTGACCGGCGTTCCGGCGGCAGAGGTGCGGGCGGCGGCCCGGCTTTATGCGACGGGCGGCAATGCCGCGATCTATTACGGCCTGGGCGTCACCGAACATTCGCAGGGGTCCACCACCGTCATCGGCATTGCCAACCTCGCCATGCTCACCGGCAATATCGGCCGCCCCGGCGTGGGGGTGAACCCGCTGCGCGGGCAGAACAACGTGCAGGGCAGCTGCGACATGGGCAGCTTCCCGCATGAGCTGCCCGGCTATCGCCATGTGAAGAACGCCGATGCACGGGCGATCTATGAAAACCTCTGGGGCGTGACCATCGACCCGGAACCGGGCCTGCGCATCCCCAACATGCTGGATGCGGCGGTGGAGGGCACCTTCAAGGGCCTGTATTGCCAGGGCGAAGACATCCTGCAATCCGACCCCGACACCAAACACGTCTCGGCCGGTCTGGCCGCGATGGAATGTGTGATCGTGCATGACCTGTTCCTGAACGAAACGGCGAATTACGCGCATGTGTTCTTCCCCGGTTCGTCCTTCCTGGAAAAGGACGGCACCTTCACCAATGCCGAACGCCGCATCAACATGGTGCGCAAGGTGATGGCGCCGAAACAGGGCTATGCCGACTGGGAGGTGACCCAGATGTTCGCCCGCGCCATGGGGGCCGACTGGGGCTATACCCACCCGGCGCAGATCATGGAAGAAATCGCGCTGACGACGCCCAGCTTTGCCGGTGTCAGCTATGAACGGCTGGAAACCCTGGGATCGGTGCAGTGGCCCTGCAACGAAAAGGCGCCCGAAGGCACGCCCTTGATGCATATCGACGGCTTCGTGCGCGGGCGTGGCAAGTTCATTCGCACCGAATATGTGGCGACGGATGAAAAGACCGGGCCGCGCTTCCCGCTGCTGCTGACCACCGGGCGCATTCTCAGCCAGTATAACGTGGGGGCGCAGACCCGGCGCACCGAAAACGTGGTCTGGCATCCCGAGGATGTGCTGGAAATCCACCCGCATGATGCCGAAAACCGCGGCATCCGCGAGGGCGATTGGGTGCGCCTGGCCTCGCGCGCCGGGGAAACCACGCTGCGGGCCGAGGTGACGGATCGGGTGTCGCCCGGCGTCGTCTACACCACCTTCCACCATCCGGTGACGCAGGCCAATGTCATCACCACCGATTTTTCGGATTGGGCGACCAACTGCCCCGAATACAAGGTGACGGCGGTGCAGGTTGCGCCCTCGAACGGGCCGAGCGAATGGCAGGAGGCCTATGAGGCCCAGGCCAGCCTGTCGCGCCGGATCGCGGCGGCGGAGTGATGCTGACCCACCGCCCCCTGCCGCGCCTGCGCTTTGGTGCGGGCGCCTTGCGCGACGGCAACCGGGCGCTGCCGGCCGAGGTGGCGGTGGCGATCAGCTATAATGGCTCCACCCAGGCGGTGATGATGGCAACGCCCGCCGATCTGGCGGATTTCGCGCGGGGCTTCACCCTGACCGAAGGCATCGCCACGCTGGACGAGATCGACAGTATCGAAACGGTGGAAACCCCGCGCGGCATTGATCTGCAGATCTGGCTGGCGGGGGCTGCGGCAGACCGGCAGGCGAAGCGGCGGCGCAGCATGGCCGGGCCGGTGGGCTGTGGCCTCTGCGGCATCGACAGTCTGGAAGAGGCGATGCGGGTGGCCCGCCCGGTGCCGCCATCGGATTTCGCCATGACGCCCGCGCAGGTGATGGCCGCCGTGGCCGCGCTGCCCGGGCATCAGCCGCTGCATGATGCCACCCGCGCCGCCCATTGCGCGGCCTTCTGGACGCCCGAGGGTATCGCCCTGTCGCGCGAGGACGTGGGCCGCCACAATGCGCTGGACAAGCTGATCGGCGCGCTGGTGGGCGGGGCGGGGCAGCCGCAGGCGGGCGCCGTGGTGCTGACCTGCCGCACCTCGGTCGATATGGTGCAGAAGGCCTGTGCGGCGGGCTTTCCCATCCTGATCGCGGTATCCGCCCCCACGGCGGCGGCGGTGCAGATGGCCGAGGCGGCGGGGTTGACCCTGATCGCGCTGGCCCGGCCCGACGGATTTGAACTCTTCACCCATCCCCATCGCATCACGCCGGAGGACAAGGCCGATGTCGCATGACCACAACCCGCAGACCAAACTGGTGACCATGGCGAACCAGATCGCCAAATTCATGGAATCCAAGCCCCATGCCGAAGGTGTGGCCGGGCTCGCCAGCCATATCAACGATTTCTGGGAACCCCGGATGCGGCGCCATCTGTTCGATCTGCTGGATCAGGGCGGCGCGGGCCTGCGCCCGCTGGTGATCGAGGCGGCAGGGCAGATCCGCCGCCCCGCCCCCGCCTGATCCGGCGGCGTCAGCGCCTGCTGGTCAGCTGGCACCAGAAGCCCCGCCGTTCCTGCTGTGCACGCAGGCGGCGGGCGTCGATTTCATCCAGCTTGTTGTTCAGCCCGTCCACTGTCGGGTCGATCATGCGTTCCTTGAACTGTTCCCACATGCGCCACAGCAGGAACAGACCACCGCCCAGCAGCGCCAGAATGATGATGTTCAGCCAGGGGATCAGCGTCACATCCGGCCCGGACACCGGCTTGATCTTGACCGCATTGGGATAGATCGAGAAGAACGATAGCCGCCAGTTGTACATGTGTGACTGTTCACCCATTCCGGCGCGGTCTTGGGGCTTTCGAAATTCTTGGCTTCGGCCTGCAGGTTGGAACTGTCGTATTTGAAATAGGGTGGCCAGATCCAGCCGGTATCCTCGTTGCGGTAGACCATCACCTTGTCATTGGGGAACACCGCCTCGATGAAGCGGATATCACGGCGGTCTGTCGTCTGGGTGGTGCTGCCGCTGTCGGGCGAGGCATAGAACATCGCATTGGCCCCCACCTCTGTCAGCCGGTTGTAGGTGCCGGTGATGCGCACCACGTCGCGGTGGGGCAGGGTGTAATGCAGGAAGGCCACCACCACGGCCAGCAGCACAAGGCGGATGCCCCATTTGATCCGGGTCCACATCTGGCAGCACTCCTCAGTCGTAGTTCACGAAATAGATGATGACGGCGATGGCGGTCAGCGGCAGAACATAGACAAGCCACAGAAGCCGGGGCCGCAGGCTGCGATCATAGGCCTGCATCCCTGAGTCGATATAGGCGCTGCGGTCGCCCTCTGCATCCCCCGCATCAAACTGCTTTTCCAGCTTTTCGCGCCGCAGCGAGCGGAAATAGATCCGCAGCATCCAGTACAGGATGGTCAGCAGCACAAAGGCGATGGCCCAGGCACGAAGGATGGCAAACATCGGCAGATCAACCAGATGGGGCGGCCCGCCAAGGATAGCGGCTTCGCCCGGTGCTGGCCAGTGCCGGTTTGCCTGGCGGATCAGGCGCCGGTGCTGCGGGTATGGCGATCAGACGGGGATATTGTCGATCAGCCGCACCCCGCCGATGGAGGCGGCGGCCAGAAGCCTTGCGGGTTTCTCCGCCGAAATCACCGGGTCCAGCGTGGCGGCGGCGCGCAGTTCGACATATTCCACATCGCTGAAACCTGCCTGCAGCAGATCGGCCACCGCCCTGTCGATCTGCGCGGCGGCATTGCCACCCTCACGGATCGCCGCGGCCGTGCGCTGCAGAACGCGGTGCAGGGCCGGGGCCTGCGCCCGCGACAGCGGATCCAGCCGCACATTGCGCGAAGACATGGCCAGCCCATCCGCCTCGCGCATGGTTTCGCAGCCCACGACCTCGACCGGCATGTTCAGGTCGCGCACCAGCCGCAAGACGACCTGCAACTGCTGCCAGTCCTTCTGGCCGAAATAGCCGCGGTCGGCCAGGGTCATGCCGAACAGCTTGGTCACCACCGTCGCCACGCCATCGAAATGCCCGGGCCGCATCTAGCCCTCCAGCGGCTGCGCCACGCCCTGCATCGTCACGTTGGTGATGAAGCCCTCGGGATAAACCTCCTCGACCGGCGGGGCAAAGATCGCATCCACCGGGACCGTGCCCAGCAATTCGGCATCGGCGCCTCCAGCGTCCGGGGGTATTTGTTCAGGTCATCGGGGTTGTTGAACTGCTTGGGGTTCACGAAGATGGTGACGATCACCCGATCGCAGCCGCGCCGGGCCGCGCCGCGCCAGGCTCAGATGCCCGTCATGCAGCGCGCCCATCGTCGGGACCACGCCCACCGTCTCGCCCTGCGGACTTCCAGCCCCGCACAAGCGGCCCGCAATTCAGCCACCGTCCGAAGGATCTGCATCAGGCTTTGGTCCCCTTGGCGGGCAATACATCGGCAAAGGCATGTTCGGCGGCAGGGAAACTGCGGGCGCGCACCTCGGCGGCATAGGCCGCAATCGCCTCGTCCGCCGTCACGGCCAAGCTCGGCATAGCGCTTCACGAATTTGGGCCGGAAATCGGTGAACAGGCCCAGCATGTCATCCACCACCAGCACCTGCCCGTCGCAGCGCACCCCGGCGCCGATGCCGATGGTCGGGATGGCCAGCGCATCGGTGATCCGCCCCGCCAGCCCTTCGGGCACCTTCTCCAGCACCACGGCAAACGCCCCCGCCGCCTCCACGGCCTGCGCATCGGCCATCACCTTGTCCGCCTCGCCGTCGCGGCCCACCACCTTGTAGCCGCCCAGCGTGTTCACCGACTGCGGCGTCAGGCCGACATGGGCCATCACCGGCACACCGCGCGCGGTCAGAAAGGCAATGGTCTCGGCCATATGCACGCCGCCCTCCAGCTTGACCGCGGGCGCGCCGGTTTCCGCCATCAGCCGGGCGGCATTGCGGAAGGCCTGCTGCGGGCCTTCCTCATAGCTGCCGAACGGCATGTCGATCACCGGCATCGCCTTCTGCGCGCCGCGCACCACCGCGCGGCCATGCAGGATCATCATCTCCATCGTCACGCCCAGCGTCGAGGGCAGGCCGTGGATCACCATGCCGACCGAATCGCCCACCAGCACCACGTCGCAATGGGCATCGACCATCCGGGCCATGGGGGTGGTATAGGCGGTCAGCACGACGAGCGGGGTTCCGCCCTTGCGCGCCTTCATATCGGCAGGCAGCGGCTGGCGCATCGGTGTCGAAATGCTCATGTCTCTCTTGCTCTCCCTCAAGAGGAACGCGTGCCGCCTTCACAACGGGCCCGCCCCCTGCCGCGCCAAGCGCAACGCGCCGCGACTGGCGGGCGCCGCAGCGAAGCGCGGCCTTGACCGCGCGGCACAGGCCAGCGCCACCATGCCGCCCACGCAAACGACAAGGAGACAGCCATGCCAGCCTGTGCAACGCATCGACCGCAGCGGCCGTCGCCCCCGACATAGACGCGCCCCGATCCGGACAAGGTGATCGCCGGGAGATCCCGTCCATACAGACCTGGAACATCGAAGAGACGGACGGCCTTTACAGCGGGCTCTGGCAATCCACCCCCGGCAAGTGGAGCGGTCAGCTATGCGGAATGGGAATATATCCATATCCATCGAAGGCTATTCGCATCCTGACCGACCCGGACGGCAATGCCACACACGCTGCGCGCCGGCGACAGCTTGGATCATCCGCCCGGGATTCGACAGGCACCTGGGAAGTGGTCGAAACCACCCTCAAGGACTACGTCGATCGTCGCAGCGGATGCAGAAGGGCGTCCCGACGGCCGCCCTTTCACTACCGCGCCCATTCGCGACGCGGGCAGTCCTCGGGCGGACAGGGCGCCTCAGCAGGCCGCTCAGGCGCCTTGCGTTGATCAGCCTTTTGCGGCATGCGGGCGATCTGTTCCTGCCCGCTTCTCGGTCGCTCGATCGCACGTTTGCCTTCTTGCGATTTCTTCAATCCGGCTGGCATCATAGGGGATCAGCAGACCCCATTCATCTTCCATGAACTTGCCCTCCAGCCGCTCAGATTCTTCCTGCGTGCGGGCCTTGACCACGGTGCCATTCGGCACGCGTTCGAACAGGTCGATGATATCCTGATTGAACAGGCGGATGCAGCCCGCCGAGGTGGCGCGCCCGATGGAGCGGTCCTCGACGGTGCCATGGATGCGGAAATAGGTATCCCGCCCGCCGCGATAGAGATACAGCGCCCGCGCACCCAGCGGGTTTTCAAGACCGCCCGGCAGACCGCCCGCATATTCGGCATAGAATTCGGGCATGGTGCGGATCATGTTCGCGGTGGGCGTCCATGCGGGCCATTCTTCCTTGCGCTGGATGACAGCGCTGCCCCGGAAGGCCAGGCCCTGACGGCCAACCGCGATGGAATAGCGCATGGCGCGGCCATTTTCCATCACGTAGATAAAGCCGCCGGGAAAGGGATCGACGACGATGGTGCCGGGATTTTCACCGCCGTTATAGGCAACTTCGGCACGCGGGGGCGAGCCGATGAATTGCTTGGGATGCACGGCGGGGATCAGGAACCCACCATCTTCGACAGCTTCATAGCCGGGAACAACTTCGGGAGCCACTGCCACAGGCGGCTGTGTGGGCGCAGGCTGCACAGAAGCGGCAAGGCGAGTGCAGGGCGAGAAGGCGGACACAGGGTGAGGGACACGTGGTTCAGGGCTCTTGTTTCATTTGCGGACAAAGCCGCCAGAGCCGTGCGTCAAGGTCAAGCCCTGTGCTGTGCTGCAGCATAAGAAATCCCCCGACCATGGCGGCCGGGGGACACAATCTTGGTCACGTTCCGGTGAAGGGTGTCAGCGCATCGTGCCGACAGACCAGAACAGCGTCTCGCCCGAGCTGTCGTCGACGCCGTCATTGTCGGTGATGACCCAGCCTTCGCCGGCCGCGTCGATGGCAAAGCCTTCGACCTTTTCAGCGGTATAGCCGTTCAGCACCGCCAGATCGGGGATCAGGTCGCGGACCAGTTCCTTCTTGACCACCGGCAGTTCGCCACCCAGGGCGGCGGGCTTCAGATCGGCCAGCGCCACGCGGGTCAGGGTTTTCACCGCAGCGGCAGAGCCGGTGCCATTGTCACGTTCGATCAGATAGGCGAACTCGCCGTCGATGGTGATTTCCGACAGGCCCATCCAGCGCGCCCTCGGCGGGGGTTTCCAGCGGGTAATGCACGGCGCCCCAGGTTTCTTCCTCGGTGTCATAGGCCAGCAGTTTGACCATGCCCTTGGGATCATCCTTCCATTCGCGCTGCATGGCGATCCACAGGGTCTTGCCCTGCATCGCGATGCCTTCGGCGCCAAAGCGGGTTTCCACGGCCAGCAGTTCGGCGGGGAAGGGGATTTCCTTCTTGATCGCGCCTTCGGCATCCACATGGTAGATCGCATGGGGGATCAGACGGTCGCTGCGCCCTTCCGAGGCCAGCCAGAAGCCGCCTTCGCCATCCACGGCAATGCCTTCCAGATCCAGCTTCTGTGCCGCATCGCCACCGCGGGTGATGATGGTCTTGGCGGTGATCTTTGCAGGCTTCGTGGTGGCGTCGATGGTGTAGATCGCCGGTTCCGCGCCATAGACGCTGTCCGACACGGCATAAAGCTTGCCCGCTTCGGCCGGATCGGCGGCCAGACCCGACAGAGCGCCCCAGCCCAGCAGCTCTTCGGTGCCTTCCGAGGTGATCATCGGATAGGTGGCCGGTGCATCGGAGGCTTCATAGATCATGACATGGGCGCGCACGCCGCCATCTTCGATCAGGTCAACTTCGTTGGCCGAAGCGAACAGGTTGCGCGACGGGATCGCCACCAGGCCTTCGGGGCTGACACCCGAGGGCAGCAGCTGGGTCAGAACCGGGGCGGCCGGATCGGTGATGTCATAGACACCGATGATCGACGAGCGTTCCGATGCCACAAAGGCCATCGGCTTGTCACCGAAGGTGGCGATCTCGATGGATTCCGGCTCGATGCCCTTCTTGTTGCGGTGATCGGGGTAATGGCCGATCGCGGCAATGGCATGTTCCAGCGCGGCGCCGTTTTCATAGGCCACGCTGCCGTCACGGTTGAACACGGTCCAGCCACGGGCGCCGCCGTTCCAGTCACCTTCGTTGGCGGTGACGATGCGGTCATTGCCCAGCCATTGCACGCCATCGGGTTCGCGCAGGGCGCCTTCCATCTTGCCGGTGAAGCGCAGCGCGCCATCTTTCTTGGTATCCACGCCCTCCAGATCGACCGACCCGGCCGAGAAATGCGAGGCCACGGCACCATCGGTGCCGATGATGACGATGTGGTTGTTTTCCTGCAGCGTGACGACGATCTCGCCCGCTTCGTTCACATCCACATATTCCGGCTCCGGGTCTTCAGCGCCGATTTCGGCCAGGCCCGTCATGTCGATCTTCTGCAGGGCGGCGCAATCCAGCGCGCCATCCTTGACCGGCAGCTTGACCACAAAGCCTGCGGGCATCTGCGGCAGGCCGCCATCCCCGGCGTCTTCGTCCCGCTCGTTTTCGATGGCCACGGCGATGAAGCTGCCATCCTTGGCGCGGGCCACCGAATCCGGCTGGCCGCCCAGATCACATTCGGCCACGATGGCCTTGGTCGCCAGATCCACGGTCACCAGCTTGCCCGAGGGCGCGGTGTAGCTTTCCGAGGTATTGACGCCGACATAGACCTTGCCGTCGATTTCCTGCGCGGTGGTGGGTTCACCGCCCACATCGACATTGCCCAGAGCCTTCGGCGCCTTGGGATCGGTGATGTCGATCAGGCCGATCACGCCCAGCGGGCTGTCAGAATAGATCAGCGTCATGCCGTCTTCGGTGGCGGTGATGATCTCGGCGCTGGTCGGGCGCGATTTGTCTTCGCCTTCGGCTATGTTCATCGGGGTGGCGAAGCTGGCGATGCGGTGAAACACCGGATCGGCCAGCGCGGGCGATGCGGCGACAAGCGCAAGCGCGGAAGTGAAGGTCAGGAAACGCATGGGGCATCCTCAAACTGTGATGGTGGAGGGATGACCGCTGCGGGTAACGCAGCCGTGAAGGCCGCATGACCGTTTTGCGACGATGGCGGGCCGGGCGGTGCCCGGATGCTCGCGGGCTTGTGTCCGGCGGTTGCGTCGACAGGGTCGGGGCTGTTTGGTAACAGGGGCCATGGCTCTGTTGCGTTCCATATGTCTTGCCCTGCTGGTGCTTGCGGTTCTGCCGTGGGGAGCCTTTGCCGCGGCGCAGGACAGGGGCCTTGCCATGCGGCATGCCTTGCACAGCGCGCGGCAGGCCGATGTGACCCTGCCGCAGATGGTGGCCGAAGTGCCCCTGCGCATTGCCGCCATTGTGCACAGATGCCGCACTGCCACGGTCCCGGGGTCATTCTGCCATCCGGTGATGGTCGTGCCGCCTGTCTCGGTGGTGGCGCCGCCGCTGGCAGGCCACCCGCATGGCTGGACCTTGGCGGGGGGCTGGCGCACCGGGGTCATTCCGCCGGTGCAGAAGAAGCCGCCGCGCCAGATCTGAAACCCGCCGCGGCGCGCGATGCGCCGTATCCCGGTTCCACATCTGGATCGTTTCCGCCTCTGAAGGACAGTTTCATGATCTCTCGCCGCATGTTCGTGGCTGCGGGCGCTTCCGCCGCCCTGTCAGCCTGCGCTGCCCCTGTGCCGCCCGCCCCGCCCGTACCGGAAAAGCCGGTCTATCCACCGCTGCCCGCGCATTATGGCGCGATCACGGACGAGCCGCATCCGGTGCCCGCCGTGCCAGAGGGCATCGTGCCGCCGCACCTCTGGCGTCAGCAGGTTGAAAACCCTTACCCCGATCAGCCGCCCGGCACGATCATCGTCGATCCTTCGGCGGGGATACTGCATCTGGTGGAAAGCCCGGAAACCGCCATGCGCTATGGCGCGGGCACCGGCGCCGATGCCTTTTCATGGGATGGCGATGCGCGGTTGCAGTTCACCCGCGAATGGCCAGTGTGGAAGGCGCCGGATTCGATGATCGCCCGCCGCCCGGAATTTGCGCCCTATTCGGTGGCCAATGGCGGGATGCCCGGCGGGCCGGGCAATCCGCTGGGCGCGCGGGCGCTGTATCTGTTCCAGAACGGGCAGGATACGCTCTATCGCATCCATGGCGCCTGCGAGCCGAAATATCTGGGCAAGGCAGTTTCTTCGGGCTGCATCCGGCTGCTGGATCAGGACATCATCGACCTGCATCGCCGCGCACGCCACGGCGCCCGCGTGCGGGTTTTGCCGGCCGAGGCGCCCGCCGCGCTGCGCGTGTTGTATTGAAACCGGATACAGGGTCAGGCAGCATCCCCCTGCCTGACCCTGCAAAACGTGGCGGGCGTCAGCCGACCACGTTGAAGGACGGGCCGTAGGGATATTTGGTAATATCCTCGGCGCCATCCTCTGTGATGAACAGGATGTCATGCTCGCGGTAGCCGCCCGCGCCCGGCTGGCCTTCGGGGATGGTCAGCATCGGTTCCATGCTGATGACCATGCCGGGTTCCAGCACGGTGTCGATATCTTCGCGCAGTTCCAGCCCGGCCTCGCGGCCATAGTAATGCGACAGCACGCCGAAGCTGTGGCCATAGCCGAAGGTGCGGTATTGCAGCAGCTGCCGCTCTTCCAGGAAGGTGTTGATCTTGGCCGTCACCTCGGCGCAGCTGGCACCGGGTTTCAGCAGCCACATGCCATATTCATGGGCGGCGACATTGGCCTCCCAGATCTTCAGGCTGGCGGCATCCACCTCGCCCACGAACATCGTGCGTTCCAGCGCGGTGTAATAGCCGGAAATCATCGGGAAGGTGTTCAGGCTGAGGATATCGCCGCGCTGCAGCTGCCGTGCCGTCACCGGATTATGCGCGCCGTCGGTATTGATGCCCGACTGGAACCAGACCCAGGTATCCCGATATTCGGCCTCGGGGAAACGCTTGGCGATCTCCAGTTCCATCGCGTCACGGCCGGCCATGGCCACGTCGATTTCGCGGGCACCGACGCGCACCGCCTCGCGGATGGCAAAGCCGCCCACATCGGCCACGCCCGCACCATGGCGGATCAGATCCAGCTCTGCCTGCGATTTGCGCATCCGTTGCTGCATGGTGGCAGGCGCGATATCCACCCCGCGCGACGGACGCAGGAAATGGTTCAGCTTTTCGCTTTGCACCAGGGTCAGGTGATCGGCCTCGCAGCCGATGACGCGGCCGGTGCCGGTGACCGACAGGATGGCGCGCCAGTAATTATCGCGCTGCCAGTCGGTATAGGTGATGTTGTCACCATGGCAGCGCCGCCATGGCTGTGCCGCGTCGATGCCTGCGCTGATGGTCACGCTTTCGCTGGCGGTCACGACCAACCCGTAAGGCCGCCCGAAAGAGCAATACAGAAAGCCCGAGTAATAGGCGATATTGTGCATCGAGGTGAAAACGCAGGCGTCGATGCCCTGATCCGCCATGGTGGCACGCAGCCCGGAAAGGCGCGCGTCATATTCGGCGGCGGCAAAGGGCAGAACCCGGTCACCCTGATGAAAGCGATAGAACTGCGGACGTTCCGTCATGTCAGACCTCACAACTGGGGTCCGGCCTGTATGGCTGCGAGACCCCGAAAGATCCCGGCGTACAGGACTTGAGCAGGTTGCCCTGCCAGCGGCGGGGCAAAGCCCCTGCGGCGACGCCATCGCCACGGCTGTGATGCAAGGATCGCTGAACCGGGCCTTCTGTGCAAGGGAAAACCGCAGGGCAGCTGTGGCGGAATTGAATCGAAATGCCCGGATGATCTGCTTGCCCTGGTCAGGCTTTCGTCATGATCCTGCCGCAAACTGATGGAGTATTTCAGGTGCGACATTCATCCTGGGGATGTGACGTGGGCAGCTATCCGGTTCAGGGAATGGTCTATAACGGGTCGGTGCTGGCCGCCAATCTGCTGTCGAACAAGACCACGCTTGTTCTGTCTTCGTTCAGGCCAATGAACAGCCTGACCATCACGGATGCCAATGACAAGCTGACCCTGGGTGAAACCGTGCAGCTCGGCGGCAATGACTATGTCATGATCGGGTCCGGCACAGCGCAGCCGGGCATCAGCTTTCTGGGGGTGACGATCCCGACCGGCATCGCGCGGGATCTGGTGGTGGTGCAATCCGCTGCCACCGGCAAGCTGCATTTCCTTTTCCCGGATGGGGTGCCCAATGCCACGGGCATGATTGCGCTGGTCGTCGATGTCGACCCGATCGGCTATGATCTGGGCGATAAGGGCCCGTTGTGCTTTGCGGCTGGCACGCGGATTGCCACGCCCACCGGCCCGGTCCGGGTGGAAGATCTGGCCCGGCGGCAGCAGGTGCTGACGGCGGATGGCCGGTCGGCCCGCGTGCTTGCGGTGATTGCCGAGCCTGCGCCGCCCGGATCTTCGGCGCGGCATATGGCGGTGCGGATCGCGGCAGGGGCCTTTGGCCCCGGTTTGCCCGCCTGCGATCTGCGCCTGTCGCAGCAGCACAGGGTGGCGGTCAGCGGGCCGGGGCTGGAGCTGATGTTCGGCCTGTCGGCGGCGCTGGTGCCTGCGGCGGCGCTGGTTGATTTTCACCAGATCGGGTTTGAACCGCCGCAGCAGGTTCCGGTGTATTATCACCTGTTGTGCGACCGGCACTGCCTAGTGCTTGCCGAAGGATTGGCCGCTGAAACCTTGCTGTGGCCAGAAGCCGCCGGCCAGCAGATCCCGCCCGAGGATCGCAGCCGGATCGAACGGCACTTTCCCCAACTGGCCACGGCATCGGCGCAGCCCTGCCTGCCGCAGCTTTCCCTGCGCGAGGGGCGGTTGCTGCTGCGCGAAACCCGCAATCTGCGCGGCTGGGAGGTGGAGATCGGCAATCCCGCCAGTTTCGACAGCAAGGGGCAGCTGGCCCGCCGTCTCGCCCGGATCTGAGAGGCTGCTTGCGTCGCCCTGCGGTCTTTGCCAGCCTTGCGCAAAACGGGGGGCTGAACATGCGGGCAGGCAGGCGCAATCTGATAACCGATGTGGCCGGGCTGCGCGTCGGGCAAGCCCATGATCCGGCGCTGCGCAGCGGGGTAACCGTGCTTCTGGGCGATGCGCCCTTTACGGCCGGGGTCTGTGTGATGGGCGGGGCGCCCGGCACGCGCGAAACCGATCTGCTGGCGCCTGACCGGCTGGTGCAGCAGGTGGATGCCATCACGCTTGCCGGGGGATCGGCCTTCGGGCTGGATGCGGCCTCGGGCGTGGCGGACGGGCTGCGCGCGATGGGGCGGGGTTTTGTGGTGGGCGATCAACGGGTTCCGATCGTGCCGGGGGCCATTCTGTTCGATCTGCTGAACGGCGGCGACAAAAGGTGGGACCGGAACCCCTATGCGCCCCTGGGCCGCGCCGCGCTGGAGGCTGCGGCCGGGGATTTCGCGCTGGGCACTGCCGGGGCGGGCTATGGTGCGGCGACCGCGCAGTGGAAGGGGGGGCTTGGCTCTGCCTCTTGTGTGCTGGACAGCGGCATCACCGTGGGGGCGCTGGTGGCGGTAAACGCGCTGGGATCGGTGACAGTGGGCGACGGGCCGCAGTTCTGGGCGGCACCCTGGGAAATCGGGGAGGAGTTCGGCGGGCTGGGCCTGCCCGCGCAATTCCCCGCCATGGCCGAGGTGCTGCCGATGAAACGCCAGGGCGAGGCGACCACCATCGCCATTGTTGCCACCGATGCCCGGCTGACCCAGGCCGAGGCGCAGCGGATCGCCACCGCCGCACAGGATGGCATGGCGCGGGCCATCGTGCCGTCACATACGCTGCTGGATGGGGATCTGGTCTTTGCTGCGGCAACCGGGCGGCGCGAAATGGCCGATCCGCTGCGCGATCTGTTCCAGATCGGCCATGCCGGTGCCTGCTGCCTGTCCCGCGCCATTGCGCGCGGGATCTTTGCGGCGCGGCAGATGCCGGGCGACCGGCAGCCAAGCTGGCATGATCGCCATGGCTGATGTCAGGCAGGGCGGGCCGCGCCAAAGCCGCTTTCGCCACTGCCAAAGCTGAGCAGGCGGCGCAACACCACGGTGTTGCGGCCAGAACGCTTTGCATCATAAAGCGATTCGTCGGCCTGTTTCAGCACGATATCCACCGGGCCCTGCGCCTGTGTCCAATGGGCGCCGCCGACGCTGGCCGAGACTTTCAGCATCCGGCCATCGGGCAGCGCCACCTTGAGCCGCAGGCTTTCGCAGATCCGCCAGGCGGCCTGAAGCGCATCCTGTTCGGCCACATCCGGCAGCACGACCACGAATTCCTCGCCGCCATAGCGCAGCACGCTGTCCTTCTGGCGCGTGGCCTGCCGCAGGGCGGCGCCAACATGGCGTAACACGATATCGCCGGCATCATGACCGTAATCATCATTGATCGACTTGAAATGATCGAGGTCGATCAGCAGCAGCCCGGTGCCCCG
Source organism: Gemmobacter sp. (assembly GCA_034519525.1). Lineage (GTDB taxonomy): Bacteria > Pseudomonadota > Alphaproteobacteria > Rhodobacterales > Rhodobacteraceae > Gemmobacter. The sequence goes on along the minus strand of JAXHOJ010000035.1, from coordinate 60,455 downwards.
CGCACTTTTCACATCACAGGCAAGGGCATAGCTGTCCCCCAGCGCGCGGCGGTTCAGCAGGCCGGTCAGCGGATCGGTGATCGCATCAACGCGGATGTCGCGTTCCTGGCGGGCACGATCACGTTCGCGTTGCAGCATTTTGCCCAGAAAAACCGAACCAGTCACATTGTAGACCAGCAAGGCAGGCACTGTCTGCAATGCCGCGCTGCGGGCGGGTTCCGGCAGAAAGAACAGCACGATCACGCTCAGCGTCAGCATGGTGCCCAATGCCATGAAGCACATGGTTTCGTTCATCCGGCACCGCGCGCGCAGCGCCAGCCACAGAAGCCCCATCAGCGCCGAGATCATCATGGAGATGATGCCCAGCATCGCCCCCGGCCCGCCGATCAGCAGCCGGGTGATGCTGCCCACAACCAGCGCAACCGCTGCACCGATCGGGCCGAGGAAGGCGCCGGCGAAGCCGATGAACAGGCTGCGGCCATCGACGATGATGCCTTCGGCAACGGTGAGCGGCTGCAGCATGGCGAGCGTTGCCCCCAGGCCGAAGCAAAGGCCCATGGCCAGGTGTCGCAGCTGCCGTGCCAGGGTTGTGCGCTGGATCAGACCGTAGACCATCGCAAGGGCCGCCATGATGGCGGCGCTATTTGCAAGGGAAACAATCAGTTGCATGGGCAGGCTCACTTCCGGCAGCACGTCAGGGGCGCAGCCAAGCAGTGTCGGCATGGCCCGTTTCCGTGACAATCGAACCGATTTGTGGCGAAACTAAAGCCCGGGTCGGGCAAATTGCGACAGATGCCGCTTACCAGCGGCGCAGCGCCTGTTCATCCGTGTCACGGGCCGCCACCCAATCTGCACCATCCGGGCGAATTTCCTTTTTCCAGAACGGCGCGCGGGATTTCAGGTAATCCATCAGGAATTCGGCGGCGGCAAAAGCCTCGGCCCGGTGCACCGCCGCGGTAGCCACCATCATGATCGGTGCGTTCGGTTCCAGCCGCCCATGGCGGTGGATGACCAGCGCATCCTCCAGGTTCCAGCGTGCGACAGCCTCGGCCATGATGGCGGTGATCGCACGTTCGGTCATGCCGGGATAATGCTCGATCTCCATGGCGGCAAGCGTCCCGCCATTGTCCCGCACGCGTCCCGTAAACGTCACGACAGCGCCTGCCCGCGCAAGCCCGGCGGAGAAGGCGTTCGCCTCTGCGCCGGCATCGAAAGCCGCCTCTTGCACCGACAGCCGCATCCGATTCTAGCCCCCGGTCATCGGCGGAAAGAACGCCACCTCGCGCACGCCTGTCAGCGGGGTTGCGAAATCGGCCAGCTGTTGATCCAGCGCCACCCGAAGGCTTGCCAGATCAGCGAAGGCGAGGGCGTGGCCTTCATCGCGCGCGATCAGTTCGGCCACCAGATCGGCCACGGTGGCGGCATCGGTTTCCACCACCTCGCGCGGCAGGCCGATGCGTTCGCGCAGCCAGGCGAAATAAAGCACGGTCAGCGTCATCACTTTTCCCGCAGATAGGGCAGGGATTTGCGGAAGTAATCCCAGCCTGTCACCATCGTCAGTATGGCGGCGATCCAGATCAGCACCAGCCCGATATTGGTGGCAAAGGCCGCGCAATCGCGGTTGCCACAGGTGCGGATGGGATCGGCCAGCCCGGCGGAAACGGCCTCGGCATATTGGTCTGGCGTCATGCCGCGCAGGGCAATGCCTTCCAGGTATTCAAGGCCGGTGCCCAGGAACAGCACGGCAATCGCCACCATCTGCGCCGTGGTTTTCCATTTCGCCAGCTTGGTGACCTTCAGCAGCCCGGCCTTGGCCCCGAGGAATTCGCGCAGGCCAGATACGAAGACTTCGCGGAACAGGATGGCGGTTGCGGGCAGGATCAGCCAGGGGTTCATGCCGGAATAGCCGGTGATGACCATGATGGCGATCACCACCATGGCTTTGTCTGCGATCGGATCCAGCATGGTGCCGAATTTCGATTCCTGCTTCCACAGCCGGGCCAGATAGCCATCGAACCAATCTGTGACTGCGGCGCCGATGAACAGTGTCAGCGCGAACCAGTCCGCCCAGGGACGCTGGAAATACAGGAACATCACGGCCACGCCAGGCGCGGCGAGCAGGCGGATGACGGTCAGGATATTGGGCACATTCCATATCATGCCCGCAGTGGTAGCCCAAGCCCAAGCCCGGGGGAAGGGGGCGCGGGCTTTACAGCCGCTGCCCAAGCGGATAGGCCCGGCGCCCTGCAAGAACAGGATAAACAGATGCGCGCCTGCGGGATCGACTTCGGCACTTCCAATTCCACTGTCGGCATGGCCGAAGCCGGCGCCGCGCGGTTGATCGCGCTGGAGGGTTCGGCGGTGACGCTGCCTTCGGCGGTGTTCTGGCACGAGGATGGTTCGCCCAGCTTTGGCCGTGCCGCGATTGCCGATTATGTGGAGGGCGAGGAAGGCCGCCTGATGCGCGGGCTGAAAAGCACGCTTGGGTCCAGCCTCATTGCCGAACGCACGCGGGTTGGAAACCGCACCGTCAGCTTCCGCGAGGTTCTGGGCCGTTACATCGGCCATCTGGTGGTGCCGCTTGCGGCGCAGGAAAACCGGCCCGAGGCGGTGGTGATGGGCCGCCCGGTGCATTTTGTGGATGATGATGCCGAAGCCGATGCCCGGGCCGAAGCTGTGCTGGGCGAGATTGCGCGCGAAGCCGGATTTCGCGAAGTGGCGTTCCAGTTCGAGCCGATCGCGGCGGCGCTGCATTACGAATCGGGGCTGACGGCGGAAGAGCTGGTGCTGATCGTCGATATTGGCGGCGGTACTTCGGATGTGTCGCTGATCCGGCTGGGGCCATCGCGTGCGGGGCAGGCGGATCGGGCGGCGGATATTCTGGGCAATGACGGTATCCGGGTGGGCGGGACCGATTTTGACCGGCTGCTTTCGCTGGCCGAAGCCATGCCCTATCTGGGGTTTGGCGCAGCCACCAAGGGCGGATCGGGGATCATGCCCCGGCATTACTTTCTGGATCTGGCGACCTGGCACCGGATCAACATGCTGTATGTGCGCCAGACGATGACCGATCTGAAGGCGCTGCGCCACGAGGCCGACCGGCCAGAGCTGATCGAGCGGCTGATGCGGGTGATCGAGGCCCGGCAGGGCCATGCGCTGGCGATGGAGGTGGAGCGGGTGAAGATCGCGCTGTCGGATGCCGAGGCTGCGCGGCTGATGCTGGCGCCGATCTGTGCGGCCCCCAATCCGATGATCCGGCGCGCAGGGTTCGAGGCGGCGGTGGCCGAACCGCTGGCCCGCATCCGCGCGCTGATCGGCCGGGTTCTGGCGCAGGGGGGCGTGGCGGCCGGGCAGGTGGGCAGCGTGTTCCTGACCGGCGGTTCCAGCCAGTTGCCGGTGGTGCAGGCTGCTGTGGCGGGCCTGCTGCCCGAGGCGCGGCTGGCGACGGGGGACATGCTGGGCAGCGTGGGCACCGGGCTGGCGCTGGATGCGGCGCGGCGCTTTGCCTGATTACAGGTTTTCCCCCGGCAGGCGGCTGGCCTGCTGGGCCCAGTCTGCGAACCGCGCGGCGTCAAAGGCACCGGGTTCGGGGATGTGCAGATAGCGCACATCGGGCTGGCGCGAAGGTTCGGGCGGGATCGGGGTCAACTGCGTACCCCGAAAGAAGGTGACCTTGATGTATCGGGTCATGCAGTGGAAGGCAGCGAACCATCCATTGCCGTAAAGGCCGTAAAGCGGCGTGTTCCATTTCACCGCTTTGGTCACGCCGGGCACGGTATCGGTGATGATGGCATCCAGCCTTTCGCCCAGGCCGCGCTTCCAGCCCGGCATGGCGGCGATATAGGTCTGCACCGGCAGATCGCCATATCCCTTGGGGATCTGCGGATTGCCGCCGGACAGCAGCACGATCTTTTCGGGCGGCTGCCATTCTGGATCAGGTTTGCGGGTCATCTTGTCGCTCCGGTTGCGGGCCAAGCCTAGCATGGGCGCAGAACGGAAACAGCCGCCAGAGGGCTGGCGGCTGTTCAGGATGCGGGGGTGGGCAGTTACTTGCGCAGGGTGCCGCCGGTGGCTTTGGCCACCTTTTCGACGATCTTTGCCGATACCGCCTCGATATCCTTGTCGGTCAGCGTCTTGTCCTGCGGTTGCAGGCGCACGGTGATGGCGATGGATTTCTTGCCCACGCCCATCTGCGCCTCGGCCTTGTCGCCGGTGAACTGATCGAAGACGCGGACGCTTTCGATCAGCGCCTTGTCGGAGCCGGCGGCGGCATTCACCAGGGTCAGCGCTTCGGTGCCTGCATCCACCACGAAGGCGAAATCGCGGTCTACCGCCTGCAGATCGGCGAGGGTGAGGGCCGGGCGGGTGGGGGTTTTCACCTTGGGCTGCGGGATGGCGGCCACCTGCACGGTGAAGGCCATGGCCGGGCCTTTCACATCGAAGGCCTGCAGGATGCGCGGATGCAGTTCGCCAAAGCTGGCCAGCACATTCGGCCCGAGGCCGATCGTGCCGGACCGGCCGGGGTGCCACCAGGCGGCCACCTTGCGGGTGATCTGCACCTTGGCGGGGGCGCCAAGGGCTGCCAGCACCGCCTCGACATCCGCCTTCACATCGAACAGATCGACCGGACGGCGCGAGGCATAGGGATCGCGCGGAGCCGAGGCGCCGATCAGCAGGCCGGTGGCCACGGTGGTCTGTTCACCGGGTTCACCGCCGGCAAACACCGGACCAACCTCGAACAGCGCCAGATCCATGAAACCGCGTGCCTGATTGCGGGCAGCGGCGCGCAGCAGGCCGGGCAGCAGATCAGGGCGCAGGTGGCTCATTTCCGAGGAAATCGGATTGTCGACGCGTACCGCATCGGCCCCGCCGCCAAAGGCCTCGGCCCCGGATTTGTCGATGAAGCTGTAGGTGACACATTCGTTGTAACCCAGGCTGGCGATGCTGCGCCGAGCGGCCTTTTCGCGGGTCTGCATCGGCGTCAGGATGGGCTTCGGCACACCGGGCAGGGCGCGGGCCATCGGTTTGCCCACCAGTTTCGACAGCGAGGCGATGCGCGCCACCTCTTCCACCAGATCGGCCTCGCCCTGCACATCGGGGCGCCAGCTGGGCGGGGCGGCCTGATCGCCGGTCAGGGTGAAGCCCAGGGCCTCCAGCGTGGCGCGCTGGGTGGCCTCGGGGATTTCCATCCCGACAAGGCTTTCGACGCGGGCCGGGTTGAAGCGATAGCTGCGCGCGGTATCGGGCACCGCGCCATCCACCACCATTTCCGACGCCGCGCCGCCGCAGAGATCAAGGATCATCTGCGTGGCCAGATCCAGCCCCGGAAGGGTGAAGGCCGGGTCTACCCCGCGTTCGAAACGGTAGCGGGCATCGGAATTGATGCGCAGCGCGCGGCCGGTGGTGGCAATGGTGATCGGATCCCAGAAGGCGGATTCCAGGAACACATCGGTGGTTTCTTCGGTGCAGCCCGAAAGCTCGCCCCCCATGATACCGGCCAGCGATTCCGGCTGGGCATCATCGGAAATCAGCATCATGCCGGGGCGCAGGGTATAGGTCTTGCCATCAAGCGCCAGCAGCTCTTCGCCGCCCTGTGCCGGATGGATGCGCAGGTCACCCTGCACCTTGGCCACATCGAACACATGCAGCGGGCGGTTCAGCCCGAAGGTGAAATAGTTGGTGATGTCGACCAGCGCCGAAATCGGGCGCAGGCCGATGGCCTTCAGCCGGGCCTGCATCCAGTCGGGCGAGGGGCCGTTCTTCACGCCGCGGATGGTGCGGCCGGCGAAGAGCGGGCAGCCCTTGGCCTTGAGGCTGTCGTCGATCTTCACGCCGATGGGCGAGGCGAAGCTGCCGGTGATCGCGGGGATTTCCAGCGGCTTGAGCCTGCCCAGACCGCGTGCGGCCAGATCGCGGGCGAGACCCCGAACCCCCAGCCCGTCGGGCCGGTTGGGCGTGATCTTCACATAGATCATCGGGTCGTTGATGCCCTTGTAATCAATGAACCGCACACCGACCGGCGCATCCTCGGCCAGGTCGATGATGCCGTTGTGATCATCCGACAGTTCCAGCTCGCGTTCGGAGCAGAGCATCCCGTTGCTGTCGACGCCACGGATATTGCCGGGTTTCAGATCAACCCCGGTGCCGGGCACATGGGTGCCAGTGGGGGCGAAGACGCCGACAAGCCCGGTGCGGGCATTGGGCGCGCCGCAGACCACCTGCACCTCTTCCATCGCGCCATCGGGGCCGTTGGGCCAGGTGGCCACGCGGCAGACGCGCAGGCGATCGGCGTTCGGGTGCTGAACCGCCTCGATCACGCGGCAGATGCGGAAGGCGCCAAGCCGATCCTCGGGGTTTTCAACCTCTTCGACCTCGTGGCCAAGATCGGTGAGCGCAACAAGGATATCATCGAGCGTCGCGCTCGTATCCAGGTGATCCTTCAGCCAGGACAGGGTGAATTTCATGGCACGCCTCCGAGGAATTTTGCGCCATGGCCTTAGCGCATCGCCGCGCAAAGGGAAAGGGCGGGGCGGTGCATGGTTTCCCAGCGGGAAACGCTGTTTTCCCGCCAGCGGGGCAAGGTTTTTTCCCTGTCGGGCGCGGGATAGGCTAAGCGGGGCGCAGTTTTAACCAGTGGATTATGACCGCCATGCAGATCAGCCTTGCCATACCCCAGACCCGCCAGAACCTGTCGCCGCTGCATCTGTGCCTGATGATGGCGGCCATGCTGCTGGTGATGATGGCCGGGGCGTGAGCGTCACTCTGCTGTGCGCAGGACGCGGGGCACCTTGAACTCCACATGCTCCTTGGCGGTTTCCACCAGTTCGACGACCGTGTCGAAGCGGGCGCGGAAGGCGTCGATCACCTCGTTCACCAGAACTTCGGGGGCGCTGGCACCTGCGGTGATGCCGACCGAACGGATGCCCTGCAGCGCCCGCCAGTCGATATCGGTGGCGCGCTGCACCAGCTGTGAATAGGCGCAGCCTGCGGCGCTGCCGACCTCCACCAGACGGCGCGAGTTGGAAGAATTCGGCGCCCCGATCACCAGAAGCGCGTCGATCTTGCCCGCGATGGCCTTGACGCTGGCCTGCCGGTTGGTGGTGGCATAGCAGATGTCTTCCTTGTGCGGCCCGATGATCGCCGGAAACCGCGCCTTCAGCGCCGCCACGATGCCGATGGTATCATCGACGGAAAGCGTGGTCTGGGTGATGAAGGCCAGCCGTTCGGGATCACGCGGGGTGACATGCGCCACATCTTCGGCGGTTTCCACCAGCAGAACCTCGCCCGGCGGCAGCTGGCCCATGGTGCCGATGGTTTCGGGGTGGCCCGCATGGCCGATCATGATCATCTGCAGGCCGTTTTCGTGATGCCGCTCGGCCTCGATATGCACCTTGGAGACCAGGGGGCAGGTGGCATCGACAAAGATCATGTTGCGCGCCTGTGCGGCGGCAGGCACGGATTTGGGCACGCCATGGGCGGAAAAGATCACCGGGCGGTCATCCGGCACTTCGTCCAGTTCCTCGACAAACACCGCGCCCAGGGCCTTCAGGCTGTCGACCACGAATTTGTTATGCACGATCTCGTGCCGCACATAGACCGGGGCGCCCCATTTCTGCAGCGCCATTTCCACGATCTTGATGGCCCGGTCTACGCCGGCACAAAATCCGCGCGGGGCGGCCAGATAAAGCGTAAGCGGGGGGAGCTGGGTCATGGGGGCAAGCCTCTTGCGCATGGGCCTTGATCGTGTGGCGGTGAGGTAAGCATTGCCGGGCCTCAGGTCCAGCCCAAAGACAGCAGGCCAGCGGTTGCCGCAGCCAGAACGGCATAGCGGGCGGTCTTGGCAAAGCCCACGATCAGAGTGAACTGCCACAGCGGGACGCGCAAGGCCCCTGCCACAAAGCAGATCACATCGCCCAGCGGCGCCCAGCTGAGCAGCAGGGTCCAGTGACCCCAGCGGGCATAGATCCGTTCCGCGCGGGCCAGCTTGGCCTCGGTTGTCTTGAAGCGGCCTTCCAGGGCACGGGCGCCGCGGCCAATCGCCCAGGTGACAACCGATCCGGCGGTATTCGCCAGCCCGGCCCCCAGGATCATCAGCCAAAGCGGCACGCTGCCTGCAAGTTGGACCGCGACAAATACGGCCTCTGACTGCATCGGAAGGGGTGTTGCCGCGATGAAGGCGGCGGCAAGAAGGCCTGCAAATGCGGCAACCATCAAAAATCAGCTACAGCGGGCAGAGAAATCTGCAGCGCCGCATCTGCCCGGTTGTCTGCAGTGCAGGCCTTGCGCACCGGCGGTGCCGCCGGTGTCCGGTGATAGGGCAGGCGGGTTGGCCGCGCCTGCGGATCTTGCGGCGAATCGCCCGGAAATCCCCCAACTTGCCGGGGCTTCGCCGCAGGGATCATTTCGCCTCGACGGTCTGCTCCTCGCGCTCGATGCGCGGTTCGCGGGGCGGACGGCCGATCACTTCGCGCAATTCATCCAGTTCGATGAAATTGTCGGCCTGACGGCGGAGTTCGTCGGCAATCATCGGCGGCTGGCTGCGGATGGTGGAGACCACCGAAACGCGCACGCCCTGACGCTGCAGGCTTTCGACCAGCGGCCGGAAATCGCCATCGCCCGAGAAGAGCACGATGTGATCGACGCGCGGCGCCAGTTCCATGGCATCGACGGTCAGCTCGATGTCCATGTTGCCCTTCACCTTCCGGCGGCCCTGGCTGTCGGTATATTCCTTGGCGGGCTTGGTCACCATGGTGAAGCCGTTGTAGTGCAGCCAGTCTACCAGCGGGCGGATCGGCGAATAATCGTCATTCTCCAGCAACGCAGTATAGTAGAAGGCGCGCAGCAACTTGCCCCGGCGCATGAATTCCTGACGTAGCAGCTTGTAGTCGATATCGAACCCAAGCGCCTTTGCGGCCGCATAGAGGTTTGACCCGTCGATGAACAGCGCAAGCCGTTCGTCCTTGTAAAACATATGTTTTTCCCCTCAAAATCAGTTTCGTCCGTTTCGGTTGTGAGTGGTGGACGCAACGATGGAACGCACGAAACAAAATCGAATACCAATCCGCCTGCGAAACTAGCAAGCCATACTTAAGAGATTATCACCCATGGCCACGACTGCAACAGAAGCGCTGATCGCCCTTGGCGCGAACCTGCCCCATGCGGGACATACGCCGGCGGAGACGCTTTCCGGTGCCATTTCGCAGCTTTCCGCAGCTGGGCTGACGATCCGTTCCGTCAGCCGAATATATGCGACCCCGTGCTTTCCGGCAGGGGCCGGTCCCGATTATGTGAATGGCGCTGTGCGGGTTCTGGCCGATGGCTGGACGCCGCAGGCCGTTTTGCGCCTGCTGCACGAGATCGAGCTGCAGTTCGGACGGGAAAGAGAGCGGCGCTGGGGGATGCGCACGCTGGATCTGGATCTGCTGGCCATGGGCGATCTGGTCTTGCCCGATGCGCCGTTGCAGACCGAATGGCGCCAGCTGCCACCCGAGGCGCAGATCAGCGCCACGCCCGATCAGCTGGTGCTGCCGCATCCGCGGTTGCAGGACCGGGCCTTTGTTCTGGTGCCGCTGGCGGATGTGGCGCCCGACTGGCGGCATCCGTTGCTGGGGCTGACGGTGACGGAAATGCGCGACGCGCTGCCCGCCGCGCAGCTGGCCGAGGTTGTTGCGCTGTGATGCCCGCGGGGAAGGAACGGACTCTGGTCTTGTCAATAGTCTTTGATAGGCTTAAAGAAGCCATTCCATGCCCCCCTTTCCGCTACGGAGTAACCCATGGCCCGCGTGACGGTCGAAGATTGCGTTGACAAGGTCCCCAACCGTTTCGAGCTGGTGATGCTTGCGGCCCATCGTGCGCGTGAAATCGCCGCTGGTTCGCCGCTGACCGTCGATCGGGACAATGACAAGAACCCCGTGGTTTCGCTGCGCGAAATCGCAGAGGAAACCCAGAATACCGATGCGCTGCGCGAGCGGATGATCGAAAGCTATCAGACCCAGATCGAGGTCGACGAGCCGGAAGAAGATCAGATGTCGCTTCTGATGGGCAATGGCGAAACCATTGACCGCCCGTCGCAGGATGACATGTCGGAAGAGAAACTGCTGCGCGCCCTGATGGAAGCGCAGGGCGGCAACTGAGCCGTTTGAGACTGTGAAGGCTGGACGGGGATGATTGACGTTGAAGACCTCATCGCCCTCGTCCGGAATTACAATCCGCGCACCAATGCCGATCTGATCCGCCGGGCCTATGCCTATGGCAAGCAGATGCATGACGGGCAGTTCCGCAAATCGGGCGAGCCGTATTTTACCCATCCGGTTGCCGTTGCCGCGATCCTGACGGAACAGCGGCTGGATGATGCAACGCTGGTGACGGCGCTGCTGCATGACACCATCGAAGATACCAAATCCACCTATACCGAGGTGGAGCGGCTGTTCGGCACCGAAGTGGCCGAGCTGGTGGATGGTGTCACCAAGCTGACCAATCTGCAGCTGACCTCGACCGAATCGAAGGATGCGGAGAATTTCCGCAAGCTGTTCGTCGCCATGTCGCGCGATCTGCGGGTGATTCTGGTCAAGCTGGCAGACCGTCTGCACAACATGCGCACCATCAAGAGCATGCGCCCGGACAAGCAGGCCCAGAAGGCCCGCGAGACGATGGAGATCTATGCGCCGCTGGCCGGCCGCATGGGGATGCAGTGGATGCGGGAAGAGCTGGAGGATCTGGGCTTTCGGGTGCTGAACCCGGATGCGCGCAATTCGATCATCCGCCGCTTCATCACGCTGCAGCGCGAAGCGGGCGATGTGGTGCACAAGATCAGCGCCGATATCCGCAACGAGCTGGAAAAGGCGGGGATCGAGGGCGATGTCTTCGGACGCGCGAAAAAGCCCTACAGCGTCTGGCGCAAGATGCAGGAAAAGGATCTGGCGTTTTCGCGCCTGTCCGACATTTACGGGTTCCGTGTCATCACCAGCAATGTGGCTGACAGCTATCGCGTGCTGGGCGTGATCCATCAGCGCTGGCGCGCGGTGCCGGGCCGGTTCAAGGATTACATCAGCCAGCCGAAATCGAACGGCTACCGCTCGATCCATACCACCGTTTCCGGGCGTGACGGCAAGCGGGTGGAGGTGCAGATCCGCACCCGCCAGATGCACGAGGTGAACGAATCCGGCGTGGCCGCGCATTGGTCGTACCGCGAGGGCGTGCGGGTGCAGAACCCCTTTGCCGTCGATCCGGTGAAATGGGTGGCCAGCCTGACCGAGCGGCTGGGCGAGGAAGACCACGACGATTTCATGGAAAACGTGAAGCTGGAAATGTACACCGATCAGGTGTTCTGCTTCACGCCGAAGGGCGATGTGATTCAGCTGCCGCGCGGGGCCACGCCGCTGGATTTTGCCTTTGCCATCCATACCCGCATCGGCAATTCGACGGTTTCGGCCAAGGTTGACGGGATTCGCGTGCCGCTTTGGACGCGGCTGAAGAACGGCCAGTCGGTCGAGATCATCACCGCAGAGGGGCAGCGCCCGCAGGCCAGCTGGATCGACATTGTGGTGACGGGCCGGGCCAAGGCGGCCATCCGCCGCAGCCTGCGCGAGGAAGACCGGGGGCGCTTCATCAAGCTGGGGCAGGAACTGGCCCGGGCCGCCTTTGACCATGCGGGCAAGAAGGCCACCGACAAGGCGCTGCGCACGGCGGCCAAGATGCTGGGCTTGCCGGATGAGCTGGACCTGCTGGAAAAGCTGGGTTCCGCCGAGCTGACGGCCCGCAAGGTTCTGGAAACGCTTTACCCCGAACTGCAGACCGCCGCCCCGGATGAGGTGGATGCACAGCGCCCGGTGCTGGGCGTTTCCCCCGATCAGAGCGTGCGGCGTGCGCCCTGTTGCCAGCCGGTGCCGGGAGAGCGGATCGTGGGCATCACCTATCGCGGGCAGGGCGTGGTGATCCATGCCATCGACTGTCCGGCGCTGGCGGAATATGAAGAGCAGCCCGATCGCTGGGTCGATCTGCGCTGGCAGGCGGGCCGCCATGCCCCGGTGAATACCGTGAGCCTGGAACTGACGATTTCAAACGATGCCGGCGTTCTTGGGCGCATCTGCACCTTGATCGGCGAACAGAAGGCCAATATCTCGGATCTGCATTTCGCTGACAGGAAACCAGACTTTTACAAACTGGTGATTGATGTCGATCTGCGCGACCTTGAGCATCTGCATATGGTCATGACGGCGCTTGAGGCGGAAACGGATGTCGCCCAGATCGCGCGCCATCGGGATTTGGGTCGGAAGCCCTGAGACGACAGGGATAGAGAGCATAAAGTGGTATTCAAACGGCGCGACAAGCGGTCCTGGTGGAGGATGACGGTTGAATTCGTCTATCCGCAGGGCGGGTTTCGTCGGGCGACGCGCTATGTTTTCCACCGGATGCAGCGCCTTCCCGATCAGCCGCACCGGATTGCGCGGGGGATCTTTGCGGGCACCTTTGTGAATTTTCCGCCGCTGTTCGGAATACAGATGCTGTCGGCGGCCGGGCTGGCCTGGGTCTTGCGTGGCAATATCCTGGCGGCATTGCTGGCCACCTTCCTGTCAAACCCGCTGACCACGCCCTTCATCGCCATGGGATCGCTGAAGCTGGGCCATTGGATGCTGGGGATCGAGGCACCGCTGGACCTGAACTTCGTCTTTGCGGCCTTTACCCATGCGGGATGGGAGCTGTGGCAGAATTTGCTGGCGGTGTTCTCGCCGGAACCAACCCACTGGGACAAGCTGATAGAGTTCTTCTGGTTCATCTACTGGCCCTATACGATCGGGTCGATCCTGCCGGGGCTGGCGTTCAGCTTTCTGACCTATTACCTGTCTTTGCCGCTGATCCATGCCTATCAGAAGATCCGTGCAAGCCGGGCGCGTGAAAAGACCGAAAAGCGCAAGGCGCTGAAGTCGCGGCTGTCCGCGATGACGCAGGCCGCCCCGACGCGCGAAAGCGGGGATGACGAGCGGCCCGGTTCGCCCTAAAGTCCGCCGCGAAGCGAAGGAGAGCGTCATGGCATCTGGCAAATTGCGGCTTGGGGTGAATATCGACCATGTGGCGACGGTGCGTAACGCCCGCGGCTCGGCCTGGCCCGATCCGTTGCGGGCGGCACTGGTGGCCGAGGCGGCGGGGGCGGATGGCATCACGGCCCATCTGCGCGAGGATCGCCGCCATATCCGAGATGCCGATATGGAGGCCTTGCGCGCCGGGTTGGGCATCCCGCTGAATTTCGAATGTGCGACAACTGCCGAAATGCAGGCCATCGTGCTGCGGCTGAAGCCCCATGCTGTTTGCCTTGTGCCGGAACGGCGCGAAGAACGCACGACAGAGGGCGGTCTGGATGTCGCGGGGGATGCGGCGCGGCTTGCCGATTATATCGCGCCGCTGCGCGAAGCGGGATGCCGCGTGAGCATGTTCATTGGCCATGATGCGCGGCAGATCGAGGCTTCGGCCCGGATCGGGGCAGCGGTGGTAGAGCTGCACACCGGCCATTATTCCGACCTGCACGCCGAGGGGCGCCAGGCCGAAGCCGAGGCAGAGTTGGAGGCGTTGCGCCAGGGCGCGCGGCTGGCGGCCTCGCTGGGGCTGGAGGTTCACGCAGGCCATGGGCTGACCTATGACAATGTCGCGCCGGTTGCCGCGATCCCCGAGGTGGTAGAGCTGAACATCGGGCATTTCCTGATCGGTGAGGCGATCTATCTGGGCCTTGGCCCGGCCATCGAGGAAATGCGCCGCCGGATGGACGAGGCGCGCGGATAATGCCGGGAGCCAAAATTCTTGCAAGAATTTTGCAAATTCCTTGCAAGGAATTTGCGTGGCGCGGGCGGACATGATCCTCGGGATCGGCACCGATCTGGCCAATATCGACCGGATCGCCGATGTGCTGGCGCGTCATGGGGACAGGTTCCGCAACCGTGTCTTCACCCCGGCAGAGCAGGCGAAGGCCGACAGCCGCCCTCGTGCGGTGGCGGCCACCTATGCCAAGCGGTGGGCGGCGAAGGAAGCCTGTTCCAAGGCGCTTGGCACCGGGCTGCGGATGGGCATTGCCTGGCGGGATATGGCGGTGACCAATCTGATGACCGGCCAGCCGGTGATGCAGGTGACCGGCTGGGCCGCGCAACGCCTGGCCGCGATGACGCCGCCGGGGCATGAGGCGATCATCCATGTCACCCTGACCGACGATCACCCCTGGGCGCAGGCTTTCGTGGTGATCGAGGCCCGCCCGGTTGCCGCGGCTTGAGCGGGCTTTTTCCAGCCAAACTTGACTCCCGCCCGCGCGCCGCGCATGTAGCGCCGCAAGGCTTATGAAAGGCAGATCAGATGGCGAGCAAGACGAAACCCGATGGCGGCATCGTCGAAACGATCAAGACAGTGGTTTATGCCCTGCTGATCGCGGGTGTGTTTCGCACGCTGTTCTTTCAACCCTTCTGGATTCCGTCTGAATCCATGAAGGATACGCTGCTGATCGGCGATTTTCTGTTCGTCAACAAGATGGCCTATGGCTATTCGCGCTATTCCTGCCCGTTTTCGATGTGCCCGCTGACCGGCCGTATTCTGGCGTCAGAGCCTGAGCGGGGCGATGTTGTGGTGTTCCGCCATCCGGTCAATGGATCGGATTTCATCAAGCGGCTGATCGGCCTGCCGGGCGACAAGGTGCAGATGAAGCAGGGGCGGCTGTGGCTCAATGGGGTGGAAGTGCCGCAGGAGCCTGCGGGCACCTTCGAAGAGGTTTATGAGCGTCAGGGGCCGATGGGCAATCTGCCGCGCTGCGAAAATGGCCCGGTGGGCGAGGGTGGCCTTTGCACCCGCTCGCGGTTCATCGAAACGCTGCCCAATGGCGTGCAACATTCGGTGCTGAACATTGATGCCAACGGCTATGGCGACAATACCGATGTCTTCACGGTGCCGCCGGGGCATTACTTCTTCATGGGCGACAACCGCGACAATTCGACAGACAGCCGCTATGCCCAGACGCCGGGCGGTGGTGTGGGGATGCTGCCTGCGGAAAACCTGATCGGCCGTGCGGATCGCATCATGTTTTCGTCGGCGGGCAGTTCGATGCTGTATTTCTGGACCTGGCGCTCTGACCGCTTTTTCAAGGCGATCGAGTGAAACTCTCGGCTGATCTTCAGGCCTTCGAGGCCCGCATCGGATATCAGTTCCGCAACCCGGAATTGCTGGTGCGGGCTGTCACCCATGCCTCCATCTCTTCCACGACGCGGCCCGACAACCAGAGGCTGGAGTTTCTGGGGGATCGGGTTCTGGGCCTTGTGATGGCCGAAACCCTGCTGGAGGCTGACAAGACAGCCGCAGAAGGCAAGCTGGCCCCCCGGTTCAATGCGCTGGTGCGCAAGGAAACCTGTGCCGATGTGGCGCGGGCGGTGGATTTGGGCGATGTGCTGAAACTGGGCCGGTCAGAGATGATGTCGGGCGGGCGGCGCAAGGAAACGCTGCTGGGGGATGCGATGGAGGCGGTGATCGCCTCGGTCTATCTGGATGGCGGGTTCGAGGCGGCGCGCGGCCTGATCCTGCGTCTGTGGGCCGGACGCATCGCGCAGGTGGAAAGCGATGCCCGCGATCCGAAAAGTGCCATGCAGGAATGGGCGCAGGCGCGTGGCCTGCCGCCGCCGACCTATACCGCACTGGGGCGCGAAGGCCCCGACCATGCGCCGTTTTTTACGGTAGAGATACGCCTGACCACGGGTGAAGTGGAATCCGCGAAAGCGGGAACGAAACGCGCAGCCGAACAGGCTGCCGCAGCGGCGCTACTGGCGCGGATGGAGGGCCGGAATGGCTGAGCAACGGGCAGGCTTCGTGGCGCTGATCGGCGAACCGAACGCGGGAAAATCGACGCTGCTGAACCGCATGGTGGGGGCCAAGGTCTCGATCGTGACGCATAAGGTGCAGACCACACGGGCCCGCATCCGTGGTGTCTGCATGGAAGGCGATGCGCAGATCGTTTTCGTCGATACGCCCGGGCTGTTCCGCCCGCGGCGGCGGCTGGACCGCGCCATGGTGGCTGCAGCCTGGGGCGGCGCGGCGGATGCCGATATCATCGTGCTGCTGATCGAGGCCCATCGCGGGCTGACCGAAGGCACAGCGGCGATCATCGACACCATGCGCGACCGCATCCCTCAAGGGCAGCAGGTGGCGCTGGCGATCAACAAGATCGACCGGGTAAAGGCCGAAACCCTGCTGGCGCTGGCTGAAGAGATGAACAAGGCATTTCCCTTCGTGGAAACCTTCATGATCTCGGCCGAAAAGGGCTATGGCGTCGACAAGCTGCGCGAATGGCTGGCGGGCCAGCTGCCCACCGGCCCGTGGTTCTATCCCGAAGATCAGATCGCGGATCTGCCGATGCGGATGATCGCGGCGGAAATCACGCGCGAAAAGCTGACCCTGCGGCTGCATGAAGAGCTGCCCTATCAGCTGACGGTCGAAACCGAGAACTGGGAAGACCGGCCGGATGGATCGACCCGGATCGACCAGATCGTTTATGTGGCGCGGGATGGCCACAAGGGCATTCTGCTGGGCCACAAGGGTGAAACCATCAAATCGGTGGGTCAGGCCGCGCGGGTGGATCTGATGGAGTTTCTGGATCGCCCGGTTCACCTGTTCCTGCAGGTGAAGGTGCGCCCGAACTGGCTGGACGAGCCGGACCGCTATTCCGAAATGGGCCTTGATTTCAAGGACGGCGACTGAGGGCCGGGCGGTGGCAGAGCCGCGCCTTGCCTCTGGTCTTTGGGTTTCGGCCTATCTGACGCGGCTGCGTCTGGCCGATATGCCCGCCTATGTAACGGCCAAGGGGGATGCGGCGGCGGGCGCGGTGATCGTGAAATCCGCCACGCTGGATGGCCGCGCCCGCGCCTTTGCCCGCATGTTCGATTTCATGGCGGATGAGCGGAAATGGGTTGTTCTGGCCGAAGGTGCCGAAGCCGAGGTTGATCAGGCCGTGGCGCGGGCGCGGGCCAATGATCCGGATCTTTGGGTGATCGAAGTGGAAGACCGCGCGGGGCGCACCTTGCTGGAGCAGGAAGGCCTGTCGCAGTAACTACGCGGTTATGGTTTCTGCACTGCGGCGCCATGGTGGTGTGGGCGGGCCCGCATCCCTGCATCTGGTCCGGCCCGTTGCGGCAGATTGGCCCCCACGGGCTTGCTTTTCATCATAATTCTTCTTGTTTCGCACCAGATCTGCTGGCCGCGCAGTTGCAGCAAAATGCTGCGACTGCGTTCGTTTTTGTGCGATTATGTAATGCAGCTGCGGTTTTTGCGCTATTTTCCAGGGATGCACCGCCTGAATGTTCGTTTTTACAAAAATCGCGCAAAAACGAAATTTAACCCATTGACCGAGTCCTGAACTCGGTGCAGGGTCTGCTGACGAAGGGCGCAGACCTTTCCAGGGGAGGAATTCGGCGTGACGGATGCTGGGCGGCCTGTAGTGGCCGATCTGTTCATCATTGGGGGCGGCATCAACGGCTGCGGCATCGCGCGCGATGCGGCGGGGCGTGGGCTTTCGGTGGTGCTGGCCGAACAGGGCGACCTGGCGCAGGCGACCTCTTCTGCGTCGACCAAGCTGTTTCATGGCGGGCTGCGCTATCTGGAATATTTCGAATTCCGTCTGGTGCGCGAAGCGCTGGAAGAGCGTGAAACCCTGCTGGTGGCCATGCCGCATATCAGCTGGCCCATGCGCTTTGTGCTGCCCTATCACCGCGACATGCGCTTTGAAAGCGATACGCCGACCTCGCGCCTGCTGTCCTTGGCCATGCCCTGGATGAAGGGGCGGCGCCCGGCCTGGCTGATCCGGCTGGGGCTGTTCCTGTATGATACGCTGGGGGGGCGCAAGATCCTGCCGCCGACGCGGACGCTGGATCTGACACAGGATGCGGCAGGCAAACCGCTGAACCCGAAATTCCGCCATGCCTATGAATATTCGGACTGCTGGGTCGAGGATTCGCGGCTGGTGGTGCTGAATGCCCGGGATGCCCAGGCGCGCGGCGCGCAGATCATGGTGGGCACCAAGGTGGTCAGTGCCACCCGCGCCGGTGATCTGTGGGAGGTGGTGACAGAAGGCGCGGAAGGCCGCGGGCTGCATCGTGCCAAGGTTCTGGTCAATGCCGGCGGCCCCTGGGTGGAAGATGTGATCCGCAATGTCGCGCGGATCAATTCCACCGAAGGCGTGCGGCTGGTGCGGGGCAGCCATATCGTGACCCGGCGCCTGTTTGATCATGATCGGTGCTATTTCTTTCAGGGCGAAGATGGCCGGATCATCTTTGCCATCCCCTATGAGCAGGATTTCACCCTGATCGGCACGACCGACAAGGATCACAAGGGCGCGCCGAAGGATGCGGTCTGCACCGATGAAGAGCGTGACTATCTTCTGGCCTTTGCGTCGAAATACTTCCGCAAGCCGGTGACTGTGCAGGATGTGGTCTGGGCCTATTCCGGGGTGCGGCCGCTGTATAATGATGGCGCCAAATCGGCCACTGCGGCCACGCGGGATTATGTGCTGTCGCTGGATGCCAGCGGCGCACCGCTGCTGAATGTCTTTGGCGGCAAGATCACCACCTATCGTCGGCTGGCCGAAAGCGCGATGGAGAAAATTCAGGGCTACTTTCCGCAGGTCAAAGGCCCCTGGACCGCACGGGTTGCCTTGCCGGGCGGGGATTTTCCGCAGGATGGCGTGGCGGCTTTGCGCGAACGGCTGATGACGCGCTATCCTTTCCTTACGGAATATCACGCCGCGCGGCTGCTGCGCGCCTATGGCACCGAGGCTTTTGCCGTTCTGGGCGATGCGTCGGCAATGAGCGATCTGGGACAGGATTTTGGCGCTACGCTGACCGAGGCGGAGGTGCGCTGGCTGATGCAGAAGGAATGGGCGCGCCATGCGGGGGATGTGGTGTGGCGCCGCACGAAACTTGGTCTGCGGCTGACGGCGCAGCAGATCGACACGCTGGAGGCCTTTATGGCCCGGGCGGACGCCGGGGCTGTCAGCCCCGCTGCGGAATAGGGGAGGAAGTATGGCGCTGGAACTTCAGGGCGTGACGCGCATGGTGGGCGGACGGATTCACATCCACCCCACCACGCTGACGCTGCAACGTGGCACGATGAACGTGCTGCTGGGGCCGACGCTGTCGGGCAAGACCTCGCTGATGCGCGTGATGGCGGGGCTGGATGCGCCGACCATGGGCCGGATCATCTGGGAGGGAAAAGATGTGACCGGGATGCGGGTGCAGGATCGTGGCGTTGCCATGGTTTACCAGCAGTTCATCAATTACCCGGGCATGACGGTTTATGACAACATCGCCTCGCCGCTGCGTCTGCTGGGGCGTGACAAGGCGGAAATTGATCGCAAGGTGCGCGAAACCGCCGAAATGATGCGCCTGACCCCGATGCTGAGCCGCAAGCCGCTGGAGCTTTCGGGCGGGCAGCAGCAGCGCTGCGCGCTGGCGCGGGCGCTGGTGAAGGGCGCGGGGCTGGTGCTGCTGGACGAGCCGCTTGCGAACCTCGACTACAAGCTGCGTGAGGAACTGCGGGTTGAAATCCCCCGGATTTTCGAAGCTTCGGGCGCGATCTTCGTCTATGCCACCACGGAACCGGAAGAGGCTTTGCTGCTGGGGGGCCATACCGCCACGCTGTGGGAGGGCCGGGTCACGCAGTTCGGGCCGACACCGCAGGTGTATCGCCAGCCCGCCGATCTGGTGACGGCGCGGGTGTTCAGCGATCCGCCGATGAATTTCATGCCCTGCACCAAGGCCGGGCATCGGTTGCAGTTCGGCGGCCTGGCCCATGCCCCGGCTGAAGGCGCTTTCGCGGCCTTGCCGGATGGACGCTACACCGCCGGTTTCCGCGCCAACCATCTGGAGCTGAACCGCCATTCCGGCACCGCCGTGCAATTTCGCTGCACGCTGGGGGTGACGGAGATCACCGGATCGGAAACCTTCCTGCATCTGGATCACGGCGGCGACCGCTGGGTGGGGCTGGTGCATGGCGTGCATGACCTGCCAGCGGGGGAAGAGGTGACAGTCTGGCTGGATCCCGCACATGTCTATCTGTTTGACGCCGAAGGCCGGCTGGCCGCGCCTGCAAGCTATGCGGTGCAGGATATGAAGGGGGCGGCCTGAATCATGGCGCAGATCACACTGAAAAATCTGGCGCATAGCTATTTTCCGTACCCGACCCGGGATCAGGATTTCGCGCTGAAGGAAATGGATCACATCTGGCAGGACGGTGGCGCCTATGCGTTGCTCGGCTCTTCTGGCTGCGGCAAGACCACGCTTCTGAACATCATCTCGGGGCTGCTGCGCCCCAGTCAGGGCCGGGTGCTGTTCGGGGACCGCGATGTGACTGATGCGCCCACGGCAGAGCGCAATATCGCACAGGTATTCCAGTTTCCGGTTGTCTACGACACTATGACGGTGCGCGACAATCTGGCCTTTCCGCTGCGCAACCGGGGCATGGATGCCGCCTATATCGCGGCGCGGGTGGATCAGATCGCCCGGATGATCGGGATGGAGGAAATCCTCAGCCGCAAGGCCAAGGGGCTGACCGCCGATGCCAAGCAGAAGATCAGCCTAGGTCGTGGCATGGTGCGCGAGGATGTGAACGCCATCCTGTTCGACGAACCGCTGACGGTGATCGACCCGCATATGAAGTGGGAGCTGCGCACCCAGCTGAAGCGGCTGCACCGAGAGTTCGGCCATACGATGATCTATGTGACGCATGACCAGACCGAGGCGCTGACCTTCGCTGACAAGGTGGTGATCATGTATGATGGCCGCGTTGTGCAGATGGGCACGCCGGAAGAGCTGTTCGAAACCCCGGCGCATACGTTCGTGGGTTATTTCATCGGCTCGCCCGGCATGAACCTGATGGAGGCACAGGTGGAAGGCGATACCGCCCGCCTGGCCAGTGGCATGACCGTGCCGCTGGGCGCGCAATACGGGCGCCCGGCCGGTCGTGTGCAGATCGGCATCCGCCCGGAATATGCGATGCTGACGGCGGGCGAAGGCCTGCCGGTCACCATCCGCCGGGTAGAGGATGTGGGCCGCCACCGGCTGGTGCGGGCCGAGGTTCTGGGGGCGCCGCTGAACGTGGTGGTGCCCGAGGGCATGGCGGTGGGGGCAGAGCTGACCCATGTCAGCTTCGCCCCGCAGAAGATCAGCGTCTATGCCGACGACTGGCGGATCGCGCCGCAGGGGAGGGCGGCCTGATGGACAAGATACAGAACAACAAGGCCTGGTTCCTTGTTCTGCCGGTGCTGGTTCTGGTGGCCTTTTCGGCCATCATCCCGCTGATGACAGTGGTGAACTATTCGGTCAACGACACCTTCGGGAACAACGAGTTCTTCTGGGCCGGGCTGGAATGGTTCGAGGAGATGGTGACTTCGTCGCGCCTGCATGATGCTTTGGGGCGGCAGATCCTGTTTTCCGGCATCATCCTGGCGATCGAGGTGCCACTGGGCATCTTCATCGCGCTGAACATGCCGAAATCCGGCTTCTGGGCCAGTTTCTGCCTGGTGCTGATGGCGCTGCCGCTCTTGATCCCGTTCAACGTGGTGGGCACGATCTGGCAGATCTTCGGCCGGGTGGATATCGGCCTGCTGGGCCATACGCTGGCGGCGCTGGGGATCGACTATAACTATACCAACGATCCGCTGGATGCCTGGATCACCGTCATCGTGATGGATGTCTGGCACTGGACCTCGCTTGTGGCGCTGCTGTGCTATGCCGGGCTGCAATCCATCGCGCAGGCCTATTATCAGGCGGCCAAGATTGATCAGGCCAGCCGCTGGGCCGTGTTCCGCTATATCGAGCTGCCGAAGATGCAGGGGGTTCTGCTGATCGCCGTTCTGCTGCGCTTCATGGACAGCTTCATGATCTATACCGAACCCTTCGTGGTCACGGGCGGCGGGCCGGGCAATGCGACCACCTTCCTGTCGATCGACCTCGTCAAGATGGCCGTCGGGCAGTTTGACCTTGGCCCCGCCGCCGCCTTTTCCATCATGTATTTCCTCGTGATCCTGCTGGTCAGCTGGGTGTTCTACACCGTGATGACCAATCTGGACAAAGCGGAGGGCCAGTGAATGCGCCTGAAACCCTCGGCCATCGTGATGGCGATCTATCTGCTGTTCCTGCTGGTGCCGATCTACTGGCTGCTGAACATGAGCCTGAAGACCAATACCGAAATCACCTCGACCTTCACCCTGTTTCCGGCGGATCTGACCTTCCGCAACTATGCGGTGATCCTGACCGATCCCAGCTGGTACATGGGTTACGTCAATTCCATCATCTATGTGGTTATGAATACGGTGATTTCCATCCTCGTGGCGCTGCCGGCCGCCTATGCCTTTTCGCGCTACAGCTTTCTGGGTGACAAGCATCTGTTCTTCTGGCTGCTGACCAACCGCATGGCGCCGCCCGCCGTCTTTGCCCTGCCGTTCTTCCAGCTGTATTCGTCTGTCGGGCTGTTCGATACCCATATCGCGGTGGCGCTGGCGCATTGCCTGTTCAACGTGCCGCTGGCGGTCTGGATCCTGGAAGGCTTCATGCGGGGCGTGCCCAAGGAAATCGACGAAACCGCCTATATCGACGGCTACAGCTTTCCGCGCTTCTTCGTGCGGATCTTCATGCCGCTGATCGCATCGGGCATCGGGGTGGCGGCCTTCTTCTGCTTCATGTTCAGCTGGGTGGAGCTGCTGCTCAGCCGCACCCTGACCAGCGTGAACGCCAAGCCCATCGCCGCCACCATGACGCGCACGGTTTCGGCCTCGGGCATGGATTGGGGGGTGCTGGCCGCCGCCGGTATCCTGACCATCGTGCCGGGTGCGCTGGTGATTTATTTCGTCCGCAACTACATCGCCAAGGGCTTTGCCCTGGGGAGGGTGTGATGTCCGTTCCTGCCCCGAACCGCACCAACTGGACTGCGGTTTCCCTGACCGCCACCGGAGTGATGGCCGCCATTCTGGTCGGGCTGCTGATTGCGGCCCCGCGCAAGGAGGGTGCCATCGACTGGTTCGCGCCGATGATCCGTGGTGGCTGGATGGCCTGGACGCTGCCGGTGGCGCTGTTCTTCTTCACCATCGCCTGTCTGCTGGTAACGATGACCATTCTGGCCATCCGCTATCCCGAGGCGCCGCGCCTCGGCGTGCTGCGGATCGAAACGACGCGGGGGGACCGGCTGTTCATCTCGTTGCTGGGATCGGCCTTCATCTGCCTGATCTGGCTGTTTTTTGCGGGTGCGCCCCTGTGGGGGGCACTTGCCCTGTGCCTCGTCTATGCCGCGGCGGTGTTTCGCTGGGTCTAGACAGATCCGCAAGGCCGGGAGTGGAGCCCGGCCTGCGGCACCAAGACCAAGTCTCAAATTCTGGGAGGAAAACTGATGAGACTGCGCAATATGACAACCGCCATGGCGCTTGCGCTGATGGCAACCGGGGCGGCCCCCGCCTGGGCCGATATGGAGGCCGCGAAGGCCTTCCTCGATGCCGAAATCGGTGAGCTTTCTTCGCTTTCCCGCGCCGATCAGGAAGCGGAAATGCAGTGGTTCGTGGATGCCGCCAAGCCCTATGCCGGCATGGATATCAAGGTGGTTTCGGAAACCATCACCACCCATGAATATGAAGCCAAGGTTCTGGCCCCGGCCTTCACCGCCATCACCGGCATCAAGATCACCCATGATCTGATCGGCGAAGGCGATGTGGTCGAAAAGCTGCAGACGCAGATGCAGACCGGCGAGAACATCTATGACGCCTATATCAACGACTCTGATCTGATCGGCACCCACTGGCGTTACAAGCAGGCGCGCAGCCTGACCGGCTGGATGGCGGGCGAAGGCGCCGCTGTCACCAACCCGAACCTCGATCTGGCGGATTTCATCGGTGCGAAATTCACCACCGCGCCGGATGGCCAGCTGTATCAGCTGCCCGACCAGCAGTTCGCAAACCTTTACTGGTTCCGCTATGACTGGTTCAACGATCAGAAGACCAAGGATGATTTCAAGGCCAAATATGGCTATGACCTTGGCGTTCCGCTGAACTGGTCGGCCTATGAAGACATTGCCGAATTCTTTACCGGCCGTGACATGTCTTATGCGGGTGGCCCGGCTTCGGCCTGGGGCAATATGGATTATGGCAAGAAAGACCCCTCGCTCGGCTGGCGCTATACCGATGCCTGGATGTCGATGGCCGGCATGGGCGACAAGGGCGAGCCGAATGGCCTGCCGGTTGATGAATGGGGCATCCGGGTTGACGAAAACTCGCGTCCTGTCGGGTCCTGCGTGGCGCGTGGCGGTGCGACCAATGACGCGGCCGCTGTCTATGCCGTGACCAAGGCCATCGAATGGCTGCAGAAATACACCCCGCCGGAAGCCCAGGGGATGACCTTTGGCGAAGCGGGGCCGGTGCCTGCGCAGGGCAATATCGCCCAGCAGATGTTCTGGTACACCGCTTTCACCGCCGATATGGTCAAGGAAGGCCTGCCGGTGATGAATGAGGATGGCACGCCGAAATGGCGCATGGCCCCCAGCCCGCATGGGGCCTATTGGCAGGAAGGCACCAAGGTCGGCTATCAGGACGTGGGCTCCTGGACGTTGATGGAATCCACCCCGGTGGATCGGGCACAGGCGGCCTGGCTTTATGCGCAGTTCGTCACCTCGAAAACTGTCGATGTGAAGAAATCGCATGTCGGCCTGACCTTCGCGCGGGAATCGACGATCAAGCACGAAAGCTTCACAGAACGCGCGCCGAAACTGGGTGGTCTGGTCGAATTCTACCGCTCGCCCGCCCGGGTGCAATGGTCGCCCACTGGCACCAATATCCCGGATTACCCGAAACTGGCACAGCTGTGGTGGCAGAACATCGGTGATGCCATGTCGGGCGCCAAATCCCCGCAGGAAGCGCTGGATGCCCTCTGCGCCGAGCAAGAGCGGGTGCTGGAGCGTCTGGAACGTGCAGGCGTTCAGGGCGACATCGGCCCGAAGATGAACGAGCCGAAAGACCCGCAGGAATGGCTCGATGCCCCCGGTGCGCCGGTGGCCAAGATGGAGAACGAAAAGCCGCAGGGCGAAACGATCTCTTATGACGAGCTGATCAAGTCCTGGCAGAAGGGCTGATCGCACGAGGCAAAAGGGGCAGGCCGCGTCAGCGGCCTGCCCCGCAAATTTCTTGAGCAAGAAATTTGCAAGAATTTTCCTGAAAATTCTTGGCCCCAGAATTCTTGCCTCCGGAATTCCTGGCCCCGGCGCCTGGCGTAGCGCGGGCTGACAGAGGCTGCAGACGACGAAGGATGCCGACATGACCCATATCCTTGCCATTGATCAGGGGACGACGTCCTCGCGCGCGATCCTGTTCGATGCGGGCCTTCGGGTGGTTGCCACCGCCCAGGAAGAATTTCCGCAGCATTACCCGGCCTCGGGCTGGGTGGAACATGATCCCTCTGATCTGTGGTCGACTGTGGCGGGCACGGCGCGGGCCGTGATCGAAAAGGCCGGGATAGATGCAAGATCCATTGCCGCCATCGGCATCACCAACCAGCGCGAAACCACGCTGCTGTGGGATCGCCAGACCGGCGAGCCGCTGCATAATGCCATCGTCTGGCAGGATCGGCGCACCGCAGATATCTGCACAGCCCTGAAAGACGCCGGGCACGAGCCGATGATGACGGCCCGCACCGGCCTGCTGCTGGACCCGTATTTTTCGGGCACCAAGGTGAAATGGCTGCTGGATCACATTCCCGGGGCGCGAGAAAAGGCGCAGGCCGGGCGCATCGCCTTTGGTACGGTGGATACGTTTCTGATCTGGAAGCTGACGGGGGGCGCGGTTCATGCCACCGATGCGACCAACGCCTCGCGCACCCTGCTTTACAATATTGCCACCGGCCAGTGGGATGCCGAGATCTGCGCCCTGCTGGACATTCCGATGCAGATCCTGCCGGAAGTGAAGGATTGCGCGGCAGATTTCGGCCAGACGCGGCCTGATCTGTTCGGGCGGGCGATCCCCATTCTGGGTGTGGCGGGCGATCAGCAGGCCGCAACCGTGGGGCAGGCCTGTTTCGCGCCGGGCATGATGAAATCGACCTATGGCACCGGCTGCTTTGCCCTGCTGAACACCGGGGCGGATATGGTGCCGTCGAAAAACCGGCTGCTGACCACCATCGCCTATCAGCTGGACGGGCAGCCGACCTATGCGCTGGAAGGCTCGATCTTCATCGCGGGCGCAGTGGTGCAATGGCTGCGGGACGGGTTGCAGATCATTCGCGCTGCATCGGAAACGCAGCCCCTGGCCGAGGCGGCCGATGTGGCGCAGGGCGTGGTTCTGGTGCCGGCCTTTACCGGGCTGGGGGCGCCCTATTGGCGGCCGGATTGCCGCGGGGCGGTTTATGGGCTGACCCGCAATTCCGGCCCCGCCGAACTGGCGCGCGCCGCGCTGGAAAGCGTGGGCTATCAGACCCGCGATCTGCTGGAGGCGATGCGGGCCGATTGGGGCACGGCGGCGCAAGGCGTGCTGCGGGTGGATGGTGGCATGACGGCCAGTGACTGGGCGATGCAGTTTCTCGCCGATATTCTGGGCGCGCCGGTGGATCGCCCGAAGGTGACGGAAACCACGGCACTGGGGGCGGCCTGGCTGGCAGGCTATCGTGCCGACGTTTGCGGTGGGCCTGATGCCTTCGCCAAAAGCTGGGCGCTGGAGCGGCGGTTCAGCCCGGTCATGGCCGAGCCCGAGCGGACAGCGCGCTATGGCCGCTGGCAGCGCGCCGTTGCGGCCACAATGTCGTTCTGAATGGCATCGGTGCTGGCAATGTTAATGCTTTGTTCCTAAGATGCGGATCAAATGACCGCAGTGGAAGATCGGGATGGAGTGGCAGGATGAAGGTGTTCTGATCGCCCTGCGCAAGCATGGCGAATCCTCTGCCATCATCGAGGTGTTCACCGCGCAGAACGGGCGCCATGCCGGTGTGGTTCGGGGCGGGGCCTCCCGCAAGGTGGCGCCGATCCTGCAGCCGGGGGCGCAGCTTGCCCTGTCCTGGCGGGCGCGGCTTGATGATCATCTGGGCAGCTTTACCGCCGAACCCCTGCGCAGCCGGGCCGGGCTGATGGACGACAGGCTGGCACTGGCGGGGCTGAACGCCATCTGCGCCCTGCTGCATCTGGCGCTGCCGGAACGCGAGCCGCATCCCGGCCTTTATGCAAGAACCCAATCCTTGCTGGCGGCGCTGGAGGTGGATCCTGGCTGGCCTGCGATCTACCTGCGCTGGGAAATGGCCCTGTTGGAGGATCTGGGGTTTGGCCTTGATCTTGCGCGCTGCGCGGTGACGGGCGCGCGCGATGATCTGGCCTTTGTCAGCCCGCGCACGGGCCGTGCTGTCAGCCGCAAGGGGGCAGGCGAATGGGCAGGGCGGCTGCTGCCGTTGCCGCCTGGGTTGCTGGGCCAAGGCCCGTTGCTGGCGGGGGAGATGGGGCAGGGGCTGGCGATCACGGGGCATTTTCTGGGGCGTGAATTGCCGGGCTTGCGCGGCAGGCTGGCATTGCCGGCCGCGCGCCAACGCTTGCTGGACCTTCTGCTGCGCCCTGTGGGAGAGGCGCCCACCCATCCGGGGTGATGCCGGATAAGCCGCGCCCTGCGGCAGCGATCACCGTGAAAATCGCCTGATGGGTGTGTGGCGACGCCAAATGTCGCTGGTGGTGCAGACGCGGCGGCGCCTACGTCGGCCTATCGGGGCAGGGACGTGCCATGCCAAACAAATACATACCCATCTTTCTGCGCCATTCCGCCACGCCGCGGATCGAGGCCTTTGCCTTGCTGGCCGGGCTTGAAGCGGCTGTGCGCGGCACGCTGATTTCTGTCATGCCGCTGGCGGTTTATGATGCGGTGCAGGATGCCTCGGTCGTCAGCCGGATCTATTTTGCCATCGGGCTGGTGTCGATGATCTGGGGCCTGCTGGTGCCCTGGGCCACCCGGTTTGTGGCGCGCCGCTGGATGTATAGCCTGGGTTGTGGATTGTATCTGGTGGCCATGACACTGGCCTATATGGGCGGGCCTGTGGCAGTTGGTCTGGCGCTGTTATGTGCGGCCATCGCCACGGCGACCGTCTTTGTCTGCTTCAACGCCTATGTGCTGGATTACGTCGCGCGGGCCGAGCTGGGGCGGACGCAAAGCCTGCAGATGCTTTATGCTGCCGCCCCCTGGGCGATCGGGCCACTGTTCGGCGTCTGGCTGCGGGATATCTGGTATCCGCTGCCCTATCTGGTGGCCTCTGGCTTTGCGGTTGTGCTGCTGACCGCCTTCTGGATCCTGCGGCTGGGCAATGGCAAGCAGATCCAGCGCGCCAAGGGGCCTGCTGTCAATCCGCTGGCCTATCTGGGGCGGTTCTTCCGCCAGCCCCGGCTGATCGCTGGCTGGCTGTTTGCCGTCATCCGCAGCTGTGGCTGGTGGATCTATGTCGTCTATCTGCCGATCTTCTGTGTCGAGGCGGGCTTGGGCGACAAGGTGGGGGGCATTGCCCTGTCCCTGTCGAACTGCCTGCTGTTCAGCACGCCGCTTCTGCTGCGGCTGGTGCATCGCAAATCAGTGCGCATTGCAGTGCGCGGGGCCTTTGCCCTCTGCCTGATTGCCTTCACCCTGGCCGGTCTGATGGCGGGCTGGCCCTGGCTGGCGGTGCTGGCCCTGATGGCAGGTTCGGTGGGGTTGGTGATGCTGGATACTGCCGGTGGCCTGCCCTTCATGATGTCGGTCAAACCGTCCGAGCGGGTGGAGATGGCGGCTGTCTATTCCAGCTTCCGCGATGTTTCCGGCATCCTGACGCCGGGCGCGGCCTGGCTGGTGCTGCTGGTGGCGCCGCTGTCTGGCATTTTCATCGCGGGGGGCGGCGCCTTTCTGGCGGCCTTTGCCATCGCGGGGAAATTGCATCCCCGCCTCGGGGTGGCGCGGCCATCCCGGGGCGGGGCATAGATCAGCCAGGGACCATCCGGCTGATCGCTCTCACTCTCAATCCAGCAAGCTCAGTCCAGCAGGCGGCGGGCAATCACCTGCGCCTGAATCTCGGCTGCACCTTCAAAGATGTTCAGGATACGCGCATCGCACAGGATGCGGCTGATCTGATATTCCAGCGCAAAGCCGTTGCCACCATGGATCTGCAGCGCATTGTCGGCGCTGGCCCAGGCGACACGGGCGCCCAGCAGCTTTGCCATGCCGGCCTCAAGATCGCAGCGCTTGTCGTGATCCTTCTGCCAGGCGCTGTAATAGGTCAGCTGGCGGGCAATCATGATTTCCACCGCCATCATCGCCAGCTTGCCTGCCACGCGCGGGAATTCAATCAGCGATTTGCCAAACTGCTTGCGGTCTTCGGCATATTTCATCCCGACCTCCAGCGCCGATTGCGCCACGCCGATGGCGCGGGCGGCGGTCTGGATGCGGGCGGATTCGAAGGTCTGCATCAGCTGCTTGAAGCCCTGGCCTTCCACGCCACCCAGCAGGTTTTCGCCCTTGACCTTGAACCCGTCAAAGCCAAGCTCGTATTCCTTCATGCCGCGATAGCCCAGAACCTCGATCTCGCCGCCGGTCATGCCGGGGGTGGGGAAGGGGGCGTCATCGGTGCCCGGCGTCTTTTCCGCCAGAAACATCGACAGGCCACGGTAATCGGTGGTGGTAGGATCGGTGCGGGCCAGCAGCGTCATGACATGGGTGCGCGCGGCATGGGTGATCCAGGTCTTGTTGCCCGTCACTTCCCAGTCATCGCCCACCTTCACCGCGCGGGTGCGCAGGCTGCCAAGATCCGATCCGGTATTGGGTTCGGTGAAAACGGCTGTCGGCAGGATTTCACCGCTGGCGAGTTTCGGCAGCCACTGCGCCTTCTGTTCCGGCGTGCCGCCACACAGGATCAGCTCTGCCGCGATTTCGCTGCGGGTGCCAAGGCTGCCGACGCCGATATACCCGCGCGACAGTTCTTCGGACACCACCACCATCGAGGCCTTGGTCAGCCCGAAACCGCCGAATTCCTCGGGGATCGTCAGACCGAATACCCCCATTTCCGCCAGCTGTTCGATGATGCTCATCGGGATCAGCTCGTCCTTCAGGTGCCACTCATGCGCGAAGGGGATCACCTGTTCTTCGGCAAAACGGCGGAACTGATCGCGGATCATCTCCAGCTCTTCGTCCAGACCGCTGGCGCCAAAGGTTGCACGACCGTGATTGTCGCGCATCTGTGCCACCAGGGCTGCGCGTGCGGCTGGCGTATTGCCATCCGCCATCAGCCGGGCCGCAGCTTCGCCCGGTGTCCAGCCCAGCCCAAGATCCGACAGGCGGGCAATTTCGGTCTGCGACATCGGGATGCCACCCGCGATCTGCGACAGGTATTCGGCAAAGCCGATCTGCAACAGCAGCGATTCCATCGTGCCGAAATTGCCAGCCTCCGACAGGCGCGCGGCCCAGGCATTCATCTGGCGCAGGCTTTCCGTATAGGTCGCCAGCCAGCTGAGCGCGTGGGCGGCGAACTGATGCTCTTCCAGCGCTGCGGCTGAAATCTTGTCGCCGACCGTGACACGGCTGCGCAAAGCTTCACGCGCGCTGGAAAACAGCGTTTCCACCTCGGGCAGGGCGGCGGTTGTCAGCGCGGTCAGGTCAGCGAGAAGGGGCTGCGCGGTCATGGTTTGTCCATCATGCGGCATGGCGATTCCTCGGGTTCTGCAGTTGCGAAATGGGTAAACCCTTTGCAGTCGCAGCGCAAGAAAAATTCAAATATGCCTTTGGTCGTGCATCAAAATGTCTCTGTTGATTTTGCCGTGCAGCGCGCCATGCAACCGGATATGGCAGCGCAAACGGAGGTGCGCGATGGATTGGATGATGGCCGGGCAAGGCATTTCCGCCTTCTGGGTGGCAATGGCGATCACGCTGTTTTCCGGTTTCGTGAAGGGCGCCGTCGGCTTTGCCATGCCGCTCATCATGATCTCGGCCTTTTCCGCTTTCCTGCCGCCCGAAGTGGCGCTTTCGGGCCTGATCCTGCCAACTCTGGTGACAAATATCAGCCAAGCGTTCCGGCAGGGTTGGCAGGCGGCGCTTGGCACGCTGCGGCTTTACTGGCGGATGATCGCGGCCACGGTAATCTTCATCGTGATTTCGGCGCAGTTTGTGGGGGTGATCCCGCAGGCAGTGTTCCTGTTCGGGCTTGGCCTGCCTGTGGTGCTGTTTGCCGGCGCGCAGCTGCTGGGGCGCAGCCTTGCGCTGCGGCTGGAACATCGCACCCGGGCGGAATGGGTGCTGGGCGCGATTGGCGGGCTTTATGGGGGGATTTCGGGGGTCTGGGGGCCGCCCGTGCTGATCTATCTGCTGTCGATCGGCGCGGATAAGCGGGAAAGCCTGCGCGTGCAGGGCGTGATCTTCCTGATCGGGGCGGGGGTGCTGCTGGCGGCGCATCTGCAATCCGGGGTGCTGAATGGCCAGACCCTGCCGTTTTCGGCCGCGCTGGTGCTGCCAGCCGCTTTGGGCATGGCGCTGGGGCAATGGGTGCAGGACAGGCTGGATCAGGGCCGCTTCCGGCGCTGGACACAGGCGCTTCTGGTGCTGACCGGGCTGAACCTGATGCGGCAGGCGCTGGGTCTGTAACGCAAACTGGCTGCAACGCAAAAGGCCCGGCAGTGCCGGGCCTTTCGTTTGTCAGGATGCGGCGGTTCAGCCGATGGCGGCAGCTTTCACATCGGCGTCGATGAAGGGCACATACTGGCCGAAGTTATCGGCGAACATGCCCACCAGCTTCTTCGCCTGCGCATCATAGGCGGCCTTGTCGGCCCAGGTTTCGCGCGGGTTCAGCAGAGTGGTATCCACACCCGGCACAGCAACCGGCACTTCAAACCCGAAGTTCGGATCCTTGCGGAACTCGACCTTGGCGAGCGAGCCATCCAGCGCCGCAGTCAGCAGGGCGCGGGTTGCCTTGATCGGCATCCGCTTGCCCGTGCCATAGGCGCCGCCGGTCCAGCCGGTGTTCACCAGCCAGCAGGTGGCGCCATATTGCGCGATCTTCTCTTGCAGCAGCTTGCCGTAAACCTCGGGCCGCCGCGGCATGAAGGGCGCACCAAAGCAGGTGGAGAAGGTGGGGGTGGGTTCCACCACGCCACGCTCGGTGCCCGGGGTCTTGGAGGTGAAGCCCGACAGGAAGTGATACATGGCCTGCGCCGGCGTCAGCCGGGCGATGGGCGGCAGAACGCCGTAGGCATCGCAGGTCAGCATGATCACGTTCTTGGGGTGCCCGCCCAGACCGCTGGCCGATGCGTTCGAGATATATTCCAGCGGATAGGCGCAGCGCATATTCTGCGTCAGGCTGGCATCTTCGAAATCAAGCTCCAGCGTTTCGGGATCGAAGACCATGTTTTCAACCACGGTCCCGAATTTCGAGGTGGTCGCATAAATCTCCGGCTCGGCCTCGGCGCTCAGGCTGATGGTCTTGGCGTAGCAGCCCCCTTCAAAGTTGAAGGTGCCCTTGTCCGACCAGCCATGTTCGTCATCCCCGATCAGGATGCGCGACGGATCGGCCGAAAGGGTGGTCTTGCCAGTGCCGGACAGGCCGAAGAACACCGCCGTATCATCCTCGTCACCAATGGCATGGTTGGCCGAGCAATGCATGGCCATCACGCCTTTGGCGGGCAGGATGTAGTTCAGCAGGGTGAAGACCGATTTCTTGTTTTCGCCCGCATACTGGGTGTTGGCGATCAGGATCAGCTTGCGCTCGAAGTTCAGCGCGATCACCGTTTCGGTCCGGCAGCCATGCTTGGCCGGATCGGCCTTGAACGACGGGCAGTTGATGATGGTGAATTCCGGCGCGAAGCTGTCCAGCTCTTCGCGGGCCGGGCGGCGCAGCAGATGGCGGATGAACAGGCCATGCCAGGCCAGCTCTGCCACCACACGCACGTCAAGGCGGTGTTCCGCATCGGCGCCGGCATAAAGATCCTGAACGAAATAATCCCGGCCCTTCATATGGGCGAGCATGTCTTCATAAAGGCGGTCAAATGCCTCGGGCGCCATCGGCGCGTTGTTCTCCCACCAGATCGAATCCTCGACGGCAGGGGTACGAACCACGAATTTGTCTTTCGGCGAACGGCCGGTGAATTGTCCGGTCGAGCAGAGGAAAGCCCCGCCCTTGCCCAGACGCCCTTCGCCGCGCCGCACTGCCGCCTCGACAAGTGCAGGTTCGATGTCGTTGTAATAGACCGTCCCCAGCCCGCTGATGCCTTGGGCTTCGAGGGTCTGGCTGGGGTTCACGCGTCCATGCGTCATTGTGCAAGCTCCCGGTGCCGCTCATCGCGGCGTCTTTCGGTTCATATCGGTATCCTGGGCCAATCGGATACCGGCCGACCCCGGTGCCGGGTCAGCACCTGCGCTATAACATGAGGTTTTCGTGACGGAATAGCACAGTTTTTCACGGTTAGCGTTACCATCCCGAGTTTAGCGCAACCACTTGCCGCAACAGGGCCCCAGACTGCGACAACCTGCCTCGCCTTGGGCGGTTTAGGAATTCGTTCAGGCACAGATGCTTCACTGTTCGGACGACAGCAGGTGATTCGCAGTTTGTTGTTGATTCTTGCCGAGGGACGCGGGAAAATGTTTACAAAATGAGAACAAGAGCATTGCAGGAAGTAACATCATGTCGAGAATTGCCCTAGTGGACGACGACAGGAATATCCTGACGTCCGTAGCCATGACCCTGGAAGCCGAAGGTTTCGAGGTTGAAACCTATAATGATGGCCAGTCGGCGCTGGATGCCTTCAACCGTCGGCTGCCCGATATGGCGGTTCTGGATATCAAGATGCCCCGGATGGACGGGATGGATCTGCTGCAGCGCCTGCGCCAGAAAACCTCCATGCCGGTGATCTTTCTCACCTCCAAGGATGACGAGATCGACGAGGTTCTGGGCCTGCGCATGGGGGCCGATGATTATGTGAAAAAGCCCTTCAGCCAGCGCCTGCTGGTCGAACGCATCCGGGCGCTTCTGCGGCGGCAAGAGGTGCTGGCCGCCGGTGAAACCGTTGTCACCGAAGAAAACAAGATCATGGAACGGGGCAATCTGCGGATGGACCCGCTGCGCCATGCTGTCGCCTGGAAGGGGCAGGATGTGGCGCTGACCGTGACAGAATTCCTGTTGCTGCAGGCCCTGGCACAGCGCCCGGGTTTCGTGAAAAGCCGCGATCAGCTGATGGATGTGGCCTACGACGATCAGGTTTACGTCGATGACCGCACGATCGACAGCCATATCAAGCGCCTGCGCAAGAAGATGCGCGCCGTCGACAATGATTTTTCCGCCATCGAGACGCTTTACGGGATCGGTTACCGTTACAACGAGGAATGACGGTTCAGCATGACCGTGGCGCAGCGCCTCAGACCGGATGAAAGCGAACGCACGCGGCGGAAGGGTGAACTTCTGCTGGGCGAAGACTGGGTCACGCCCGAAGCGCTGGCCGAACACGAATTGCGGGCCGGGCGTGGCAGGCGGGGTTTTGCTGCCCTGAACCGTTCGCCTCTGGCGCGAAAGATCGTCATTTTCAATATGCTGGCCATTGTCGTCATGGTGGCCGGTGTCCTGTTTCTCAATCCGTTTCGCGACAGTCTGGTCTTGCAGCGCGAACAGGCGCTGGTGACAGAGGCCACCCTGGTGGCCGACGTGTTCGAAGCCCGCACCATCAGCGGCGCTTCTCTGGCGGATGCACAGGCAGAACTTGGCTCGGTCGCGCTTGGGCCGGGTGTGCAGGTGTTCATTTTCGATACGGCGGGTCAGACGGTCGGCACGGCCATCGGCGCAGAACGTCGGGTGCTGGATGATACCCGGCCCACCGTGATCACGGATTTCCTGAATGTTGTCTGGCGCACGGTTTCCGGCCTGCTGACATTCGGGCAGGAAACGGCGCAGGCCCCCACGGCCGAAACGCTGGCGCGCGATCTGCTGGAAAAGGCGCTGACCGGCAGCACGACGATGAATGCCTCGCAGCAACCCGAAGGCGGCACGACTTTTGCTGTTGCAACCCCGATCCTGCGCGAAGGGCAGGTGATCGGTGTTGTGGCGCTGACCTCCGCCGCAGGCGAGATTGACCGGCTGGTACGCTATGAGCGTGAACAGGTGCTGCAGGTCTTTGTGATCGCGCTTCTTGTGTCGATCGGGCTGAGCCTGGTTCTGGCCTCGACCATTGCCAATCCGCTGTCCGATCTGGCGGCGGCTGCCGAACTGGGCCGCGACCGTGACGCCCGCCGCATGACACCGGGGCGGGTGCGGATCCCTGATCTGACGGCGCGCCCGGATGAGATCGGCCGCCTGTCCGTCGCGATGCGCGGCATGGTTGCGGCGCTTTATGACCGTATTGACGCGAATGAACAATTCGCGGCAGATGTCGCGCATGAGATCAAGAACCCGCTCGCCTCGCTGCGCTCTGCCGTGGCCTCGCTGCATCTGGCCAAGCACGATGACCAGCGCGCGCGGCTGCTGGAAATCATCGACCATGATGTGCGCCGTCTTGATCGGCTGGTCAGCGATATCTCCAATGCCTCCCGGCTCGACAGCGAGCTGGTGAAGGAGGAGGAGGAAGAGTTCAACCTGCTGAAGACGCTGGCTAATATATCCGAATACCTTGGCCAGCAGGCATCAGAGCGGGGGGTGGAGTTCATTACAGATCTTCCCGCCGACCCGATCCTGATCCGCGGGCTGGAGGCGCGGCTGGCACAGGTTTTTGTCAACCTGATCGGCAATGCGATTTCCTTCTGCGAAGAGGGCGATGCCGTCCGTGTCTGGGCGCGCCGTCGTGAAAACCGGATTCTGGTGGTGATCGAGGATACCGGGCCGGGCATACCGGAACAGGCGCTGACCAAGATCTTCAAGCGGTTCTACAGCGAAAGGCCGAAAAGCGATTTCGGCAACCATTCCGGTCTGGGGCTGGCGATTTCCAAACAGATCGTCGAGGCCCATGGCGGTGTGATCTGGGCTGAAAACATCCGTCCGACCCATGCCGATATCACATCTGAACCGCTGGGCGCGCGTTTCGTTGTCGGGCTTCCGGTGTGATCCCGGCCACGGGTACGGCTGCGAATATCCATGCAAGCTGTATCGCGCTGAACGGGAAGGGGATGCTGATCCTCGGCCCCTCTGGCAGTGGCAAATCCGCTCTGGCATTGCAGCTGATGGCGCTTGGCGCCAGCCTTGTGGCAGATGACAGGGTGGATCTTCACCGCGAAGGCGGCGATATCCTCACCCGTTGCCCCCCGGCACTGCTGGGGATGATCGAGGCGCGCGGCGTCGGGCTTCTGCGGGCCGCGCCTGTGGCGCAGGCCGTGCTGGGGCTGGTGGTTGATCTGGGCAGAACCGAAGCGGCACGCTTGCCACCCGTGCGTCACATTCCGGTGCTGGGCCTGCCGGTTCCCCTTGCCTTGCGGGCTGAGGCGGCCCATTTTCCATTTGCGCTGTTGCAGCTTTTGCGCTGCGGCCGGGCGCATTGAAGGACGAAGCGATGGACGGAGCGCCGAAAGCCACGCCGCAGGAGCATGAAATCCTGCTTGTCACCGGGCCTTCCGGTGCTGGCCGCACGACGGCGATCAATGCGCTGGAAGATCTTGGCTATGAGCCGATCGACAACCTGCCCCTGCGCCTGATTCCCATGTTGATTGACGGGCCTGCCGCCGGTCGCCCCATGGCCTTGGGCATTGATGTGCGCAACCGCGATTTCAACGCAACCGGCCTGATCGAACTGGTGGATACGCTGACCGCCGATCCGCGCGTGACGCTGGAGCTGTTGTATCTGGATTGCGCGCCCTCTGAACTGATCCGCCGCTATGGCGAGACCAGGCGGCGCCATCCGCTGGCACCGGAAGAGGCGCCCGCCCTGGGCATCGAGCGTGAAACCGACCTGCTGGCGCCCATCCGGGTGCGCGCCGATCACCTGATCGATACCAGCGAGATGTCGCCACATGATCTGAAGGCCGAGATTGGCCAGTGGTTCCGCCGCGCCGGCACGCCGGGGCTTGCCGTTTCGATCCAGAGTTTCAGCTACAAGCGCGGCGTTCCGCGTGGGCTGGACATGATCTTTGACTGCCGGTTTCTGAACAATCCGCATTGGGTGCCGGAACTGCGCGGGCTGGATGGTCGCGACAGGGTGGTGGCTGACTACGTTATGGCCGACGGCCGATTCCCGGAATTCGACCAAAGGTTGCGCGACTTCCTTCTGTTTCTGCTTCCGGCACAGAAGGCCGAGGGCAAGGCGCATGTCGCGATCGGCTTTGGCTGTACCGGCGGGCAACACAGATCGGTTGCCGTTGCAGAAATCATGGGCAATGCGCTTGCAGAAGCCGGTTGGACAGTGTCAAAACGCCACAGGGAACTTGAACGCAGGTCTGCCACCGCGCGGCCGCATGGATCTGGGTGATCGGGGTTTGATCGGAATCGTGATCGTCGCTCATGGTGGGTTGGCGCGGGAGTACCTGTCCGCCGTAGAGCATGTCGTTGGTCGTCAGGCCGGGATGGCTGCTATCTCGATCGAAGATGAACATGATCGTGGCACGAAAGCTGCCGAAATCCGGGATGCGGCAGATGCCGTGGATCAGGGCGAAGGTGTCGTGGTGGTCACCGACATGTTCGGTGGCTCGCCCTCCAACCTGTCGCTGCCCGCCTGCGCTGCCCGCAACCGCCGCATCCTTTATGGTGCCAATCTGCCGATGCTGATCAAGCTGACAAAATCGCGCGACCTTCCGCTGGCCGATGCTGTCAGTCTCGCCCTGGATGCGGGCAGGAAATATATCAACAGCCTTGATCTGGGCGGCGATGCCGGCCCCGGACAGGGAGAGGACGCATGACAAGCCGAACGCTGCACATAGTGAACGAAAAGGGCCTGCACGCCCGGGCATCTGCCAAGTTTGTGGAATGCGTGGAAGGTTTCGACGCGAATGCAGAGGTGACCAAAGACGGGATGACGGTTTCGGGTGATTCCATCATGGGGCTTCTGATGCTGGGCGCCTCGCGTGGAACGGCCATTTCCGTCGTCACCAACGGCGCTGATGCCCATGCACTTGCCGATGCGCTGGAGCATCTGGTGGCCAACCGCTTTGGCGAAGCCCAGTGACGGTGGCAGCGTGACCGGCACACAGCAAGTGGCCCCCCGCACCGCCCGCGAATATGACATGCGGCGCCTGTCTTATGCAGGCACGTTCAGCAATCCGCTGAAGGCAGGCACCATCCGCAGCATCGAATGGCTGACGGCCAAGGTGACATTGCTGCGCCTGATCCGACAGTTCGAAGCCTCTGGTGCCCCCTTCGGCGTGCCCTTCTGGCCCAAGGCGATCCGCACCATGGGGATCGACATTCTGACCCCGCCGGAAGAAATCGCGCGCATCCCGGCGACGGGGCCGGTGGTCGTGGTGGCCAACCATCCGCATGGCTTGGTGGATGGCATGATCATGGCGGAAATGGTGTCGCGCGTGCGGGGGGATTTCAAGATCCTGACCCGCTCGCTGCTGACTGGCATCCCGGAAATTGAACAGTTCATGATCCCGGTGCCCTTCCCGCATGAAGAAAACGCCCGCGAGCTGGGCCTGCAGATGCGCAACGAAACCATGGCCCATCTGAAGGCGGGTGGTCTGGTGATCCTGTTCCCTGCGGGTAAGGTTGCCATGTCCGAAGGCTGGTGGGGCCCCGCGGTCGAGGCAGAGTGGAATGTCTTCACCCACAAGATGGTGCGTCTGTCCGGCGCAACCATCCTGCCCATGCGCTTCACCGGGCAGAACAGCCGACTGTTTCTGATCGCCAACAAGCTGTCAGATACGCTGCGCCAGGGCCTGCTGCTTTATGAAATCAAGCGCGCCCTGTTCAAGCCGCAGCGCCCCCATATCGGCCATCCCATCCCCCCCAGCGAGCTGGACAAATGGGAGGGGAACCCGCGCGGTTTCCTGGCCTGGCTGCGTGAACATACGCTTGCGCTTGGCAAAGACCCCGCGCGCTGAACGTCAGCGCGTGGGCACCGGCGTGCCGCTGCGGTAATCGTAGAAGCCCCGGCCGGATTTGCGGCCCAGCCAGCCTGCCTCGACATATTTGGTCAACAGGGGGCAGGGGCGGTACTTGGTATCCGCCAGCCCGTCATACAGCACGTTCATGATGGCCAGGCAGGTATCCAGCCCGATGAAATCCGCAAGCTCCAGCGGCCCCATCGGATGATTGGCGCCCAGCTTCATGGATTCGTCGATGGATTTCACGTTCCCCACGCCTTCATACAGCGTGTAGACGGCTTCATTGATCATCGGCACAAGAATACGGTTCACGATGAAAGCCGGGAAATCCTCGGCGCTGGCGGCGGTTTTGCCTAGCTTTTTCACCACCTCGTGCAGGGCGGCATAGGTGGGTGCATCGGTGGCGATGCCCCGAATCAGCTCGACCAGTTGCATCACAGGCACCGGGTTCATGAAGTGGAACCCCATGAATTTTTCCGGCCGGTCGGTGCGCGAGGCCAGCCGGGTGATCGAAATCGAAGAGGTATTCGACGTCAGGATGGTTTCCGGCTTCAGATGCGGCAGCAAGGCGTCGAAGATCTGCTGCTTGACCGTTTCCTTCTCGGTCGCGGCCTCGATGATCAGATCGGTCTGGCCAAGATCGGCAAGTGTCAGGGTGGTTGCGATCCGCGACAGCGCGGCTGCCTTCTCGTCGGCTGAAATCTTGCCGCGCGAGACCTGACGTTCCATGTTCTTGTCGATCGTGTCGATGGCCTTCGCAAGGCTGGGTTCGCTGACATCGTTCATCAGCACCCGATAGCCCGCCAGGGCAAAGACATGGGCAATGCCATTGCCCATCTGCCCCGCCCCGACAATGCCTACAGTTTCAATCGCCATGCCAGCCTCCTCAGGTTTCCGCAAAACCTTATGCGTCCCGATACCCATGGTGCAAGTGCAGAATCCCCTTGGGAAATTGAGGCAAATTGACACTTTAGCCATTTGGCAAGCTGTTTGCGGCAGTCTGAGTCGTGGGTGTATTACATACGGTGGGTGCTATGGCCTATGCGGATCGGGGCGGGGGTGCCCCGGACGATCAGACTTGTCGCTATGGCGCGTCGCGGATGCTGTTCCGCGGCCCGCAACGCAACCTGCAGGGCCGCTATGTTGCTGTTCTGGGCGGGACTGAGACCTATGGAAAGTTCATACCAGAGCCCTTCGCTGCCCTGCTGGAACAGGCGCTTGGCCTGCCGGTCGTCAATCTGGGGGCGGTGAATGGCGGGCTTGATCTCTACCTGAACGAAGCCGCGGTGCTGGAGGTGGCGGCGGGCGCGGCCATCTGCGTCGTGCAGATCATCGGGGCGCAGAATCTGTCGAACCGGTTCTATTCGGTGCATCCGCGCCGGAATGACCGCTTCGTTATGGCGCGCCCCGAACTGCGGCAATTGTTCCCCGAGGTCGATTTCACAGAGTTCAGTTTTACCCGCCACCTGCTGACGGTGCTGCACCGTGTTTCGGCAGAACGGGCCGAACGTGTCGTGGCAGAGTTGCGGCAGGTATGGCTGGAGCGGATGTGCCTTCTGCTGTCACATCTGCCCAAGCCCGTCCTGCTGTGGCTGTCTGACCAGCCTCCGCCAGATCTGGCAATGATCGGTCATGATCCCTGGATCGTGGATGCGGCCATGATCATGGCGATGCGGCTGCGGGCCACTGAGGTTGTCGAGGTCGTGGTGAACCCAGCCGATTTTGACAGCCGCGTTTCCTTGCGTGCTGGCGGTCGGCTGGAACAGCCTTCGCTGCTGGGCCTGCCCGGGCCAGAGGCGCATCGCCTGGCTGCCCGCGTGCTGGTGCCGGTTCTTCACCGCCATCTTGTCACGTAACAAAGCAAAAGGCCGCGCAGTTGCGCGGCCTTTTTTCCTGTGGGCTGACTTACAGCTTGCCGGTCATCTCGGGGACGAGGGTGAACAGGTCGCCCACCAGGCCATAATCGGCCACCTGGAAGATCGGGGCCTCTTCATCCTTGTTGATGGCGACGATCACCTTGCTGTCCTTCATGCCGGCCAGATGCTGGATCGCACCCGAAATGCCGACAGCAACATACAGCGCGGGCGCTACAACCTTGCCGGTCTGGCCCACCTGCCAGTCGTTCGGGGCAAAGCCCGAGTCGACTGCGGCGCGGCTTGCGCCGACGGCAGCGCCCAGCTTGTCGGCCAGCCCCTCGATCAGCGCGAAATCGGCCTGGCTGCCGACGCCACGGCCACCCGAAACCACGATCTTGGCCGAGGTCAGTTCCGGCCGGTCAGAGGCCGCAACCTTGTCTTCCACCCAGGTCGACAGATCGGCCACAGCCCCGGAAACCGGCTCCACCGCCGCAGAGCCACCGGCGCCGGCCGCTGCAAAGGCCGCAGTCCGCACCGTGAACACCTTGATCGCATCCGATGATTTCACCGTCTGGATCGCGTTGCCTGCGTAGATCGGCCGCTCGAAGGTTTCAGAATCGATAACAGCCGTCACATCGGTCAGAACCATCACGTCCAGCAGCGCGGCCACACGCGGCAGCACATTCTTGGCCGCCGCCGTGGCAGGGGCCGCGATGTGGCTGTAATTGCCGGACAATCCGACGATCAGGGCCGCCGTCGCCTCGGCCATGCCGTGGCAATAGGCGTCATCGCCTGCGAACAGAACCTTCGACACGCCCGCAAGGCCTGCCGCCTCTGCCGCAGCCGCTT
Organism: Gemmobacter sp.; assembly: GCA_034519525.1. Classification (GTDB taxonomy): domain Bacteria; phylum Pseudomonadota; class Alphaproteobacteria; order Rhodobacterales; family Rhodobacteraceae; genus Gemmobacter. The sequence continues at coordinate 18,785 of JAXHOJ010000035.1, read as the reverse complement.
CGCCGCCAGCACCCGCCACAAGAACGTGGATTTCACCCAGCGAGGCCAGAGCGGTTAGCGTTTTGGCAACCGAATCAGTGGCAAGCTGCCCACCATTCACATCGGCAATCAGGAGAACGGCCATCAGATCACCCCCGCTTCGTCTTTCAGTTTCGCAATCAGCTCGTCAACCGAACCAACCTTCACACCGGCCTTGCGGCCTGCAGGCTCCGTCGTTTTCACGATGGTCAGGCGCGGGGTAACATCGACGCCGTAGTCGGCGGCGGTCTTTTCCTCCAGCGGCTTCTTCTTGGCCTTCATGATGTTCGGCAGGCTGGCATAGCGCGGCTCGTTCAGGCGCAGGTCCACAGTCACCACTGCGGGCAGCTTCACCTTGATCGTCTGCAACCCGCCATCCACTTCGCGCGTCACGGTCGCACTGTCACCTTCAACAGCCAGTTCGCTGGCGAAGGTGGCCTGTGCCCAGCCCAGCAGCGCCGACAGCATCTGCCCGGTGGCATTCATGTCATTGTCGATGGCCTGCTTGCCCGTCAGCACCAGACCCGGCGCTTCTTCTTTCACCACGGCGGCAAGCAGTTTTGCCACAGCCAGAGGTTCGATATCGCTATGCACATCCGAAGCCGCCTCGATCAGGATCGCCCGGTCTGCGCCCATCGCCAGCGCCGTGCGCAGGGTTTCCTGCGCCTGCTTCACGCCGATCGACACAACGACGATTTCGGAAGCGACGCCTTTTTCCTTCAGACGGATCGCCTCTTCCACCGCGATCTCGTCGAACGGGTTCATCGACATCTTCACATTCGCAAGATCGACACCGCTGCCGTCCGCCTTCACGCGAACCTTCACGTTATAGTCGATCACGCGCTTCACAGGCACCAATACCTTCATCAGCGGCATACTCCCAGAATCCGGGCCCGGTGGGGCCATTCAAGCTCTCCGAAGTGTTGTTAGCCCTTTGGCAGCGCAGAGAACAATCCAAAAGCGACGCGCTGCAGTGCCGCGACGCCGCGTCATTTACGCTGCGTCACCCATGATAGCGCCATCATCGCGTCAGCCCGGGCACCCAGAGGATATCATCGCGCCCGTCATCATTGGCGATGCGGCCCGCGACAAACAGCCAGTCGCTCAGCCGGTTCAGATATTTCACCGCGGCCGGATTGATGTCTTCGGTCCCTGCCAGCTCGACCGTCAACCGCTCCGCCCGGCGCGCGACGGTCCGGCACAGATGCAGATGCGTCGCCAGAGCCGAGCCGCCGGGCAGGATGAAACTGCGCAGCGGCTGCAGCCGGGCGTTCATCACGTCAATCTCGGCCTCCAGCCGGTCAACCTGCGACTCCAGCATCCGCAGCGGCACATAACCGGCCTCGTGATCGCGGGCCATGTCAGGGCGGCAAAGATCGGCGCCCAGATCGAACAGATCATTCTGGATGCGTTGCAGCGCGGCATCCATCTCGCCGCTGGCATGCAGCCGGGCGAGGCCCAGGGTCGCATTGGTTTCATCAACCGTGCCATAGGCCGAAACGCGGGCCGAATGTTTGGCGACACGATCGCCATTGCCAAGTGCGGTGTCGCCCTTGTCGCCGGTGCGGGTATAGATCTTTGACAGGACAACCATCACATGCCTCCACGCTTGTGCAGATAAGCGAAAGCCACGATCAGAATCACCGCAACCGCCTGTGCAATGATGCGGTAGCGCATCAGCCGGTTGGCGTGTTTTCGATTGAAGTCGCCGCCTTTGGCAAAGCCGCCGATACCGATCATCAGGATGATCAGCACACCGAAGCTTGCAGCGGCGGCCAGCAGGAACAGCGGATCGTTCAGCAGCATGGGCTTTCCTTTCGTGGCATTGGCCGCAGATGTAGCGGCTTTGCCATGAAAGGCGAGGCTTTTCTGTCAGCCCTTGGCAATCAGCCAGTCCAGCGCCCGCGTGGGCAGGATGCGGCGGGCAAACCCCATCAGATGCGTGGCCCGCGTCACATAATAGCGCGGGCGGGGCCGCGGATTTTCCAGCGCATGGATCAGCTTTGCGGTTACGGCCGAACAGGGCAGCTCAAAAAGATCCGGCCCGGATTTCGGCTCGTACAGCCGGCCCAGCAGGCTGCGATATTCTTCGGCGCGTGCCGATTTCTGCCAGTCGATCCAGCGTTCGAAATGCGGGATCGAATTCTGCCGGATCTTTGTCGGGATCGGCCCCGGCTCGATCAGGATCACATGGATGCCGGTGCCCTGCATCTCGATGCGCAGCACATCGGTCAGGCCTTCCAGCGCGAATTTGGTGGATACATAGGCGCCGCGCCATTTCATCCCCACCAGACCGAGCACGGAAGAACAGTTGATGATCCGCCCCGCACCTTGCGCCCGCATCATCGGGATCACCCGGCGGGTCAGATCGTGATAGCCAAAGACATTCACCTCGAAAATCTCGCGCAGCGCGCCGCGCGGCAGATCTTCGGTGGCACCGGGGCAGGCGAAGGCGCCATTGTTGTACAGCGCATCCAGCCGCCCGCCGGTGCGGTGGCGCACCTCTTCCACCGCCGCCGCGACCGAGGCTTCGTTGGCATAATCCAGCACGAAACTTTCCAGCCCCTCGGCGCGCAGCCGTTCGCAATCGGCCTCAGACCGGCAGGTGGCAAAGACCCGCCAGCCCCGCGCCTTCAGGCCATGTGCGGCATCATGGCCGATACCGGAGGAACAGCCGGTGATGAGGATGCTGCGTGGGGTGGCCATGATCTGCTCCGGGTTTTCCGCCGGAATACTGGCCCCATCCGCTTTGCGCAATCAAATCAGGGGGTTTCAGGAGAAAGGAACCGGGTTGAGATATATCCGTCGATCCCGTCACCTTCGATGAGGATATGTGCCCAGCCATTGCCCGAATCATGGATGATCCGGACAGCTTCGCCCTGCACCAGGCTTCCGATCACCGGATGCCCGGTCGAGGGGCCACCCCGCACATTGACCGCCCGCCCCGTGACATAGCGAAGATCTGCGGTATCGGTATCGGTGTCGGCCGTAAGGGCAGGGGCCGCCAGATCAGCGGCTGCTGCCGATGGGGCGGGGCTGGCCATCGGCAGCACGACAGGCAGGCTGTTGGCGCGCACAGGTTCGGGGATATAGGCTGCGGCCTCTGGTTGGGCAGGCAACGGCATTTGCACGTCGGGCGCTGATTCCCGCTTGGCCATCAGGCCGGGCCGAAGCTGACCTGCATCGCGCCCGCCCACCAGCAGGGTCATGAAAAGCACGGCAGAAAGCAGCAACAGCATACGCAGCATGGAAATACCTGAATCACCTCAACCGGGTCAGGTTAGCATGGCTGCCGGATGGCGTGTGTGAAATCTCCCCGACAGCGACCATCCGCGGCGAACCGGAAAAGCGTCTGGACCGTTGCCACGCCGGAGATTACATCACAGCCATGACCAAAGATCCCGAAACCCCGAAGATTCAGCCGATCGAACATTCTGAACCGCTGCGCCGCGCGATTGGCGAGCGGTATCTGACCTATGCTTTGTCCACGATCATGCACCGGGCCCTGCCGGATGCGCGTGACGGGCTGAAGCCGGTGCATCGCCGCATCCTTTATGCCATGCGCGAACTGCGGCTGTCGCCCACAGGGGGGTTCCGGAAATCCGCAAAGATTTCCGGCGATGTGATGGGCAACTATCACCCGCATGGCGATGCCGCGATCTATGATGCGATGGCGCGTCTGGCGCAGGATTTCAACGTCCGCTACCCGCTGGTCGACGGGCAGGGGAACTTTGGCAATATCGACGGCGATAACCCCGCCGCCAGCCGCTATACCGAAGCCCGGCTGACCGCCGTGGCCGAACTGCTGATGGAAGGGCTGACGGAAAACGCCGTCGATTTCCGCCCCAACTATGATGGCACGCTGGAAGAGCCGGTGGTGATGCCCGCCGCTTTCCCCAATCTGCTGGCCAATGGCTCCAGCGGTATTGCGGTGGGCATGGCGACCAATATCCCGCCGCATAACCTGCACGAACTGATCGACGCCTGCCAGATGATGATCGCGGATCCGGCGGTGGCAGATGCGGATCTGGTGCAGGTGGTGCCCGGCCCCGATTTCCCGACCGGCGGGGTGATCGTGGAACCGCGCGAGAATATCCAGGAGGCCTATCGCACCGGCCGCGGCGCCTTCCGTCTGCGCGCTCGCTGGGCGGTGGAGGATCTGGGCCGTGGCCAGTGGCAGATCGTCGTCACCGAAATTCCCTATCAGGTGCAGAAATCCAAGCTGATCGAACGTCTGGCAGAGCTTATCACCACCAAGAAGGTGCCTGCTCTGGCGGATGTGCGCGATGAAAGCACCGAAGATGTGCGCATCGTTCTGGAACCGCGCACCCGCACCATCGACCCTGACATGCTGATGGGGATGCTGTTCAAGAACAGCGATCTGGAGATTCGCTTCAGCCTGAACATGAACGTGCTGATCGACGGCCGCGTGCCCAAGGTCTGCAGCCTGAAAGAGGTGCTGCGCGCCTTCCTCGATCACCGGCGCGATGTTCTCGGGCGGCGGACCCGGCACCGCATCGAAAAGATCGACCACCGGCTAGAAATTCTCGAAGGCTTCATCATCACCTTCCTGAATCTGGATCGGGTGATCGACATCATCCGCTATGATGCCGATCCCAAAGCCGCGCTGATGGCCGAAACCTGGGGCAAGAAGCACCGCCGCGCCACGTCGGAGGCCGATTATGCCGCGCCAAAGCCGGGCAAGGGCGAACTGACCGAGGTGCAGGCCGAAGCCATCCTGAACATGCGGCTGCGGTCCTTGCGCAAGCTGGAAGAGCTGGAGCTGGTCGCCGAACGCGACGCGCTGCAGGCCGAACGGGCCGATCTGGCGGCGCTGATGGCCGATCCCGGCCTGCAATGGGCGCGCATTGGCCGCGATCTGGCCGATGTGCAGCGCCAGTTCGGCAAGGCCACCAAGGCCGGCGCCCGCCGCAGCACCTTTGCCGATATGGCCGATGTCGAAGAGGTGCCGCTTGAAGCGATGATCGAACGCGAGCCGATCACCGTGATCTGTTCGAAAATGGGCTGGATCCGCGCCATGAAGGGCCATGTGGCGCTGGATTCGGATGTGAAATTCAAGGATGGTGACGAAAGCCGCTTCATCTTCCACGCCGAAACCACCGACAAGATCATCGTCGTGGGCGCGAATGGCCGGTTCTACACGCTGATCGGGGCCAACCTGCCCGGTGGGCGCGGCATGGGCGAACCCGTGCGCCTGATGGTCGATCTGCCGAATGACAGTGATATCACCGATCTGCTGATCTGGCGGGCCGGAGAAAAGCTGCTGGTCGCCTCGACCGCCGGGGATGGCTTCATCGTGCCCTCCGAAGAAATCGTGGCACAGACCCGCGCGGGCAAGCAGGTTCTGACGGTGCGCGATGCGGTGAAAACCGCGCTCTGCCGCCGGATCAAGGGCGATCATGTCGCGGTCGTCGGGGAAAACCGCAAACTTCTGGTCTTCCCGCTGGCCGATCTGCCGGAAATGGCCAAGGGCAAGGGCGTCCGCCTGCAGAAATACAAGGATGGCGGCCTGTCGGATGCGATCACATTCGCATTGGCGGGTGGTCTCAGCTGGAAAGACCCGGCTGGCCGCACCCGGACGGAAAACGACCTCTCTCAATGGCTTGGCGGCCGGGCCGGGGCGGGCGCCATGGCGCCACGCGGTTTCCCCCGAGACAACCGCTTTACCTGACCGGCAGGGGGCGGCAACCATGCCGCACCCGGGGCCTCAGCGCTCGCTTGACAGGTGCCAGAGCGCGCCAGATAACCTGAGAGCCAGGGTGGCACAGGGAGTGTTTGGCTATGGCTGTTTGGAAATTCTTCAATGACGCATCGGGTGATATTTCGGAAGTGGACATGATCTATTTCCGGGGCAATATCGCCTCTGATATTCTGGAACTTGACATCGCTTCCGTCAGCGAGACCGAGATCCGCTTTTCGGGCTTTGGCACCGTACTCAGCTTTCTGGGGAACGGCTTTACCTTCGATACCTTTGGGGGGCAGGTCGTGGGCGTCTCCGGTGGAACGCTGACAGGCATCCGCCAGACCGATGGCGGCGACCTGCAGACCCTTGTTACGGGGTTGAAGGTAAATGCTGCTGCATTTGCCAATGCACTGCTCAGCGGCAATTCTGCCGTCGCGACCGATCTGCTGCTTGCGGGCAATGATCGCATCACAGGTCTGGGCGCGGCGGATCAGCTGATGGGGGGCAATGGCAGGGATTTTCTGGCTGGCCTTGGCGGCAACGATCTTCTGCGCGGCGATGGCGGCAATGATACCCTGGTCGGCGGTGCCGGGCGCGACACGCTGATGGGCGGCCTTGGCGCAGACGAATTCCGCTTTGTTTCAAAGGGCGGGGCGGCAAATGCCGATACGATCCTGGATTTCAATACCCGTTCCGACAGCATCGCGCTGGAAAACGCGGTGTTCAAAAAGCTTGGCGCGGCGGGCGATCTGTCGGAAGAAGCGTTTCTGGTGATCGGCAGTGAAGCGGCCACCGGGGCGCATCGCATCTTCTACAATCAGTCCAGCGGGCAGATCTTCTATGATTCCAATGGTAGCGCGGCAGGCGGGCGCACGCTCTTGGGCGAAGTGACGGATGGCACCGCACTGACGGCGGATCACTTCATCATCATCTGATCTGTGCAAAGGGGGGCATTGCCCCCCTTTTCTCAATCACCGATCAGCTTGCAGGTGATGCTGTGTGTCTTGCCGGCAAGCTCTGCCACCGTGCCGGATACCAGACCGCAATCCAGCAGGTTGTCTTCGAACACATGCCGTGCGGTATAGGCATTGACCGTCAGCATCGGTTCCTTCACCAGATCCAGCGGCAGGCCCGCCTGCGCGCCGCCCAGCGTGATGACCTGATCGCGCGGAAAGATCTGATAGGTTTCCGCACCCAGATAGACCAGCCCGATTTCAGAGATATAGGGCGCGCCCGCCGGGGTCGGCTCACCCTCGTACCAGATGGAAACTTCCACCATCTCCTTGGCATCGGCGATCTTTGCCGCGGCCTTCGCATCAAATGTGATCTGCAGGCGGATCGGCTCCTGCGCCATTGCGGGCAAAGCAAGGCAGCACAGGATCAGGGAAAGGCGCAACAGCATGAAAACCCTCCATCAGCAATGAAAAGGGGCGCCCTTGGGCACCCCTGTGAAAATCAACGGCTCAGCCCGCCGGGCAGATCGGGCATGTCAAGCGGCGAGAACCCGTAGTGCCGCAGCCAGCGCAGATCGGCATCAAAGAAGGCGCGCAGATCAGGGATGCCGTATTTCAGCATGGCAATCCTGTCGATCCCCATGCCGAAGGCAAAGCCCTGCCATTTTTCCGGGTCGATCCCGCCCGCAGCCAGCACCTTGGGGTGCATCATGCCCGAGCCGAGGATTTCCATCCACTTGTCGCCCTCGCCAATCTTCAGCTGGCCACCGACGTTGGAATAGCGGATGTCCACTTCGGCCGAAGGTTCGGTGAAGGGGAAGTGGCTGGCACGGAAGCGCAGCTCCACCTTGTCCACCTCGAAAAAGGCGCGGCAGAATTCCTCCAGCACCCATTTCAGATTGGCCATGCTGATATCGCGGTCAATCGCCATACCCTCCACCTGGTGGAACATCGGGGTATGGGTCTGGTCCATGTCCATACGGTAGACCCGGCCGGGGGCAATCACCCGGATCGGCGCGCCCTGTGCCATCATGGCGCGGATCTGCACCGGGCTGGTATGGGTGCGCAGCACATGCGGCGGGCGGTTGTCGCCCTCGGCCCGGTGCATGAAGAAGGTGTCATGCTCCTGCCGTGCCGGATGTTCCGGCGGGATGTTCAGCGCATCGAAGTTATACCAGTCGCTTTCCACCTGCGGCCCTTCGGCCACCGAAAAGCCCATATCGGCAAAGATCGCCGTCAGCTCTTCCATCACCTGTGACACAGGATGGATGCTGCCCATGCGGCGCGGGCGGCCGGGCAGGGTGACATCGAGCCATTCCGATTTCAGCCGGGCGTCCAGTGCCGCATCGGCAAGGCCAGCCTTGCGGGCGCGCAATGCGGCGTCGATCTCGTCTTTCAGAAGGTTCATCTGGGCACCGGCCGCCTTGCGGGCTTCGGCGTCCATCTTGCCCAGCGTGGCCATCAGGGCCGAAATCTCGCCCTTCTTGCCAAGGGCGGCAAGCCGCACCTCTTCCAGTGCGGCTTCGTCACTGGCCTGGGCGACGGCCTCGATATATTTGCCACGAATGTCGGTCAGGTCCATCTGCGCCTCCGGTCTCTGGGTGCGGTGCTACCCAGACGGCGGCGGATTTGCAAGGGTTCAGCCGGGAAAGGGGGGCTGTCTGCCCCCCTGCGCCCTGCGGGCTTCCCCCCGAGGATATTTGCGCCAAGGCAAAAGCAGCAAGGCTGCCCCTTCCTCTTGGCCCAAATACCCTCGGGGGTGAATTGCTGCCGCAGGCGGCAAGAGGGGGCGGAAAGCCCCCTCTCTGTTTACTTCCAGATCCCGGGTTCCACCCCTTTGGCGATGCCGGGGTGATCGGCGATGTGGAACTTGGGCAGTTTTCCCGCCTTGCGCTGCGCCACATAATCGCGGGTCAGCGTGACCACGGTGCCCGACAGCACCAGGATCGCCACCAGGTTGATCGTCGCCATCAGCCCCATCGAGGCATCGGCGAAATCGAACACGGTGGACACGGCCTGAATGGCGCCCCAGATCACCATGCCCAGCACGGCGATCCGCAGCACGGTCAGCCCGGTCTTGTTGCCCAGCCCCAGGAAGGTCATGGCGCTTTCGCAATAGGCATAGTTGCCGATGATCGAGGTGAAGGCAAAGAACAGGATCGCCAGCGCCACGAACCAAGCACCCGCCGCACCGAAATGCACCGTCAGCGCCGATTGCGTCAGGGCCGTGCCGGTCACGCCATTGGTGGGATCGAGCACGCCCGACAGCAGGATCATCAGCGCAGTGGCGGTGCAGACCAGGATGGTGTCGATGAACACGCCCAGAGCCTGCACGAAGCCCTGGCTGGAGGGGTGATGCGGATCGGGGCAGGCGGTGGCGGCGATATTCGGCGCCGAACCCATGCCCGCCTCGTTCGAAAACAGCCCGCGCTTGATGCCGTTCAGCGCCGCTGCCGCAATGCCGCCCGCCACGCCGCCTGCCGCTTCGGCAAAGCCGAAGGCACTGGCCACGATATGGCCCAGCATGGCCGGAACTTCGCTGATGTTCATCGCAAGAACCACGATCGCCAGCAGCAGATAGGCGCCTGCCATGAACGGCACGACGATTTCTGCCACCCGCGCGATCTGTTTGACCCCGCCAAAGATCACCACGGCCGTCAGCGCCGCGATGGCAAGGCCTGCCGCCCATTTCGGCACCCCGAAGGCGCCCTGGAAGGCATCGGCAATCGAATTGGCCTGCACGGCATTGAACACCAGCCCGAAAGAGACGATCAGGCAGACCGAGAACACCGCTCCCAGCCAGGGCAGGCCCATGCCCTTGGCGATGTAATGCGCCGGGCCGCCACGGTAGATCCCGCCTTCGCCATGTGTCTTGTACAGCTGCGCCAGCGTGCTTTCGGCATAGGCCGTGGCCATGCCGACCAGCGCCACCATCCACATCCAGAAGATCGCACCCGGCCCACCCAGATAGAGGGCAACAGCCACGCCTGCGATATTGCCGGTGCCCACGCGCGAGGCCAGGCTGACGGTCAACGCCTGAAACGGCGAAATGCTGTCCTTGTCGCGTTCACCAGAGCCGATCACGCAGCGGAACATCTCGCCAAAGTGGCGGAACTGCACAAAACCCAGCCGCACGGTGAAATAGGCGCCAACCGCCAGCAGCCCGTAAATGAGGACATAGCCCCAGAATATCGTGTTGAGAAAGCCGATGATCGCTGTCACCTGAATACTCCTTTTGGATCGCTCTTTTGTCAGAGCTCTGGCTGCGGCCTCAGACTTGCCGCCTATTTGTTCAGCGATGCACGGCTTCGTGATCTCCAACAACCAGAAAGGTGCATTCGGCGCGTGTATTTTTTGCTCGCGCGCCGATTGCACAGCAAAAAGCCCCTACCGCATTGCGACAGGGGCTTTCAAAGCTGCAGGCCGATGCGTGGCGCCAATCAGGCAGCCAGCGCAGCCTTGGCTTGTGCCGCAATGGCGTTGAACGCCTCGGGCTCGTGCACGGCCAGATCGGCCAGAACCTTACGGTCCACTTCGATACCGGCTTTGGCCAGACCGTTGATGAAGCGCGAATAGGTCATTTCCAGATCAAACAGACGCACAGCGGCGTTGATCCGCTGGATCCACAGGGCGCGGAAGTTGCGCTTGCGGGTCTTGCGGTCGCGGGTCGCATACTGGTTGGCCTTGTCGACGGCCTGGGTCGCGGTGCGGAAGTTCGTGGAGCGAGCGGCGTAATAGCCTTTCGCAGCCTTGATCACCTTGCGGTGACGGGCGTGGGTAACAACGCCGGATTTAACGCGGGACATGTGAAGCTCTCCTTACCGGTCGTACGGCATGTATTTTTTGACGATTTTCGCATCGCTGGCGCTGAGGATCATGGTCCCCGAAGCGTCGCGCACGAATTTGGTCGTCCGTTTGATCATGCCGTGGCGTTTGCCGGCCGGGCCGGCTTTCACACGACCGGAAGCCGTGAAGCTGAAGCGCTTCTTCGCCGCCGATTTGGTCTTCATCTTGGGCATTTCCATCTCCTCGCTGAGGGGTGAACGCACGACTCGGCAATGCCACAGGGGCCGGTCGTGCGGGGATAGAGCGGGGCGTATAGGCCGCTTCCGTATGACATGCAAGTGTCAGGGTGCAGTACGGGCGGGGCTCAGTGACGCCACGCGCCGATCAGCCGGTAGAAGGCCAGCGGCACCTCTGCGGGGGTATATCCGCCGGGGGTGATGGTCCAGGCATGAATCAGCAGCGCCGGCAGACCAGGAACATGACCCCCACGCCAATCTCGGCGGCGCGGCCGTCTGACAAAGGCGCCGACAGATCGAAGGCAGCGACAGGATCGCAAGCAAGGTGCCGATGACAATCTGAATGTCGGCATCCATGCCTGCATCTCCGTCTGCTGGGGTTACTCCGGGTCGGCGCGGTGGATCAGCCGCTCGTCGCAGGGGGCGACGCGCAGGATATTGGTCGTGCCGGTCACGTTGAAGGGCACACCGGCCGTAACCACGATCTGATCCTTGGCCTCGGCAAAGCCGAAGCTGCGGGCCGCACGCACGGCAGAAATCACGGCGCCCTTGAAGCGGTCCTGTTCCTCGGTGACGGCGCAATGGGCGCCCCAGGTCAGGCACAGGCGGCGGGCGGTGCCGATCAGCGGGGTCAGGCCGATGATCGGCACGCGCGGCCGTTCGCGGGCCACCAGGCTGACGGTGGTGCCGGTCTGGCTGAAGCAGCAGATCGCCTTGATGTCGGCGGCTTCGGCGATTTCGCGGGCGGCGGCCACGATGCCATCGGCCACGGTCTGGCGCGTCACCTTGCGGCTGGCCTCGATCACGTCGCGGTAGGTCGGATCGCTTTCAACGCTGATGGCCACGTTGTTCATCGTGGTCACGGCCTCGATGGGGAAGCTGCCTGCCGCGCTTTCGGCGGAAAGCATCACGGCATCGGCGCCTTCATAGATGGCGGTTGCCACGTCAGACACTTCGGCGCGGGTGGGCACCGGGCTTTCGATCATCGATTCCAGCATCTGGGTGGCCACGATCACCGGCTTGGCAGCCGCGCGGGCGCCACGGATCAGCCGTTTCTGGATCGGCGGCACGGCATGAACCGGCAGTTCCACGCCCAGATCGCCCCGCGCCACCATGATGCCATCGGCCACGGCCAGAATCGCATCATAGGCTTTCACGGCGGCAGGCTTTTCGATCTTGGCCAGAATCGCGGCGCGGCCATTGGCCAGCGCGCGGGCTTCGATCACGTCTTCGGGGCGCTGCACGAAAGACAGGGCCAGCCAGTCGATTCCCAGTTCGCAGGCAAACTCCAGATCCTTGCGGTCTTTCTGCGACAGGGCCGCCACCGGCAGCACCACGTCAGGCACGTTCACGCCCTTGCGGTTGGAGATCACGCCACCCACCGTCACGGTGCAATCGGCGAAATCCTTGCTGCAGGATTCGACACGCATCCGCAGCTTGCCATCATTGACCAGCAGGGTGGAGCCGGATTCCAGCGCGGCGAAAATCTCGGGATGCGGCAGGTTCACACGGGTTGCATCGCCCGGCGTCGGGTCCAGATCAAAGCGGAAGGCCTGACCCACTTCCAGATCGGCGGAATCATCGGCAAAGGTGCCAACGCGCAGCTTCGGGCCCTGCAGGTCGGCCAGAATGGCGATCGGGCTGCCGGTATCAATTTCGATCTGGCGGATATGTTCGTGGCGGGCACGGATTTCGTCATGCGTGCCATGGCTCATGTTCAGACGGAAAACATCGGCTCCCGCTTCGAACAGGTTGCGGATGGTATCGTAATCCGAAGAGGCAGGGCCCAGCGTGGCCACGATCTTTACATTGCGCAGGCGTTTCATGCTGCCGGTTCCTTGTTTAACGGTCATGGTTGCTTGGGCCGCGAGTGTTATGAACCATATTCGACGCGACGGCAATCGTGCCGATGTTAGCGTTAACATCGTCGCCTGTGAAGCCGACATCTGAAAAATGCCGTTTCCATGGGCGCAGGCTTTGCCTATCTGGTATCAGCTGAAAGCGATGACAGGGCGATGACAGAACAACCATACTGGATAAGCGGCGAAAGCAGGCCGGGCCGCTGGCTTGTGACCTGTGATCACGCAACAAACCGCGTGCCCGCCGATATTGGCGGTGGCAGCCTGGGTATTGCGGCTGAAGACATGCAGCGGCACATTGCCTTTGATCCGGGCGCTGCGGGGCTGGCAGAGGCGCTGGGGGCGGCGCTGGACAGTCCGGTGATCTGTTCCGATTTCTCGCGTCTGGTGATCGACCCGAACCGGGGAGAGGATGATCCGACGCTGCTGATGCGGCTGTATGACGGCACGGTGATTCCGGCCAATCGCCATGCCGATGCGGCAGAGGTGGCCCGGCGGATGGCCACACTCTATCACCCGTATCACCGGGCGCTGGCGCGTCTGGCGGCGCGGCAGGATGATACGATAATCGTTGCGATTCATAGCTTTACCCCCTGTCTGCGTGGCAGGGCGCCGCGTCCATGGCAGGTTGGGGTGCTGTATTCGCATCTTGATCCGCGCCTGTCGCAGGCGCTGATCGCGCGCCTGCAGCAAGAGGCCGATCTGTGCATCGGTGACAACGAACCCTATTCCGGCCATCTGCCCGGCGATTCGGTTGACCGGCACGCTTTGCAGCACGGCCGGCACAACACGTTGATCGAGCTGCGCAACGATCTGATCCGTACCGCCGACGACCAGCAACTGTGGGCTTTGCGTCTGGCTTCCGTCCTGACAGATGTGCTGTCGCGGCTGGGTTAAGGCGCCCAGCCTGCCTTGATGGCCGCGGCCTCCTGATCCGGGGTCAGCGCCAGCCCGGCGCCGCGTTGATCCAGCCAGCGGTCCAGCAGCGCCGCATCGCCGCCCGCGGCAGGCTGGAACCCGTCTGCATCGGAGGCCGGCACCAGAGCTTCGGCCAGCACCGCATCCACCACCCAGCCCGAGGCATCGCCGCAGGCCAGAGCGACCTGAAGATTGCCCGCCTGCCGGTCGATCAGCTCCAGCTCGCGGCAGAAACCGTCAGCGGCGGGCATCGAGGCCAGAATGGTCAGCTCTCCTGAGCCAAAGGGCATGGGGGCGCCCGCAGCCTGATGGTCCAGCACATCGCGCAACGGGCTGTCAGCCGGAACCGCACCTGCCAGGATCAGCGCGGCGGGGGGCGCGGGTTGCAGCAGCACCACAACCGCCGCCAGAGTGGCGGCCAGCGCCAGAGCGATGCCCGCCAGCCGACCGGCGCCTTGACGCCGCGCGGGGCGAAACGGGATCACCTCGGCCTGTGGCCGCAACACCGCCATGATCCGATCGGGCACGGGTTCGTGCAATGGGGTGGAAAAGGCCTGTGCCAGCGCCGCATTGGCCGCCATCAGATCATCAACCCAGGCCTGATCCGCCGGATGATCGGCCAGATACATGACCACTGCGGCTGCCTCTTCGGGTGAAAGTTCGCCATCCGCGAAGGCGGCAAGGTGCTGCTTGTCCATCATCGGGGGGCGGGTCATTGGCGGCGTCCTTGGCTGAGGCCGAGTTTGGGCAGAAGCGCCTCGCGGGCGCGGGACAGGCGGCTCATCACGGTGCCGACAGGGATGGCAAGCGTTTCGGCGGCATCCTTGTAGCTTAGCCCTTCGATTGCGACGAGGGCCAGAACCTCGCGCTGGTTTTCCGGCAGATCGGCCATGGCGCGGCGGGTCTGTGCCAGCATCATGCGGTCTTCGGGCAGGTTGGCGGCGCGGCCTTCGTCGGAAAGATAGGCGTCTTCGGGATCTATCGCCGTGCCCCGGGTGTGGTTGCGGCGGCGGTCGTCGATCCAGAGGGTCTGGATGATGCGATACATCCAGCTGTCCATCCTTGTGCCCGGCACGAATTGCGCGGCATTGCGCAGCGCCTTTTCGCAGGCGGCCTGTACCAGATCGTCGCCATCCTGCCGGTTGCCTGTCAGGCTTTGGGCAAAGCGGCGCAGCTTGGGCACCAGTGCCACAAGATCCGATCTGAACAACTCGTCGGGTTTCCCGGGCATTTGCGGCCTCCTGCATCCTGTCGTCACAGATAGAACGCAGGCGGTGCGAAACTATTCCACCCCGGCAGGGATTAATTCTGCGGCGAACCGGCCCTTGGGCCTTTCACCCCGGAACGGCGGAGAAACCTGTCAGCGGATGGGCAGCCACATCGCGCAACAGGCCGATGAGCCCTGCCACCTGATGTTCTGCCGTGGCCCGGCCCTTTTCCGCCGTGGCGGCGGCGGCATGGCCCACCACGCCCGCCGGGTTCAGATCCGAGGCGATCCAGCCATAGCTGAGCGGCCCGGTGGGCGGGATCGCCGCCCCCTCGGCGGTTGACCGGAAATCACGCGCCGCCGCCATATCCACCGTCTCTGGCCGGAACTGCAGCATCAGCGAGGTTTCCACATCGCCGCCATGGATGCCAAAGCGCCAGTCTCCTGGTCGGAATAAAGGCCCGGCGGCATGCCCATCGCACCCCAGCCAAGGCGCACCGCCAGCATCCCGGCCTGCACCCGCAATTCTCGCGACAGGATCGAGATCAGATCCAGATTGCCGCCATGGCTGTTGAGGATGACGATCTTGCGCAGCCCGGCGCGGGCGACGGACAGGCCGATCTCGGTCCAGGCGGCAAGCGCGGCTGGCGGCGGAAAGCGTCAGCGTGCCGGGCGCCCAGAGATGTTCGTTCGATTTGCCGACCGCCTGCACCGGCAGGATGCGCACCTGTGGCGCATCGGCAGGGCGCGCAGTTGGCGGCGCAGTTCGGCCAGCATGCCTTCGGCGATCAGCGTATCTGTGCCCACGGGCAGATGCGGCCCGTGCTGTTCGACCGCCGCCGTGGGCAGGATCGCGATGGTGCGCGTCGGGGTCCATGCCCGTGAAATTCGGGGGCGCGGTAGTCGGCCCAATCCAGCCGGGTCATGCGCGCAGCCTCGGATCTGCGAAGGCGGCGCGGGCGCGGCACGGCCGGCGGCCGATCAGCCGGTCCATCTTTCGGGCGACGCGGGCCAGATGGCGGGCGCGGCTTTCGGGGGTGGAGCTGTCCATCAGGTAGTGCGCGGCAAAGGCCCGGCGGTGGCGCGGGGTCAGAAGGAACCCCACCCCCCGCCGCAGCGTCCGCCTCCCAGGGGAGCCCACGACGAACGTCAGCCAGCGGCTTGCCCCGCAGGTGGTGAAGACGCCCAGCCGCGTGATGTGGTGCAGACCCGGGCGGATGGTGCGGTTGGCGCCGTCGGGCATCAGGAAGGCCACATCGGGCAGCAGCACCCGGTCCAGCCAGCCCTTCAGCATCGCGGGCAGGCCATACCACCAGGTCGGATAGACGAAGATCAGCGTATCGCACCAGCGCAGCGCCGCCACATCCTCGGCTGCACGGCGCGCAGTTGGCCGGGGCAGTCCAGATAGCCCTGCCCATTCCGCCTCGGCTCAGAACCGGGTGAAAGCCGCTCGGCGTAAAGGTCCATGCAGGCGCGACCTCGGCCCCGCAGCTGCCAGCTTGGCCAGCACAAGGTCACGCACGGCGGCGTTGAAGCTGTGGGGGGACGGGTGGCAATAGACGACAAGGGCACGCATCAGAACTGCCTCATCTTCTGTTGCACGCGGGCAAGATAGTCCGCGCGCTGGCCCTGATCGGCGCGATTCATGTCGTAGAGCGCCAGATACCGCATCTTGTCTGGCCGGCGTACACGGCCAGACCGCCCGCTTGACCACATGGCGCGGCGGATCGCCCGCCAGCAAGCGCCCGCCACCTTGTCGCGCCATAGGTGGTGACGGCCGCCAGCTTGCGGATATGGGTCAGAGCGGGCGTCACGCTTGCCGTCCTCCAGCCGGAAACTGACGCCGGGCAGGAACACCCGGTCAAAGAAGCCCCTTCAGGATGGCCGGAAAGCCGAAATTCCACACCGGAAAACACCAAGCACCAGCGCCTCGCGCGCCCGCAGCCGGTCGACATACCACTGCACCAGCGCGCGGTTCGGCGCCACGTCGTGATAGCCCCGCCGCTCGCTCCGCCCTCATCACCGGATCGAACCCTTCGGCATAAAGATCGCAATCGATCCACCTCCCAGCCCCGCGCCGGTCAGCGTATCCGACCATGGCCGATGCAGCGCAGCCGCGAAAGCTTCTCGGCGCAGGGATGGGCGAAAATACCGACCAGAGCGCGCGGTCACTCCTGCCGCCCCGCTCATCCCGCGGCAGTACGGGCATAGCATCCCCCGTAGCATAGTCCCCAATCCGGATCATCCCAGGCGATCATCTTGCCGGGGTTCAGCAACCCTTTGGGATCGGCCTCGCGCTTGAAGGCCAGCTGGCGGTCATCCACCGTCTGCCGCCCGCCTTCCTCCAGCGTATAGCGGTGCGGGTTGAAATGCGGCGCGCCATGGACCTCGTGGATGGCGACGATCTCATCCAGCCGCGCCTCGGTGGTGAACTTCACCAGCGTCAGGCCCGCGAACCATCACCTTGCCGCTCTCGCGCATCACCTCCAGATGCTGCATCACCTCTCCCCCGGAAGGCCGCGCGGATCGCGCGCCACCTTCGCCATATGGTCGGCGGTGGCATAGCGCACCTGCAGATAGGTGATCGAGGGGTCCACCTTCAGCGCCCGCAGCGTGGTGTGGTTCCAGCCATATTCGAACACCGGCCCGCGGTCCTCGGTCCCAGTCGTCATCGTCGCGAGCGATAGATCACCTGCGCCGCCGGGTTGCGGCGCGATGAAGGTCAGGAACCCGTCCATCGCATGCGGCGCCACCATCAGGCCCACCAACGGCTGTCCCGCGGCCGCCACATGGGGGGCCACGCGGGAAATAAAGCGCTCGGTGATCGGGGCCTCGTAGACCGAGATCAGCTTCTTCAGGATGCCGTCCTGATGCGCCCAGCCTCGGCAGCGCAGCGCGCGGCAGCGGCAAAGTCGTCGAAGGCTGACGAAAATCCCGACCCAGTCATAGGCGGGGGCCAGCGGCATCTCGATCTCGGTGATAATGCCGTTGGTGCCATAGGCGTGGCTGACGCGGTGCAGTTCTTCGCCGGTGAATTCCAGAACGCGGGGTTCGGCCTCCATCGTGACCACCCGCAGGCGGATGATGTTGCCCAGATCGCGCAGGCCGCCCCAGTGCACGAGCCCACGCCGCCCGAGCCGCCGGCGATGAAGCCGCCGATCGTGGCCGTGGCGCCATGTTGCTGGAGAACATTCGCAGTTCCTGCCCCGAATGCGCGCGGGTGGCGGCATCCAGATCTTTGAGCAGGACAGCCCGGCTCCCACGATCACCGCGCCCCGGCGTGGATCGCCCTTGACCGCCTTCATCTTGTTCAGATGCAGGATGATGCCGCCCTTCAGCGGGATCGCCTGCCCGTAATTCCCGGTCCCGGCACCGCGCACGGTGACGGGGACATCGTGGGCATGGGCGGCGCGCAGCACCTCGATCACTTCGGCCTCACTCCTCGGCGAGACGACGAAATCGGCGGTCAGGTGGTCCATCCGCGCTTTCAGAACCGGGGAATACCAGAAGAAATCGCGGCTCTTGGCGCGGACCGAGATCGGGTTTTCGTCGATCTCAAGGTGGCTGAGGGCAGCTTTCAGCGGCTTCGGTCGTTCATGCGGGGTCCCCTTCATCAGGTCCTCAAGTTCGGCGTAGTCGGGAAGGGTGCGGTCGATGGCGCGACCACCGCGCGCAGAACGCGCTAGCGGTCGGATTGCGGGCGGGCAAGAACCCCTCGGTCGAAGTCCAGGCGCCGGAAGATCACCACGTCGGCAGGGGGGCGCCGGGGCGAGGACAGTGCGGGGACGGAAGAACCGCACATCGCGGCAGGAGACGCAGTCAGAAGCGGAGACCTGCGCAGTCGGTCGCGGAATGGTCAAGGTGCGCGATCCGCGTCGCCTCCACGCAGGACTTCGACCATGTCGAGGATCGCCGTAAGCATAGAACAGGTCGTCTTGTGTTGTCGGAGGCAAAGGCCACCGCGGATGCCCCTTGCGCGCGCTTCTCATGGACCAGCGGTGACGCCCCCGGTTGCGGGGGGTACGGGCGGCGTGGCGGTCCTGCAGATACAGGTTGCACATCGGCAGACTGACAACGTTGATCCCCGCCTGATGGCCACCCGTC
>JAXHOJ010000037.1:0-126926 GCA_034519525.1 Gemmobacter sp. | reverse complement strand
GCACGCGGTGGAACTGGCTGCCGGTGGTGAAATCGGCGGCATCGGACACGCACATCGGGTGGCGCAGCAGCGACTTTGGCGTCATCAGGATCAGCGGCTTGCGGAAAGACCGGTGAATCTGGCGGCGCAGGATGTGGAAATAGTTCGCGGGCGTCGAAACGTTGGCCACGATCCAGTTGTCATTCGCCGACATCTGCAAGAACCGCTCGGGCCGGGCCGAGGAGTGTTCCGGTCCCTGACCCTCATACCCATGCGGCAGCAGGCACACGAGGCCCGACATCCGCAGCCATTTCGACTCGCCCGAGTTGAT
Organism: Gemmobacter sp.; assembly: GCA_034519525.1. Lineage (GTDB taxonomy): Bacteria > Pseudomonadota > Alphaproteobacteria > Rhodobacterales > Rhodobacteraceae > Gemmobacter. Next base: position 126,616 of record JAXHOJ010000037.1, on the reverse strand, counting down.
GAACTGGTCGAACATGATCTGCGCGCCATTTGCGAAATCGCCAAACTGCGCTTCCCACAGGGTCAGCGCGTTGGGTTCCGACAGCGAATAGCCGTATTCAAAGCCCAGAACCGCGTATTCCGACAGCATGGAGTCGATCACCTCATACCGCGCTTGGCCCGCGCGGATGTGGTTTAGCGGATAGAAACGCTCTTCCGACGATTGATCGACCAGACCCGAATGGCGGTGGCTGAACGTGCCGCGGGTGCAGTCCTGACCGGCCAGTCGCACCGGCATGCCTTCGGCAACCAGACTGCCAAAGGCAAGCGCCTCGGCCGTGGCCCAGTCGAACCCTTTGCCTTCGGAAAACATCTTGGATTTGTTTTCCAGCAAGCGGGCGACGGTCTTGTGCAGATCAAACTTTTCGGGTGCGGTGGACAGGGCTGCCCCAACCTCGGCCATGGTTTCCGGTTTGATTGCCGTGTCGCCGGCCTGATATTCGTCCTTCTCACGCTCAAACCCGGACCAGCGGCCATCCAGCCAATCGGCCTTGTTGGGCTTGAAGCTTTTCCCCGAGTCGAATTCTTGGTTCAGGCGGGCCTGAAACGCCGCCTTCATATCTTCGATCTCACCCTCGGGGATCAGGCCATCCTTGACCAGACGTTCGGTGTAAAGCTGCAAGGTGGTCTTGTGCTTTTTGATCGCGGTGTACATCGCCGGGTTGGTGAACATCGGCTCGTCGCCTTCGTTGTGACCAAAGCGGCGATAGCAGAAGATATCCAGAACCACGTCCTTGTGGAACTTCTGGCGGAATTCGATGGCCACCTTGGCGGCATGCACCACAGCCTCGGGGTCATCACCGTTGACATGAAAGATCGGCGCTTCAACCATCAACGCAATGTCGGTCGGATAGGGCGAAGACCGGCTGAACGACGGCGCGGTCGTGAACCCGATCTGGTTGTTGACCACGATATGAATAGTGCCCCCGGTGCGGTGGCCTTTCAGGCCCGACAGGCCGAAACACTCGGCCACAACACCTTGGCCGGCAAAGGCCGCATCGCCGTGCAGCAGAACGGGCAGAACCATCGTGCGTTCAGTGTCGTTCAACTGATCCTGCTTGGCGCGGACCTTGCCCAGAACGACGGGGTTTACCGCCTCAAGGTGCGATGGGTTGGCAGTCAGCGACAGGTGCACCTTGTTGCCGTCAAACTCCCGGTCAGATGACGCGCCAAGGTGATACTTCACATCGCCCGAGCCATCGACATCTTCAGGCTTGTAGCTGCCCCCCTGAAATTCATGGAAAATCGCGCGGTAGGGTTTGCCCATCACATTGGCCAGAACCGACAGGCGGCCCCGGTGTGGCATGCCGAAGACAACCTCTTTCAGGCCCAGCTGCCCGCCGCGCTTGATGATTGCTTCCATCGCAGGGATCAGCGCTTCGCCACCATCAAGGCCGAACCGCTTGGTGCCCATGTATTTGACATGGAGGAATTTCTCGAAACCTTCGGCTTCGACCAGCTTGTTCAGAATGGCGCGGCGGCCTTCGCGGGTGAACTGGATTTCCTTGCCGTAGCCTTCGATCCGTTCCTTCAGCCAGCTGGCCTGTTCCGGGTCGGAAATGTGCATGTATTGCAGCGCAAAAGTGCCGCAATAGGTGCGCTTCACGATATCCATGATCTGCCGCATCGACGCGACCTGAAGGCCCAGCACGTTGTCGATGAAGATCGGGCGGTCCATGTCGGCTTCGCTAAAACCATAGGACCGGGGGTCGAGTTCCGCGTGCAGGGTCTTGTCACGCATGCCCAGCGGGTCAACGTCGGCGATCAGATGGCCGCGGATACGGTAGGCGCGGATAATCATCAGGGCGCGGATACTGTCCAGCACGGCGCGCTGCACTTGGGTGTCCGACAGCGACACGCCCTTTTCCTCGGCCTTGGCCGCGATCTTGGCAGCGGCAGCACGGCCCTCTTTGGCGGGGGCTGCAACCGGCCATTCGCCGGTCAGCGCGCCGGTCAGATCGTCAGACGGCGTGGGCGGCCAATCGGCGCGCGCCCAGCTTGGCCCTTGGGCGGCCGCTTTGGCGTCGGCGTCGCTTTCGCCAAGGCTGCGAAAGAATTCAGCCCATTGCGCATCGACCGACGCGGGGTCGTTGGCAAAGCGGGCTTGCAACTGGTCAATATAATCGGCGTTGGCCCCGTCAAGGAAAGAGCCTGCGCGAAACTGGCTGTTGGCGGATTGATCGGTCATATCTTGCACCTCTCCTCGGTGGCGCCGAATGGATGGGGGGCAGCGTCGCCCGTCGCGTTCGCGACCCCCGCCGTGTCTTTTTCAGTTCAGCAGATGCCAAACAGCGTCTGCCAGCGGCTTGTTGGTGCGCGCGTGTTCAAGCGATAGCGGCACGGCCAAGGCCAAAAGCGAGGTCAGAACCAGAAAAGACACCATGCCCGCGATCGCCCGCTTGTCCATGACCCTTTCCCCGTTCTGACGCATGTTTTACTTCCCCATAGCTTTCATCACGGCTTCGCCCAGCGTGGCCGGGCTGTCTGCGACGATGATCCCGGCGCTACGCATCGCCTCGATCTTGGATTCCGCATCGCCCTTGCCACCGGCGACAATCGCCCCGGCATGACCCATGCGGCGGCCCGGAGGGGCGGTGCGCCCGGCGATGAAACCAGCGGTCGGCTTCCAGCGGCCGCGCTTTTTCTCATCCGCCAGGAATTGTGCGGCTTCTTCTTCGGCGGAACCGCCGATTTCGCCAATCATGATGATCGAATGGGTTTCGGGGTCGGCCAGAAACATTTCGAGCACGTCCAGATGTTCTGTCCCCTTGATGGGGTCGCCGCCAATGCCGACAGCCGTCGATTGCCCAAGGCCCAGATCGGTGGTCTGCTTGACCGCCTCATAGGTCAGCGTGCCCGAACGCGACACAACCCCAACCGACCCGCGACGATGGATATGGCCCGGCATGATCCCGATCTTGCACGCATCCGGCGTGATGACACCGGGGCAGTTTGGCCCGATCAGGCGCGATTTGCTGCCTTCCAGCGCGCGCTTGACCTTCATCATGTCCAGCACCGGGATGCCTTCGGTGATGCAGACGATCAACTCCATCTCGGCATCAATCGCTTCGAGGATGGAGTCGGCGGCAAAGGGTGGCGGAACATAGATCACAGAGGCGTTCGCTTCGGTCATGGCTTTCGCTTCATGCACCGAATTGAATACCGGCAGGTTAAGATGCTGGGTGCCACCTTTGCCCGGCGTCACGCCGCCCACCATCTTGGTGCCATAGGCGATGGCCTGTTCGGAGTGGAAAGTGCCTTGGCTGCCGGTGAAGCCTTGGCAGATCACTTTGGTGTTTTCGTTGACGAGAACGGCCATCGGGGCCTCCTGAAGGAAAATAGTTTCATATCAGGCGGCGCATGCCGCCTGGCTTTAGGTGCCTGTCCGGCCCCGGGTCTGGGACGACGGCCTTAGTGGCCGTAGTCACCGATCCCGTGGTCAGGGCAGGAAATCGCGATCTCGCCTGACGGGATCTTGCCCGACCGCGCCAGGTCCGACTGCTCTTGGCAGACCTGAACGTGGTCGTCGTTGCCACGGACATTGCTGCCCACACCACCGCCGCAGGCCGCAAGGGCCGACAGGCAGACAAGACCAGAGACGAGAGAAATGCGCATAAGGGTTACCCTTTCACCGCTTTGACAATCTTTTCAGCCGCATCCGACAGGTTGTCGGCTGCGATCACATTCAACCCGGAATTCCGGATGATGTCTTTACCCAATTCCACATTGGTTCCTTCAAGCCGGACAACCAGCGGAACTTTCAGGCCAACCTCTTTCACCGCTGCAATCACGCCTTCGGCGATGATGTCACAGCGCATGATGCCGCCAAAGATGTTCACAAGGATCCCTTTGACATTCGGGTCCGAGGTGATGATCTTGAATGCTTCGGTCACTTTTTCCTTGGTCGCACCACCGCCGACATCAAGAAAGTTCGCAGGCTCCGCGCCATAGAGCTTGATGATGTCCATGGTGGCCATCGCAAGACCAGCGCCATTGACCATGCAGCCGATTTCGCCATCCAGCGCGATATAGTTCAGGTCGAATTTCGACGCGGCCAGTTCCTTCGGGTCTTCCTCGGTCTCATCGCGCAGGGCGGCGATATCAGGGTGGCGGTACATGGCGTTTCCGTCGAATGCCATCTTGGCGTCCAACAATTTCATGTTCCCGTCTTTCATGACGACCAGCGGGTTGATTTCCAGCATGTCCATGTCTTTGTCCACGAACAGCCGATACAGGTTCTTCACAATCTGGCCGCACTGTTTGATCTGGTTGCCGGTCAGGCCAAGGGCAAAGGCCACGCGGCGGCCGTGATAGTCGGAATAGCCCGCTGCCGGATCAATGGTAAACGACAGGATCTTTTCGGGCGTGTCATGCGCCACGTCTTCAATGCTCATCCCGCCTTCGGTGGAGCAGACGATGGAAATGCGGCTCGATTGACGGTCGATCAGCAAGGCCAGATACAACTCGCGTTCAATGTCGGAACCGTCTTCGATATAGATGCGATTGACCTGTTTGCCTTCTGCACCGGTCTGCACCGTTACAAGGGTGCGGCCCAGCATCTGACGCGCAAACTCGGCAGCTTCGCCCACCGAACGGGCAAGGCGCACGCCGCCCTTTTCGCCGGCCTCTGGCTCTTTGAACGACCCCTTGCCGCGGCCCCCCGCGTGGATCTGCGCCTTGACGACCCAAAGCGGCCCGTCCATCTCTCCCGCTGCGGTCTTGGCCTCTTCGGCCTTCAGCACAACGCGCCCGTCTGAAACGGGAACCCCATAGGCCCGCAAAAGTGCCTTGGCCTGATATTCGTGGATGTTCATCTGCAGCGTCCTCTGGGTCGTGATTTTGGTCGCGTGATGCCACGAAACTGGGCTGTAACCAAACCCGTTTCTGCCCATGAGCACAAAATCTAAGGAAATTCCGGCATTTGTGATCACGGGGTCTAAGGCTGTGATCACGAAATTTCACGCTGTGATCACTTCACTGCAACACCCCCCCAAAAAAGCCAATGCTCGGGGGTGATTCGCACCCGTTGCCGCGCCCTTAGGTCGCAGGGGTTGCCACCATCAGAACCTGCCCCCGGGGCAGCATCACATTGTCACGGCTGACGCGCCAACCTGCTTGCTCGCAGGCACGGGTCACGTCCATCGGCCTGAAATGATAAGGTGGGCGGTCGGGGTGGGTGACCACGCCATCCGCTTGACGCACGGGGCCTGTCGTATCGGCGTCAGTTTGGAACACGGTAAAGAAAAAGCGCTGCACCTGCGGCAGGCGCGGGCGTAGCGAGGCAAGGGCTTCTGTCATGACCGCAAAGGGCAAATGGGTAAACACGCCAAAGGCAATGGCGAAATCCATATGCCGAGGCACGCCGGGCAGGTCAAAGCTGCTGTCTTCGATCAGATTAGTTGCTGGCAGGCGAGAGGGATCAGCAAGCTCGACCGCGCGGCCGCGCGCCATCAGCGCGTGGCTGGCATCGGTCGCCCAATAGTGCCCGGGGTCCAGATAGGGCACCGCTTTGCACCCAAGGCGCAGACTGCCCGCCCCGATATCAAGCAGGTGGTGGTGGGGCAAAAGGCCTGCGTCGCGCAAGATCTGCATCTGGATGCGCCCGGTTTCATCCCATCGGCCGCCCACGATGTCACGATGCCGCCCTTTGGCGAGGGCGGTCTCGTAGAAATTGGGCGCAAGATAGGGGGAAATCGGATGAGCCATCGGCGCGCTCATCCAGCCTTTCGGCTGTCTTCGCTGGCGCGGATCATGTATAGGCCGCGTCTTGCGTTGCCTCTTGCACCAGCGCAAGGCAAAGGTCGGTCGCCTGCGCCATATCCTGCGCGGACACCCATTCCAGCGGGCCATGGATGTTCTGCATCCCGGTGAACAGATTGGGGCAGGGCACACCCATTTCGGTCAGGCGTGACCCGTCTGTGCCACCACGAATCGGCACGCTGACAGGCTCTACCCCTATGCGGGCGCAGGCGCGGCGGGCGAGGTTGACCGGGGTCATGTCCGTTTCCAGCCAGTAGCGCATGTTGCGGTATTGGGGGGTGATGGTGCAGGTGATTTCGGCGCGGGGTTCGGTGGCTTGAACAGCCTCGCACACGCGGCGCAGGATTTCGCCTTTTTGCGTCAGCCCCTCGCGTTCGAAATCGCGCAGGATGAAGTGGATCGTGACTTCGGACGAGCCGCCGGTCATGTCGGTGGCGTGGATGAACCCGTCGCGGCCTGCGGTGGTCTCGGGGGTCATCGTGGCTTGGGGCAGGGCTGCGATGATCTTTGACGCGAGGGTGATGGCGTTGATCATCCGGCCCATGGCGGTGCCGGGGTGGATGCTGACGCCCGTGACCGTGACGGTTGCGCCGTCGGCGGAGAAGCTTTCGTATTCTACCTCGCCCACCGCGCCGCCGTCGAAGGTATAGGCGAAGTCGGCGGCAAGGTCGGCGGGCAGGCGTTTGTCCACGCCGCGGCCGATTTCTTCGTCCGGGGTAAAGGCGATGCGGATGGGGCCGTGGGGGATGCCGGGGTTGGCCAGCAGGTGGCGGGCGGCGGTCATGATGATGGCGACCCCGGCCTTGTCATCGGCGCCGAGAAGGGTGGTCCCGCTGGCGGTGATGATCGTGTGGCCCTGCTTGGTGGCGAGGTAGGGAAACTCGGTCGGCGAGAGGGTCAGACCGGGGGCGTCGGGGAAGGTGATGTCGCCGCCGTTATACCCGTCGATCACGCGAGGCTTCACCCCGGTCGCGTTGAATTGCGGGGCGGTATCGACGTGGGCGAGGAAGCCGATGGTGGGGCCGGGGGCGGTGCCCGGGATCGTGGCCAGAACCGTGCCGTAGTCGGTCAGCCGGACGTCGGCAGCCCCGATCTGGGTCAGCTCGTCGGCCAGAAGGCGCAGGATTTGCCACTGGATCTGGGTGGAGGGGCCGGTGGGGGAGGCGGCGTCGCTTTGGCTGTCGAGGGCGGCGTAGCGGGTCAGGCGGTCGGTCAGCTCGGCTGTGAATTGGGTCATGCTGGGGCGTCCTTTGGCTGTGCCAGAGGGTGGCCCTTTGGATGGGGGGGAGTCAAGGGTGGGCGGGGGCTTCCCCCTGTGCTACAGGGTGGGGAGTTGTTTGAAATCAACGGGTTGGGGGTGTGGAATTAAGGGGTTGTTGGAATTAGGGGTGTACTCCATAAACAAAATCGATACGTGCAGAACATACGAATACATCTCTATTCGTTCTTCTCGTCAACATTAGACGAGCTGCGATGAGCGGGATTTTCTCAAAGCGATCGACATCATCAATTGTTCCTTTTGTTGCGGGTAAATGTCAACCGGTGATCCGGCGTCGACACCTTTATTTCGAAAAACCAGATTGGCACACAGCGTTGCATTATTTGGTTGCTGTTGTGCAAACTTTTGAGAATGTAAACGGGTCTCAAAGAAGCTGTCGGTCATACCGTAACCGACTGGACCACTCACCGGTTGCGTCATAATTGGGCATACACTGAACTTTCAAGTCGATCGATGTAAATGTCACTTTGTGCATTGGACGATATACCGCACGCGTTCCTGATGCGATCCATAGTTAATTTCGCGTTAAATTTTCAGTGTGCTTGCTGGATTTTTCTAGACAGACGTAAGAATATATCGTGAAACGCCACAAGAGCTGTAAGAAACGTTTGGTTTTAGATCGTGCACCTTGGTCGGGGTGGCTATTTTGCTGTGGATTTAGTCGACAAAATTGGTCTATATTGGGATAGCTTCTTACGTCAATTTTATAAAGGACGTCCTGTCCTCATTCGGTTGCTTTGAACGATAACATTCGCACGTCTTGACGAACCCGAAATCGCATATACTTCGCGCAGTCCGCTTGACCCACAATCCACGATCCAATCCAAATTCACTACCGTGGTCGAAAGCGAAGAGGTTTGTCTTGCTATGATTCAAGGCTTGACTGCTGAAAAAGCCTCAACAAAATCTCGTTGTTTCATTGACTTTCAGTAACATTTTTGACGTAATTCGGGTCACATCCCAACTGATGAAACTCACGGCGCAATCGAAGAAAGATCGGCGCATCCAGCGGCGTGACGGGTAAGGCATTTCGTGTTCTGATACATAAATGCCTTTCAGGGAGTGCGCTTCGATCAGCGTTTGATATTCTGTGTGTCAACAGTCAAATCGCCCGCCCAACTCAGCATAATGCCGGTGGTCTCTGGTTTAGGCGGAAGAGCTCCGTTATCAGCAACAAAGGCTCTAACACCTGTCCAGTAGGCGATCAGTGCGAGATGAGTCTTTATACAACTTCAGTCATCGGATCACGCCTCGAAAGCTCTGTGAGCCCCGTATTCGGTTTCAGGCCCTGAGTCGTACACAATCAAGTAGAGACACGGGTTCGAGTGACCGTCAACGCCTTCGAACGCGAATTGATTGAGAAAGTGCGTGGTTTCGTACTGCCAACAATAGCGAAACTCCCGAGCGAGAACCTGCGAGTCCAAAATCTGTTAGTCTGTTCTACTACACGCCATAATATGCTCGACGCCAAGCTCTTAGGAAATACCGAAGTAACTCGTTGACGCGATGTGCTTTTACTTTAATAGTCGCAGTTTGACCCGCTCGGCATGACCAACCCTCGCGCCCGCAGTCAAAAACGCCGTCAGGTCGCTTGCTGCCGTTAAGTCAGTGTCTTGTCTGGGAAAGGTGAGTACTGAAGATCTTTTAACCGAGCTCTCCTCCACTGGTGTCAAAGAGGCAACAAGCAGCTGTATCTTATCCAACGCAGAACGCGCCCCCTTTCGGGCGCGCGTTTTCATTCCAAACTTACCACAGGATCAGGCCAGCGTTGGGTCGATGCCTTTGCAGGCCTCGACCAGGCCTTTCACCGCATCGACCGACTTGTCGAACATCGCCTGTTCGTCCTTGTTCAGGGTGATGTTCACCACGCGCTCGACCCCGCCCGCGCCGATGATCGTCGGGACGCCGACATACATGCCGTTCAGGCCGAGTGCGCCGTCCACATAGGCCGCGCAGGGCAGCAGGCGCTTTTGGTCTTTCAGGAAGGCCTCGGCCATTTCGATGGCGCTGGTGGCGGGCGCATAGAAGGCCGAGCCGGTTTTCAGCAGGCCCACGATTTCGGCCCCGCCATCGCGGGTGCGCTGGACGATCGCGTCCAGTTTTTCCTGCGTGGTCCAGCCCATTTCCACCAGATCGGGCAGCGGGACGCCGCCAACGGTGGAATAACGGGCCAGCGGCACCATCGTATCGCCATGGCCGCCCAGAACAAAGGCGGTGACATCGCGCATCGACACGTTGAATTCGACCGACAGGAAGTGACGGAAGCGCGCCGAATCCAGCACGCCGGCCATGCCGACGACCTTGTTGTGCGGCAGGCCCGAAAACTCGCGCAGCGCCCAGACCATCGCATCCAGCGGGTTGGTGATGCAGATCACGAAGGCGTTGGGGGCGTGTTTGGCCTTGATGCCTTCGCCCACCGATTTCATGACCTTCAGGTTGATGCCCAGCAGGTCATCGCGGCTCATCCCCGGTTTGCGCGGCACGCCGGCGGTGACGATGCAGACATCGGCGCCGGCGATATCGGCATAGCTGTTGGTGCCTTTCATCACGGCGTCAAAGCCCTCGGACGGGCCCGATTGCGCGATGTCGAGCGCCTTGCCCTGCGGGGTGCCTTCGGCGATGTCGAACAGGATGACGTCGCCGAGTTCCTTGATCGCGGCGAGATGGGCGAGCGTGCCGCCGATCTGGCCTGCGCCGATGAGGGCGATCTTGGGTCTGGCCATGGGTATTCTCTCCGTCTGGTGGATTGTATCGCGCTGGTATGGCCTTAAGGCTTCCCGCATTGTCGCGCAAGAGTCTAGCGCAATGCGGTCGCTGCGTGTAGCGCATTGAATGCGCAGTGCCGAATTGCGCGTGCTAGTTGGCTGGCGGTGAACGCGAATGATTGCGCGTAGCGGCTAGCGAGGAGGCGGGCATGGAAGGGGTGGCGTTTTGGGTGGCGGCGGTGGCCGCGGCGGTGCTGGTGGGGGCGGGCAAGGGCGGCGTGCCGGTGGTGGCGATGCTGGGCGTGCCGGTGCTGAGCCTGGTGATCTCACCGGTGGCGGCGGCGGGGCTGCTGCTGCCGGTTTATGTCGTGTCGGATGTGTTTGGGCTTTATGCCTATCGCCATGCCTTTGACCGGCGGGTGCTGGCGATCATGCTGCCGGCCACGGTGGCGGGGGTGGTGTTTGGCTGGGCCACGGCCACGCTTGTGCCCGGCTGGGCGGTGACGGCGCTGGTGGGGGGGATCGGCGTTTGTGTTTGCGCTGAACCTGCTGTTGCGGCGGCGGGGGGCGGTAGAGCCGCGGGCGGCGCGGGTGGGGCCGGGGCTGTTCTGGGGGGCGGTGACGGGGTTTACCAGTTTTGTCAGCCATTCCGGCGCGCCGCCCTATCAGGTCTATACCCTGCCCTTGGGGATGGCGAAGACGGTGTTTGCAGGCACATCCACGATTGCGTTTGCGTTTCTGAATGTGGTGAAACTGGTGCCTTATTGGCATCTGGGGCAGCTCGAGCCCGGCCAATCTGAAGGTGGCGGTGGTGCTGATGCCGGTGGCGGCGGTGGCGGTGTTTGTGGGGGTTAGGCTGGTGAAATGGCTGCCTGAGGCCGCGTTTTTCCGCTTTGTCACTTGGGCGTTGTTGGTGCTGTCGGTCAAGCTGATCTGGGATGGGGTGTCGGGCGGGGTTGGCGCGTAAGAAAAAGGGTGCCACTGGGGCACCCTTTTCCGGCCTTGAGGAAAGCCTGTTGCCGCCGACTTAGACTTTGTCGATGGTCTTTTTCACAGTGTCCTTGGCTTCGCCAATCGCTTGTTGCGCTTCGCCCTTACGCTCTTGTGCGATGCCTTCGGCCTGCAGTTTCTTGTTGTCGGTCGCGTTGCCGACGGCTTGTTTCACGTTGCCTGCGGCTTCGTTTGCCATGCCTTTGATCTTGTCTGTCGTGCTGCTCATGGTTCATTCCCTCCATAAGTGTGACGTTCTGTGCAGGTTTAACGCCGCGTGTCGGGAAAGGGTTCCTTGCGCCTGTCGAAAAAAACAGGCGTTCAGATTTTGCGGCCTTTGGCGGGCAGTTCTTCGGTGATGGTTTCATAGCCCTGACCCGAGGCCACAAGGCACATCATCCCATCGGGCAGGGTGACGGTGATCGTCCAGCTGCCCGAGGCGGCAGAGGCAAACATCTCCATCACGCCATCGTTGGCGGCGATGCCCATGCCGCGCCGCGTTTCGCCGTATTTCTCGGTCAGTTGGCCCAGCACCAGATCGCGCTTGCCGCATTGCGGGGCGGAATGGACGTTCGTGGCGGCGAGGATCAGCCCGGCCGCGCCGAGCGAGAAAGCAAAAAGCGTTTGATTCATGGCGTGCCTTTCTTGGGTTTGCAGGGGTGTCTTGTGGCAAAGGCTGCGCCCGGAAAGCGTAGAATAGGTTAACGACACGGGCTGCTTTACGGCCCCAGATGCGGCCCTGATGCTGCAATGCGGCAAATTTGGGCTTGCGGATTGTGACGAAAGTGGGGTTTGTGGCGTAATATTATTGCTTGAGGCCGAATCGATGACGCACTTTGCTGCCAAACCCGCCCAGCCGTTTCGGTCGGTTCTGTATATCCCCGGATCAAAAGAACGGGCGTTGGAAAAGGCGCAAGGGTTGGCGGCAGACGCGATCATCTTTGATCTGGAAGATGCGGTCGCCCCGGACGAGAAGGCCCGTGCCCGCGACGTTCTGGCGCAGGCCTTGCGCGCCGATTATGGGCGGCGCGCGCGGATCGTGCGGATCAACGGGTTTGATACCGACTGGGGCCGCGCCGATGCGGCGGCTTTTGCGAATCATCCCGGTGTCGATGCGCTGCTGATCCCCAAAGTGAACACGCCCGCCGATCTGGCGGCGGTGGCGGTGGTGGCCCCGGCCAAGCCCCTGTGGGCGATGATGGAAACCGCGTTGGGCATGCTGAATGCGGCGGCGATTGCGGCGCACCCGGTGTTGCAGGGGATGGTGATGGGCACCAATGATCTGGCCAAAGAGCTTGGCACCCGCCCGCGCGCCGACCGTTTGCCGATGATGGCGGGCTTGGGGCTGTGCCTGCTTGCGGCCAAGGCGCACAACCGGGTGATCGTGGACGGCGTCTATAACGCGTTCAAGGATGACGAGGGCCTGCGCGCCGAATGCGCGCAAGGGCGCGACATGGGGTTTGACGGCAAGACGCTGATCCACCCCGCGCAATTGGAGATTGCCAACGCGGCCTTTGCCCCCGATGAGGCAGAACTGGACCTTGCCCGCCGCCAGATTGCGGCCTTTGACGCGGCGTTGGCGCAAGGGCAGGCGGTGGCGGTGGTCGATGGCAGGATCGTGGAGAATTTGCATATCGTGACCGCGCGGGCCACTTTAGCGCGGGCCGAGGCGATTGCAGCTTTGACCGTTTGAGGCCAAGGTGCGACCAAGCAACCGAAAGTAGGCAGCATGGTTTTTTTGATTTTGGGCGTGGCGATGTGGTGGGGTGCGCATGCGTTCAAGCGGGTGGCGCCGGACGCGCGCGCGCGAATGGGCGAGGGTGGCAAGGGGCTGGTGACGGCGCTGCTGATCCTGAGCATCGGGTTGATGTATTGGGGCTATGGTCAGGCGCAGGGCCCGGTGTGGTGGGGGCGTTCGTCTGCGCTTGTGGGGATCAACAACCTGTTGATGGTGCTGGCGTTTTACCTTTATGCGGCGTCGGGGGCCAAGACTTGGATCGTGCGCAAGATCCGCCATCCGCAGCTGACGGCGGTGAAGGTCTGGGCGGTGGCGCATCTGATTGTGAACGGGGATTTGCGCAGTTTCATCCTGTTTGGCGGGCTGTTGGCCTGGGCGGTGGTGAGTGTGATCGTGATCAACCGCGCGCAGCCCGAATGGGTGCCGCCTGCGCCGCGCCCGGTGACGAAAGAATTCGTGGCGGTTGCGGCGACTTTGGTGGTGACGGTTGTGGCGATGCTGATCCACAACTGGTTGGGCGTGCAGCCTTGGGGCTGAGGGTTTTGGGGGTGAGATGAAGCTGTATCGGTTCTTGTCAGAGGATGACACGTCGGCGTTTTGCCACAAAGTGACGGCTGCGCTGAATAAGGGCTGGGTGCTGGAGGGCGGCCCGACCTATGCCTTTGATGCCGCGCGCGGGGTGATGCGCTGCGGGCAGGCGGTGACCAAGGATGTTGTCGGGGAATATACGCCCGAGGTGAAGTTGGGCGAGCATTAGGTGGGGTGCGGCGCGGGCGCGCGCGTTCGGCGACCGGGGGGCCAGCCCGCCGCACCCCCGGGATACCTTCAGACAGAAATAGGGGGCGTTTGGATCAAGGGGACGGAGGGCGGCGTGAAGACCAATCCGGGGCGGTTTTTTGAGGATTATCGGTTGGGCGAGGTGATTGCCCATGCGGTGCCGCGCACCCTGTCTGGGGGGGAGCGGGCGCTGTATCACGCGCTCTATCCGGCGCGGCATGCGATTTATTCGTCAGATCCCTTTGCGCAAAGCTGCGGGTTGCCCGGTGCGCCGATGGATGATCTGGTGGCGTTTCATACGGTGTTTGGCAAGACGGTGCCGGATATCAGTGTGAACGCGGTGGCCAACCTTGGTTATGCCGAGGGGCGGTGGTTGCAGCCGGTCTATGCGGGCGACACGCTGCGGGCGGAAAGCACGGTGATCGGGGTCAAGGAGAACTCTAACGGGACATCGGGTGTGGTTTGGGTGCGCACGCGCGGGTTCAATCAGGATGATGAGCCGGTGCTGGAATATGTGCGCTGGGTGATGGTGCGCAAGGGGCGGCTGGATGCGCCTGCGCCGGGCGCGGTGGTGCCGCAACTGGCCCCGGTGGTGGTGCCCGAGGCGCTGGTGCTGCCGCGGCGGCTGGATTTCACGCGCTATGATTTTGCGCTGGCCGGAGAGCGGCACCGCTGGGGCGACTATGCGGTGGGCGAGCGGATTGACCATGTTGATGCGGTCACGGTGGAGGAGGCCGAGCATATGCTGGCCACCCGGCTGTGGCAGAACACGGCGAAGGTGCATTTTGATGCGACGCTGCGCGAGGATGGGCGGCGGCTGATCTATGGCGGGCATGTCATCAGTCTGGCGCGGGCCCTGTCGTTCAATGGGTTGGCCAACGCGCAGATGATGGTCGCACTGAACGCTGGGGCGCATGCGAACCCGTGTTTTGCGGGTGATACGGTACGGGCGTGGTCCGAGGTGCTGGACCGGGCCGAAACCACGGCCCCCGGTGTGGGGGCGGTGCGGTTGCGGCTGGTGGCGACGCGGGGGGCGGCGTTTGACTTGCGCGGGGCGGATGGCAAATATCTGCCCGAGGTGCTGCTGGATTTGGATTATTGGGCGCTTATGCCGATCTGAGAGGGACACATGCGGGCGGGTTTTCTTGGGCCGATGGTGGCGGCGGTTGTGGGGCTGGGCACACCGGCGCTGGGCGAGGATTTGTCGGTTGATGCGCAGCGCTTTGTCGAGGGCAATCTGATCGGCACATTTTACCACGAGCTTGGTCATGCGCTGATTGATGTGCTGGACCTGCCGGTTCTGGGGCAGGAAGAGGATGCGGCGGATACGCTGGCGGTGGTTCTGATTAACGATTTGTGGGAAAAGGAAGACGCCGAATGGCTGGGCCGGGCCACGGCGGATTATTATTACTACACCGTGGATTGGTCGGGCGCGGCGGCGGATGAAACCGCGTGGTGGGGTGTTCATGGCCCCGATGAGCAGCGCTATTACAATCATGTCTGCCTGTTTTACGGCACCGATCCCGCGGGGCTTGCCGATCTGGCGACCGAATATGAACTGCCCGAGGACCGGGCCGAGGGCTGCGCTGAGGAGTTTCAGCTGGCATCCGACTCTTGGGGCGTTTTTCTGGATGATATCCGGTTGGAGGACGGCGCCGCCCCGGCGCGGGGGATGAAGCTGGAGGCGTCCAAGGCCGCGCCCTATTACGCGCTTTTCGCCCAAGAGGTGCGCGACTGGAACGACAGATTTTCACTGCCCACACCGGTTACTGTGCGCATTGAGGACTGTGGCGAGGCGAATGCGTTCTATTCTTCTCACGACTCATCCATCACAATGTGCTCTGAATACGTGGATTGGCTGATCTCGGTCTCACAAGAGGCGAACTTGTGATCACGGGTTGAAAATTCGTGATCACAAATGAAATTATTCGCAAGAGTTAGCGGTAAAATGCTGCGCCTGCGCCATTGCAACGCGTGACAGGCCTGAAAAAAACGCTATTCAATAAACCATGATCGAAGCGCGCCCCGGTCCTGCCCGAATTTGGATTGGGCCGGGACAAGCCAGCGACGAAGGGAACCGACATGGCAAACGTGAAGCAGGTCAAACGGCCGCTTTCCCCGCATTTGCAGATTTACCGTCCGCAACTGACCTCTATCACCTCGATCCTGACGCGGATCACCGGCAATGCGCTGATCGTGGGCACGTTGCTTGCGGTGTGGTGGTTGCTGGCGGCCGCGACGTCGCCTGCGTATTTTGCGGTGGCGGATGCGGTGGCTACAAGCTGGTTTGGCGATCTGGTGTTTACCGGGTCGCTTTGGGCCATCTGGTATCATTATCTGGCCGGGCTACGGCACCTGTATTTCGATGCCGGCAAAGGTCTGGACGTGCCGACAGCGGAAAAGCTGGGCTGGGGCATCATCGCGGGTTCGGTTGTTTTGACCGTGATCACAATTCTTCTGGTTCAGTGAGGGCAGGCAGATGCGGTATTTGACCGATCGTAAGCGGGCCATGGGCAAGGGTGCATCGGGCACCGGGACGGAACATCACTGGACGATGCAGGTGTCGTCGGTGGCGCTGGCTTGCCTTGTGCCGGTGTGGCTTTACATCTTTGGGTCTGCCTTGGGCGGCACGCAGGCACAGGTGGTGGCTGCATTTTCCAGTCCTTTGGCGGCGATCCTGACTGCGTTGGTTCTGGTGGTGGGAATGAAGCATTTTGCCAGCGGTGCCACGATGATGATCGAAGATTATGCCCGCGGCACAGCGCGGAAAGTGGCGGTCATTTTTGTGACCTGTCTGGCATGGGTCATCGCGGCGACGGGGGTTTTTGCCCTGGCGCGCATGGCCTTGTGAAGGAAAGAACATGACGACGGCTTATCCATATGAAGTGCACGATTACGATGTGGTCGTGGTGGGGGCGGGTGGTGCGGGCTTGCGCGCCACGCTGGGCATGGCAGAGCAGGGTTTGCGCACGGCCTGTGTGACCAAGGTTTTCCCGACGCGCAGCCACACGGTTGCGGCGCAGGGCGGCATTGCGGCCAGCCTTGGCAACATGGGGCCGGACAGCTGGCAGTGGCACATGTATGACACCGTCAAGGGGTCAGACTGGCTGGGCGATACGGATGCGATGGAATATCTGGCGCGTGAGGCCCCCAAGGCCGTGTACGAGCTGGAGCATTACGGCGTGCCGTTTTCGCGCACCGAAGAGGGCAAGATTTACCAGCGCCCGTTTGGCGGCCACACGACCGAATATGGCGAAGGCCCGCCGGTGCAGCGCACCTGTGCCGCGGCTGACCGCACGGGCCATGCGATTTTGCACACGCTGTATGGGCAATCGCTGAAGAACAATGCGGAATTCTACATTGAATATTTCGCGCTGGACCTGATCATCACCGACGGGCGCTGCACCGGCGTGGTGGCGTGGAAGCTGGATGACGGCACCATGCACGTGTTCAATGCCAAGATGGTGGTCCTTGCGACCGGCGGCTATGGCCGCGCCTATTTTAGCGCGACAAGCGCCCATACCTGCACCGGCGACGGTGGCGGTATGGTGGCGCGGGCGGGCTTGCCGTTGCAGGATATGGAATTCGTGCAGTTCCACCCGACGGGGATTTACGGCTCTGGCTGTCTGATCACCGAAGGGGCGCGCGGCGAAGGTGGCTATCTGACCAACAGCAACGGCGAGCGGTTCATGGAGCGGTATGCGCCGCACTACAAGGACTTGGCGCCGCGCGACTATGTCAGCCGCTGCATGACGCTGGAAATTCGCGAAGGGCGCGGTGTGGGGGCCAATGGCGACCATATCAGCCTGCACCTGAACCATTTGCCGAAAGAAACGCTGGATTTGCGGCTGCCGGGGATTTCGGAATCGGCGCGTATCTTTGCGGGTGTGGACCTGACCAAGGAGCCGATCCCGGTGCTGCCGACCGTGCATTACAACATGGGCGGCATCCCCACCAATTATTGGGGTGAGGTGTTGAACCCCACCGCTGACAACCCCGATGCGATCTTCCCCGGCCTGATGGCTGTGGGTGAGGCGGGCTGTGCGAGCGTGCATGGGGCGAACCGTTTGGGGTCGAACTCTTTGATCGACTTGGTGGTGTTTGGTCGCGCGGCGGCCATTCGTGCCGGCAAGGTGGTGAACCCGGACGAGGCGACACCTGCCACCAACACCGCCGAAGTGGACAAGGCGCTGGCGCGGTTTGATGGCTTGCGTCACGCCTCGGGGGCGACCCCGACCTCTGACCTGCGGCTGGAGATGCAGAAAACCATGCAGGCCGATGCGGCGGTGTTCCGCACCAACAAGACGCTGGCCGAGGGTGAGCGCAAGATGACGCAGATCGCCGGACGTGTGGCTGATCTGAATGTGACCGACCGCAGTCTGGTCTGGAACAGCGACCTGATGGAAACGCTGGAACTGACCAACCTGATGCCCAACGCGCTGGCCACGATTTACGGCGCGCATGCCCGCACCGAAAGCCGTGGGGCACATGCGCATGAGGATTACCCGACGCGCGATGATGCCAACTGGCGCAAACACTCCTTGGCGCATGTGGATGGCGACAAGGTCACGCTGTCGTATCGGGCCGTTCACACCGACCCGCTGACGACCGAGGCCGAGGGTGGTATCAGCATGAAGAAAATCGCCCCGGCAGAGCGGAAGTTCTGATGCATCAGCGCCCGGCATATCGGCCCCTTTCCGCCACTGCACGCGAATGTGCAGGGCTGGGGGCTGGTGTGGCCGGGGGCTTGCGTCATCCTGTGCGCAAAAGGGCGCGAAGGATGGTGCAGATGCGTTGGTTGGTTTTGGTGTCGGCGATGGCGCTTGCGGGGTGTGATCCGCAGCAGGTGGCGGATCAGGCGGGGCGGCGGGTTGCTGCGACCGTGGTGCTGCCGGTGGTGCAGCTTGAAATGCCGACGGACTTGGCGCAGCGCGGAACCGATTGCATCGTGCGCAATGCCACAGCAGCCGAGGTGCAGGCGCTGGCGCGGGATGTGGCGGTGGTGGCGGGTTCTTCGACCAAGGCCACGATCCGCGGCATCGCCTTGCGGCCTGAAACGGCGGCGTGTTTTGCCGCCAACGGCGTGCCACAGGTGCGGCCATGATGCGGCTTGTCGCTTTGGCCTTGCCTTTGGCGCTGTTGGCCTGCGGGCCGATCCCCTTGCCGCAGGCCGAGCGCGAGTGTTTGCAGCGCGCCCGTCTGGCGCAGCAACCGCGCGGCGAGGTGGCGGTAGGCGTCGGGTCGGACGGCAAGGCGCGGTCCAGCCTGAAGCTGGAGGTCACGTCAGACTTTATCATGGGGCGTGACCCGTCAGCGGTTTACGATTCATGCGTTTATCAGAAATCCGGGCAGGCGCCGAGTCGTCCGCTCTATTCATTCCCGGAATGGAAGGGGTAACCTTATGGTCCAGTTCACGCTTCCCAAGAACAGCACGATCCGCACCGGCAAGACATGGCCGAAGCCGGATGGCAAGAATGTGCGCAAATTCCAGATTTACCGCTGGAATCCGGATGACGGGAAAAACCCGCAGGTCGATACCTATTTCGTAAACATGGACAGTTGCGGCCCGATGGTTCTGGACGCACTGATCAAGATCAAGAGCGAGATCGATCCGACCCTGACCTTTCGCCGGTCCTGCCGTGAGGGGATTTGCGGGTCTTGCGCGATGAACATCGACGGTATCAATACGCTGGCCTGCCTTTACGGGCTGGATGAGGTGAAGGGCGATGTGAAGATCTATCCGCTGCCGCATATGCCGGTGATCAAGGACCTGATCCCTGACCTGACGCATTTCTATGCCCAGCATGCCAGCATCATGCCGTGGCTGGAAACCAAGACCAACCGCCCGGCCAAGGAATGGCGCCAGTCGATCGAAGACCGCGAAAAGCTGGATGGGCTTTATGAATGCGTCATGTGCGCATCGTGCAGCACGTCCTGCCCGAGCTATTGGTGGAACGGCGACAAATACCTTGGGCCAGCCGCCTTGCTGCACGCCTATCGCTGGATCATCGACAGCCGGGATGAGGCGACGGGCGAGCGGCTGGATGATCTGGAAGACCCGTTCAAGCTGTATCGCTGCCACACGATCATGAACTGCGCCAAGACCTGCCCCAAGGGTCTGAACCCGGCCAAGGCGATTGCCGAAATCAAGAAGATGATGGTCGAACGGGTGGTGTAAATGATTTGGGGCTGCGGCGCCGTTCTTGGCTTTGGCCGGGAACAATCGCAGCCCCGGTTCGTTCTTCTGGTGCGGGATAGCCGCAAAAGGGCATCGGACGCTGTTTTCAATTCCGCCGTGACCACGACCGCCGCCTTGCCCTTTGCGGCCCCTGCCGAGATGGTGCAGTTTCGTGCAGGGCTGACGCGCCCGGCCTTGGATGCCGACCTTGTTGAGGGAAAGGGAAGCGTAGGGACGGGGTCCAAAGCGACCGCAAGACGCGCGGTCTTTCAATTCAAACAGCAATTCCAGCTCGAACAGCAAACGGGGTTTTGGCGCGTCCGATCCGTTCGGGCGCGCCTTTGCAGGGTGCAAACCAAAAGGGCGGCCAATCTGCCGCCCTTTGTTCATTTGGGAACGGCGCTTAGCGTTTGGCGCGGGCTTCGGTGCGATACCAGCCTTCCACCGACTGGGTGTTGCGCAGAATGCGGGTGCGTTCGGCGGCCTCGGCGGCGGTTTCGGCGCGGATCTCGGCCCGATCTGGGTGGTGTCGCGGCGGAACGGGATCACCTGCCGATGGGCGAGCGATAGGTGTCGGTATCGACAACCCCGGCAATCACGTCGAAATCCGTGGGCCGGTTCAGCGGGTTTACAAACAGGCACGACCAGCCGGGTGGGGTTTGAATGGTCCAGAAGTTGATGAATTTGCATGGGGGGCGCGGGCCCATCGGGTTGCCCTTGACCTGATGCGCGCCGTGAAACCTGACCAGTTCGCGGTCAAAATCCCATCCGGCATCAACGTGGGTGCCGCCCTCACTGACCGTCAGGCGCACAGTGGCGGGCAGGGTCAGCATCCAGCCGGTCGTCATGGCATCCAGAAACGGCATGCAGCGCTTGATGGTCAGCCCGGTGTTGGTTTCGCTGGCCACGGTGTCATCAACCGCAGGCAATTTGCGGAACCAGTCGGGCAGATAGGCTTTTGCCGGCACCGGGGGGGCGATCACGCCCTGATCTTCGGGCAGGCAGTTGAAGCGGATGACGGGGGCGGGCTTGCGCAGGAACATTGGGGGCCTCTTGGGTGAACTGTTCAAAGCGCAAACGGATGGCGGGTGGGTTTTTTCCCCGGCGATTTGTTTTCGCGGGGCCGGGGCCGGTCATGCAGCACGGCTGGCCAAGCGCGGCGCTGTGGCCTAATGTCGGCTATCGCCTGAAGGTGTCGGGCAAAAGAAGGACCGGAACGGTGCCGTTGTCACAGCTTGTCTATGCCTCACGTCCATTTGGGTTCGATGCGGTGTCGTTGACCGCGATCCTGTTTGATGCGCGGCGCTGCAACACGCGCGATCAGATCACCGGGGCGCTGGTCTGCCGCGATGATCTGTTTTTGCAGCTGCTGGAGGGGCCGGAGGCGGCGGTCGAGGCGGCCTATGCCCGGATCCGCGCCGATGACCGCCATCTGGAGGTGCGCGAATTGATGCGCCGCACGATTGCCGAGGATGACCGGATGTTTGCGGCTTGGGCGATGAAGGATGATCCGGCCACCAGTCTGGTCTGGTCGCGTGGGGATGTTGCCGCGGGGGTGCCGGAACAGGCAGGCGAGGCCAAGGTGCTGGCGATTTTCGCGCGGCTGGCGGGCTGAATCCGTGCCGCTGCTGCTGTTGATCCTGCTTGTTTCGGTGCTGCTGTATATGTGGATCACCCGGCGCAATTCGACGCTGACGCGGCTGTGCCGTTGGCGGCAGGAACGATCTGCCGGGCAGTGGCGTTGTATATCTTGCGGAATGACGATGCAGGGCGCGGTTGCGCCCGATCTGTGCCTGCGACCCAAGGACTGACCTGACGCCAAGCGCAAAGGCTGTGCGCTGACGCGCGTGTGCCCGTGCGGCTGTGGCTGTTAGCTTTGGCGCAAGACAAGGGAAAAGGGAGAAGTGGTATGGGACAGTTGGTGACGGTGTCTGGCATGACCAACGGTATGACACCAAATCCACGGGCGGCGCGTTTGAACGCAAGGAAGCCAGCTTTCGCAACTGGGTGACGGCGGATGGCCGTGCGGGGCCGACGGGCGCGGGCGGGTTCAAGGCGGAAAGCGGGCGCTATCACCTGTATGTCTCGCTCGCCTGTCCTTGGGCGCATCGCACGCTGATTTTTCGCGCGCTGAAGGGGCTGGCGGCGCATATCGACATCTCGGTCGTGCATCCTGACATGCTGTCGGATGGCTGGACTTTTGACAGCGATTTTCCGGGTGCGACAGGGGATCGCCAGTTTGGCCTGCCGTTCCTGCGCGAGGTTTACCTGCGCGACACGCCCGACATGTCGGGGCGGGTGACGGTGCCGGTGCTGTGGGACAAAGCGACCGGGCGGATCGTCAGCAACGAGATCGTCCGAAATCATCCGCATGTTCAATTCCGCCTTTGACGGGATCACCGGCAACACTGACGACTATTGGCCCGCGCCCTTGCGCGACCAGATCGAGGCTTTGAACGCGCGGATTTATGACACGGTCAACAACGGGGTCTATAAGGCGGGGTTTGCCACGTCGCAATCTGCCTATGACAAGGCCGTTCAGGCGCTGTTTGCGTCCCTCGATTGGCTGGAGGCGCATCTTGGCCGCAACCGATACCTGACGGGTGAGCGGGTGACGGAAGCCGATTGGCGGCTGTTTCCCACGCTGATCCGGTTTGATCCGGTCTATCATCTGCACTTCAAGTGAAACCGCCGCCGGGTTGTGGATTACCCGAACCTGTGGGGATATACGCGCGAAGTGTACCAATGGCCGGGTGTGGCCAAGACGGTGGAGGTGGCGCATTTTGTGCGGCATTACCATTAAAGCCACGACACGATTAACCCCAATCGGATCATTCCCATAAACCCGGTGCTGGATTACGCTGCCCGGCATGGACGCGGTTAAGGCGTCTGTTTGACGTTGGAGCCATCGCGTGAAGCCAGACCATCCCGCACATGCCGCCCCCGCCGATGCTGCCGCCCGCAAAGCGGTGGCGCCGGTGATCTGCTATCCCGTTGCAGGGTTGCCTGCGCCCGACCTTGCGCCCTTTCTGGCGGCGCGGGAGGGGTGGGAGAAAATCTCGGAGGTGCTGGTGCCTGCGCGCGAGGCGCGGTGTTTCGATGTGCCGGAGGGGCATTTCTTTCGCATCACGAGTGTGGAGGGGCCGCAGGTTGGCGATCTGAACCTGTGGAACGCCCATGACCTGCGCGAGCGGTTTTTCAGCGGCAAAACCCGCGCGCTGCATGGCACGCATCTGAGCGCGGGGGATCGGATGTGGTCGAACCTGCCGCATCTGCGGGAAATGGCGTTGATCACCGAAGATACGCTGGATTGGTATGGGTTTGATGGGTTTGGTGGCGGGGTGCATGATGTGATCGGCACCCGCTGCGACCCCTATACCCACAATCTGCTGTCGGGTGGGCAGTATCACCACTGCTGCCATTCCAATCTGACGCGGGCCTTGGCAGACAGGATGGGGCTGTCGTTGGAGGAAGCTGAGGTGCATGTGCATGATGTGCTGAACGTGTTCATGTGCACCGGATTTACCCGCGATACGGGGCAGTATTTCATGAAGGCAAGCCCGGTGCGGCCGGGTGATTTCATCGAATTCTGTGCGGGGATGGATCTGATCGGCGCTTTGTCGGCCTGTCCGGGCGGGGATTGTTCGACCGTTCATTCGTCGGATGTGGCGGCCTGTCATCCACTGTTGGTCGAGGTGTTCCGACCAGCGGCGGGGGCCTTGGGCTGGCGGCCAGGTGGTGCCAATGGCTATGACCGGAGTCACGGGCGGTAACGGGCAGAGGGGGGCTGTCTGCCCCCCGCGCGTGCCGCGCCCCCCCGAGGATATTTTCAGACAGAAAATGGGTTAGCTGTAGCGCTCCACCGAGGCGGCCATCGCGTCATTATAGCGGTCGCCGTAGGCCCAGCCGACGGGGAGAATGGCGTCGATACGGGCCATGTCTTGCGGGGTGAGGGTGATGTCAGGGGCGGTGGCCCATGCCGCGAGGTTGGCGGCGTGCCGCGTGCCGGGGATGGGGATAAGGTGATCGCCCCGGTGCAGGCACCACGCCAGTGCAAGGGCTGCGGGGTGGTGGCCCATATCGGCGGCAAGCTGCTGGAAGGCGAGGAGATAGGGCCTGTTCAGCGGCCAGTTTTCCGGGGAAAAGCGTGGGATCGTGGTGCGGAACGGGCCGATATCCTGGGTGTTGGGGTCCAGCATGGGCTGGCCAAAGGCCCCGCGCGCGAGGGGGGAGAAGGGTACGAAGGCCACGCCCAATTCGGCGCAGGTCTGGATCATCCCAAGCTCGGGCTGGCGGGTCCACAGCGAGTATTCGTTCTGGACCGCCGTCACGGGATGCACGGCATGGGCGCGGCGCAGGGTGTAGGGCGCGATTTCAGACAGGCCGTAGCCGCCGATCTTGCCCTCAACAATCAGGTCGGCCATCAGGCTGGCCACGGCCTCGATCGGGGTGGCGGGGTCATGGCGGTGCAGGTAGAACAGGGCGACGTGATCCACCCCCAGACGCCGCAGCGAACCTTCGAGTTCGGCGCGCAGATAAGCGGGGGTGTTGTCGATGCCTCGTGTGGCGCCTTGGACAATGCCCGCCTTGGTGGCGATCAGCGGGCGGTGCGGGCGGGAGGCAAGCCACTCGCCGATTACCGTTTCCGACATGCCGCTGCCATAGACATTGGCGACATCGAGGAAGGTAATGCCATGGTCCCATGCGGCATCAAGACAGGCAAGGGAGCCTGCCGTCGAGGTTGCGCCGAACAGGCCGCCGAAGGACAGGCAGCCCAGACCGAGGGCGGAGGTTTTGGGGCCAGTGGCCCCGAGTTGGCGGTGTTTCATCGTGGGTCCGATCAGAGGGTTATGTGGTGACGCCCGGTGAAGCGGGCGCTTAGGGCGGTTGTGCGGGCGGCGATGGCGGGGCGGCGAGGGCGGGGGCGTCGGCGGGGGTGACGCCGCGGCGCACCAGTTCGGGCGTGCCGATGCGCAGGCCAGAAAGCCTGCCTTGCGCAGGGTTTTTGACGCGGCCTGACCGCCGCCGAAGGCTGCGGCCCTGATCGCGAACTGATGGGTTTGGGTGGTGCCTTGGTCGGCAGCAAAGACCGGCATGCCAAGGGCGGCGAGTTTGCGGGGCAGCGCTTGGGATGGGGCGACCATCGCCTGCGTATAGGCTGCGCCATGATCGCGCCAGTCGAGCAGCGTGATGGCAAGGGCAGCGGATTTGGCGGCGTCGAAATTCGCGGTCATGCCGCGAAAAGCGATGTGGTCGAGCCGCTGCGCAATCGCGGCGTCATTGGTGACGATCAGCCCGCCGGCGGGGCCGCCCAAGGATTTACAGGTGCCCATCGTCATCAGATGCGCGCCCATGTGCAAGGGGTTGCGCCAGGTGCTGCCTGCGATGACGCCGCAATGGTGGGCCGCGTCGAAGAGGACGAGGATGCCAACCCTATCGGCGATGGCGCGGATGTCGGCTAGGGGATGAGGGAACAGGTTCAGGCTGCTGCCGATGGTGATGACCTTGGGCCGGGTCTGATGGGCAAGGGCGCGCAGGCCGGGCAGGTCGATGCTACAGCCATCGGGGTTGACCGGGGCCGCGTGGGTGACAAGGCCGTAAAGACCCGCGCAGTTTGCGGCGTCATGGGTGACATGGCCGCCGACAGCGGGCGGGGCGGCGATGATGCAATCGCCCGGTTTTGCCAAGGCCATGAAGCCGTATAGATTGGCCAAAGCCGCTGACCCCACGCGGATTTCGGCGTATTTCGCGCAAAAGACCTCGGCGGCGAGTTCGGTGGCGATGACCTTGATCCCCTCGATCGCGTCGAGCCCCATTTCGTATTTGTCGTCGGGATAGCCAAGGCTGGGCCGTGACCCCATGCCGCGCGACAGGGCCGCTTCCGCGCGGGAGGCCATCACGTTTGTGGTGGGGTTCAGGTTAAAGCAGTCGCGGTCGTGGATCTGGGTGTTCTGGACGATCAGCGCCTCGATCCTTGCGTTCACCTGTGCCGAAGGCGCGGTGACGCGGGCTTGGATATGGGCTTTGGTCGGCACCCAAGGGCGGGGGGCTGGGTGGGGCATGCGCGGGCTCCGCTTCGATGGGGCCAGAGAAGCGCTGGGTGCGCGAAGATGCAAGGCGAATGCGTCAGGCAGGGGAGAGGGGAAGCCCGCGCCCGACCCAGCCGGGGCCGTCGGCAGAGCCGTCCATGCCTTCGGGGATGTTGAGGATGTTGGTAAAGCCGTTTTCCGCCAGAAGGTTGGCGATGCGGGCCGAGCGGATGCCGCGGGCGCAGATCAGGGCGATGGGGCGGCTGCGGTCCTGGCCTGCGATCTGGTCCAATGCGGCGATGAAATCATCGCGGCGCAGGTCAAGCTGGTGCGCGCCAAGCGCGGTTCCGGTGGCGGCCCATTCGTCGGGGCGGCGGATGTCGATGAGGATCAGGTCGCCTGCGATTTGTTGCTGATGGGCGGTTGCGGCATCAAGCGTGCCCCCGGCATAGGTCGGGTAGATCAGCGGATAGGCGATGGCTGCCCCTGCAACGGCGGTCAGGCCGAACAGCAGGAGGGTGCGGCGTGTGGGCATCGGGATCACCTTGGACATTTGCAGGCCGTAGCACGTATTGCCCATTTCATGCGCTGACATTTCCGCGATGCGTGGTCAGGCGAAGGCCGCCGCAAGGGCCATTTCCACCATCGCGCCAAAGCTGGTTTCGCGGTCTTGCGCGGGAAGCGCGTCGCCGGTCAGGATGTGATCGGACACGGTGAGGATTGCCAAAGCGCTGCGCTGATAGCGGGCGGCGAGGGTGTAAAGCTCGGCCGTTTCCATTTCGATCGCCAGACAGCCGTGGCGCTGCAACTGATCGTTCAGATCGGGGCGTTCGTCGTAAAAAGTGTCCGTAAAGATGCCGCCCCCATGCACCGGGCCGGTGGCGGCGGCATGGGCCTTTGACAAGAGGCCAAAGTCGGCGACCGGGGCAAAGCGCATTTCGCGGAAGATGCTGGTCGAGGGCGATCCGATGGCGCGGGCTTGTGACGGGATTGGCGGATTACTCTGCCGCGATGGGGCTTGCGTCCACCAAGGCGACGATATCGAGCATGATGCGGTTCAGCTCGAAATCCTTGGGCGTATAGACGGCGGCCACGCCCAGGGCGCGCAACTGCTGCGCGTCGTGTTCGGGGATGATGCCGCCCACCACCAGTGGGATGTGCCCAAGGCCCTGCGCGCGCATCAGCGTCAGGGTTTCGGTGATCAGCGGGATATGGCTGCCCGACAGGATCGACAGGCCCACGACATGGGCCTGCTGATCGGCGGCGGCGCTGACGATTTCGGATGGGGTCAGGCGGATGCCTTCGTAATGGATGTCCATGCCGCAATCGCGGGCGCGGGCGGCGATCTGTTCGGCGCCGTTGGAATGGCCATCAAGCCCCGGTTTCCCCACAAGGAATTTTAGCGGCCGCCCGAGTTTTGATGACACGGTTGCTACCGCCTCGCGGATGGGTTCCAGCCCTTCGGTGCGGTTGGATGGGTTGCGGCTGACGCCGGTGGGGGCGCGGTATTCGCCAAAGGCGCGGCGCACCACCGCGCCCCATTCGCCGGTGGTGACGCCTGCGCGCGCGCAGCGATGGAGGCGGGCATGACGTTGGTGCCATCCTTGCAGGCGTCGGCAAGGGTGGCGAGGGCCGCGCGCACGGCGCTGTCGTTGCGGTGGGCGCGCCATGCGGTCAGGCGGGCGATCTGGTCGGCCTCTGCCTTTGGGTCGGCAACCATGATGCTGCCGTCGCCCGTGGTCAGCGGCGAGGGTTCGGTGGTGGTAAAGCGGTTGACGCCGACGACGGTGGTCTCTTTCGTCTCGATCCGCGCGAGGCGGTCGGCATTGGCCTCGACCAGACGGGATTTCATATAGTCGATGGCGGCGACGGCCCCGCCCATCGCGTCGATCTGCGCCAGTTCGGCGCGCGCGCCGTCCTTGAGTGCGGTTACCTTGCGGTCAATCGCGGGGTTGCCGTCAAACAGGTCGTCATATTCCAGAAGGTCGGTCTCGAACGCCAGCACCTGCTGCATGCGCAGCGACCATTGCTGATCCCACGGGCGCGGCAGGCCGAGGGCCTCGTTCCACGCGGGCAGTTGCACAGCGCGGGCGCGGGCGTTTTTCGACAGGGTCACGGCCAGCATTTCAATCAGGATGCGATAGACGTTGTTTTCGGGCTGCTGTTCGGTCAGGCCAAGCGAGTTGACCTGCACGCCATAGCGGAAGCGGCGGTATTTGGCGTCTGTTATGCCGTAGCGGGTGGCGGTGATTTCGTCCCACAGATCGACAAAGGCGCGCATCTTGCACAGCTCGGTCACAAAGCGGATGCCTGCGTTCACGAAAAAGCTGATGCGGCCCACCATATTGGGGAAATCGGCGGCGGGGACTTTGGTTTTCAGGTCATCCAGCACGGCGCAGGCGGTGGCGAGCGCGAAGGCGAGTTCCTGTTCGGGCGTGGCCCCCGCCTCTTGCAGGTGGTAGCTGCAGACGTTCATCGGGTTCCACTTGGGCAGGTGTTTCTGCGTATAGGCCGCGACATCGGTGATCATGCGCAAGCTGGGTTTCGGCGGGCAGATATAGGTGCCGCGGGAAAGGTATTCCTTGATCAGGTCGTTCTGCACGGTGCCGTTCAGGGCGGCAATGTCAGCGCCCTGTTCTTCGGCCACCGCGATGTAGAGCGCCAGAAGCCACGGGGCGGTGGCGTTGATGGTCATCGAGGTGTTCATCTGGTCCAGCGGGATCTGATCGAACAGCGCGCGCATGTCGCCCAGATGGGCCACGGGCACGCCGACCTTGCCCACCTCTCCGCGTGCCAGTTCATGGTCGGAATCGTAGCCGGTCTGGGTGGGCAGATCGAAGGCCACCGACAGGCCGGTCTGCCCCTTGGACAGGTTGGTGCGGTAAAGCGCATTGGATGCGGCGGCGGTGGAATGGCCGGCATAGGTGCGGAACAGCCAGGGGGCTTCCTTGCTTGGCATGGCTTGGGTCATGGCACAGCCTCGTGAATCTGTTGGCAATAAAGTTGCGTTCTGCGCCATATGAGGGAAAGAATATGCCCATGTCAATTCGCCGCAACGCGGCATAGGGCTTTTTGCCGATGCAGAGGCTGAAATTTGAATTCATTAAGTTGAATATGATAATGCGTTGCGCTATCTGAAGGGCAGGCGGGCATAATGGGTGCCCGGATGGGGGTGTGACATGACGCTGGACCGTTCGATCTTTCTGTTTGCCGGGGTGATGGTGTTGCTGAGCGTGGCGCTGACGCTGTGGGTATCGCCGCTGTTCGTGTGGTTTACCGTGTTCATCGGGCTGAACCTGGTTCAATCCAGCTTTACAGGCTTCTGCCCTGCGGCGATGGTGTTCAAGGCGCTTGGCATCAAGGCGGGCTGCGCGTTTCAGTGACACGCAAGTAACGCTGGGGAAACGCCTGTCCAATACATGCGGCTTCCGTTATGCTGCAGTGCAGCGAGGGGATTCGGATGGGCAAGGTCATTACGGTGGCACAGCAGAAGGGCGGCGCGGGCAAGACCACGCTCGCCGTGACGCTGGCGGTTAGTTTCGTGCAGCGCGGGCTGCGGGTGGCGCTGCTGGACAGCGATCCACAGGGCAGTCTGGGCCGCTGGTTCATGACGCGGGTGGAGCGGAATGGCAGCGCGGATCTGGAGTTTTCCACCGCCTCGGCCTGGGGTGTGGGCTATGAATGTAAGAAGCTGCGGCAGACGCATGACATCGTGATTGTCGACACGCCCCCCAAGGTGGACAGCGATCTGCGCCCGGCGCTGCGCGAGGCGGATCTGGTGCTGATCCCGGTGGCGGGCAGCCATGTGGATCTGTGGGCCACGGATGGCGTTCTGGATCTGGTGGCGCGGGAAAGCACCCGGGCGCTGATCGTGATGAACCGGATGACCACGGGCACCAGGCTGGCCGAAGAGGTGGCGCTGGCCGCCGGGGATGTGGCGCAGGTGGCGGAATCGCGGCTGGCCAATCGCGTGGCCTTTGCCCAGACGCTGGGGCAGGGGCTTTCGGCGGTGGAGGGTCGCGGGCCTGCGGCGGCCGAATGTCGGGCGCTGGCGGCAGAGGTTCTGGCGGTTCTGGAAGAATAAGGGCGGCACCTGCGGCGCCGCCCTTCGGGTTCAGAACACATCAAACAGATACAGCAGGATGATGATCGGGATCGGGATGCCGATCACCCAGGCGAATATGCCTTTCATAATGTCCTCCGGGTTTGGTTGCCGGATCAACGCAGGCGGCGGCGGATCGGTTCCGCAACACAAGGGCGGGGATGTTCCCCGCCCTTTGTGCATTTCCGGGCCTGCCACGGGCGGCAGGCGCTGCGTTCAGCGGGCGAAGCGCT
The DNA here is from genome assembly GCA_034519525.1 of Gemmobacter sp. Classification (GTDB taxonomy): domain Bacteria; phylum Pseudomonadota; class Alphaproteobacteria; order Rhodobacterales; family Rhodobacteraceae; genus Gemmobacter. Next base: position 96,787 of record JAXHOJ010000037.1, on the reverse strand, counting down.
TGTATTTCACGCGCTTCGGCAGGATCGAATCCGGGCCGAGGCGGCGGACCTTGTCCTGTTCATAGGCTTCGAAGTTGCCTTCGAACCATTCCACATGGGCGTCGCCTTCAAAGGCGAGGATATGGGTGCAGAGCCGGTCGAGGAAGAAGCGGTCGTGGCTGATGATGATGGCGCAGCCGGCGAAATCTTCGATCGCGGCTTCCAGCGCCCGCAGGGTTTCCACGTCCAGATCGTTGGTCGGTTCGTCGAGCAGCAGCACGTTGCCGCCCGATTTCAGCAGCTTGGCCATGTGCACGCGGTTGCGTTCACCGCCCGACAGCAGGCCGACCTTCTTCTGCTGGTCGGTGCCCTTGAAGTTGAAGGCGCCGGTATAGACGCGGCTGTTCAGCTGCATGTCGCCCAGGTGGATCACCTCGGCCCCGCCCGAGATTTCTTCCCAGACGTTCTTGTCCGGGTCCAGCGCGTCGCGCGACTGGTCGACATAGGCCAGATGCACGGTATTGCCGAGGGTGATGGTGCCCTCGTCGGGCTGTTCCTGGCCGGTGATCATGCGGAACAGCGTCGATTTGCCGGCACCGTTGGGGCCGATGACGCCGACGATGGCGCCCGGCGGCACAGTGAAGGACAGATCTTCGATCAGCAGGCGGTCGCCCATGGCTTTCTTCAGGCCTTCGACCTCGATCACCTTGTTGCCCAGACGTTCGCCGTTGGGGATGATGATCTGCGCGCTGGAAGACCGTTCCAGCACAGTCTGGCCCGCCATTTCGTTATAGCGTGCAATCCGGGCCTTGCCCTTGGATTGCCGGGCCTTGGCACCGGCGCGGATCCATTCCAGTTCCTTTTCCAGTGCCTTCTGCTTGGATTTGTCTTCGCGGGCTTCCTGCGCCATGCGCTTGGCCTTCTGATCCAGCCAGGCGGAATAGTTGCCCTCGTAGGGGATGCCGCGGCCGCGATCCAGTTCCAGAATCCAGCTGGTGATATCATCCAGGAAGTAGCGGTCGTGGGTGACGATCAGGATGGTGCCCTTGTAGGCGATCAGGTGCTTTTGCAGCCAGGCGATGGATTCGGCGTCCAGGTGGTTGGTCGGTTCGTCGAGCAGCAGCATGTCGGGCTTTTCCAGCAGCAGCTTGCACAGGGCCACCCGGCGGCGTTCGCCGCCCGACAGGCTTTCGACATTGGCATCATCCGGCGGGCAGCGCAGCGCATCCATCGCCACACCCACGGTCGCTTCCAGCTCCCACAGGTTTTCGGCGTCGATCTGGTCTTGCAGCTGGGCCATTTCGTCGGCGGTTTCGTCGGAATAGTTCATCGCCAGTTCGTTGTAGCGTTCCAGCACGGCCGTCTGCTTGGCGACGCCCAGCATGACATTGCCTTTCACATCCAGCGCCGGGTCCAGATAGGGTTCCTGTGCCAGATAGCCGACCTTGGCGCCCTTGGCGGCCCAGGCCTCGCCTTTGAAATCCTTGTCCATGCCGGCCATGATCTTCAGCAGGGTCGATTTACCCGCACCGTTGACGCCGACGACACCGATCTTCACCCCGGGGAGGAAGTTCAGGTGGATGTTTTCGAAGCACTTCTTGCCACCGGGATAGGTCTTGGAGACGCCTTCCATGTGATAGACATATTGATAGCTTGCCATGATTTCCCTCGGATGCGCCAGTCTTTGCGGGGCTTGTAGCGAAATCGGCGGGAAAGGGCAACGCAGGCCCGCGCCGCCAGTGGTCTGGAACGTCAGGCGATCAGGCGTTTTTCGAACCAGTGATCGGCATGGGGGTTGCTGTTGTAGGCCGCGATTTCCTGCCAGCCGTCACGCAGATAAAGCGCCTGTGCCTCGGGCAGGTGGCGGCTGGTGTCGAGGCGCAGGTGGGTCAGCCCCATATCGCGCGCCGCAGTCTCGATCCCGGCCATCAGGCGGCGGGCCAGACCTTGTCCCCGCGCCTCGGCCGCGACCCAGAGGCGCTTTACCTCGCCGCAGCCCGGGCCGATGCCCTCGGCGCTGCTGCGCAGGCCGACACAGCCGACCGGCCGCCCGGCCTGCTGTGCGATCAGGAACAGACCGCGCGGGGGTGCCATGGCCAGAGTATCGGGATCCACCGGGCGGGGCGCGAAGGTCTGGCCGAAACGCAGGCTCAGTTCTGCGAAATAGGCGGCCATGCAGGCCTGGGCTTCGGGCGCGGTGATGGGGCAGGGGGCAAGGTGGATCTGTGACATATGCCTTTGTGGCGCGTATCAATTCCGCTTGGCAAGCCGCGACCGCCATGTTTTGAACAGCCAAACGGAGAACGAAATATGCGGCAGGGTTTTCCCCGGGCGACGCGGGGGATGGTGATCGGCCTTCTGGGGGGATCCTTCGATCCGGCCCATGAAGGCCATGTGCATATCACCCAAGAGGCGTTGCGCCGGTTCGGGCTGGATCGGGTGTGGTGGCTGGTCAGCCCCGGCAACCCGCTGAAGGCGCGCCAGCCCGCGCCGATGGCCGACAGGTTGCAGCGGGCGCGGGCGTTGATGCGGCATCCCCGGGTGGAGATCACCGATCTGGAGGCACGGCTGGGCACCCGCTATACCGCCGCCACGCTGGCGCGGCTGATGGCGGTTTATCCGGGGGTGCGTTTCGTCTGGCTGATGGGGGCGGACAATCTGGTGCAGTTCCACCGCTGGGACAATTGGGAATGGATCATGCGCCATGTGGCGCTCGGCGTGCTGGCGCGGCCCGGATCGGGGCTGAAGGCGCGGATGGGCCGGGCGGCGCGGGTCTATGCAGGCGAGCAGATCAGCGGGGCGGCCATCGGGCGGCTGGGCCATATGCCGCCCCCGGCCTGGGCCTTTGCCGATATGCCGATGCTGGCGCAATCTTCCAGCGAGATCCGGGCGCGGGGGGATTGGGGGCAGGCGGTATCGCAGCCGGGGGGGCCGCAGAAGATGGGGCCGCAGAAGGCGGGCTGAGCCAGCGGGACCGCGGGGCCGCAGCAGGGACAGGGTGGCTGGCAGCTCTTTGCGGCAGGGGGGCATCGGGATGGTGGCAGGTGCCGGCCCCTTGCGTGACAGCAAGGAGGGCGCCGTTTTCCCGGCGACTTCGGCCGGTGTGCCGGGTTAGAATGGTGGGCGATCAAAGGGGTGGAGGAGCCCGAGGTTGTCATGAGCCATTTTGTCTTGCGCACCGCCGATCTTGACAGCCGCCGACGGGTGGCTGAATTCGAAACCATGGCCGCCAATATCTGCAAGCTGGCCATCGAGCCTTTGGATGGCGCCTATACCTCTTCCACCTCGATTGCGGTTCTGCCCGAGGTGGTGATTGCAGATACGCAGCACTCGCCCTGCAGGACGCGGCGCACGGCGGTTCTGGCCGCGGAAACCGGCGATAACATCCTGCTGCATGTGCCTTTGTCGGGTGGGTTTTCCATCCGGCAGGAGCGCGGGGCAGAGGTCGAATGTGCGCCGGGGCAGATCTATCTGGACCCAAGCGAAGTGCCGGGTATTGCGCATTTCGTGCCAGAAAGCAGCCGGGTGCTGTATGTCTCTGTGCCACGGGCCGCATTGCTGGCGGCCAGCCCGGGGATGAACCCGGCGCTGCGGCAGGTTTCGGATGCCACGCCGCAATGGCGGCTGCTGATCGCCTATGCGCGGGCGCTGCATCTTGAGGCGGCGACTTTGCCGCCCGACCAGCTGCAGCTTTGCGCGGCCCATCTGCAGGATCTGCTGATCCTGGCCCTGGGGGCCGACCGAGATGCACAGATGGTTGCGCAGGGTCGTGGGGCGCGGGCGGCGCGGTTGAAGGCGATCCGATCCGATATCGAGACCAATCTGTGCAACCCGGATCTGAGCTCGTCCTGGATCGCGGCTCGGCACGGCATTTCCGACCGCTATCTGCGCAGCCTTTTTGCACAGGAAGGGGCCTCGTTCAGCGATCACGTCGCGGCGCGGCGTCTGATGCGGGTGCATCGGCAGCTGACCGACCCGCGCCATGCCGGGCAATCCATCAGCCAGATCGCGCTGAATGCCGGGTTCGGGGATATTTCCTGGTTCAATGCACGGTTCCGGGCGACCTTTGGTACCACCCCATCCGAGGTGCGGGCGCTGGGGCCGTGACCGGGTCTGTGCCGCTGGCCCCCATGCGGGTGCCGCCCAGCCCAAGATTGGCCCGCCCTTTCGCGCGATAGTCATCTGGCGCAATGGGAGAGTGGAAGATGCGGGATTACTGGCGGGCCGGGGTATCGGTGCTGGCATGGGCGGCGGCGGGCGGGCTGAGCGCCGGGCTGGCCTTGGCTGACACGCCGGCCACCATCATCGTGATGGATGGCTCCGGCTCGATGTGGGGGCAGATCGACGGGCGGCCCAAGCTGGAGATTGCCCGCGAGACCGTCGCCGGGGTGCTGGACACCATTCCCGAGGGGCAGGCGCTGGGGCTGCTGGCCTATGGCCACCGGGAAAAGGGCAATTGCGGCGATATTGAACTGATGGTGCCGCCTGCGCCCGGAACCGCAGCGCAGATCCGCGATGCGGTGAACGGGATGCGGTTTCTGGGCAAGACGCCACTTTCCGACGCGGTGCGCCAGGCGGCCGAGGCCCTGCGCTTTGGCGAAGAGGCGGCGACGGTCGTGCTGGTGACGGACGGGCTGGAAACCTGTGCGGCCGACCCCTGCGCGCTGGGCCAGGAGCTTGAGGCGGCGGGGCTGGATTTCACCGCCCATGTCATCGGCTTTGGCCTTTCGGCAGAGGAGGGCGCGCAGGTGGCCTGTCTGGCGGAAAACACCGGCGGGCGGTATTTCCAGGCCAGCGATGCCACCGCCCTTGCCGAGGCCTTGCAGGCCACCGTGGTGGCGGCAGAGCCGCAGCCACCCCAGCCGCCGCAGGAACCCCTGCCCGAAGCCACGCTGGAAGCCCCGGCAACCGCCCCGATGGGGCAGCCGGTCGCGGTGGGCTGGACAGGGCCTGCGGCGGAACTGGACACGATCGAGATCGGCCTGCCGGGGAATGGCGAGAGATGGGGCTGGGAATATGTGAAGGCAGGCAATCCGGTCAGCCTGTTGATGCCGGGCACGCCCGGGATTTACGAACTGCGCTACAAGTTCCGCGATCAGACCGTGATCGCCACCCGTCAGATCGAGGTGACAGAGGCGCCTGTGACGATGACTGTTCCGGCACAGGTGCTGGCGGGCCGCGAATTTGCCATCAGCTGGACAGGGCCGAATGCGCCCTATGACAATATCCAGATCGCAGAAGCGGGAAGCGACAGCTATCTGTCCTATGCCTATGTCAGCGCGGGCAATCCGCTGGTGATGACTGCACCCGATGCGCCGGGGGCGTATGAGCTGCGCTACAAACTGTCGGATACCGAGGTGATCGCGACCGCGCCCCTGACGGTTCTGCCCGATGATGCCGTGCTGCCGGATGTGGGGCCCGCACCTTTGCCGGTGGTGATCGAGGCCGATGCGGGCGGCATGGCGTTCAGCGTGGTCTGGTCTGCCGTGCCGGTGGAGGGGCAGGGCCTGCCGCCCGAAGCCTGGGCCATGCCCGAAGGCGTGGCCGGGCCGGTGAATGCGGATTTTCTGCCCGGCCTTTATGATGTGACGGGCATGGCGGGCGATCAGGTCTTTGCGGGCCGTATTGCCGTGGCGGCGGGGGCCGAGAACCGCTTTGTCATCCCGCTTTCACCGGCGCTTTCGCCTGCGGGCGAGGAGGATGACGCGGTATCGGACACGACGGGGCAGGCAGGCCCGGTGCCTCTGCGGATCAAGGGGGTCTATGACGGTGTCTTTGCGACCTGGGAGGCTTTTCCGCTGGGTGGGCAGGACAGCCCGTTGCTGGCCAGTGGGGCGGCGCGTCCGGGGGCCTGGGAAACACAGCTTGATCCGGGGCCATGGCTGATCCGGGGGCGGCACGACGGTGCCGGGGGGGCAACCTATCTGGCCGTGCTGCAGGTTGCCGCAGGGATGGCGCCCGAGGTGACGATGGCCCGGCCCCGCTATGGCGCGACGCCGGGCGACGGCACTCCCTTTGCGTGGATGTGCGACGGCGATCTGCCCTGTTTCGTGCATGACAAGGAAACCGGATTGCAGCTTGGCCTGCCCGCCGGTTGGGGCATGGAGGATCCTGTCTTGCTGACGACGGCGGCGGGGGTCAGCGGGCCTGCGGTCTTTGCCACATTCATGCCGCTGCGCGCGGATCGCGGCACTGCGCTGGTTGCGGTGAACCCGCGGCAATGGGATGCCATGCTTGGCCCCTGCGCAGAGATCCGCATAGGGCAGGTTTGCCGGGATGCAGGGCTGGCGGGGGAAGATCTGCAAGCCTACCGGATGATCGAGGCCACGCTGGACTATGGTGTTTCCGAGGAGGCCACGGCCGGTTCTGCCCCGGCTGGGGACGGGGGCGATCTGGCCGACCGGATCAAGGGGACGCGGTTGCAGATGCCCGAAGGGTTGAACCTGCTGGAAATCCTCGCCCCGCAATTTGCGCCCAAGGAGTGATGCCGATGAACCGATATATCCTTGTCAGCGCGCTTCTGGCACTCTGGTCCGGGCTGGCACAGGCCCAGCAGATGACTGGCGAAAAGATCGTGATGGCGAACTGCGGCGATGCGGGCTGCCAATGCACCCTGTCAGCGTTCGATCTGGAAGCGTTGTCCTTCCTGACGGGGCAGGATTTGCCCGCCGGGGCCGTGCAGGGCACCTATGTGACCTACAGGGGCGAAGCCTATCTGTCGCCGCTGACGCCGGACGAGGTGCATCAGATCGCCGGGGGCGAAGGGCGGTGCGAGATGGCGCTGTTCGATCCGATCATCCCGCGTGACGGAAAGTGGCAGGGAAGCGTGCGGGTGCAATCCATGACGGGATGCCATCCACAGGTTGCCGAGATGGTGCCGGCCATCGCCGCCGGTATGGAGACAACCGTGCAGGTCGTCTGGGAGGGCGGGCGGTTCCATCCCGGCAAGCTGGCCTCTGGCGGCAGCAATGCGGTGGAATGGATCGAGAAGGGGCCGGGCAGCTTTGCCGGGCGCATCAAGGTGCCGCAGAACAAGGCGCTGACGGTGACCAGCAGCGCGACGGCAACGCTGACTGCCCCGGATCGGGCGACGGCGACGCTGCGTCTGCGCATTGCGACGGGGGACGGCAGCAATGCGCTGCTGGCCGCCGCGGGCATGGCGGATTGCCGGACCTTTGCGGTCTATGATTTCACCCGGATTTCCGAGTGATACGGGCCCCCTGCCGCCGCCGGGCTGTCGGCGCGGCAGAGGGGGCGCCGGGTGACGGCGAGGCTGAACCGGCCGGTGCGGGGGCAATTCGGCTTCGGTGGTTTTCTGCCGTGAAACCGGGGATTTGTAAGAACTTCTGGAGCGGGCGGCGGGAATCGAACCCGCGTCTCCTGCTTGGAAGGCAGGGGTCTTACCATTACACAACGCCCGCTCGGGCTGTGGCGATCAGCCACTGGCAAGTTCTTCCCTTCAGATAGCCGACGATCCCGGGCTGTGCAAGAGGGGGGAGGCGGTTCCCGTGCGCGGTTGGGCAAAAGCTGTGGCCGGGCAGGAAAAGGCCGGGGTGGGCAAAGGAAAAGGCCGCAGCGCGGGGCTGCGGCCTTTGGATTTTTCAGGCAGATCAGAGGTTTTCGGCCTGCGGCATCCCCAGCACATGGAAGCCGCCATCCACCCGCACAACCTCGCCCGTGGTAAAGGCGCCGTAATCGGAACACAGCCAGACGGCGGTGCCGCCCACAGCCTCCAGCGTGGCATTGCTGCGCAGCGGGGCATTGCTTTCCGTATGGCGATAGGTGGCCCGCGCCCCGCCGATGGCGGCCCCGGCCAGCGTCTTCATCGGCCCGGGCGAGATGGCGTTGACGCGCACCCCCTGCGGCCCCAGATCATTGGCCAGATAGCGCGTGGCGCTTTCCAGTGCCGCCTTGGCGACGCCCATCACATTGTAATTCGGCGTCACGCGGTTGGAGCCCTGGAAGGTGAGGGTAATCAGGCTGCCACCCTCCGGCATCATCTCGGCGGCGCGGCGCGACACGTCGATGAAGGAAAAGCACGAGATATCCAGCGAATGTTTGAAATTGCCACGGCTGGTGTTGATGAAGCGGCCGGTCAGCTCCGTCTTGTCGGAAAAGGCGATGGCATGGATCAGGAAATCCATCGTGCCCCAGCGCTCCTTCAGCGCGCCGAAGCAGGCATCGAGGCTGTCATCATTGGTGACATCGACATCTACCAGAAAATCGCTGCCGACCGAGGCCGCCAGCGGTTCGACCCGTTTGCCGAAGGCCTCGCCCTGATAGGAGAACGCCAGCTCTGCGCCTTCGTCGGCCAGCGCCTTGGCGATGCCCCAGGCAATCGACCGTTCATTGGCAACGCCCATGACAAGGCCGCGCTTGCCCTTCATCAGTTCAGCCATTCAAGCCTCCGGTTGGCGGGGGGAAAGGGGAGGGCGGCGCCCTCCCGCATGGTCAGTCGCGGAAGTGTCAGTCGCGGAATTTGCTCATCACCAGGGTGGCATTGGTGCCGCCGAAGCCAAAGCTGTTGGACAGCACGCTGTCCAGCTCCACCCCTTCACGATAGGTGGTGGCGATTTCTTCGGGTTTCAGTTCCGGGTCCAGCTGCGTCACATTGGCCGAAGCGGTGATGAAGCTGCCCTGCAGCATCAGCAGCGAATAGATCGCCTCATGCACACCCGTTGCGCCCAGGCTGTGCCCGGTCAGCGATTTGGTGGAAGAGATCGGCGGCACATTGCCTTCACCGAAGACGCGGCGGATCGCCTTCACCTCGGTCACATCGCCTGCGGGGGTCGAGGTGCCATGGGCGTTGATGTAGCTGATCTTGCGGCCTTCCGGCAGGGTGGCGACCGCCAGCCGCATCGACCGTTCGCCGCCCTCACCCGAGGGCGCGACCATGTCATGGCCATCGGAGGTGGCGCCATAGCCGGTGACTTCGGCATAGATCTTGGCGCCGCGGGCCAGCGCGTGGTTCAGCTCTTCCAGAACCACCACGCCGCCGCCGCCCGCGATCACGAAGCCGTCGCGCGTGGCGTCAAACGCCCGGCTGGCCGTGGCGGGGCTGTCGTTGTATTTCGACGACATGGCGCCCATGGCATCGAACAGGCAGGACAGCGTCCAGTCCAGTTCCTCGCCGCCGCCGGCAAAGACGATGTCCTGCTTGCCCATCTGGATCAGCTCGGTGCCATTGCCGATGCAATGCGCGCTGGTGGAACAGGCCGAGGTGATCGAATAGTTCACGCCCTTGATCTTGAACGGCGTGGCAAGGCAGGCGGAATTGGTGCTGCTCATGCAGCGGGTGACCATGAAGGGCCCCATCCGCTTGGGCGCGCCCTTTTCCACCACGATGTTATGCGCCTGGAAGAAGTTCGAGGTGGAGGGACCACCGGAGCCCATGATGAGGCCCGCGCGTTCGTTCGAAACCTCGGCCTCGGTCAGGCCGCTGTCGGCGATGGCCTGACGCATGGCGATGAAGTTATAGGCGGCGCCGGGGCCCATGAAGCGCAGGTCGCGCTTGTCGATATGGTCTTCCAGCACGATCTGCGGCATCCCGTGCACCTGGCTGCGGAAGCCGCGCTCGGCATATTCAGGGGCAGCAACAATGCCGGATTTCCCGGCGCGCAGGCTGGCTTCCACCTCGGCGGCAGTATTGCCGATGGGCGAGACGATGCCGATGCCGGTGATGACGACGCGACGCATGGGGGCCTCCGTAAAAATCTCTGGCCTGTTTAGGCCAGCGGGCGCCGGGGGGGGGGGGGGGGGGGGGGGCGGGAGGGGGAAGCCGGCAGGGGGCCGGGCAGGTATCGAGGCCAGATAAGGCCGACAGGATGCTGCGCTTGTAGCCGAAACCCTCAGCTGGCTCGATCAGCGCGACCTTCATATCCTTGACAAGATAGATGGTCTCGCCATCCGCCTCGACCCGGCCATCGGCGACGCCCATGGTCAGGCGGCGGGTCTGCACGGCCTTGGTGAAATCGACAAAATAGCGCAGCATCTTGCGATCGGGGCGCACCATGCCGGTCAGCTTGACCTCGCCCACACCCAGCGCATAGCCGCGACCCTGCCAGCCGCGCCAGCCCAGGTTGAAGCCGGTCAGCTGCCACAAACCGTCAAGGCCCAGGCAGCCGGGCATGATCGGATTGCCGGGGAAGTGGCAATCGAAGAACCACAGATCGGGCGTGATGTCGAATTCGGCCACCACATGGCCCTTGCCATGTTCGCCGCCATCCTCGGAAATCTCGGTGATCCGGTCCATCATCAGCATCGGCGGCGCCGGAAGCTGTGCATTGCCGGGGCCGAACAGCTCCCCGCGTGCGCATTTCAGAAGGTCGTCCCGGTCGAAACTCGTCGGATATGCCGCCATAGGGCCAATGCTCCTGCGCATGTGCTTTTGCTTCCTCTATCACCCCGGTCTTGGGCATGGCAAGGGCGGGCGGGGGGCAAGGGCAGGCGGGGCTGGGGCTGCAGTGCGGGATTGACCCTGCCCGGCTGCGGTGCAAGCCTGCGACCCGGCAGAGCAGGGCCGGCAGAGCAGGGGCGGATGATGTTCGGGCGTTTCGTGGCGGCGAGCGGGCTGGCCAATCTGGCGGATGGGGTGGCGGTGCTGGCCTGGGTCTGGGTGGCCTCGCTGCTGACACGGGATGCGGCGCTGATCGCGCTGGTGCCGGTGGCGCTGCGGCTGCCCTGGGCGGTGTTTGCGGTGCCTGCGGGCGTGGTGGCCGACCGGGTGGACCGGCGCCGCCTGATCCTGACGATGGACGTGCTGCGCGCGGCGGCCTTCGCGCTGGCGGCGGCGGCGCTGTGGGGGGCGCAGCCTTTGCCGCCCGCGCCCGCGCAGGGGCTGGCCCAGCCGGGGCTGTTTGCGCTGCTTTGCGCGGCGGCGCTGCTGGTGGGCGTGGCCGAGGTGTTTCGCGACAATGCCGCGCAGACCATGCTGCCCGCGCTGGTGCCGCATGACCGGCTGGAGGCGGCCAATGCCCGGCTGTGGACGGTCGAGATGGTGGGCAATGCGCTGGTCGGGCCTGCGTTCGGTGCGCTGTTGCTGGGCGTGTTTCTGCCGCTGCCCTTTGGGCTGAATGCGGCGGCCTATGCCGGGGCGGCGCTGCTGATGGCGGGGTTGCCGGGGGCCTATCGTCCGGTGGCCACGGGTGCGCGCCGCAGCTGGTGGGCCGAGGCGGCAGAGGGCTGGCGTTTTCTGCGCGGCCAGCCTTTGCTGCTGCGGCTGGCGGGGATCACCGGGCTGTGGAACCTGTGCGACCAGATGATCCTGTTCGCCATGGTGCTGATCGCGCAGGAGCGGCTGGGGCTTTCCTCCGCGCAATACGGGCTGGTTCTCGCGGCTGGGGCGGCGGGCGGCATCGCGGCGGGGCTGGTGGGCGAACGGGCGGTGCGGTTGATCGGGCCTTCGCGTCTGGCACGGGGGGCGCTTTTCGTCAGCCCGGCCTGCTATCTGGCGCTGACCTTCGCGCCTACGGCCCTGTCTTTCGCGCTGATCTTTGCGGTACTGGAGTTTTCGGGGCCGCTGTGGAACATCGTCTCGGTCAGCACGCGGCAGCGGCTGATCCCCGATGCGCTGATGGGGCGGGTGAACAGCCTGTATCGTCTGCTGGCCTGGGGCATGATGCCGCTGGGCACGCTGCTGGCGGGCGGGCTGATTGCGGGGGCCGAAGGCGGGCTGGGCCGGGCGGGCGCGCTGCATTTACCGCTGCTGGTGGCGGCGGTTCTGGCGCTGGTTCTGGCGCTGCTGGCCTGGCCGGTGTTGCGGCGGGGCTTGCCCCGGCGCGCGGCCTAGGGAAAAGCGCATGGCAACTGTGCCGCATGTCGGGTGATTTGCCCGCATCCATTGATATTCCCGGCACGAAGCCCTAGAATTGTTCCAGATATCACCGGATGGACCCATGACTGCCAAGGCGGAAGACACGATCAAGGCCGAAGATCATGCACAGGCGCGGGCCTCTGCCTGGCTGTCGCGGGGCGGGCTGCGCCCGACCCGGCAGCGGCTTGCGCTGGCCTCGCTGCTGGTGGGGGATGGGGAAGACCGCCATGTGACGGCGGAAAGCCTGTATGCCGCCTCTGTCACCGGCGAGGAGAAGGTGAGCCTTGCGACCGTCTACAACACCTTGCGCGCCTTCTGCGAAGCGGGGCTGATGCAGGAGGTGGTGGTGGACGGGTCGAAAAGCTATTTCGACACGCGGATGGACGATCACCCGCATTTCTTCTGGGAAGATGACGCGGCGCTGACCGATGCACCTGCCGAACAGCTGGAGATCCTGCGCCTGCCCAAGGCCCCGGCGGGCACGGAAATCACCCGGGTTGATGTGGTGATCCGCCTGCGCCGCAACTGAGCGGCGGCGGTGGGCGGCCTGTGGCAGGGCCGATCACCGACAATTGGGTTGCCCCGTCGGCCGATCTGCGCGACTGCTCGTGAAAAGGTGGCCTGGCTGCCGACCCAAGACCTGTCGAGGAACTGCCATGAAAAAACTGTCTTTCGCCACTGCACTTGCGCTTGTTCTGGCTGCAGGGCCGGGATCGGCTTTCACAGCATCCAACGGATTGAAGGTGACGGATCAGGGGGGCGGCACCTTTCTGGTCGCCTATGGCGGCAAAAGCGGGCCGCGGGCCTTCTGGTGTGCCGCAGGTGATTATGCACAGCGCGTGCTGCGCCTGGGTGTGACCGACAACCTCTGGCGCATGTCAGAGCCGCCGCGCGGCGCGGGGCAGGGCGTGATCTTTTCGGTCAGCCCGCAGGGGGCGGCGACGGATACGGGCATTGCGCGGTTCGGGCCGCCATCGGGCCGCTTTTCGGTTGGCCGCGCCCAGAACTATTGCAATGATCCGGCCGAGATGGTGCGCGAGGACTGACTTCACTGCTTTCGCCGCTTTTGTGCCCCGACGGTCCGCCGCCGGGGCATTTTCATGTCTGGCGGGGCGCAAAGGGCTGTCGGCCCGGCCCCTTCATTGAAGTTTCACACCAAAGATACCTGACTGTCATTCCCGGCAGATAGCTCCCGCCCCGAGACAAACGGAGGGATGCCGATGCTCGAAGTGGTCCAGGTGACACGCAGGTTCGGGGCAAAAGCCGCGGTGGACGCGATTTCGTTCGGCGTGGACCGTCCGGCCTTTGTGGGCATCATCGGACGGTCGGGCGCGGGGAAATCGACCTTCCTGCGCATGATGAACCGGCTGACGGATGCGACCGCGGGCGAAATCCGCGTGGATGGCCGCAATATCCTGGCGCTGGAAGGCGCCGAAAAACGCCAGTGGCAGCGGCAATGCGCGATGATCTTCCAGCAGTTCAATCTGGTGCCGCGCATGGATGTCTGTTCCAACGTGCTGCATGGCATCCTGAATGGCCGGTCGCTGGCCGCGACCCTGTTCAACCTGTGGTCCGAGGCCGAAATCACCCGCGCGCTGGAAATTCTGGATCGTCTGGGCATTGCCGATCAGGCCCCCAAGCGGGCCGAGGCGCTTTCGGGCGGGCAGCAGCAGCGTGTCGCCATTGCGCGGGCGCTGATGCAGGATCCCAAGGTCATTCTGGCCGATGAACCCATCGCCAGCCTTGACCCGATGAATGCACAGGTGGTGATGGATACGCTGCGCCGCATCCATGAAGAAGATGGCCGCATGGTCATTGCCAACCTGCATACGCTGGATACTGCGCGCCGCTATTGCGACCGGGTGATCGGGATGCGCGATGGGCGCATCGTGTTCGACGGCACGCCCGAACAGCTTTCGACCGGCGTGGCCCGCGACATCTATGGCGCGGACGACACGTTCAACGAGGCCGCGACCTCGACCTCGATCCCCACGGATACCACGGCAGACAGCGCCTATGCGGCGCGGCTGCTGGTCTGACTTCACCCCTTATCCTCTCAGGGAGCTTCCCATGAAAACGATCCTTCTGGCACTTGCCACCACCACTGCGCTGACCGGCGCTGTTTCGGCCCAGGAAATCACCGGGTTCAACATCGGTATCCTTGGCGGCGAAAACGCCCAGGACCGCATGACCTCGAACGAATGTCTGCGCGGCTATGCCGAAGAAGCGCTGGGCGTTCCGGTCAAGCTGTTTGCCCCGGCCGATTATGATGGCGTGATTCAGGGCCTGCTGGGCGGCACCATCGACATGGCCTGGCTGGGCGCTTCGGCCTATGCCAAGGTTTACCTGACCGATCCGGAAGCCGTGGATGTGGCGCTGGTGAAAACCAACCTCGACGGGTCGTTCACCTATCACTCGATCGGCTTTGCCCGCAAAGACAAGGGCGTGGCTTCGCTGGCCGATCTGAAGGGCAAGGTCTTCGCCTTCGGCGATCCGAACTCGACCTCGGGCTATCTGATCCCGTCGGTGGAAATTCCGGCCGAAATCGGCGCCACCATGGAAAACGGCGATTACTTCGGTGAAGTGAAATTCGTGGGCGGCCATGAGCAGACCATCGTTGCCGTGGCCAATGGCGATGTGGATGCCGGCGTGACCTGGGCCGATGGCCAGGGCAACTGGGAAGACGGCTATAATTCGGGCGCGCTGCGCAAGGCCGTGGATGCCGGTCTGGTGGACATGAACGATCTGGTGGAAATCTGGAAATCGAAGCCGATCCCGGAAGGCCCGGTGGTTCTGCGTCGTGCCCTGCCGCAGGATGCCAAGGACAAGATGATCGAACTGGTCAAGGGGATGCACGCCAAGGACGCCGAATGTGCCTATGGCATCGCGGCCGGCGAAACCGCAGGCTTCACCCCGATCACCCATGACTACTACGACTCGATCATCGAAGTGCGCAAACAGCAGACCAACTGAGATTTCATGACGCAATGCCGGGTTCCCGCGAGGGGGCCCGGCAATTTCTTTGCAGGGACGCGCGCAGATGGTGGATGTAGCATTCGGGCCGAAGCCCGGGCCGAAACGAGGTGACGGGCCAACCGAGGCCTATCTGGCCATGGTGCGGCGCAAGCGGATGTATGGCGGCATTCTGCTGGTCATCTTCGTGGCGGTAATGGCTTCGGGGTTTCAGCTGGCCGACAGCCGCAATGCGGGCGGGTTCTGGAACGGGTTGCATCAGGTCGGGGATTTTCCGGCCGAAGTGCTGGCCGAGGCCTGGGAAAAGCGCAGCAATCTGCCGGGGCTGATGCTGGGCGCCGTGCCCTCGCTGATCGAAACGCTGAACATCGCGGCGGTGGCCACGCTTCTGGGCGCGCTGGGGGCCATGGTGCTGTCGCTGCTGTCCACGCGGGGGCTGGCGCGCTGGCCGCGGGCCATCCCGCTGTTCCGCCGGATGCTGGACGGGTTCCGCGCCATACCGGAAATCGTGATTGCGCTTCTGCTGATCTTCATTCTGGGCGGCGGGCCGGTGCCTGCGGTGATCGCCATTGCGCTGCATACCACCGGGGCGCTGGGCAAGCTGTTTTCCGAAGTGGCCGAAAATGCCGATCTGAAGCCGGTCGAGGGGCTGACCTCGGTGGGCGCAGGCTGGGGGCAGCGCATGGTGCTGGGGGTGCTGCCGCAGGTGGCGCCCAACTGGGTCAGCTATGCGCTGCTGCGGTTTGAAATCAACGTCCGCGCCTCGGCCATTCTGGGGTTCGTGGGCGAGGGCGGTATCGGATACGACCTGAAGCTGGCGATGCAATGGGGCGGTGGGAAGTATGATCAGGTCGTGGCGATCTTTCTGGTGCTGTTCCTGACCATCGTGGTGATCGACCAGATTTCGAACCACTATCGTGACCGTCTGGTGAAGGGGAGGCATTGAGCCATGGTTGATGCAACACTGTCGATGCAGATGACCGGCACGTTCCGCCGCAAGCGGATGGTAGCCTTTGCCGTGCCTGCGGTGATCCTGGCGTATCTGGTTTATGTGTTCTTTGCCTTTGACATTCCGGGTCTGGCGCAGCGCGCCCGGATGGATAATGCGGCCATCCTGCTGGCCGATTTCTGGAGCCACAAGACCCATGTGACCCGCGACAACCGCTCGGGCGATCTGACGGTTGCCATCGAGGGTGAGGCCAAGGGCACCTATCCGGCGGGGATGCTGCCCGATTGGGTGGCGGTGACAGGGGATGTGACGCGGATCGACCTCGGCGGCGGGCATCTGGTCACCTATGACAGCGCGGGCGCGCGGTATGACGTGCCGGGCTATGGGCTGATCGACATCCGCCCCGAAGGCGGCAGGTTGGCGCTGACCGCGCCGGAACCGCTGCCCGACTGGATCAATGCGGCGCCCAACCGGGTCTCGGTGACAACCGATGCTGGGCGGTTTGCCTATACGCGGTCGAAGGTGGAAACCTTCCGCTATGAGCCGGGATGGGAGCTGTTCTTCTTCACGCTGGACAGCCCGCTTTATGGCAAGGGGCTGGGCGAGCTGACGGCGCTGGTGCTGTGGGAGGACCGGCTGGATCCGGCCCGGTCGAACCTTGCGCTGATGGCATCGGAGTTCTGGACGAACAAGATGTGGCGCCATGCCGATGTGGTCTGGGCGATCTTTGAAACGGTGCTGATGGCCTTTCTGGGCACCTTTGGTGCGGCCATCGTGGCGCTGCCGCTGGCCTTTGCGGCCGCCTCGAACTTCTCGCCGCTGCGTGGGGTGCGCTTTGCGATGCGCCGGGTGTTCGATTTCGTGCGCGGGGTGGATGGGCTGATCTGGACCATCATCCTGAGCCGGGCCTTTGGTCCGGGGCCGATGACCGGGGCGCTGGCGATCCTGATCACCGATACCGGCAGTTTCGGCAAGACCTTCTCCGAGGCGCTGGAAAACATCGACGAAAAGCAGGTGGAGGGTATCCGGTCTACCGGCGCCAACGGGTTGCAGCGCGCGCGGTTCGGGGTGATTCCGCAGGTGACGCCGGTGCTGCTGAGCCAGGTGCTGTATTATCTGGAAAGCAATACCCGCAGTGCCACGGTGATCGGCGCGATTGTCGGCGGCGGGATTGGGCTGATGCTGACGCAGGCGATCATCACCCAGAAGGACTGGGAAGAAGTGGCCTATTACATGGTGCTGATCGTGCTGATGGTCATGCTGATGGATACGTTGTCAGGCTGGCTGCGGCGCAGGTTGATCAAGGGGGAGTGAGGCGCGCCCCTCACCCAACCCTCTCCCCCGGGGGGAGAGGGCTTTTGCTGCAGCGCGGGGCCGGTTGTGCTCCGCTTTCCACAAACGCCACGCCTCCCTCTCCCCCCGGGGGAGAGGGCAGGGTGAGGGGGCCATCCCCGATCAGGACCAGAAATGCCGAAACTTTCCGCCACGGAACCCTTCATCCATCCCGGCTGCCAGATCGTGAACAGCAGCTTTGGCGCGTTTTGCGAGGTGGGCGAACAGAGCCGCGTCATCAACAGCCGCTTTGAAGATTACGCCTATTGCGACCGGATGGCGGATATCGCCAATACGACGGTTGGCAAATTCGCCAATATTGCCGCCATGACGCGGGTGGGGCCGACGGATCACCCGTGGCGCAATGCGGCGCAGCATCATTTCCTGTATCGTTCCAGCTATTACTGGCCGGATGTGCAGGATGATGCGGAATTCTTTGCCCATCGCGACAGCCGCCGCACCGAGCTTGGCGCGGATTGCTGGCTGGGGCATGGCGCCATCATCAAGCCCGAGGTGCGTATCGGGGCCGGGGCCATTGTCGCCTCGGGGGCGGTGGTCACCAGGGATGTGGCGCCGTTCATGATCGTGGCCGGGGTGCCTGCCGTGCCGGTGCGGGCCCGCTTTGCGCCGCAGGTGGCCGAGCGGTTGCTGGCACTGGCCTGGTGGGACTGGAGCCATGACCGGCTGCGCGGCGCGCTGGCCGATTTCCGCAGACTGGAGGCGGAGGCGTTTCTGGAGGCTTACGGGGGGTGACTGCGGCATATGGGGCACCCCCTCCCCAACCCTCCCCCTGACAGGGGGAGGGGGCGCGTTGCGCGGGGTGGTGGATGTGGCGGCAGTAGGCAGTGGGGGTAGTTGTGCCCCCCTCCCCAACCCTCCCCCTGGCAGGGGGAGGGGGCGCGTTGCGCAGGGTGGTTTATTCGGCGGCGAGGGGCAGGTGGCTGGTCGCGGTGCTGCGCGATTGTGACAGGAACCGGTGCCCGGCCTCGCCCGACAGGTGGCTGAGCCGCCCGCCGCTGATCGTGGCCTCGATGGCGCGGGTTTCGGCGTGCAGGATCACCAGATCGGCGCGCAGGCCCGGGGCGATATATCCACGGTCGGCCAGCCCCATGACGGCGGCAGGGCGGGTGGAGATCATCTCCCAGGCCCGGGCCAGCGGCAGCACGCCGCGATCGGCCAGGGCAAAGGCGGCCAGCGGCAGGGCGGGAATGTGGTAATCTGATACCAGCACATCGCAGAGACCTTCGGAAATCAGATCTGCCGCCGCGATATTGCCGGACTGGCTGCCGCCCCGCACCACATTGGGCGCCCCCATCAGCACCGGATTGCCCATGGCATGGGCCGCCGCCGCCGCGGCGCGGGTCAGCGGAAATTCCGCGATCCGGGCGCCGATCATGTTGTAGAATTCGCGGGTTTCGCCATTCGGGTCATCATGGCTGCCATAGCTGACCCCCAGCCGGTCAAAGGTTTCGGCCAGACGGCACAGGTGGCGCGGCACGGCGCGGGCGCGGCTGCGGGCGGCATCCATCCGGGATTGCAGATCTTCGGTGGCGATCCGCAGCTTGCGCGCCCAATAGGCAAAATCCGCAGGCTGGCTGCGGCTCATGCGGTAGCCTTCTTCGAGATGATCGTTGAACACCACATAGTCGATGGCATGGCGTTCGACGGCGGCAATCAGCCGGTCTTCGGCTTCGGTGAAATGGGTTTCGGCGCGGATCTGCAGGCGCAGATCGGTCAGCGCCCGGGGGCGATAGTCGGCCAGCGCGGCCATCAGCGCCTCGGCCGTATCCGGGCTGCGGTGGCCACCCTCCCAGCTCCAGCCCTGGGCGAGCCAGGCGGTGGTGACACCATGCGCCGCCGCTTCGCGGTCGGTGGTGGCAAGGCCGGTGGCCATCGGGAAAGGGGCAGAGGGGCGGGGGGCGATATGGCGTTCGAAGTAGCCCTCGCCCGTACGGGTGATGCCGGCAGCACGAGATAGCCCGACAGATCCACCGCAGGCAGCGGGTCATCCGTGATGCGGCCCCCGGCCAGAGCCACGCAGCGATCCTGCAGGGCGCCATCACGGGCAGCAGCGCCAGTCGAGCGCAGCAGGGCGAATGAGCGGTAAGATGAGCCTCGGTATATCTGGCGAAAGGGAATGTGCGCGGGTGATTTGAAGCAGCAGTAAAGGGTTTAGGCGACGATGATGTTACAGGCGTTTCTCAGTCGGGTGTCACGGTGAGGGTGACGCGGTCGCCCGCGAACCAGGTGGTGCCGAATTCCAGCGGGCGCCCCTGTGGATCAATATTGACCGAGGTGCTGCGCAGCAGCGGTGCCGCTTCGGGCAGGCGCAGCAGCAGGGCCAGCGTCGCGGGGGCGGCAATCGCGGTGAGCCGCGTGGTGGCGCGGGTGTAATCGGCCACGCCCTCTGCGGCCAGCGCCTCGGTGATCGAGGAGGTCCTTGTCGTGGGCCAGCAGGCCCGGCAACGGCTGCGCCGCGCCGGGCCAGGCGAGCTGCACCGGCCGCCATCGGCGGAAGACGCCCTCGATCGCATGCACGGCATCGCGGGTTTGCAGGGATTCAGCCGCCGCCTCGCCTTCCAGCATCGGCCGAGGCCGGGTTTCCGCCGGCAGGTGATGTCGCCCCGAGCCGGGTTGCGGCCTTGCGCGCCGGGTTCTGGTGGCTCCAGGTGGCGTCCCAGCACCGCCGATCCGCGGCGTGCCGCGACAAAGCGCCGACCGCGCCGGGTGTGGATCAGCCCCTGATCGGTCAGCGCCGCCAGTGCATGGCGCACGGTATGGCGGTTCACCCCGAACCGGTCGGCCAGCTCTGCCTCGGTGGGCAGGCGGTCGCCGGGGGCGTAATGCGCGCGGGCGATTTCGGCGGTCAACGTATCGGCGATGGCACGCCAGATCGGGCTGCGGGCCATGTGTCATGCCTCCGTCATCTAAAATTCATGCCTTTTCATTTGCGGCCACCTGCGGCTGGCGCGCAGTTTGTCTGGCCCGTATAGTAATCTGGACAATCCGCAAAGATGTCTACTGTACCAGAAAACGAAGCGCGGCGGGGCTGGATGGGCCTGTTGGCGCGGGCGGGGGCGATGCGGTTGCAGGCGCTGCTGCCCGAAGTGCCGGAGCATGAAGTGCTGCGCCCGGCAGAGATCGGCGCCGTGATGGTGCGGGGCCATGACAGGTGGCACCGAGGCCTTGTTCAATCTGGGAGAGATGGCCGTTGTTGCTGTGGCCATGCTTTCTGCAGGTTGGGCTGCGGTGCGGTGGGCCGCCCTGCCCATGCCAGGGCGCGAGCAGGTGCTCTGCTGCGGGCAGCAGGTAAGTGGATGCGCTGATCTGGGCTACGAACAGCGCAGGGTATAGACGCACCAGGTCTGGACCCTTCATGGCGCGGAGGGCGGCGCTGGCGCCCAGCAGGCGCACCAGGCCGAAGGCCTTGTCGCCGAAGGTGCAGTTCTTCACGCATCGGTGCGGAGAGGGCGATCCAGGCCAGGCGCGGCCGGCAGCAGGACAGCGGCGCGCCAGGCCAGGTTGGCTGCGCCATCGCCTCGCGCGGACGCTCGACGCCTTCGCGCGATCTGGCCGGTGGCGGCGCTGTACCTTGCCTCGATCTCCTCGCGGCAGGCCAGCAGCTCCACCGGACGCTTTCAGCGGTAGCTTGCTTGCCGATCCATCAGCAGGCGCGCAGGATCTTCCAGCTGTTGGCGGCTGGATCGTTCGTGCTCGCCCCGCTGGTCGGCGAAGTAGTCTTCCAGCACGGTGACGGCAGGCCGGCTTCGACGGTGGACCACTTGCCCATCAGGCGGGCAGTTGCCGGATCGATCTTCCTTCTCGGTCGTCGTCGTGCAAACTGGAGCCCACAGGCGCCTGCCGGCCTGGCCGAGGCCGGGCAACCACCACGCGTTGCGGCGGCGTGTCTCTGCCGGAAACAGCGGCCTTCCGCGCCAATCGCGCGCTGTTGCCCGCCGGGCTTCGATTCCCTATGTTCTGCGGCACCCGGCAGCGTCTGGCGCCACATTGCCCCGCAGCACGCGGGTCGAGGAGGCGGGCTGATGTATGTTGCGGTGAAAGGTGGCGAACGCGCCATCGACAATGCCCATGCCTTTCTGGCCGAAGAACGCCGAGGCGACCCGGGCGTGGCCGAGCTTTCGGTGGCGCAGATCCGCGAACAGCTGCGGCTGGCGGTGAACCGGGTGATGGCCGAAGGCTCGCTTTACGACCCCGATCTGGCGGCGCTGGCGATCAAGCAGGCGCGCGGCGATCTGATCGAGGCGGTGTTCCTGATCCGCGCCTATCGCACCACGCTGCCGCGCTTTGGTGCCTCGGTTCCGGTGGCAACGGCGGATATGGCGGTGGTGCGGCGGGTGTCGGCCACGTTCAAGGATCTGCCGGGCGGGCAGGTGCTGGGGCCGACCTTCGATTACACCCACCGGCTGCTGGATTTCAAACTCGCCGCCGAAGGCGAGGCGCCGGTGGCACCGATGGCCGAGCCGCTGCCCGGGGCCGTGCCGCATGTGATGGGCCTTCTGGACCGCGACGGGCTGATCGAGGCGGAGCCGCGATCGGATGCCACGCCGCGCGATCTGACGCGCGAGCCGCTGGAGCTGCCCGCCGACCGGCCCTTGCGCCTGCAGGCGCTGGCGCGGGGGGATGAGGGCTTCGTGCTGTCGATGGCCTATAGCACCCAGCGCGGCTACGGGCGCACCCATGCCTTTGTGGGGGAATTGCGCATTGGCATGGTGGCGGTGGAACTGGAGGTGCCGGAATTGGGCTTCGCGGTGGAGATCGGCGAGATCGAGCTGACGGAATGTGAGACGGTGAACCAGTTCAAGGGCTCGAAAACCGAACCGCCGCAGTTCACCCGCGGCTATGGTCTGGTGCTGGGGCAAAGCGAGCGCAAGGCGATTGCCATGAGTCTGGTCGATCGCGCCCTGCGCTGGCAGGAGTTGGGCGAGGATTTCGTGGGCGCCCCGGCGCAGGATGCGGAATTCGTGCTGTATCACTGCGACAATATTCAGGCGACGGGGTTTCTGGAGCATATCAAGCTGCCGCATTATGTGGATTTTCAGGCCGAGTTGGAGCTGGTGCGGCGGCTGCGCGCCGAGGTTCTGGCGGTGCGGGCGGAGGCGGCGGAATGATCGGCCGGGCGCTGCCCCTCACCCTGACCCTCTCCCCCGAGGGGAGAGGGGATTGCGTTGCGTTTGGGCGGGGCGCATCCGCATTAACCTGCCGCTTACCATCCCCGATGCACCCTTGCCGCTGGCGCTTCCCTCTCCCCTTCGGGGAGAGGGTCAGGGTGAGGGGGCGGCACATGCGACAGGCAGGATGGCAGACGGATTTCGCGCGTGATCTGCGACAGACCATGACGGAAGCCGAGCGCCGGATGTGGTTTGCCCTGCGGGATCGCAGGCTCTGCGGGCTGAAATTCCGCCGTCAGGTGCCGCTGGGCGGCTACATCGCCGATTTCTACTGCGCCGAGGCGAAGCTGATCCTGGAACTCGATGGCGGCCAGCACAGCCCGGACCGTGGCGCCGCGCGCGACAGCTGGTTGCACGCCCATGGCTTTCGCCTGATCCGCCTCTGGAATACCGATGTGCTGGGCAATCTGCCCGGCGTCCTGCAACTGATCGCACAGGAGGCCCGGGGATGACCGAACAGGCCTATAACTTTGCCTATCTTGATGAACAGACCAAGCGGATGATCCGCCGCGCGCTGCTGAAGGCGCTGGCGATCCCGGGCTATCAGGTGCCCTTCGCCAGCCGCGAAATGCCGATGCCCTATGGCTGGGGCACTGGGGGCGTGCAGGTGACGGCGGCCTGCCTGATGCCGGAAGACCGGCTGAAGGTGATCGACCAGGGGGCCGATGATACGACCAATGCCGTGTCGATCCGCCGGTTCTTTCAGCGTGTCGCCGGGGTGGCGGTGACGGAAAGCACGGCCGAGGCGAGCGTGATCCAGACGCGGCACCGCATCCCGGAAACCGCGCTGGGTGAGGGGCAGATCCTTGTCTATCAGGTGCCGATCCCCGAACCTTTGCGCTTTCTGGAACCGCGCGAGACCGAGACGCGCAAGATGCACGAGCTGGAAGAATACGGGCTGATCCATGTGAAGCTGTATGAGGATATCGCGCGGCATGGCGAGATTGCCACGGCCTATGCCTATCCGGTGCAGGTGGAGGGGCGTTATGTGATGGACCCTTCGCCGATCCCGAAATTCGACAATCCGAAACTGTCGGGCAATCCGGCGATCCAGCTGTTCGGCGCCGGGCGCGAAAGCCGCATCTATGCGGTGCCGCCCTATAGCGCGGTGGTGAGCCTCGATTTCGACGATCATCCCTTTGTTGCATCCAAGGCCGATCATGACTGTGATCTGTGCGGCGCGGGCGACAGCTATCTGGACGAGGTGATCGTGGATGACGCGGGCGGGCGGATGTTCGTCTGTTCAGACACCGATTTCTGCGCGGGGCCGGGCGGAGGCCCGCGCGGATGGGCGCCGCGGGCGGAGGCGGGCCAAAATTCTTCAGAATTTTGGCAGATTTTCGGAAAAATCGGCCCCGAGGTGCCGGATGAGCCGGGACCGTACCCTTAGAATTTTGAAGATTTTTAATTTGCTGCAAACCACGGAGGGCCGGGCATGACGGCGATGGGGCGTGACAGGCTCAATTTTAACTGGACCTGATGGGGTGTGAGAGGTCCCGGGCCGGTGAATGGGTGGTTTCCAAGAGGAAGGGGGAGGAGGGGGGGGGCCGGTGAAATGGGTATTTTTCAAGAGGAGGGGAGGGCCGCTTCTGTCAGGTGGCGGGGCCTGTCGCAAGCATTTTTTTCCAAGAGGAAGGGGGAAGGGCCCTTTTGTGGAGGGCTTTACGGCGCGCGGATCGGCTGTACCGATGTGAGTTTCGATCTGTGGCCGGGCGAGGTGCTGGGTATCGTGGGCGAAAGCGGATCGGGGAAATCCACGCTACTGTCCTGCCTTGCGGGGCATCTGGCGCCGGATGCGGGGCAGGTGCTGTTCCAGACTGCCGATGGGATGCAGGACACCCTGGCAATGGCGGAACCGGCGCGGCGGCGGCTGATGCGCACTGACTGGGCCTTTGTGCATCAGCACGCCCGCGACGGGTTGCGGATGGGCGTCAGCGCGGGTGGCAATGTGGGCGAGCGGCTGATGGCGGTCGGTGCCCGGCATTACGGGCAGATCCGGGGGGCGGCGACCGACTGGTTGCAGAAGGTGGAGATTTCGGCCGACCGGATCGACGACCGGCCCAGCCAGTTTTCCGGCGGGATGCAGCAGCGGTTGCAGATCGCGCGCAATCTGGTGACCGGGCCGCGGCTGGTGTTCATGGATGAGCCGACAGGGGGGCTGGATGTCAGCGTGCAGGCGCGGCTTCTGGATCTGTTGCGCGGGCTGGTGCGCGAGATGGGGCTTTCGGTCATCATCGTCACGCATGATCTGGCGGTGGTGCGGTTGCTGGCCGACCGGCTGATGGTGATGAAATCGGGGCGTGTGGTGGAACAGGGTCTGACCGATCAGGTGCTGGACGATCCGCAGCATGGGTATACACAGCTGCTGGTGTCTTCTGTCCTGCAGGTGTGATCCATGCTGTTTGCCTATGCCCCCCAAGGTTCGAAACTTGTTCAGATCCCGCATGGTGCCGATCTGGCGCAGGCGATCTGGGTCGATCTGTATCGCCCCATGCCCCAGCAGGTGGACCGGGTGCGCGCGCTGGGCGTCGAGGTGCCGACGTTGGCCGATATGGAAGAGATCGAGGTGTCGAACCGGCTGTATCGGGAGGGCGGGGTGGATTACCTGACCGCGGTGCTGCCCGGGCTGAGCGAGACGAAAACCCCGATTTCCGGCCCGGTCTGTTTCATCCTGGGGCCGCATCAGCTGGTGACGGTGCGCCACCATGCGCCGCGCCCGTTTGAAACCTATCCCGAACGGGCCGACAGGGTGGGGCCGGGGTGTGGCGATCCGCGGCGGCTGTTCCTGTCGCTGGTGGAAGAGATCGTGGGGCGGCAGGCCGATCTGCTGGAGGGATCGGGGCGGGCGCTGGACATGGTGATGGGCCGGGTGTTCCACGAAGGGGCAGAGGCGACCGATACGGCCTTGCAGCAGGCCCTGCGCGAGGTGGCGCGGGAAAGCGATCTGGTCAGCCGGGTGCGGCTTTCGCTGCTGACGCTGGAACGCGCGGTGAGCTATTTCGGCCAGTCGCTGGATGACAGCGCCGAGGGAAAGGCGTTGCGCCCGATCGTGAAGGGGTTGATGCGCGACCTGCAGGCGCTGGAGGTGCATGGCGATTTTCTGACCAGCCGGGTGGCGATGGCATCGGATGTCACGCTCGGCATGGTCAATCTGGCGCAGAACAAGACGGTGAAGATTGTATCCGTTGTGGCGGCAATCTTTCTGCCGCCCACGTTGATCGCTTCGGCTTATGGGATGAACTTTGCCTATATGCCGGAGCTTGCCTGGGGTTGGGGCTATCCGATGGCAGTGGGGCTGATGGTGGCCTCTGCCGTGCTGACTTATCTGTTTTTCAAGTGGAAACGATGGCTATGATCGAGATTTCGGGGCTGGGCAAATCCTTCACGCTGCACAATCAGGGCGGCGCGGTGATCCCGGTGATGGCGGGGGCCACGCTTTCGGTGGGCAGTGGCGAATGTGTGGGGCTGGTGGGCCGCAGCGGGGCGGGCAAGAGCACGCTGATGCGGATGGTCTATGGCAATTACCTGAGCGATGTCGGGTCGATTCTGGTGGGCGGGCTGGATGTCGCCCGCGCCGCCCCGCGCGAGATCATCGCGCTGCGCCGCGAGGGGCTGGGCTATGTGAGCCAGTTCCTGCGCGTGGTGCCGCGGGTGCCCACGCGTGAGGTGGTGGCCGAACCCCTGCTGGTGCTGGGTGTGGCGCGCGATCAGGCGCTGGCGCGGGCCGAGGGTCTGCTGGCGCGGCTGAATATCCCCGAACGGCTGTGGGGCCTGTCGCCCACCACCTTTTCAGGGGGCGAACAGCAGCGGGTGAATATCGCGCGCGGCTTTGTGCATCACTATCCCGCGCTGCTGCTGGATGAACCCACCGCCAGTCTGGATGCCACCAACCGTGAGGTGGTGCTGACCTTGATTGCCGAGGCGAAGGCGCGTGGCACGGCCATTCTGGGGATCTTTCATGACGAGGGCGCGCGGGACCGGGTCTGTGACCGGCTGGTGGATGTGCGCGATTTCACCCCGCAGGCCGCAGCATGACGGGAGCAGCGGTGGGGCGGCTATATGCGGTTGTCGGCCCATCGGGGGCGGGCAAGGATACGCTGATCGCGGCGGCGGCACGGCTGCGGCCGGATCTGGCGGTGGTGCGGCGGGTGATCTCGCGCCCGACCGAGGCGGGTGGTGAGGATTTCGAGGGGGTGACAGCGGAAGACTTTGCCGCGCGCCGTGCCGCAGGGGAGTTTGCGCTGCACTGGCGGGCGCATGGGCTGGATTACGGTATTCCGGTGCGGGCCTTTGCCCCGCTGGCGCAGGGCAGGGATGTGCTGTTCAACGGATCGCGCAAGGCGCTGGAGGCGGCGCGCGTGCCGTTCCCTCAGCTGCAGGTGATCCTTGTCACGGCGCCGGATGCGGTGCTGGCCGAGCGGCTGGCAGCACGGGGCCGCGAAACCGCCGCAGATATTGCGGCACGCCTGCTGCGCGCGGCACAGCCGCTGCCGGGCGGCTTTGCGCTGCATGTGGTGGATAACGGCGGCGCGCTGGCCGATGGGGTTGCGCGCTTTCTGGCGGTGTTTCAGCCGGTGAGGGCGTAGCGGTGCAGCAGATGGAAGCGGCCATCCTGCGCCTCGCCGAACAGGCAGAGGTCATTGACGCGGAAGGGCGCGGGCTGCACCGGGGCAAAGCGTTCGGTCAGCGCGGTTTCCACCGTTGCCATTTCCCAGGGTTCCAGCCCGCCGGTCAGCGTCAGGTGAAAGCGGAATTCTTCCATGACATAGGGATAGCCCCAGAGATCGAGCAATTCGCGCTGCCGTGGCGTCAGACGTTCGGGGCGGCGGCGGGCGATTTCATCCTCGGTCAGCGGTGCCCGAAAGCTGTCGAGCCTGCGCACGACCTCGGCCGCGAGGGTGGCAAGGCCGGTGGTATCGCCGGTCGGGCACAGCGCCAGAAAGCGGCCCAGCCGGGTCAGCGCCAGGCCTTCGGTTTCGCAGGCGGGCAGACGCGCGGCAAGGGCGGCCACACCGGCCATCAGGGTTTCAGGCGTTTCGCCCGCAGCCAGCCGGAAGGGTGGCTTGAGCGTGCCGTGAAAGCCGTATTTGCGGGGTTCTGCCGTCAGCACGGACACCGGGCGCGGCAGGATGCGCAGATCAGGCTGCGCCACCTGTGTGCCGGTGGCGGCATCCCAGCCCAGCCATTCGGCGGCCCGTTCGGCAAACAGCCCGGCTTCGGGCGCATAATAGATCGCGTAGCGTTTCATCTGTTCCATGGCGCGGGCATAGGTGATTTCTGTCACACGGATGTGACGGATCGGTGCCATTGCCTGCCCTCTTCTACAAGACAAAAACGAAAGCCCAGACCATGACCGAAACCATCCTTGCCAATGCCACGCTGGTTCTGCCCGATGAATTGCGGAAAGGCGGACTCGTGTTCCGTGACGGGCGGATTGCCGAGATTTTCGGCGGCAGTGCCCTGCCTGCGGGGGCGCTGGATTGCGCGGGCGATCTGGTGATGCCGGGGCTGATCGAGCTGCATACCGACAATCTGGAACGCCATATCCAGCCCCGCCCAAGGGTGGACTGGCCCCATGCCAGTGCCATCATCGCCCATGATGCCGAACTGGCAAGTGTGGGCATCACCACGGTGTTCGATGCGCTGCGGGTGGGCTCTGTCACGGGGAAGAAGGCCAATTACGGCGAATATGCCCGCGCGCTGGCGGATGAGATTCTGGATCTACGGGCGCAGGGTGTCTTGCGGATCAGCCATCTTCTGCACCTGCGGGCCGAGGTCTGTTCGGAAACACTGGTGGAGGAAATGGCGAAATTCGGCCCCGATGACAGTGTGGGGATTGTCAGCCTGATGGATCACACCCCGGGCGAGCGGCAGTTCCGCGACCTGTCGAAGCTGCGCGATTACGTCTGCGGCAAGCATGGGATGACCGAACAGGATTTCATCGAACATGTCGCAGGCCAGCGTGCCCTGCGCGACCGGCTTGGCGCCCTGCACGAGGCAACGGCAGTGGCCGAGGCGCGGCGCTATGGGGCGGTTCTGGCCAGCCATGATGACACCACGGCGCCGCAGGTGGCGGTATCGGCCGGGCATGGCACCGGCTTTGCCGAATTTCCCACCACGGAAGAGGCGGCGCGTGCCTGCCACGATCATGGCATTGCGGTGATGATGGGGGCGCCGAACCTGATCCGCGGCGGATCACATTCCGGCAATGTGGCGGCGCAGCATCTGGCCGAACTGGGGCTGCTGGATATCCTGTCATCGGATTATGTGCCTTCGGCGCTGCTGTCGGCGGCGCTGATGCTGGGCGATCTGTGGGGCGACCTGCCGCGCGGCATTGCCACTGTCACTGCCGCCCCGGCGCGGGCCACCGGCCTGACGGATCGCGGACAGATTGCGCCCGGTCTGCGCGCCGATGTGATCCGTGTCACGCGGATCGGCACGGCAGGCGCGGTGCGCGGGCTTTGGGTCGCGGGCGAGCGGCACTGACCGCGCGCCAACCGCTGCGTCAGCCTGCCGCAGCTTTGCGGCGGACCGTTTGATACAGGTCAAGGCGGGGGGCGGTGTTGCCTGCCAGACTGCACAAGTCCGGGGTCAGCCTTCGGACAGAGGCACTGCCGCCCCATCCTGTTCGCGCGTTTCCTGGGGGTGGCGGTGCCTCGGCAATCTTTCCTGAAATGATGGTATGGCGAGACGCGGCGGGCAAGTCTGCCGACGCCCGGACCGCAGCTCTTGTCGCAGGGGCGCTTTGCCACATTTCATTCCTGCATCACGAATGTGATTTTTGATGCAGGTCAAGGCGGATGATGCAACATCGGTCGATACCTGCCCGCATCACTGCCAGCCGGAGTCCTTCCGTGACAAGCCCCGATACCGAACCTCATTCCCTCTATGCCGCGCGCGAGCCGGTATTCCCGAAACGCGTGAAGGGGAGTTTTCGCACCCTGAAATGGTGGCTTCTGGCGCTGATGCTGGGGGCCTATTACCTTGCGCCCTGGATCCGCTGGGATCGTGGCCCGGCGCTGCCGGATCAGGCGATCCTGATGGATCTGGCGAACCGGCGGTTCTTCTTCTTCATGATCGAGATCTGGCCACATGAATTCTATTTCGTGGCCGGGCTGCTGATCATGGCGGGTCTGGGGTTGTTCCTGTTCACCAGCGCGGCGGGGCGGGTCTGGTGCGGCTACGCCTGCCCGCAGACGGTGTGGACAGATCTGATGATTCTGGTGGAGCGCTGGGTGGAGGGTGACAGAAACGCCCGCCTGCGCCTGCATCGTCAGGGCTGGAACGCCGAGAAGGTCCGCAAGCGTGCGGTGAAATGGACCCTGTGGTTGCTGATCGGCCTGGCAACGGGCGGGGCCTGGGTGTTCTATTTCACCGATGCCCCGACGCTGGCGCGGGATCTGCTGACAGGGGATGCCCATCCTGTTGCCTATACGACAATGGCCATCCTGACGCTGACCACCTTTGCCTTCGGTGGCTTCTTCCGGGAGCAGGTCTGCATCTATGCCTGCCCCTGGCCGCGTATTCAGGCCGCGATGATGGATGAAGACACGCTGACCATCGCCTATCGTGACTGGCGGGGCGAACCGCGTGGCAAGCTGCAGAAGGGCGAGGTGGCAGAGCGCCAGGGCGATTGCATTGATTGCATGGCCTGCGTGAACGTCTGCCCGATGGGGATCGACATCCGCAATGGCCAGCAGATGGCCTGCATCACCTGCGGCCTGTGCATCGACGCCTGCAACGAGGTGATGGACAAGATCGGCAAGCCGCGCGACCTGATCGGCTATCTGGCTCTGACCGATGAAACCCGCGAACGTGCGGGCCATACGCCGAAATCGGTCTGGAGCCATGTGTTCCGGCCCCGGACCATCCTTTACACCGTCCTGTGGGGCGGGGTGGGCATTGCCCTTGTGGTGGCGCTGTTCCTGCGGTCTGATATCGACATCAACGTAACGCCGGTGCGCAATCCGCTGTTCGTGACCCTGTCGGATGGCACGATCCGCAACACCTATGACATCCGGCTGCGCAACAAGCTGGGCGAGGCGCGGGATTATGCCATCACCGTGACCGGACCGGAGCGGGTGACGCTGCATATCGAGGGCGAAGATGATAACGTGATCTCTGTGCCCGCGAACGAAACCCTGTCGACCCGCGTCTACCTTCAGGCCGAGGCAGGCAATCCGGCGGCCAGCACCGAGCGGACCGAAATTCGGCTTTGGGTCTTTGATACCCAGGATGACAGCCGGGTTCATCATGACACCGTGTTCAACGGGAAAGGGAACTGAAATGGGCCAGATCACCGGCCGTCAGGTTTTTGCCTTCACCGCAGGCGCCTTTGGAATCATCATCGCGGTGAATGTGCTGATGGCCTACAAGGCGGTCAGCACATTCCCGGGGCTGGAGGTGAAGAACTCTTATGTTGCCTCGCAGAACTTCGACACCGAGCGCCGCGCGCAAGAGGCATTGGGCTGGGACATGGTGCCGGAATATGATCCGGCAGGGGTGCTGATCCTGAAATTCACCGATGCGGCGGGCCTGCCGGTCTCTTTGGGGGATCTGTCGGTTCTGGTGGGCCGCAGCACCTCGGCCGCCGAGGATGCGCAGCCGCAGTTTGTGCATGAGGGCGGGCTCTACACGGCCTCCATCATGCTGGCGCCCGGCCAGTGGATGCTGAAGGTCGAGGCGCGGGCCCAGGATGGCACGCTGTTCCAGCAGCGTGTCGATCTGAACATCCGGGGCTGAGCCATGGCACTTGTGGAACGCATCACCCCGGAAACCCGCGCCGAAGAAGGCCCCGGCGCCCCTTCGGCCTGCCCGGCCTGCATCGCTGCCCCTTCGGCGGAACGGCTGGCCCAGATGGCGGCGCCGCAGGATGCGCGGGTGATGCTGTCCATTCCGGCGGCCCATTGTGCGGCCTGCATTTCCACGGTTGAAAGCGCCATGGCGGCGGTGCCGGGCGTGCGTTCGGCCCGGGTGAACCTGACGATGAAGCGGGTTTCTGTCGATGCGGATGCCGATATGGAACCTGCAACGCTGATCGCCGCGCTGAAAGGCGTGGGCTATGAGGCGCATGAACTGGACGCGGGCCTGCTGTCTGCCACCGAGACCGACCGGCAGGGCCGTGATCTGTTGATGCGGCTGGGCGTGGCCGGCTTTTCGATGATGAATGTGATGCTGCTGTCCGTGGCGGTCTGGTCAGGGGCAGAGGATGCGACGCGCGATCTGTTCCACTGGATTTCCGGCGCCATCGCCCTGCCGACCGTGGTGTTTGCGGGCCAGCCCTTCTTCAAATCGGCCTGGGCCAGTTTGCGTGCCGGGCGGTTGGGCATGGATGTGCCGATCAGCCTGGCGCTGATTCTGGCCTCGGGCATTTCGGTGTTCGAAACGATGAATTCGGGCCATCACGCCTATTTCGATGCGGCGGTGATGCTGTCGTTCTTCCTGCTGGCGGGGCGCTATCTGGATCACCGGACCCGTGCCGTGGCACGATCGGCGGCTGAAGAGCTCGCCGCGCTGGAGGTGCCGCGTGCCAGCCGTCTGCTGGATGGTGAAGAAAAACTGGTGCCGATTTCGGAACTGGCCGTGGGCGATCTGGTGCGGGTGCGCCCGGGCGGCCGGATGCCTGTCGATGGCGTGGTGGTGGAGGGCACATCCGAGGTGGACCGCTCGCTGCTGACCGGCGAAAGCCTGCCCGCATGGGCCGGACCGGAATCTGTGGTTTCGGCGGGGGAGGTGAACCTGACCGGGCCGCTGACCCTGCGGGTGACAGCCGCGGGGCGTGATTCCAGCCTGCACCGGATGGCCGATCTGGTGGCGGTGGCCGAGGCGGCCAAGACCCGCTACACCAGCCTGGCGGAACGTGCGGCCAAGCTTTATTCGCCACTGGTGCATCTGCTGTCGTTTTCGGCTTTCGGCTTCTGGATGTGGAAGACCGGCGGCGATCTGCGCTTTGCGGTGAATATTTCGGCGGCGGTGCTGATCATCACCTGCCCCTGTGCGCTGGGGCTTGCGGTGCCTGCGGTGGTGACGGCGGCCAGTGGCAAGCTGTTCCGCAAGGGCCTGCTTATCAAGCATGGCACTGCGCTTGAACGGTTGGCCGAGGTGGATACGGTGGTCTTCGACAAGACCGGTACCCTGACGCTGGGCACGCCCGAGCCGACCAATCCGGGCGAACATCCCCGTCAGGCGGCCGAAGTGGCCATGGCCCTGGCGCAGGCCTCGGGCCATCCGCTGGCGCTGGCGCTGGTGCAGGGGGCGAAGGCCGCCGGGCTGCATCCGGCGGTGGTCAGCAACCTGCGCGAAGTGCCGGGCTATGGGGTCGAAGGGCAGTGGCGGGGCCGGACCGTGCGGCTGGGCCGTGCCGGCTGGTGCCAGGCGGAGGCCCTGCCGGTGACGGCGACCTATCTGTGTCTGGGCGAAGGCAAGCCGCGCGCCTTTACCTTTGCCGACCGTCTGCGCCCCGGTGCCGCCGATCTGGTGGCGGCGCTGCAGGCGCAGGGGCTGCCTGTGCGGCTGATTTCAGGGGATACATCCGCGGCGGTGGCCGCCATGGCCGGACGGCTGGGGATCACCGACTGGCAGGCCGATGCGCTGCCCGCCGAAAAGGCCGCGCTGGTGGCCGATCTGACGGCAGAGGGCCGCCGGGTGCTGATGGTGGGGGATGGGCTGAACGATACCGCGGCGCTGGCCGCGGCGCATGTGTCGATCTCGCCCGCATCAGCGCTGGATGCGGCGCGGGTGGCCTCGGATATCGTGCTGCTGGGGCAGGATATGGCGCCGATTGCCGATGCGCTGCGCATCAGCCGACAGGCAACCCGCCGCATCCGCGAGAATTTCGCGCTGTCGGCGGGGTATAATGTGGTTGCCGTTCCACTGGCGCTGGTGGGGCTGGCCACACCGCTGGCGGCGGCGCTGGCCATGTCGCTATCTTCGATCAGCGTTTCGCTGAACGCTTTGCGGCTGAAATGAGGAAGCCATGGCAATTCTGACGATCCTGATTCCGGTTTCGCTGCTGCTGGGCGGGGTGGGGCTGGTGGCGTTCTTCTGGGCGCTGAAAAAGGGCCAGTTCGATGATCCGCAGGGCGATGCCAGCCGGATCTTGACCAAGGATTACGACGAGAAACCGAAATCCTGAAACGGGCCGAAATCCTGAAACGGGGGCGGGGCTTGGGGGGCATCGAGCCCCCGCGCGCCCCGGCTGCCGCCCGCGCCTGCCCGGCCTTGGCGCGGGGCAGCCGGCGCAGGATTTGAGTATTTGGGAAGGAGCAAGGGGCAGGGGGCGTGCGCGGATGGAAAACGGCGCGCGGCCGTTGTCCTGTCCGCGCGCAGATCCATGGTTGCGGCTCAGCGCCAGTCGAAGAAGCCTTTCGGGGCCTGTGCCAGCAGTTGGCGCGCCAGATCGGTGCCCATGCTGGCGGCATCGGTGATGGGCGCGCGGGCCTCGCCGGTGATGACCTCGGACCCGTCGGGGCGCAGGATCTCGCCGCGCAGGCGGATCGTGCCGTCTTCCAGCGTGGCAAGCCCGGCGATCGGGGTTTCGCAGGAGCCATCAAGCGCGGCGAGGAAGGCGCGTTCGGCGGCCAGCCTTTCGCCGGTTTCGATGTGGTGGATGGCGGCGAGCATCGCTTCGGCCCGGCTGTCACTTGCGCGGCGTTCGATGCCGATGGCGCCCTGCGCCACGGCGGGCAGCATGTCTTCCGGCGCGATGGCGGAACGGGCGACCTGTGCCATGCCGAGGCGGTTCAGACCGGCCATGGCAAGGAAGGTGGCCGTGGCCACACCATCTGCCAGCTTCTTCATCCGGGTCTGGACGTTGCCGCGGAATTCGACCACCTGCAGATCGGGGCGGCGGGATTTCAGCTGTGCCCTACGGCGCAGGCTGGAAGAGCCGACCACCGCGCCCTGCGGCAGATCGGCCAGCCGCGCCACGGCGGGTGAGACGAAAGCATCGCGCACATCTTCACGCGGCAGGTAGCAATCAAGCAGCAGGCCCGCCGGTTGCAGCGTGGGCATATCCTTCATCGAATGCACCGCGATGTCGATGCCGCCCTCCAGCAGGGCATCCTCGATCTCGCGGGTGAACAGCCCCTTGCCGCCGATCTCTTTCAGCGGGCGGTCCAGCACGCGGTCGCCGGTGGTCTTGATGACCACGATGGCGAAGGCATCCTCGGGCAGGGCGAAGGCGGCCATCAGCCGGGCGCGGGTTTCATGGGCCTGAGCCAGCGCCAGCGGCGAGCCGCGCGTGCCGATCTTCAGGGGTGCGGCGGGGGAGGGGAGCGAAGGGGTCATGACCGCAGGATTAGCCAAGCCGGGGCGGCGTTGCAACGGCGGTGGCGTCGCAGGGGGCGCTGCCCCCCGCCCTGCGGGCGTCCCCCGGGGTATTTGGGCCAAGAGGGAAGGGCGGGGGAGGCGACACCCTGCCGCGCTTGACTTCGCGCGCGGGGCGGGCAAGTCAGGGGGAAATGACCGGGGGTGCCTGATGACCGAGAAACTGATCCTGCGCGCGCTGAAGGGCGAGACCTTGCCGGTGCCGCCGGTGTGGATGATGCGGCAGGCCGGGCGCTATCTGCCGGAATACCGGGCGACGCGGGCGCAGGCGGGGGATTTCCTGTCGCTGTGCTATAATCCGGAACTGGCAGCCGAGGTGACGCTGCAGCCGATCCGCCGCTATGGTTTTGATGCGGCGATCCTGTTTGCCGATATCCTGCTGATCTGCCAGGCTTTGGGGGCGGATCTGTGGTTCGAGACCGGGGAAGGGCCGCGCCTGTCGACCATCACCAGCGCGGCGGATCTGGCGGCGCTGAAACCCGCATCGGCCATTCATGACGTGCTGTCGCCGGTCTATGAAACGGTGAAGATCCTGTCGCGCGAACTGCCGCGCGAGACCACGCTGATCGGCTTTGCCGGGGCACCCTGGACGGTGGCCACCTATATGATCGCGGGCCGGGGCACCAAGGATCAGGGGCCGGCCCATGCGCTGAAGGCGGCAGATCGGGCGACATTTGCCGCCCTGATCGACCTGATCACCGAGGCGACGGTGGATTACCTGTCGGAGCAGGTGAAGGCCGGGGCCGAGGTGGTGAAGCTGTTCGACAGCTGGGCGGGCAGTCTGAAGGGGGAGGATTTCACCGATTTCGCGGTGAAGCCGGTGGCGCGGATCATTGCCGAGCTGAAGGCGCGGCATCCCGGCCTGCCGGTGATCGCCTTCCCGCGTGAGGCGGGGCAGGGCTATATCGGCTTTGCCGCGGCGACGCGGGCGGATTGCGTGGCGCTGGACAATTCGGTTTCGCCGGAATGGGGCGCGGAGCATGTGCAGGTTTCCGGCTGCGTGCAGGGCAATCTGGCACCCGGCCATATGGTGACAGGGGGCGAGGATCTGGTGCGCGAGACGCGGCGCGTGGTCGAGGCCTTCCGCAAGGGGCCGCATATCTTCAACCTTGGCCATGGCATCACCCCGGATGCAGACCCGGAGAATGTGCGGCTGATGATCGAGACGGTGCGGCAGGCGTGATGCCGCTTTGGGTGGGGGCGGCGCTGATTGGCGCGCTGGCCCAGACCGGGCGCAATGCCATGCAGGCCAGCCTGACCGCCGCCATCGGTACGGTGGGGGCCACGCAGGTACGATTTCTGTTTGGCCTGCCCTTCGCTTTGCTGTTTCTGCTGGGGCACTGGCTGTTGACGGGTGCGGCGGTGCCGGTGCCCGGCGCCGCGACGCTGGGCTGGACCGTTGCGGGATCGCTGGCGCAGATCGCGGCCACGGCGCTGATGCTGAAGGTGATGCAGAGCCGCGGCTTTGGCGTGACCACCGCCTGGCTGAAGGTGGAGCCGGTGCTGGTGGCACTGCTGGGGGCCGTGATCCTGGGCGATGTGCTGGCGCCGGGGGCCGTGCTGGCCATTGCCGTAGCGGTGGCGGGGGTTCTGATCCTGTCGGTGAAGCCGGGGCAGGGGATCGCCCGGTTCTTCGATGGCGGGCCTGCTGCGTTGGGGCTTCTGGCCGGGCTGGCTTTCGGCATTGCGGCCATCGGTTTTCGCGGTGGTATTACCAGCCTGCCGGAGGGCAGTTTTCTGAACCGGGCCTTGACGGTGCTGGTGCTGTCGCTGGCGGTGCAGGCGGGGTTGCTGCTGATCTGGATGGTGATTGCGGATCGGCGGGCGCTGGCGGGTTCGTTCGCAGTGTGGCGGTCTTCGCTGGGCGCGGGGTTTCTTGGGGCCTTTGCCTCGGCCTTCTGGTTCATCGGGTTTTCGCTCACCTCGGCGGCCAATGTGCGCACCGTGGCGCTGGTTGAGGTGATCTTTGCGCAGATCGTGGCAACCTTCGTCTTTCGCCAGAGCGTGACGAAGCGGCAGCTGCTGGGCATGGCGGTGATGCTGGCGGGCGTCGCCACGCTGATGCAGCAGCAGGGCTGAGCGTCAGGCCAGCGCCACGCCCATCGCCCGCAATGCCGCAATCGCCGCATCGGCCCCCTCGCAATCCTTCAGCCGCACATCCACGCTAAAGGCATAGCCGAAGCGGCCAGCCTTGGCCGGGCGCAGGGTGATTTCCAGCCCGCCGGGGCCGATCTGGGCCTGTTCCACCGCATCTTCGGCGCCGAAATCCGGGTCGTTCACCTCGAACCAGACCGGGCCGCCGGTCAGCGGCTGGCGGAACAGGGCATAGCTTTCCTCATGCCGGTCAACAAAGCCGACGAAGCGTTCGCCGCCTTCGCTGGTGACAGTGGCATAAACGGCTTTCACGGTCAGATCGGCCATGGGTCAGATCCATTTCGCAATTGGGGGCAGGCTCATCAGCACGGCATCGGCGTTATGGCCGGTTTCCAGCCCGAATTTGGTGCCGCGGTCATAGACCAGATTGTATTCGGCATAGAGCCCGCGATGGATCAGCTGCGCCTCGCGGTCATCCGCGCTGGAAGGGGTGGCAATGCGGCGTTCGGTCACTGGCAGGAAGGCGGGCAGGAAGGCGGCGCCCACGGCGCGGGTGAAGGCGAAATCGGCCTCCCAGTCGCCGGTGTTCAGATCGTCGTAGAAGATGCCGCCCACGCCCCGCGCCCGGCCGCGATGCGGGATGAAGAAGTATTCATCGGCCCAGGCCTTGAATTTAGGATAATATTCAGGGTGATGTGCGTCGCAGGCCGATTGCAGGGCGGCGTGGAAATGCGCGGTGTCCTCTGGGTATTCGATACAGGGGTTCAGATCTGCACCGCCGCCGAACCACCAGGCATGGGGCGTCCAGAACATGCGGGTGTTCATGTGCACAGCTGGGGTATGGGGGTTCTGCATATGGGCCACCAGGCTGATGCCGCTGGCCCAGAAGCGCGGGTCATCGGCCATGCCCGGCACACCGCGCGCCGCCATCGCCTTCTGTGCCCGCTCGCCCAGCTGGCCATGCACGGTAGAGATATTGACGCCAACCTTTTCGAAGACCCGGCCGCCGCGCATCACGCTCATCACGCCGCCGCCGCCATCGGCGCGGCTGGTGGGCGTCACGTCGAACCGGCCGGCCTCTGTGCCACCAAAGCGGGTTTCCAGCCCCTCGAATGCCGTAACGATACTGTCGCGCAGCTCGCGGAACCAGGCGGCAGCGCGGGTCTTGCGGGCTTCGAAATCGTCGGTCATCGGCGCATCTCCCTTTTGTCTGCCGGTTCTAGCAACTTCGCGCGGCACCTGCCAGAATGGGTTTGGCCGCATCTGCCCTGCCGGGCTAATCTGCGGAAAATCCGGAGCGATTCCATGAAGCGCCTTATCCTTCTGCTGCCGCTGCTGGCGGCCTGTGGCACCCCGCAGGAACAGTGCATCAACCGTGTCACCCGTGACCAGCGCACGGTGCAAAGCCTGATCGCGGAAACCGAGGCCAATCTGGCCCGCGGCTATGCGATCGAGGAATATACCGCCTATGAAATGGAATGGCGCATGTGTGGTGTGCAGCCGCAGCGCCCGGTCAAGCCCAATGGCAAGCCCGGCAAGCCCCCCGCGCCCCTGATGTGCTGGGAACGCGAGCCGGTCACACGAGAGCGGCCCAAGGCGATTGATCTGGGGTCCGAGGCTGTGAAGCTGGAGCAGCTGCGCGCCAAGCGGGCGCAGCTGGCCCGTGCCAGCGCGCCAGCCATTGCCCAATGCCAGGTGCAATACCCGGAATAGGGCAGGCGGCGCTAATGCGCGGGCGCGGCCACGGCATCCAGCAGGTTGCGCCCGCCATCCAGCGTGACAATCTGCCCGGTCATGAAGGAGGATGCGTCAGAGGCCAGATATTGCACGGTTTCCACCAGTTCGGTGGCGGCGGCGATGCGGCCCAGCGGTGTGCCTTTCAGGATCGTGTCGCGGTGATCGGGCGCCTCTTTCAGAAGGTTCTGCAGGCTTGCGCTCAGCACGCTGCCAAAGGCCACGGCATTGACGCGGATGCCCTTCGGCGCCAATGCGACCGCCATTGACCGGGTCATCTGATCCAGCGCGGCACAGGCGATGGAATAGCCCAGAAGATGGGGCTGGGTGCGCGTGGCCGCGATCGACGACAGATTGATGATCGTGCCGGCGTTTCCCTTGTTTTCTTCCTTTTCCGCCTGAGAAATCATCCGTTTGGCAGCAAGCTGGCTCAGCCGCAGGCTGCACATCAGGTTTTGCTGCAGCATCTGTTCCACTGCATCTTCCTCGATGCACAGCGGATCGGACAGGGTGATCTGGCGGCTGGCATTCACCAGGATATCCACCCGGCCAAAGGCATCCATCGTGGCGGACAGCAGATTGGTCAGCGCCAGTTTCTGCCGCAGGTCGCCCGCAAACAGCCGCACATTGCCTTCGGCGCGGGCGGCCTCGCCAACTTCGGCCTCAAGCCTCGGTTCATCGGCATCGGCGAACATGACATTCGCGCCCTTGTCGGCAAAATGCCGGGCAATGGCCAGCCCGATGCCATTGGCCGCACCCGTCACAATGGCGGTCTTGCCCTGAATGGAAAATGACATGGAGGAGCCTTTCTGCCTCAGCGGCGGCTGGGGTAGGATGCGCGGATGAGTTTGAACGCGCCATCCCCCCCGATCTCCTCCAGCTCGCGGAAGAGGGTGCGCAGGGCGGGATCATAGGGCAGATGCCGGTTTGCCACCAGCCAGAGCGTGCCATCCGGTGCCAGCATCTTTGCCGCCGCCCGGATGAAGGCCACCCCCAGCGCCGGGTCAGCGTCGCGCCCGGTGTGGAAGGGCGGGTTGCAGACCACGGCGCCTGCCAGATGCGGCACCTGCCAGGTGGTGGCATCCGCCCAGTGAAACTGGGCGCGGTCATCGGTGATATTGATCCTTGCGCAATCCAGCGCGGCCTTTTCGGCCTCGACCAGATGCAGTTCCTTCACCCCGGCGCGTTGCAGGATGTGCTGCGACAGATAGCCCCAGCCTGCCCCCAGATCGACCACGCGCGCCGGAAACTTGGCGGGCAGGGCTGCGGCCAGCAGCGCCGATCCACGATCCGGGCCATCGGCCGAAAATACGCCGGGGGCGGTGGTGAAACCCTCGACCACCTGCCGAGGCCCGGCGGCCCAATCGGCCAGCTGCGGCCCGGCGGCAAAGGCAAAGATCTTGCCATGCGCCTTGGACAAAGCCTCGCTCACCGGCAGGCGGGCGCGCAATTCTTTGTAGACCGCGTCAACACCATCGGTTTTCTGGCCATCCACGATCACCGGCGCGCCTTCGGGCAGGGCGGCACAGGCAGCGGCCAGCATCGCCCGCGCTTCGGCCTTGGCGCGCGGCAGGCAGATCAGCGCGGCGGCATGGCCGCCTTCCAGCGTGGGCACACAGACAAGGCCGCGGGCCGCGAAATAATCGTGATCCGGCCTGAAGCCGGTCACCACTGTCACGCGGTCGTCTGGCAGTGCGGAAAGGTCATCCCCGGCGCGGGGGCGCATCACGGCGATGCGGCCGGTTGCGGGCAGGGTTACGGCGCCGGTTTCCAGCGCAAGATCAAGACGGGTGGAACGCATGGGCGGCCCCTCGGGGCCTCATCCTCTCTGCCGGGGGCAGCCAGACAGGCCTGTCATTCTTTTTCCATCGTGCATTGCAGCGGGTGCTGATGCCTGCGGGCAAAATCCATGACCTGGGCGACCTTGGTTTCCGCCACTTCGAAGGAAAACACGCCAACCACGGCCAGCCCCTTCTTGTGCACGGTAAGCATGATTTCGAACGCTTCGGCATGGGTCATGCCGAAAAAACGTTCCAGAATATGCACCACGAATTCCATCGGGGTGTAATCGTCGTTCAGCAGCATCACCTTGTACATCGGCGGGCGCTGCGTCTTGCTGCGCGTCTTGGTCAGAATAGACGCATCCGTGCCATTGCCTTTGCCCCCATTGCCATGGTCGCTGTCAGACATATGGGCGGGACGAAAAGGCACGCGGTTCACTCCGGCAAGGCAGGGTCGCGGAATCGGACCCTTTGAATTGGATATTATAGCGCAAAGCCGCGCAGGGAAAAGGGGCGCGAATCTGCTTGCCGCAGTCTGGCCCCGGCGGCAGATTGCGCGGATGACCCAGCTTTCCCTGATCGGCTTCGATGCCGATGACACGCTTTGGCAAAACGAGACCTTCTTCCGGCTCACCCAGTCGCGTGTCGAATCGCTGCTGGAAGGTCATGCTGATCCTGTGCATCTGCATGACCGGCTGCTGGCTGCCGAGCGACGCAACCTGGGCCATTACGGTTTCGGCGTGAAGGGTTTCGTGCTGTCCATGATCGAAACCGCCATCGAGGTGACCGAAGGCCGGGTGCCTGCGGCGGTGATCGCCGAGATCATGGCCGCCGGGCGTGAGATGCTGGAACATCCGATCGACCTTTTGCCCCATGCCCGGGAAGCCGTGGAATG
This sequence comes from Gemmobacter sp., assembly GCA_034519525.1. Taxonomy (GTDB): domain Bacteria; phylum Pseudomonadota; class Alphaproteobacteria; order Rhodobacterales; family Rhodobacteraceae; genus Gemmobacter. The sequence goes on along the minus strand of JAXHOJ010000037.1, from coordinate 55,722 downwards.
GGCGGCGCAGAATCATCGTGTGGTGCTGATTACAAAGGGCGATCTTCTGGATCAGGAGCGCAAGCTGGCGCAATCGGGGTTGGGTGATCTGTTCCATGCCGTCGAAATCGTGTCGGACAAGCGGGCGGATGTCTATCAGCGCCTGTTTACCCGGCATGGCGTCGCGCCTGCCCAGGCGATGATGATCGGCAATTCGCTGAAATCCGATGTGCTGCCGGTGATCGAGACCGGGGGCTATGGCGTGCATGTCCCGCACGCGCTGACCTGGGCGCTGGAACATGCCGAAGCGCCCCTGGGTCATGCGCGGTTCTTTTCCATCACGGATCTGGCAGAGCTTCCTACCCTTATGGCCGGGTTGACCGCATGATGTTGTGTATCAGTTCAATCGCCGCACCCGATATTGCCGATGCAGCAAAATCACGGCCTGAAACCCGTTGAAAAATGGGGGTTTTCGGGTGGCACACCCTATGGTAGCGTTTTCCTAATCGGCTCCGTCAGAGGGCCAGACCGAGGCAGATCATAACAAGGCAAGGGGAAGCGACGTGTCATCGCATCTTCGGCAATGCGTCCGCAGTGTTCTTCTGCTTTTCACGCTGGTCGTGGTGGCAGCATGTTCCGTTCCGCAATCCTCAGGCGCGGCGCCCTATGCCGCATATGTGATGGATGCGCGAACGGGTGAAACCCTCTACAGCAACAATGCGGACACGCGGCTGCATCCAGCCTCGCTGACCAAGATGATGACGCTGTATCTGGCCTTCCAGGCGATTGAACGGGGCGAAATCAGCCTTGATTCGCTGGTGAAGATCTCCAAACACGCCGCCGCGCAGCCGCCGTCGCGGCTGGGGCTGAAACCGGGCCAGAAGATCGCGCTGCGCCACCTGATCCGCGCGGCCGCCATCAAATCGGCCAATGATGCCGCCACCGCCATCGGTGAAGCCGTCGGCGGATCAGAGGCCGAATTCGCCAAGAAGATGACCCGCACGGCCAAGGCCATCGGCATGAACAGCACAAGCTTTGCCAATGCCAATGGCCTGACGGCCAAGGGCCACCTGTCCACCGCGCATGACATGTCGATCCTCGGGCGGCGGCTGTTCTACGATTTTCCGCAATATTACAACATCTTCTCGCGCCGTGAGACCGATGCGGGCCTGGCCGATGTGGCCAATACCAACCGCCGTTTCCTCGATGCCTATAAAGGCGCCGACGGGATCAAGACCGGCTTCACCAATGCCGCCGGGTTCAACCTGACGGCTTCGGCGGAGCGGGGCGGCGTGCGGATCATCGCCACCGTCTTTGGCGGCACCTCGACCGCGCAGCGCAATGCCAAGATGGCCGAATTGCTGGATCTGGGCTTTGCCTCGGCCAAACCGGGCCGCAAGGCCGTGCCGCCGCCGCCGGTGAACATTCCGGATGCGCCGCTGGTGGCCGAAGTGGCCAAGCCCGAAATGGCCGCCAAGACGCTGCGGGTCAGCGGGTCGGTTGGCAAATCGCTGCGGCCACGCCCGCGTCCCGGCGCCGCCCCTGTTGCTGCAGAGCCTGTGATGGTGGCAACCGCACCTGCGGCAGCCAAGCCTGCCCGGCGCGCGGCTGATCCGCTGGCGGAAATGATCGCCGCCCAGGTGGCCGGTGCGGGCATGGCCGATGGCATCGATTCGGCGCTGGCCGAAGCGGCCGTGGCGCCCCGTCTGGATGATGGCAGCGTGATGTCGCTGGCCGCTGTCGCCGCCCCGGCGCCACAGGTGGTGGAAACCCATGTGCCGACGGTGATCCATACGGCTTCGCCCCCGGGCGGTGTGCAGACCGTGGCGCGCGCCGCCGTGCCGACCGAACCCGAAGTGGTCACCCGCATCTCGACGGCAGGCGGGCGGCATTGGGGCGTGAATATCGGCCGCTTCTCCAGCAGGGCCACGGCTGAACGTGCCCTGATGCAGACCATGCTGACCGAAAGCGCCACGCTGAATGAAAGCCTGCGCAAGATCGTGAAAACCACGCGCGGATTTGATGCCTTGTTCATGGGGCTGAACCAGAAACAGGCAGAGCTTGCCTGTCTGCGGCTGCAAGCCCGTGGCACGCAATGCTTTGCCATCGGGCCCTGATCTTCACCTTCTGCCATTCTTGATCCGGCCAGCCACTGCCGGGGGCATCGAGCCCCCGGCAGTGGCATTTCCATGGCCTGCGGCACTGGCCATGCGGCCCCCGGCGGCGCTTGGGCGGTTGCGGTGCCAGTGAGTATTTGTGAAGGAGCAAGAGACAGGCGGCAGGCGGGGTGGCAAAACGGCGCGCCAACCGCAGGGGGCCGGACGGTTGGGGGCGCGCTTCAGCTGCCCGCCCGGGCGAGCAGCGCCTGAACCTGCGGGCCGATCTGCGCCACGATGCGTTTCACGCCTTCGGCATTGGGGTGGATGCCATCACCCTGAAACAGTGCCCGCGCCGCGCCGGGATCCTGGGCGCCAAGACCCGCCATGAAATTCGGTTCCAGCAATGTATCGAAGCGGGTCGCCAGATCGGGGAAGATCGCATCGAATTCGGCCTTCCAGTCCGCCCCGAAATTGGCAGGCCCCGGCAGGCCGATCAGCAGAACCGGCAGGCTGCGGGCCGCGGCCTTGGTCAGGATCGCCTCCAGATTGCTGCGGGTGGTGGCCGGGTCCAGCCCGCGCAGCAGATCATTGCCCCCCAGCGCCACGATCAGCGCATCGGTTTCCGGCGTCAGCGACCAGTCAAGCCGGGCCAGACCGCCCGCCGAGGTATCCCCCGAAACGCCCGCATTCACCACCAGCGCATCCGATCCCTGCGCCGCCAGCCAGCCCTGCAGCTGCGGCACGAAACCCTCGCCCTCGGGCAGACCATAGCCTGCTGTCAGACTATCCCCCAGTGCCACGATGGTCAGCGGTTCGGCCGAAGCGACGGAAAAGGATAACGCCAGCGTTATGAAGGCTTTGCCAAGCACGGCAGGCGCCCCATATCCGAGGGCAGAGAGAATGCGAGGGACATAGGGCATGGGCGATCCGATTCTGGCTTTGGACGATGCGCAGCTGACATTGGCGGGAAATGCCGGGCCGGTCGAGATTTTGCGGGGTATCTCACTGACGGTTGATCGGGGCGAGACGGTGGGTCTGGTTGGCCCTTCCGGGTCCGGGAAATCGTCGCTGCTGATGCTGATGGGCGGGTTGGAGCGGGCGACGGGTGGCAAGGTTCGGGCTTTGGGCCATGATCTGGGCAAGATGGACGAGGATGCGCTGGCGCGCTTCCGTCGGGGGAATATGGGGGTGGTGTTCCAGTCTTTCCACCTGATCCCCACCATGACCGCGCTGGAAAACGTGGCCGTGCCGTTGGAACTGGCCGGACATCGCGATGCCTTCGACCGGGCAGAGGCCGAATTGCAGGCGGTCGGGCTTGGCCGCCGGATCGACCATTATCCGGCGCAGATGTCGGGGGGCGAGCAGCAGCGGGTTGCGCTGGCCCGTGCGGCGGCGCCAAGACCTGCGATCCTGCTGGCAGACGAGCCGACCGGCAATCTGGATGGTGTGAACGGGGCGGCGATCATGGATCTGCTGTTCGGGCTGCGCGACCGCCACGGGGCGACGCTGGTTCTGGTGACCCATGCCGCCGATCTGGCCGCGCGATGCGACCGGGTGGTGCGGCTGGTCGATGGCCGGGTGGCAGCATGAGCTGGTCACTGGCGGCGCGGCTGGCGCGGCGGGAATTGCGTGGCGGTATCCGTGGCTTTCGCATCTTTCTGGCCTGTCTGGCCCTTGGGGTGGCGGCGATTGCAGCCGTGGGCATGGTGCGCTCTGCCATCGAGGCCGGGCTGGACGGGCAGGGGGCCATCTTGCTGGGTGGCGATGCCGAGATGGAGTTCACCTATCGCTTTGCCGATGCGGATGAACGCGCCTGGATGGCACAGACGGCGGTGCGCGTGGCCGAAACGGTCGATTTCCGCTCGATGATCGTGGTGGGGGCGGAACGTGGGCTGACGCAGGTCAAGGCGGTGGATGCCGCCTATCCGCTGTATGGCGCGGTGCAGCTGGACCCGCCTCTGCCTCTGGCAGAGGCTCTGGCCCCGGTGGAGGGTGTGCCGGGTGCGGTGGTTGATCCGGTGCTGATCGACCGGCTGGGGCTGACGGTGGGGGATCAGTTCACGCTGGGCGCGCAAAGCTTCCGCTTGTCTGCCGCGCTGCTGCGGGTGCCTGACAGCACGGGCGGCGGCTTCAGCCTGGGGCCGCCGATGATCGTGCAGACGGGGGATCTGGCCGAATCGGGGCTACTGGTGCCCGGCTCGCTGTTCGAAACCAAATACAAGCTGGCGCTGCCGCCCGCGGCGGATCTGGCAGGGCTGGAGGCCGCCGCCGAGGCGCGCTTTGCCGACAAGGGCTTGCGGTGGAGCGATTCGCGCGAGGCCGCCCCCGGCGTGCAGCGCTTTGTCGACAGGATGGGCAGCTTTCTGGTGCTGGTCGGGCTGGCCGGGCTGGCGGTGGGGGGCGTGGGGGTCTCCAGCGCGGTGCGTGCCTATCTGGAAGGCAAGGTTCCGGTGATTGCCACGCTGAAAACCCTGGGCGCGGAAGGCGGGCTGATCTTCCGGATCTATCTGATCCAGATTGGTATACTTGCGGGCATCGGGGTGGCGCTTGGCCTTGTGCTGGGGGCGCTGGCGCCGGTGCTGGCAGGGCCGCTGATCGCGGCATCGCTGCCTTTTCCGGTGGCCTTTGCCATCTATCCGCAACCCCTGATCGAGGCCGGGTTCTATGGCCTGCTGACAGCGCTTCTGTTCACGCTCTGGCCACTGGCCCGGGTGGAGCAGTTGCGCGCGGCGGCGCTCTATCGTGGGGCGGCGCAGGCCGGGCGCATCCGTCCGGTGATGATGGGGGCGATTGCCGGGCTGGCTGTGGCTCTGGTGGCGGTGGCGGTGCTTTTGTCCGGCGTCTGGACACTGGCGCTGGGAACAGCGGGCGGCGTGATTGGCGCGCTGCTGTTGCTGACGCTAGCGGCGCTTGGCCTGCGGCGGCTGGCGCGGTGGGCCGGGCGTCGGGTGCGGGGCGCCGTGGCGCTGCGCGCCGCCCTGGGCGCCGTGGGCGCAGAGCGGGGCGAGACGGTTTCGGTTGTGCTGTCGCTCGGTCTTGGCCTTTCGGTGCTGGCGGCGGTGGGGCAGATCGACGCCAATCTGCGATCCGCCATCGACCGTGATCTGCCGGCCCGGGCGCCCGCCTATTTCATGGTGGATATCCAGAATGATCAGATCGCGGGCTTTCTGGACAAGGTGAAGGCGGATCCGGCGATTTCCCGTGTGGAAAGCGCGCCGATGCTGCGCGCGGTCATCACCCGCATCAACGACCGCCCCGCGCGCGAGGTGGCGGGCGAACATTGGGTGGTGCGCGGGGATCGCGGCATCACCTATGCCGCCAGCCCGCCCGAGGGTACCCAGATCGTGGCGGGCGAATGGTGGCCCGCCGATTACACCGGCGCCCCGCAGGTCAGCTTTTCGGCGGAAGAGGCGGCCGAGATTGGGCTGGTGCTGGGCGATACCATCACGCTGAATGTGCTGGGTCGCGACATCACTGCCACGGTGACCAGCCTGCGCGAGGTTGATTTCGCCACCGGCGGCATGGGCTTTGTGATGACGCTGAACCCGGCGGCACTGGCCGGGGCTCCGCATACCCATATTGCCACGCTTTATGCCCCACCCGAGGACGAGGCGCGCATCCTGCGCGATCTGGCAGGCACCTGGCCGAACATCACCGCCATAAGGGTGCGCGATGCCATCGACCGGGTGACAGAGGCGCTGGATGCCATCGCCACCGCCACGGCATGGGCTGCCTCTGCCGTGCTCGCCACCGGCTTTGTCGTGCTTATCGGTGCTGCCGCCGCAGGCGAGCGGGCCCGGGTCTATGAGGCGGCGGTGCTGAAGGTGCTGGGGGCGACCCGCGCGCGTATCCTGCTCAGCTTTGCCTTGCGGGCGGCGCTGATGGGGGCGGCTGCCGGTATCGTGGCAATTGCCGCCGGGGCAATTGCGGGCTGGGCGGTGATGGTCTGGGTGATGGAGGCGGAATACAGTTTCGAGCCGCTTTCCGCGCTGGCAATCGTTGCAGGCGGGGTGCTGGCCACGCTGCTGGCCGGGTTGGGCTTCGCCTTGCGGCCCTTGTCGGCCCGCCCCGCACGGGTGCTGCGCGACGCCGACTGATGGCACGAAAAAGCCCCGTCGCGGCAACGCGGCGGGGCAGGTGCTGGGGATCGCAAGCGACCACCGAAAGGGAGCCGGTGGGCGATGCAGGCCAGATCAGGCCCGCAGGCATCACCATCGCCAGTCTGGCAGGAAAGTATTTTATCGGATGGTCAACTGCGACCGGATGATCCCCGGTGGCGACTTCGCCCAGATCAGTTGGTGACCAGCAGATAATTCTCCGGCTCTGACCCAGGATTGCGCACCGTCACATCGACAAAGCCGCTTTCTGGCAACAAGATCCGGCACAACGGCAGCGCCGTGGCGTGGCACAGAACCTGTGGCGCCTCGTCCCCCTTCGCCGCGACCACCTGTAACTGCAGGCCAGATCCGCCATCATCCACCACCCCGATATCCAGCGCGGCCCCACCATCGGCAGGCAGGCGCCAGATATGGCTTTGCCCCGGGCCGATCTGCGCCGCACTGGCGCGGGCCTCTGCCGCAGGCAGAACGGCCAGCAGGGATTCGGCGGATATCACCAGAAAGGACAACGTCTCGTCCGCCGCGACGGCGGCTCGCGCGCTGGCCATCATCTGCACCGCATTGCGCGGGGCTGCGGCGGCAGCAGCGGCTTCGGCGGCCGGGCCTTCCGTCTGCATCTCGCGTTCCACGATGCCGATCTTCACGCCCCCTGCCAGCCGGGCCCCGGCGATCAGCGCCAGCCCGTCACGGCTGGCCTCGCCTTCGGCAAACAGCGCATGGCCCAGCACCAGCTGGCCCACGGCGCCCATCGGATCGGCAGAGGCGGCAAGCGGCAGGGTGGCCAGAAAGGCGGCGGTCAGAAATGGACGCAAAGGCTCAAGGCGCATGGGGGGCAGGCTCCGGTCAGGCGTGGCCAGACTGGCGGAAGCGCGGGCCGAAGGAAAGCCCGAACCACCGCTTTGGCGCAATCGGCCTTTCCTTCGCGCCGCTTTTGTCTAACCATATACCGGCAACGGAGAAACATGATGCGCGCGATTTTCGACCAGCTGATGCAATTCGATACGGTAAGTGCCAGGCCGAATATCGACCTGATGCTGTATGTTCAGGCCCTGCTGGCAGAGGCAGGCATTGCCGCAACCCTGATCCCCGAGCCGGGCGGGCCCAAGGCCAATCTGTTCGCCACACTCGGGCCGGAAGGTGTGGGCGGGGTGATGCTGTCGGGCCATACCGATGTGGTGCCGGTAGAGGGGCAGGCCTGGACCAAACCGCCCTTCCGCCTGACCGAGGAAGACGGGCGGTTCTATGGCCGGGGGGCCGCCGACATGAAGGGCTTCTGCGCGCTGGCGATTGACGCGATGCTCCAGGCGGCGACGCGGCAGCGGGCGGGCGAAAGGCTGGCGGTGCCGATGCATCTGGCACTGTCTTACGACGAGGAAATCGGCTGCATGGGCGTGCGCTCCATGGTCGATATGCTGGCACAGGCGCCGGTGAAACCGCGCTTCTGCATCGTGGGCGAGCCCACAGCCATGCAGGTGGCCACCGGCCACAAGGGCAAGGTGGCGCTGCGGGCGACCTGTCTGGGGCGCGAGGGCCATTCGGCGCTGGCACCGCTGGCGCTGAACGCACTGCATCTGGCGGCGGATTTCCTTAATGCCGTGCGGGCTTTGCAGGCGCGGGTGGCGGCGAACGGGCTGCGCGATGGGGATTATGACGTGCCCTATACCACGCTCCATGTCGGCAAGATGCAGGGCGGGGTGCAGGTCAATATCGTGCCCAACCGCGCCACGCTGGATTTCGAGATCCGCAGCCTGGCTGGCGACGACCCCGAGGCGCTGATCGCCGATCTGCGCGCGGCGGCCGAATCCATCCTGGCCCCTCTGCGCGCCGAATTCCCCGAGGCGGCAATCACGGTGGAACGGCTGTGGGATTACCCGGGGCTGGGCACACCCTCGGATGCGGCGGTGGTGAATTTCGTCAAGGGGCTGACCGGGGCGAATGGCACCATCAAGGTGGCCTTCGGCACCGAGGGCGGGCTGTTCTCGCAGCATCTGGGGATTCCCACGGTGATCTGCGGCCCGGGCAGCATGGCGCAGGGCCACAAGCCGGATGAATATGTGACGGTGGAACAGATGGCGCGCGGCACGGCGATGCTGCAGGCGCTGACCGACCGCTGTTTCGCGGGGTTCTGAACGCGCAATGGGTATTTTTGCCAAGAGGAAGGGGGAAGGCAGGGTTTGAAGAACCGGACAGCCACGGATAAGGTCATGTCATGACAGTTGCCCTGACCCACCTGACGCAGATTGCCGATCTCGGCTTTGATACCATCATCGACGTGCGCTCCCCCGCCGAATGGGCCGAAGATCATGTGCCGGGCGCCATCAGCCTGCCGGTGCTGGATGATGACGAACGCGCGCTGGTGGGCACGATCTACAAGCAGGAAAGCCCGTTCAAGGCGCGCAAGGTCGGTGGTGCGCTGGTGGCAAAGAATGCGGCAGCCCATCTGCAAGGGCCGCTGGCCGATATGGAGGGCGGCTGGAAGCCCCTGGTCTATTGCTGGCGCGGCGGGCAGCGGTCGGGGTCTTTCGCCACCATCCTGAAACAGATCGGCTGGCGCGCCGATGTGATCGAGGGTGGTTACAAGACCTGGCGGCGGCTGGTGGTCGAGCAGGTCTATGATCGCCCGGTTTCCAGCCCGGTGGTCGTGCTGGATGGCAATACCGGCGCCGCCAAGACCGAGGTTCTGGCCCTGCTGGCGGGCCTTGGGATGCAGGTGATCGACCTGGAAGGGCTGGCGCGGCATCGCGGATCGCTGTTCGGGGCGATGCCGGGCGGGCAGCCTTCGCAAAAGGCCTTTGAGGGCGCGCTGGCCCTGGCGCTCGCGCGGCTGGACCCGACGCGCCCGGTGGTGGTGGAGGCCGAAAGCTCCAAGGTTGGCAACTGCCGCCTGCCGCCCCGGCTGTGGCGCGCCATGGTCGAAGCCCCGCGGGTGGAGATCGTGGCCCCGCTGGAGGCGCGGGCCGCCTATCTGACGCGCGCCTATGGCGATCTGGTGGCCGATCCGCTGCGGCTGGCGGGGATCCTGGACCGGCTGCGCCCGCTGCACCCGGCCGAGGTGATCGAAGGCTGGCAGGCGCTGGCAGGTGCGGCACGGTTTGCCGAACTGGCGGCGGATCTGATGGCCCGGCACTATGACCCGCGCTATGCCAAGCACCGGGCGCGGATGGCGGTGCCCATGCTGCCGGTGCCCGCAACGGGGCTTGGCCCGGACACCCTGCCCGCGCTGGCGGTGCAGGTGGCGGCCGGCGTGGCCCAGATCAGCGCGACAGGACGGTGATCTTCGGCTTGGCCGCCAGCAGCCGCCCGATGATTGCCGCCGGGCTGCCCGCGGTCTGCAGCGCCATCAGCACAGATCTGGCCTGATCGGCGGGCACGGCGGCCAGAAAGCCGCCGGCCGTCTGTGGATCAAACAGCAGGGCTGCGGCAGGTGTATCGGGCAGGGCGATATGGCCGATCAGCGCCGCGCGATTGGCGGGCGCCAGCGTCGAGGCCAGACCTTCGGCTGCCAGCTGTGCGGCGCCCGGCAGCAGCGGAACCGCCGCCAGATCCAGTTCTACCGCAAGGAAGGACGCCTGGCAGATTTCCCACAGATGGCCTGCAAGGCCAAAGCCCGTCACATCCGTCATCGCTGTCGCGTGATCGCGCAGGATCGCCGCCGCCGCGATGGGCGCGGCAGTCATGGAGGCCAGCGCCGCGGCCAGCGCCTCGCCCAGCTGCAGCTTCGGGCTGCGGTGCCCTGCCATTTCGGCGGCCAGAATCGTGCCGGTGCCCAGCGGTTTCGTCAGCAGCAACACATCGCCCGCCTGCGCGCCGCCCTTGGTGATTGCGCGGTGGGTCAGGCCGGTGACCGTAAAGCCGATGGTCAGCTCTGCCTCCACAGAGGTGTGACCGCCCACAATGTCTGCCCCGGCGGCGGTAAAGGTGGCGGCAGCCATCGCCATGATCTCGCGCAGGGTTTCGGCCTGCAGCCGGGGCGACAGGCGGGGCAGGGTGATCTGCGCCAGCGCCGCCTCGGGCCGCGCGCCCATCGCCCAGATATCCCCCATGGCATGGATCGCCGCAATCTGCGCCATAAGCCCGTGATCGGCCGTGAAGGCGCGCAGGTGATCTGTGGTCAGCACCTGCAACCCTTCTGCCCGGCGGATCACGGCGGCGTCATCGCCCGGCCCGGTCAGCACGGCGGGGTTGCGCGGATCGGGCAGGGCCGACAGCGCCAGGGCCAGATCTTCGGCCCCCACCTTGGCGCCACAGCCGCCACACAGGGCTTTCGGCCCCAGAACCTCAGCCAGACCGGCGGCCGCCGGGCTGGGCAGCGCATCGGTGGGCATGGCCGGGTAATCGCGGAACATCGCCATGAACCGCCGGTCGATCCGGTCTTTCCAGCGCCACAGCACAGGATGCGACAGTTTCAGGCCCAGCTTGTCAGCCACCGCATTCTGCCGCCCGGTCGACACCAGTTTCAGGTAATCGCGCTGCGGATTATATTCGCGGAACTGCCCGGTTTCCGACAGGCTGACCCGCAGGTTATGATGCAGCACCGGCGCCTGCCGCACGGCAAAGACCCCGGCCTTGGGTCGTGGCGCATGCAGCATATGCGCGCAATCGCCCACCGCAAAAATCACCGGATCCGAGGTTTGCAGGGTCGAGCCGACCGCCACGAACCCCTCATGCAGCGCCAGCCGGGTTTCGGCCAGCCAGCGCTGCGGGCGGCTGCCTGCCACCGACAGGATGAAATCCGCCGTCTCCACATGGCCATCCTCCAGCACAACCGCACCGGGCCGCAGCTCTGCCGGGGCCACCCCGGTCATCAGCGCAATGCCTGCCGCCGCCAGTTCGGCCAGCAGGGCCTGCCGCGCCCCGGCGCCGATATGGGGCAGCGCCCCTGCCGCCCGGTCGATCAGCGTGATCTGCGGATCAGCCCCCGCCTGCCGCAGCCGGTAGGCCGAGGCCAGCGCCAGCTCCACCCCGCCGATGCCCGCGCCGATCACCACCAGCCGGGGCCGGGGCAGGCCTTGCGCCACAAACGCCTCCCAGCTTTCGGCATAATGGCCAAGCGGTTTTGCGGAAACCGCATTGCCCGCATAGCCCGGCAGATCGGGCAGATCCGACGAAATGCCGATGTCGATGCTGGCCACATCATAGCTGATGGGCGGGCGGTCCTGCAGGATCACGCGTTTTGCCCGGCGGTCGATCCCCGTCACCCGGTCCAGGATCAGCCGCGCCCCGGCAAACCGGGCCAGCCGCACCAGATCTATCATCAGATCCGACTTGTCGTAATGACCCGCGATATGGCCGGGCAGCATCCCGGTATAGGGCGCGACCGGGCCGGGGTTGATGATGGTCACCCGCACCCCCGGCAGCGGCGTCATGCCCCACATCCGCGCCACAAGTGCGTGGGCATGGCCCCCCCCGATCAGCACCAGATCGCGGGTTTGTGGAAGCTCTTGCCGCATGAACTCATCCCATATCAACCTGGGGCAGCCTAACCGGCCTTGCCGCAAAGGGCGAGGGGGCGCGCGCCGTCTGCGGCATGTCGTCATCGGGCGCGCATTGCGCGCGGGCAGGCGGCATGGAATAGCTGCAGGACAAAAGCATGTGGGCGGGATCATGGGCTATCTTCTGGGCGTCGATACCGGCGGCACCTATACCGATGCGGTCATCCTCGACGCAGAGGCCACCCGCGTCATCGGCAAGGCGAAATCGCTGACCACGCGCGGCGATCTGAGCCTGGGCATCGGGCGCGCCGTCGATGCGGCCCTGTCCGGTGCGGGCGTGGCCCCGGCAGAGGTGGCGATGGTGTCGCTGTCCACCACCCTGGCCACCAATGCGCTGGTCGAGGGGCAGGGCGGCCGCGTGGCGCTGGTGTTCATCGGCTTTGATGCAGCCGATCTGGAGCGGGGCGGCCTGGCCGAGGCTTTGGCAGGCGATCCGGTCATCGCACTGCCGGGCGGGCACGATCATGCAGGCCAGCAAAGCGCGCCGCTGGATCTGGACAGGCTGGTGGCCGAGGCGGTGCGGCTGGCGCCCGATGTGATGGGCTTTGCCGTGGCGGCCCGCTTTGCCACCCGCAACCCCGCGCATGAGACCGCGGCCCGCGCCGCGATCCGGCAGGCGACCGGGCGCCCCGTCACCTGTTCGCACGAACTTTCCGCCGGGCTGAACGGGCCGAAGCGGGCGCTGACAGCGGTGCTGAATGCCCGGCTGATCGGCATGATCGACCGGCTGGTGGCCGCTTGTGAAAGCCATCTGGCGGCGGTGGGCATTGCTGCGCCGCTGATGGTGGTGCGCGGCGATGGCGCGCTGATCTCTGCCGCCATGGTGCGCGAACGCCCCATTGAGACCATCCTGTCCGGCCCCGCCGCCAGCATCGTGGGCGCCCGCTGGCTGTCTGGCGAATCGGATGCGCTGGTGTCCGATATCGGCGGCACCACCACCGATGTCGCCCTGCTGAAAGGCGGCCTGCCAGAGATCGACCCCGAAGGCGCCCGCGTCGGCGGTTTCCGCACCATGGTCGAGGCCGTGGCGATGCGCACCACCGGCCTTGGTGGTGACAGCGAGGTGCATCTGGTGACCGAAGGGCTGGAAGGCGGCCTGCGCCTTGGCCCGCGCCGCCTGATCCCGGTATCGTTGCTGGCGGTGGATCATGGCGCCATGGTTCATGCCGCGCTGGATCGCGCGCTGTCGACCGAGGTTTCGGGCGAATTCGACGGGCGCTTCGTGATTCCCATGCTCACGCCGACAGGTGGCGCGACGGCGGGCGGGCTGTCTCCGCGCGAAGCAGCGCTGCTGGCACGGATCACCGAACCCATGCCGCTGGCCCGCCCCATCACCTCGCGGCTGGAGGTGGCGGCGATGGATCGCCTTGTGGCGCGCGGGCTGGTGATGGTCGCGGGTGTCACGCCTTCGGATGCCAGCCATGTTCTGGGCGGGCTGGCCGATTGGGATGCCGGGGCCGCCGAAAAGGCCTTGCGCCTGCTGGGGCGGCGCCGCACCGGGCGCGGCGAGCGGTTTTCCGGCGATCCTGTCACTTTCGCGCAAAAGATCGTCGATCAGCTGACGGCGCAGACCGTGGATTGCCTGCTGGAGGCCGCCTTTGCCGAAGACCCGGGCTTTGCCGAGGATGCGCCCGAAGGGCTGGCCCGGCATCTGCTGACGCGCCGGGGGCTTGGCGGCCATCAGGGCGTGGTGCAGCTGCAGCTGCGGCTTGGGGTGCCGGTGATCGGTCTGGGGGCCTCGGCGCCGTTCTATTACGGCGCGGTGGGGGAAAGGCTGGGCACGCGCATGGTGCTGCCCGAACATGCGGGCGTGGCCAATGCCATCGGTGCCGTTGTGGGGCAGGTCAGCCAGCGCGCCCAGGGGCTTGTGACCAGCCCGGGCGAAGGCCGCTTCATCGCGCATCTGCCCGAAGGCAATCAGCTTTTCCCCAGCCGCGATGCCGCATTGGAAGCGCTGGAAGCCGCCCTTGCGGCCGAGGCACAGGGCCGCGCGCTGCGGGCCGGGGCCGCCGATGTGCATCTGGCCACCACCCGCGACATCCGCGAGGCCGAGGTAGAGGGCAACCGCATGTTCATCGAAGCCAGCGTGACGGTGACAGCCTCGGGCCGCCCGCGCGTCGCCCATGACAGGGCGGTGGCGGGCTGACGAAAAAATGCCGAAAGGCGCTTGACCCCCCCGGCGCGGTCTACTAGAAGCGCGCCAGTGGCTAGGTAGCTCAGTTGGTTAGAGCACGCGACTCATAATCGCGGGGTCGGGGGTTCAAATCCCCCCCTCGCCACCACCACTACCCCCATGACTATAAAGACGTTAAGCATTGGCGGCGTCATGATGCTTCGGAACCGTTTACAGTGCGGTTTACATAAGCCGGTCCTGTTCCGGTCTTGACGGCCAGCGCGAGCTTTGGCCAGGCGCTGGCGCGTCGCGCGGCCACCTGATCCTCTGTCCAGATGATTTCTGCGCAGGATGCCGAGGGCAACCGCCCGTGCTGCGCGCATGGTTTTACCCAACCTGCTGCCCGTTGCTGGCTGGCAGTCCCGCAGGACGATCTTCGGATTTCGTCAGGCTCTTTCGCAAACGGGCTTTCCAGCGGCGGCGCAGCAGCTGCAGCAACTTTGAAACAGCTGCCACTCACAAGAACCGTGGCGATAACCCGCTGGATTGAGAATGAGAGGCAAGCACCGTGCGACGCCAGTTAAAGAAAAGGCGCACGTAACGCAGAAATGCCGGTCACGTCATGCAAAGACGGCAAAATCCTATGCCATTCAGACGGTCAGGAACTCTCGCACGAACTGGGTCGCCGGTCTGGCGCGGATGTCATTTGGTTTGCCGATCTGTTCGATCCTTCCCATGGACATGACAACGACAATATCGGCGAGTTCCATCGCCTCGTCCTGATCATGGGTGACGAAGATGGTGGTCAGGCCGGTGGTATCGTGAATGTCGCGCAGGCCCTGACGCAGCTCTTTGCGCACCTTGGCATCCAGCGCGCCGAAGGGTTCATCCAGCAGCAACATGCGGGGTTCGATGGCCAGCGCGCGGGCCAGCGCCACACGCTGGCGCTGGCCACCGGACAGCTGGCTGGGATAGCGCGCGCCGATATCCGGCAGCTGGATCAGATCCAGCAGCTGCGTCACGCGGCGGGCGATCTCGGCCTTGGTGGGCCGGGTGGCGCGGTGGCGGGCGTGCAGGCCATAGGCGATATTGTCAAACACGGTCATGTGGCGGAACAGGGCATAGGATTGGAAGACAAACCCCGCCCGGCGGTCCTGCACGGTCAGGCCCGTGGCATCCTGCCCGTCAAAGCGGACGCGGCCCGAGGTCGGGAATTCCAGCCCGCCAAGAATGCGCAGCAGCGTGGTCTTGCCCGAACCGGAAGGGCCAAGCAACGCCACCAGCGCGCCCGAAGGCAATGCCAGCGACACCGGATGCAGCGCGGCCGTGGTGCCGAACTGTTTGGAGATTTCGTCGATTTCGATGTGCATGGGCGGTCTCCTAATGGCGGTGCGTGGCAGAAAGCTGATCGGCATGACGGATTTCCAGCGCGGTTTTCAGCAAGAGGGTCAGAAGGGCGAGGAGGGTCAGCATGGCGGCCAGGCTGAAGGCTGCGACCGAAAGGTATTCGTTATACAGCATCTCGATGGTGATCGGCATGGTGGCGGTCTGGCCGCGGATCTTGCCGGATACCACCGCAACGGCACCAAATTCGCCCATGGCGCGGGCGTTGCACAGCAAGACGCCATACAGCAGCGCCCAGCGGATATTGGGCAGCGTCACGGTGCGGAACACCCGCCAGCCCGATGCACCCAGCGTCAGCGCCGCCTCTTCCTCGGCCCGGCCCTGTTCGATCATCACCGGGATCAATTCGCGGGCGACGAAGGGGAAGGTGACGAACATCGTGGCCAGGATGATGCCGGGCAGGGCAAAGACGATGGGAAAGCCGCTGGCGACCAGCCAGCCACCCAGAAGCGAATTGGCGCCGAACATCAGCACGATGCACAGGCCCGCGACCACGGGCGAGACCGAGAAGGGCAGGTCGATCAGTGTGATCAGGAAGGCCTTTCCCCGGAAATCGAACTTGGTGATGAACCAGGCCGCCGCAATGCCGAAGGCGGCGTTCAGCGGCACAGAGATGGCGGCAATCAGCAGCGTCAGCCGGATCGCGGACAGGGCATCGCGGCTGGTGAGGCTCGCCAGCGCCGCGCCGACCCCTCGTGACAGGGCCTCGGCAAAGACCACCAGCAGCGGTGCCAGAACCAGAACGGCAATTCCCGCCACCGCCAGCCCGATCATCACCCGACGGGCCAGCGGGGTTTCTTCGGTCGGCGCGCGAAAGCGGACAGGGGCAATATCAGACATGACCAATTCTCCGGCGGCTCCAGACCTGAATGAGATTGATGGCCAGCAGCATGGCAAAGCTGATGAGCAGCATGGCAATGCCGATGGCGGCGGCGGCGTCATAGTTGAACTCTTCCAGCTGGATCACGATCAGCAGCGGGGCGATTTCGGTGACGAGGGGGATATTGCCCGCAATGAAGATCACCGAGCCATATTCCCCCACGGCCCGCGCCAGCGACAGGGCAAAGCCCGTCAGGGCGGCAGGGGCCAGCATCGGCAGGATGACATGGCGCAGCGTATGCAGGCGCGTGGCGCCAAGCGTGGCCGAGGCCTCTTCCACCTCGCGGTCGATTTCTTCGATCACCGGCTGCACAGTGCGTGTGACAAAGGGCAGGCCGACGAAGACCAGCGCCAGAAAGATGCCCCATTGCGAATAGGCGATCTTCCAGCCCATCTGCTGCGCCAGCGCGCCGAACATCCCGTTGGGCGCATAAAGCGCCGTCAGCGCGATACCGGCAACGGCGGTGGGCAGGGCAAAGGGCAGATCGACAGCGGCATCCAGCAGGCGGCGCCCCCAGAAGCGGTAGCGCATCAGAACCCAGGCCAGCAGCACGCCGAACACCAGATTGAACAGCGCCGCAAACAGCGACAGCCGGAACGACAGAAACAGCGCGGCCCAGACCCGTTCGCGGTTCACAGTCTCCCAGACCCCTGCTGCACCATAGGTGGCGCCCTTCAGAAGCAGGGCGCCGATAGGCAACAGGACGACAAGCGACAGCATCGTCAGGGTGATCCCCATGCTCAGGCCCAGCCCGGGCATGGGGGAACGATGGATGATCGGACGGCCGGTCATTTCGGAACGTAGATCTGATCGAAGATGCCGCCGTCGCCAAAGTGCTCTGGTTGCACCTTCGCCCAGCCGCCAAAGCTGGCGATATCGACCAGTTCCAGTTCGGGGAAGCGGGCCACATCCTCCGGCGCCGCCTTCGAGGCATCCCAGGCGCGGTAGAAATTCTTGTAGGCCAGCGCCTGCCCTTCGGGGGAATAGAGGAACTCCAGATAGGCCGTGGCCAGTTTGCGGCTTCTATCACTGGCAATGTTGCCTTCGACCAGTGCCACCGGCGGTTCCGCCAGCACCGAGACCGAGGGCACCACGATATCGAACTGATCCTCGCCCAGCTCTTTCAGCGCCAGATAGGCCTCGTTTTCCCAGGCCAGCAGCACGTCCCCGATGCCGCGTTGGGCAAAGGTGGTGGTTGACCCGCGCGCGCCGCTGTCCAGCACCGGCACGTTCTTGAACAGCTTGCCGACGAACGCCTTGGGGTCCTGACCGTTCTTTTCCGCCCAGGCCCATGCAGCCAGATAGTTCCAGCGCGCCCCGCCCGAGGTCTTGGGGTTGGGCGTGATGACCTCGACCCCCTCGGCCACCAGATCACCCCAGTCTTTCAGACCCTTGGGGTTTCCTTCGCGCACCAGAAACACGATGGTCGAGGTATAGGGCGAGGAATTATGCGGCAGCTTTGCCTGCCAGTCTGCGGGCAGTTTGCCGGTCTCTGCGATCTTGTCGATGTCACTGGCCAGCGCCAGCGTGACCACCTGTGCCGCCAGCCCGTCGATCACCGCGCGGGCCTGCGACCCCGATCCGCCATGGCTTGTCTCGATCACCGGCGCCTCATTGCCCTGTGCCACCCACCAGGCGGCGAAGGCCTCGTTCACCTCACGGTACAATTCCCGCGTCGGATCATAGCTGACGTTCAGCAGCGTTTCGGCCTGCAACTGCGACGGGGCGGACCCCAGCCCCAGCCCCAGCACCGCCAGGGCCAGTGCAGAGAAGCCGTTGCGGATCACCCGGGCCACCGGCCAACCCGTCAGGCGGTTCAGCCCGTCGGTGATGGTCAACCGGCCGTCGCCATGGCGTTGCACGACAGGGCCTTGCGCCGTGACAGTGCCAGCAAGCGTGATGGTGGCAATCATTTCGGTCTCCTTTGGGGTGCCGCGCAGGCGCGGGAAAAGATGGGGGAAGGGCGCAAGGCCAAAAAGAGTGTGCGGATAGTTCAGGGCGGTCATCACTGGCCTCTCCTTTCGATGGGGGCGATCCGGGTGTCCCAGACGGCGGCGTCGCGGCCTTCCAGCAGTTCGATGGCGGCCTCATCCGGGCGGCGGGTCAGCAGCACCAGCGGGCTGCCGTTGATGCGGTGAACCCTGCCAGTGCGGCGGTCGATCAGCTGCACGGCATAGGCGGGGCTGCGAAAGGCGGGCGTCATCTCAGCCATCACGGCACCAGACGCAGGATCAGCCCGGCCCACAGGGCGACGGACAAAAGGGCGATGGCGCAGAAGGCCGCACGCGGGGGCAATGCCCGGGTCCGTGCCAAACTTTGCATCGAACGATCTGCGACCGGGAAGCGATCCGTCCTGTCGATGGTCTGTTGTTCCATGTCTGAACTCCTTTCGTGCTTCAGGGGCTGCATCGTATTTGCCCCTTAATAACGACAGATGTGGTCGAGTATTGCAATGGAATATTCACGTCTAAAATGATCGTGATTGTGGAACGAGATTCTCCGCATGGTGCCGCCAGGCGCCAAGAGGTCGGGCGAAAGGGGAAGGAACGTCAGAAGTTGGCCCTTAACGCGCCGCGCCCGGAACCTGCTCGGCCACCGCCGCCGACCGCAGCATGCCGGCCCGGGTCAGGGCATCTTTCAGCTCTGCGTGACCATGCGCCAGAGATATGCCCGAGACGGGCAAGAATCATTCTCGGGATTGTTGGGGGTCCGTTGCCACCCCTGCCAGCTGCACGGAAACACTAGAAAAACAAGGGTTTTGGGCAGCCGCAGAAGGCAAGGGCAATATACACGATAAAGACTATAGACTTTTAATTCATTTCCGGCATCCTTGGCCAAGGGTCGCCTTGCGCGGCTGGAAAGGCAGATGCAGATGACCGACCTTGACCTGATCGACCGCAAGATCGTTGCCGAACTGATGCGCGACGCCACCCTGCCCATCGCCCGGATCGCCGACAAGGTCGGCCTGTCGCAAACCCCTTGCTGGAAGCGCATCCAGAAGCTTGAGACAACCGGCGTCCTGACCGGCCGGGGCGCCCTGGCCGATCCGGCCAAGCTGGGCTTTGGCCTCACCGTGTTCATGGGCATCGAGGCGCCCGACCATTCTCCCGAGTGGCGCGAAGCTTTCGGGCAGGCCACAGCCAGCATCCCCGAGATCATGGAGGTCTACCGCATGGCCGGAGAGCTGGACTATCTGCTACGCGTCTCGGTTCGCGACATGGCTGCCTTCGACACGCTCTACAAACGCCTCACCAATGCCGTTCCGATCAAGAACGTCACAAGCCATTTCGCCATGGAGCGGATGAGGTTCACCACCGCCTATCCGGTCGACACGCAGAACAGGTAGGCTGTCAGCGGTCCGAAGGTTCATCCCGAACTGGCCGAAGGATATCAACCCAGGCGACCGATCCAATCGCAAAACCGGGGTGCGAAGACCGAAAATGAAATCCGACACCGCATCTCTGTATTCGTCCGGAGCGTCGCTGCGGAAGCTATTTCAGAGGCCGCTTTTGGGAGTGCTGGCCCAAGGCCCTCGCGGAGGTCGAATGACAGCAAAGGGCCTGCACCGCAGCCACTGCTATGCCGCCCTTCGGGGTAAATACTGCGGTATCTCTGCCACTGGCGGGGGTTGTAAACTGATCATTTCGTCAGCCGTGTTAGGATCGCTTCGACGTCCTCCAGAAGGCCTGACCACTTCCCGTCCTCGTCTATCCCATTGATCCGCATCAGGAACAGGCCCTCCACTGCCAGAAATGCCACCCGTGCGGCCTGGGCGTCCGGCGAGGTTCCCGAAAGGCGTGCAAAGATGCCGTGATACCAGTTGCGGGTTTCCTGAAGATTTGCGGGGTCTTCCAGATAGCTGACCAGCAGGCCCGCCATCTTGGCGTTCAGCGCCTGCTGCGAGGTTCGTGTCGCCGCCAAATAGCGCTTCACGAAGGCTATCGGCTCCTCTGGCGTCGCATCCCCCATGAGCGCGTCAAACTGATCGGTCCACCGGTCGATCAGGCCGCGCACAAGCGCATCCTTGCTGGCAAAGGAATACTGCACCCCGCCTTTCGAAATGCCCGCCGCCTGCGCCAGGGCGCCAATGGTCAGTGCGCCACCGCCGCCATTGCGCACGATTTCCTCTGCCAGGTCGAGTAGCCTGTCCCGGCTGATCGTCGGTGTTCTGCCCATCTGCTCTGCTTTCTCGAAGTTCGGTTGAAATCCATACGTATGTATTTATATCCGCACCTGCAACAGATCTTACAGGTGAACCATGCCCGCCCTGACACCCGATCCGAAACGCTGGCTTGTGCTGCTGGCGGTCATGCTGGCCTTCCTGCCGGTCGTGCTCGACATGACCATTCTGCATGTCGCGGTGCCCCGCCTCACGCAGGCATTGAATGCCTCGGGGACCGAGGTGCTTTGGATCATTGACATCTATCCCCTGCTGATGGCTGGCCTTCTGGTGCCGATGGGCACCCTGTCGGATCGTGTCGGCAATCGACGTATCCTGCTGACGGGGTTGGTGATCTTTGCCGGGGCCTCCGCCTGGGCGGCCTTTGCGGAGACGGCCGCAGAACTGATCGCCGCGCGCGTGGTCCTTGCCCTGGGCGGATCCATGATCATGCCCTGCGTGCTGGGCCTGATCCGCAAGACCTTCGAGAACGATGCTGAACGTGCCATGGCGCTTGGCCTCTGGGGTACCGTCGGGGCGGCGGGGGCTGCGCTTGGTCCGCTGGTGGGCGGTGCCCTTCTGGAACATTTCTGGTGGGGCTCGGTCTTTCTGATCAACGTGCCGGTGATGTTGATTGTTGCGCCAGCCTGCTGGTTCCTGTTGCCGCGCAATGAGCAGACCACACCAGGGAAATGGCCCATCGGTCAGGCGCTTTTGCTGATCATCGGGATGATCTCTGTGGTTTACAGCATCAAGACGGGCTTTGGTGGCAAGCAGCCGCTGCCGGTCGTTTGCCTGATCCTGGCAATTGGCATCTCGGTTCTGGCGGTGTTCGTGCGCAAGCAGTTGCGGGCCGAAGCGCCCATGCTGGATCTGTCGCTGCTGTCGCGCCCTGCCATCTTCGCCGGGCTGATCATGGCGATTGTCGCCTCGGGCGCGCTGGCAGGGGTGGAACTGACCCTGGCGCAAGAACTGCAATATGTGCTGGGCAAGACGCCGCTGCAGGCCGGTCTCTTCATGATCCCGATCATGGCAGCTGCGGCCATCGGTGGGCCCGTCGCGGGCTATTTGTCCAACCGCTTCGGCTTGCGTTTGGTTGCCTGCCTGTCGCTGCTGGTCGCGGCCGCAGCGCTGGTGTTTCTGGCGGGCAGCGATTTTCATGATCCCGGCCTGCCCGTGCCCATGGCGCTGGCCGTGCTGGGGCTGACGCTCAGCATCGGGCTGACCGCATCCTCCATCGCCATCATGGGCGCGGTCGAGGCCAGCAAGGGCGGTGCTGCCGGATCGCTGGAGGCCACCGGATATGAGCTGGGAACCGGCCTCGGCATCACCTTCTTCGGCGTATTCATGTCCGGTGCCTTCAGCCGCTCGATCGAGCTGCCAGCGGGTCTTGCCCCGGATCTGAGCGCCGAGGCCGCACGCAGCATCGGTGATGCCTTCATCGTGGCAGCCCGCCTGGGAGGCGCCGAGGGCGAGGCACTGGTTGCCGCCGGAAAAGCCGCGTTCGTCCAGACGCACGAGCTGCTGCTGACCACATCCGGCATCATGATGACAGCGCTCGCCCTGTTGGTGTTCTTCGCGCTCAGGGGCCATGGGAGGGGGGCTGGACGGCAGGTTCACTGAAAGGCCACCCGCTGGCACCCCAAACATCGCCGCACCGCGCGGGGGGCAAGTCCACCGCTCCCCCGCTACAACTTCTGGCCCAAGATACAAAGCTCTCCGCTGGTCAATCCAGCCTGTTGCGCTAGATCAATTGGGGAAAGGATACCCCATGCCCGCACTTGTTCTTTACGGCGTCACCGTCACCGTGTTCCTGCTTCTGGATGCCGTGATGCTGCGCTTTGTCATGCAGCCGCTGTTCCGCCGCCATCTGGGCGATCAGCTGCTGGATGGGATTCGCCTTGCCCCGGCCATCGCCTTTTATGCGCTTTATATCGCAGGGCTGATCTGGCTTGTATCCTTGCCTGCGCTGCGTGGGGGCACATCGGTCTGGCTGCCTGCGGCGGTGATCGGGTTCATGGCCTATGGCACCTATGAATTCACCAGCTTCGCCGTCATGCGCAACTGGCACTGGCAGATGGTGGCCACGGATGTGATCTGGGGCATGGCCCTGACGGCGATTTCGGCGGCGGCCGGTGTCTGGGTGGCGCGTCTGCTTGGCCTTGGCGGCCCGGCACTGTAAGACAGGGCGCGAGACCACACGATTGCGCGCCCGCCTTCTGCCCGGCAGGGGCCACCAGCAAGGGAACGAACCGCCATGATCCTTTACGGAATCCCCACCTGCGACACCTGCAAGAAAGCCCTCAAGGCGCTGGAGGCGGCGGGCCATGCCGTCACCTTCCGCGATGTGCGCAAAGAGCCGCTGAGCGGGGCAGAAATCACCCGTCTGGTGGATGAATTCGGCGACAGGCTGGTGAACAAATCCTCCACCACCTATCGCGGCTTCAACGATTTCCTCAAAGCCTCGGAAGCCGAGGCGCAGATTGCCGCCCAGCCCGCCGTGATGAAACGCCCGGTGATCGACACGGGCGAAAAGCTGTTGCTGGGCTGGGGCGACGACGTGCAGGCCGCACTTCTGTAACCCGGCCCCGATCTGCCCCCGATCCGCATGTGAAAACGGCCCCCGCAGGGGCCGCCATCCGGCACTTTGCCTGTAAGGTGTGCGCGGCTTACAGCAGGCGCAGGTCGCTAGCCGAAGCACGGCCATCGCGGCCGGATTGCAGTTCGTAACCGATTTTCTGGTTGTCGTTCAGGCCCTTCAGGCCAGCCCGCTCTACGGCAGAGATATGCACGAAGATATCCTTGCCGCCGTCATCGGGGGCAATGAAGCCGTATCCCTTTGTGTCGTTGAACCATTTCACGGTGCCGGTCGGCATTCCGTCTCTCCTTCATCAGACATCCCGGGGCGAGATTGCCGCGGGCCGTGCAGCCAGGTCTTCCAAAGTCCGGCTGCCTGGTGTCAGGAGGCGGTCGAAAGTCTGTCGTCACAGGGAAATGATGCCATGCCCAAATCAAAAAGCAAGAATTTTGGTTGGGCAATGTGCATCTGCCCAACCAGTTGTTTTCAGGTGATATTTCAACGGTATGCCCGTTTTCAGGGCATTTGTGCCGCAGTTGCCAGCTCTGCCGTGATGGCATCCAGCGTGGCAGTTTCGGTGCGGTTTTCGCCCAGGCGGCGCACCGAAACCGTGCGTTCCTCGACCTCTTTCATGCCGATGGCGAGGATGACCGGCACCTTGCCCACCGAATGTTCGCGCACCTTGTAGTTGATCTTCTCGTTGCGCGTGTCCGCCTCGGCCCGGATGCCGCATGCCTTCAGCGCCGCCACCACCTCGCGGACATAATCATCCGCATCCGACACGATGGAGGCCACAACCACCTGACGCGGCGCCAGCCAGAACGGCAGCTTGCCCGCATAGTTCTCGATCAGGATGCCGATGAAACGCTCGAACGACCCCAGAACCGCGCGGTGCAGCATGACGGGGCGGTGCTTCGCGCCATCTTCGCCCACATATTCGGCATCCAGCCGCACCGGCAGGTTGAAATCCGCCTGGAAGGTGCCGCACTGCCATTCGCGGCCGATGGCATCGGTCAGCTTGAAATCCAGCTTGGGGCCATAGAAGGCACCGTCGCCCTCGTTCACCTCATAGGGCAGGCCCAGACCTTCGATGGCCTTCTGCAGCGCGTTTTCCGCCTTGTCCCACACCTCATCCGATCCCACGCGCACATCGGGGCGGGTGGACAGCTTGATGTCGAACTTCTCGAACCCAAGATCGCGATAGACCGAGGACAACAGGCTGATGAACCCTGCACATTCGGCCTCGATCTGGTCTTCGGTGCAGAAGATATGCGCATCATCCTGCGTGAAGCCGCGCACCCGCATCAGCCCGTGCATCGAGCCAGAGCTTTCATAGCGATGGCACGACCCGAATTCCGCCAGGCGCAGCGGCAGGTCACGGTAGGATTTCAGGCCCTGGTTATAGATCTGCACATGGCAGGGGCAGTTCATCGGTTTCAGCGCGTTGATGCGCTTTTCCTTCGCGCCGTCCTCGTCCACTTCCACGATGAACATGTTCTCGCGATAGGCTTCCCAATGGCCGGATTTCTCCCACAGGATGCGGTCCACCACCTGCGGGGTCTTGATTTCCTTGTAGTCATATTCGCGCAGCCGCTTGCGCATGTAATCTTCCAGCATCCGGTAGACGGTCCAGCCGTTCGGATGCCAGAACACCATGCCCGGCGCCTCTTCCTGGATGTGGAACAGGTCCATCTCGCGGCCCAGCTTGCGGTGGTCGCGTTTCGCGGCTTCCTCCAGCATGGTCATATGCGCCTTCAGATCCTCGCGGTTCTTGAAGGCCACGCCATAGATGCGCTGCAGCATCGGGCGCGAGGCATCGCCCAGCCAATAGGCGCCCGCCACATGCGTCAGCTTGAAGGCATCGGCGGGCACCTGGCCCGTATGCTGCAGATGCGGCCCCCGGCACAGATCCTGCCAGGTGCCGTGCCAATACATGCGGATGTCTTCGCCTTCGGGAATCCGGTCCAGCAGCTCCAGCTTGAAGGGCTCGCCCCGGCCACGGTAATATTCCACCGCGCGGGCACGCTCCCACAGCTCGGTTTTCACGGGCTCGCGGGCGTTGATGATCTGTTTCATCCGCGCTTCGATCTGGCCCAGATCCTCGGGCGTGAAGGGCTCCGCCCGGTCGAAATCATAGAACCAGCCGTAATCGCGCACCGGGCCGATGGTCACTTTCACATCCGGCCAGATTTCCTGAACCGCGCGCGCCATGATATGCGCCAGATCGTGGCGGATCAGTTCCAGCGCCTGTGCGTCATCCTGCATCGTGTGGATGGCGATGGTGGCATCTGCCGGGATCGGCCATTGCAGATCCCAATGCGCGCCGTTCACCGTGGCACTGATCGCCTTTTTCGCAAGGCTGGTGGAAATGGCGGCGGCCACTTCGGCGGGCGTCACGCCAGCCGCATAGGCGCGCGTGTTGCCATCGGGGAAAGTCAGCGTGATATTCTGGGGGGAAATCTGGCTCATGGCCTAGCTCCTCGTCGGTCTGGCGCCCACGGAACGCCCGGTTGCGGGTATGGTGGCGCCGGTTTGCCGCCAGATGCGCCCGGCGTCAAGCCGCTGGGCGCAGGTTCTTGCAGGTGGTTGCGCGCTCTGGCAGGGTCTGGCCGCAATTGAACGGGGATCACATGCCGCAATTTCTTCACACGCCGCAGGGGCGGCGCATCGCCTATCACCAGACCGCAGGGCAGGGGCCGGGCGTGGTGTTCATCCACGGCTTCCGGTCGGATATGAACGGCACGAAATCGGTGTTCCTGCAGGATTGGGCCGAAGGCACGGGCCGCGCCTTCCTCAGGTTCGATTGTTCGGGGCATGGCCAGTCGGATGGTGATTTCTTCGCAGGCTGCATCGGCGATTGGGCGGCGGATGCCATGGCGGCGATTGCCGCGCTGACCACGGGGCCCCAGATCCTTGTCGGGTCATCCATGGGCGGCTGGCTGTCGCTGCTGGTGGCCCGGGCCATGCCGGAACGGATCGCAGGCTTTGTCGGCATCGCCGCCGCACCGGATTTCACCGAAGACAGCATGTGGTCCAGCTTTACCGAGGCGCAGAAGGCCGAACTGGCGGCGCAGGGGCGGGTCGCGCTGCCCAGCGAGTATTCGGACGATCCCTATGTCATCACCCGCCGCCTGATCGAGGATGGCCGCAACCAGCTGGTGCTGCGCGGCCCGCTGGCGCTGCCCTTCCCGGTGCGGCTGCTGCAGGGCACGGCGGATGTGGATGTGCCGCCTGCTGTGGCGCTGCGGCTGCTGGATCACGCAACCAGCCCGGATATGCGGCTGCTGCTGGTCAAGGGCGTGGATCACCGCTTTTCCACGCCCGAATGTCTGGATTTGATCGCCGCGACCGTGGCCGAGGTTGCCGGGCTGGCCGCATGAAAAAAGGGGGCGCCAGCGGCGCCCCCTTCCCATAAACCTGCGCCAGTATCAGGCGCCGGGATTGCTCGATGCCAGCTTGATCGCCGCCTTGCGGGCCGGGGTGGCGGCCGCGGGCGCCTCTGCCGGTGCGGTGGCGGCGGGCGCTTCCTGCGGGGCAGGGGTGCTGGCCGGGCCGGAATTGGCGTCGATGAAGTTCAGCACCAGAGGCCGGATGTTCAGACGCCAGCTACGGCCCGCAAAGATGCCGTAATGCCCTGCACCCGGTTCCAGATGCGCGGCCTTCTTGCTGTCGGGCAGGTTGGTCAGCAGCTTCAGCGCGGCAAGGCACTGGCCGGGGGCGGAGATGTCATCCTTCTCGCCCTCCACGATCTTCACGGCGATATCGGTGATCGCGCCCAGATCCACCTTCTTGCCCGCCACGACAAATTCGTTGCGCGCGATTTCGCGGTTCTTGAACACCCGCTCCACCGTCGACAGGTAGAATTCGGCCGACATGTCCATCACCGCCAGATATTCATCGTAAAAGCGGTTATGGGCATCGTGATCCGAAGCCTCGCCCCGCGCGACGCGGGTGATCTGGTCATTGAACGCCTTGGAATGGCGTTCGGCATTCATCGACATGAACGAGGCAAGCTGCAGCAGGCCCGGATAGACCAGCCGCCCGGCGCCCTGATATTTGAACCCGACGCGCTGGATGGCCCATTGTTCCAGCTGGCCCATGGTCACGCGGCGGCCAAAATCCGTCACCTCGGTGGCGGCGGCATCCGGATCGACCGGCCCACCCATCAGCGTCAGCGACCGGGGCTGGGCCGAGGGATCTTCGGCCGCCAGATAGGCGGCGGCGGCCAGTGTCAGCGGCACCGGCTGGCAGATGGCCACCACATGGGTGTCCGGCCCCAGATGGCGCAGGAAATCCACCAGATACAGGGTGTAATCTTCCACATCGAACTTGCCCGCCGAAACCGGAATGTCGCGGGCATTGTGCCAGTCGGTCACATAAACATCGGCGTCTGGAAGCAGGCTGGCAATCGTCGGGCGCAGCAGGGTGGCATAATGTCCCGACATCGGCGCCACGACCATGATCTTGCGCCGCATCGGTGCGCGCCGCCGCACGTGGAAATGCACCAGATCGCCGAAGGGCTTTTCCACCACCGGCGTGATGTCCACAAGGTGATCCTGCCCATCGGGGCCAACGATGGACCGGATGCCCCAGTCGGGCTTTGCCACCATGCGCGCAAAGGCGCGTTCCGTCACCTCGCCCCAGGCGGCGGTCAGCGCGACCATCGGGTTGGTGGACAGCGCAAATGCCGGGTAAGAGGCCATGGCCCGGGCCGTCGCCCCCAGCCATTCATTTGTGTTGCGGGCAGTTTCCATAAGGTCATAAGTGGCCATATACTTCATGGCATCTCCTTGCCCGCCGGGACCGTGACCGCGCCACGCACCCCGGCCCGGCACCGGGGGGCAGGCGTAATGCTGCAGTAGCAAAATACTTTAGGGGGGAAAGTGCATCATGACAACTGAGACCAAGGACGCGGATGCACGGCTAGACCGTCTGAATGCCAATCTTGCAAGGGTGGAAGAGCTTTCAAAGCGGTTGACGTCAGCGCTAACACACCGTCGCAACGCCGATCCATCGCTTCAGGGGCCCTCGCAAGAGGTCTATCTGAAGGCCGCAGCCGCCTATGTTGCGGAAATGATGCAGAACCCCTCGAAAATTCTGGAACACCAGATCGGCTACTGGGGAAAGAGCCTGAAACACTATGTCGAGGCCCAGCACACTCTCGTCAGAGGCGAGCTGAAGGCCCCCGCCGACCCCGGCCCGACCGACAAGCGATTCGCCAACCCGCTGTGGGAAACCCACCCCTTCTTCAACTACCTCAAGCAGCAATATCTGCTGAACTCCGAAGCGATCACCGGCGCCGTCTCCGCGCTGGACCGGATGGACCCGGCCGACAAGAAACGCGCCGAATATTTCTCGCGCCAGATTGTCGATCTGTTCTCGCCGACCAACTTCCTGGGCACCAATCCCGATGCGCTGGAAAAGGCGGTGGAAACCGATGGCGAAAGCCTGGTGCGCGGCCTTGAAAACCTGGTGCGGGATATCGAGGCCAATAACGGCGATCTTCTGGTGACGCTGGCCGACCGCGATGCCTTTCATGTGGGCAGCAATATCGCCACCACCCCCGGCGCCGTGGTCTATCGCAACAAGATGCTGGAGCTGATCCAGTACACCCCCACCACGCCCACGGTTCATGCCACGCCGATCGTGATCTTTCCGCCGTGGATCAACAAGTTCTACATCCTCGATCTGAAGCCCGCCAACAGCCTCATCAAATGGATCGTCGATCAGGGCTTTACCCTGTTCGTCGTCAGCTGGGTCAACCCGGATGCCAGCTTCCGCGATGTGGGCATGGATGATTATGTGCAGGATGGCTATCTGGCCGCCATCGAAGAGATCAAGCGCATCACCGGCGAAAAGCAGGTCAATGCCGTGGGCTATTGCATCGCGGGCACCACGCTGAGCCTGACGCTGGCCTATCTGCAGAAAAAGGCCGACAAATCCATCAAATCCGCCACCTTCTTCACCACGCTCACCGATTTCAGCGATCAGGGCGAAGTGGGGGTGTTCCTGGATGATGACTTTGTCGATGGCATCGAACGGCAGGTGGCCGTCGATGGCGTGCTGGACAAGTTCTTCATGGGCCGGACCTTCAGCTTCCTGCGCTCCAACGAGCTGATCTATCAGCCCGCGATCAAAAGCTACATGATGGGCGAGGCGCCGCCCGCCTTTGATCTGCTGTACTGGAACGGCGATGGCACCAACCTTCCCGCCCGCATGGCGGTGGAATATCTGCGCGGCCTGTGCCAGGGCGACCTGTTCGCCACGCAGGGCTTCACCGTGCTGGGGGAAAAGGTGTCGATCAGCGATGTAAAGGTGCCGGTCTGCGCCATCGCCTGCGAAACCGATCACATCGCCGCCTGGAAATCGAGCTTCACCGGCATCCGCAAGATGGGGGCGAAAGACAAGACCTTCATCCTGTCGGAAAGCGGCCATATCGCCGGGATCGTCAATCCGCCCACCAAGAACAAATACGGCCATTACATCAACGCAGGCCCGCTGACGACGCCCGACACCTGGAAGGCCGCGGCAGAGTTTCACAAGGGCAGCTGGTGGCCGCGCTGGCGCGAATGGCTGGCGCCCCGGTCGGGCAAACAGGTTCCGGCTCGCGTTCCGGGTGATTCGACGCACCCGGTTCTCGCCCCCGCGCCGGGCACTTACGTAACGGCAGGGCCAAGGGTCTGATCCGGCTGAATTTTCTCTGCAACGCAGCAATAGTTGGCGCAAACACTGCTGCGTTGCAGAAATTTCACTTGATTTGCTGCACTGCAGCATACATATACTGGTGACAGGAAACGGCAGCACACTCGGCGAACCGGATGTGCATTCACCCTGCGGATATGCCCCGTCTATGCCTGGCATTAGGAGATGTAAGATGACCAAGACCCCCGATTTCGCCAAAGTAATGCAAGACATGATGGCCTCGTTCCCGGTTGACGCTTCGGCGTTCCAGAACGCATTCAAGACCCAGGCCGCCATGGGCGAGAAACTGTCGAAAGTGGCTCTGGAAGCTGCTGAAAAATCGACCGAGATCTCGTCGAAATGGGCCAAAGACACCATCGTGAAGCTGGGCGAAACCGCCAAAGCCAAAACCGATGCCACCGAATACACCAAAGCAATGACCGACTTCGCTTCGTCGGCTGCTGAAATGGCTGCTGAAAACATGGCTGCCTTCGCGGAAATCGCGAAAAAAGTTCAGATGGAAACCGTCGAACTGATGCTGGCTGCCGGCAAGGACGCTTCGGAAGAAGCTCAGGCCGTGGTCAAGAAAGCCACTGCCGAAGTGACCACCGCTGCCAAGAAGGCCGCCGCGGCCACCGCTGCCAAGTGATCTGACGCAGCGCTGCCTCCTATCCTCCTCCCTGGGGGGCATGTGCGGGGCGGGCCTTCGGGCCCGCCTTTCTTTTTGCTTTCCTTTTGCTGCAGGCCTGCCCTAAACTTCTCTGCAAGCGCAAAGATTTGGCGCAAGGATTTGAGGAGGGCGCCACCATGGCACATGCCAATACTGACAAGCCGCTGCTGATCAAACGTTACGCAAGCCGCCGCCTCTACAACACGGAAACCAGCGATTACGTCACGCTGGAAGATATCGCGGGCTTCATCCGGGCCGGGCGCGAAGTACAGATTGTCGATCTGAAATCCGGCGATGACCTGACCCGCCAGTATCTGCTGCAGATCGTGGCCGAACATGAAAGCAAGGGCGAAAATGTCCTGCCGATCAACGTTCTGACCGATCTGGTGCGCAGCTATACCACCGAAGTGCAAAGCGTGGTGCCGCAGTTCCTGGCCGCCTCTTTCGAAATGCTGCGCGACGGGCAATCGAAGATGCTAGAAAATTTCGGCAGCTTTCCCAATCCCATGGCCTCGATGCCGGGATTTGATGCAATGCGCAAGCAGCAGGAAGCCTTCATGAAAACTGTGATGGGCGGCCTGCCGGGCTGGGTCGGTTCCGGTTCTTCCGGCCCTGACCGCGAGGATGACAAGCCCGCCAGCCAGGATGAACTTGACCAGATCAAGAAACAACTGGCCGAACTGCAATCCAAGCTGTCCAAACTCTGATCGCCGGGCACACCATGCCTGAAACCGCAGGCCGCGTGACCCTCTGGGGGATCGAGGTCTTTCTGGCCACGGTCGAACAGGGCACCATCTCTGCCGCAGCGCGGCAGCTCGGGGCCAGCCCTTCCGCCGTCAGCCAGCAGATCACCGGGCTGGAGGCCGCTTTGGGCGCCCCGCTGCTGGATCGTGGTGGCCGCCCGCTGCGGCTGACGCCTGCCGGTGTCATGTTTCGCCGCCATGCCGAAACCATCCTGCAGGCCGCCCGCGAAGCCCAGGCCGAACTGGCGCTGGCCGATCTGTCGGGGCTGACCACCCTGCGGCTGGGCGTGATCGAAGATCTGGATGCCGATGTCACCCCGCGCCTGCTGGAAACGCTGGCGCAGGATCTGCGCAGCTGCCGGTTCCTGCTGGAAACCGGGGCCAGCCATCGCCTGCGTGACCGGCTGGATCATCGCGCGCTGGATATGGTGGTGGCCGCCGATCTGGGCGCGGCCCAGCCAACGGAAACCGGGCTGGAAACCCATCCGCTGCTGGCTGAACCCTTTCTCGCCATCCTGCCCCAGGGACAGCAGGCCACGCCCCAGGCCTTGCGCGCCCTGCCGCTGATCCGCTATTCCGCCCGCCATCACATGGGCCGCCAGATCGCGGCGCATCTGGCGGGGCAGAATCTCGCGCTCTCCACCCGGTTCGAACTCGACAGCTATCACGCCATCCTGGCGCTGGTGGTGGCCGGGCAGGGCTGGACGATCCTGCCGCCACTCGCCCTGCATCACACGGCCCGCTTCCGCGAGGCGGTGGCCGTGGCGCCGCTGCCCTTCGGGCTGCTGGAACGCCGCATCACGCTATCGGCCCGCGCAGGCACGCTGCAATCCATGCCAGAACAGGTGGCCGCCCGGCTGCGCGATCTGCTGCAGGCGCAGGTCGTGGCCCCCGCCTGCACCCGCTGGCCCTGGCTTGGCGGCGCTTTGCGCGTGCTTTAGCCGCGCACCTCTGCCGTCGCGTCAATCAGCGCATCCGCGATGAAATCCAGCTCCGCCCCGCTCAGCCGCACCGGCAGACGCACATCGCAGGCCCGCATCAGCATGGCCCGCGTCTGCGGCAGATCCGGGGTTTCCCCCAGGAACTGCCAGTTCCAGAAGGCGCGCGCATTATCCGCGCTCAGCCCGAACACCTGCACCGCCACGCCACGCGCCTTGGCTGCCGCCTGAAAGGCCAGCGCCTGCGCATCACTCTCGAAGCCCACCAGATTGAACTGGATCGAATCCGGCGCCCGCACTTCCGGCGCCAGCGCCCGGGGCACGTCAAACCACGGGCAGCCGTTCAGCCGTGCCGCCACATGATCATGGTTCGCCCGGCCCTGCACCACCCGCCGCGCCAGATCGGGCAGCTGTGGCCGGATCACCGCCGCCGAAAGGTTCTGCATCCGCATATTGTAAAGCGGCAGCTTGTTCTGCCACAGCATATAGCTGTTCTGCAGCCCCGGATGCTTTTTCCAGTTATGCTCATAGGCACCCGACATGATGACCGCCCGCGCCGCCAGCTCCGGGTCATCGGTGATGAGGATGCCACCTTCGCCCGCATTGATCATCTTGTAGGACTGAAAGCTGAAACAGCCCACCCGGCCGATCGTGCCGATATTGCGCCCGTGCCAGGTGGTGCCCAGGCTATGCGCCGCATCCTCCACTACCGGCACACCGGCTGCATCGGCCAGCTGCAGGATCGCATCCATATCCGAGGTATGGCCGCGCATATGGCTGATGAGCACGGCCTCGGCCCCCGGCAGCTTGGCGGCGAAATCCGCCATATCCACCCGGTAATCCGTACCCACCTCCACCAGAACCGGCACACATTCGGCATGAACCACCGCCGAAGGCACGGCGGCAAAGGTAAAGGCCGGAATCAGCACCTTGGCCCCGGGCTTCAGGTCCAGCGCCTTCAGCGACAGGAACAGCGCCGCCGAACAGCTTGAAACCGCCAACGCATAACGCGCGCCCAGAAGCTCGGCAAACTCCGCCTCCAGCAGCGCGACAGGCGCACCTTCGGCTGCCGTATAGCGGAACAGATCACCGCTCAGCAGCAGCCGCTCGATTTCGGCGCGCGCCGCATCCGGAATCGGTTCGGCATCGTGAACATTGGGCGGGGTGATCGGTCCGTCTGCGGCCATTTTCGGTTTTCCTGAAACGCGGCTTCAGGAAAGCTGTAAGCTGTGCCGCCACCGATTTCCAGAAACAAGTTCATGACAATCGACTTGCCAGAGAAAATCCGCCTGCTTTCCTCTTGGCCCAAATACCCCCGCCGGAGGCACGCGCCCCCGTTGCGGCGCAGCCGCGGCGGGGGCTTGTCGCTTGCGCGCCGTCAGGCGCGCACCGCCTGATAACCGCCGGCTACAGGCCCAGCCGGTCGCGCATGGAAAACCAGGTCATCGCCAGCACCAGCAGCGGCCAGCGCAGCGCCACGCCACCCGGAAAGCGCGGCTGCGGCAGGCTGGCCATCAGATCGAACCTTTCGCTGTCGCCGCGCACAGCTTCCGCCATCAGCTTGCCCGCCAGCGTCGCCAGCGCCACGCCGTGGCCGGAATAGCCCGAGGCGGAATAGATATTGGCCGATACCCGGGTAAAGCAGGGCAGGCGGTTCAGCGTGATCGCCAGCGTGCCCCCCCAGGCATAGTCAATCCGCACATCGCGCAGCTGCGGATAAACTTCCAGCATCGGCTTTCGCACCGTGGCGACGATATCGGGAAATTTCCAGCCATAGCTTTCGCCACCACCGAACAGCAGCCGCCCGTCCTCTGACAGCCGCCAGTAATTCACCACGAATTTGGTATCGGCCACTGCCACCGGCTGCGCCAGCACCCCGGCCGCACGGTCGCCCAGCGGTTCTGTCGCCAGGATGAAATTGTTGATCGGCATCACCTTGGCGGCCACCTTGGGCTCCAGCCCGCCCAGATAGCCGTTGCAGGCCAGGATCACCTGATCTGCCACCACCCGGCCCTGCGCCGTATGCACCACCGGCCTTGCACCATGGTCGATCCGCGTCACCACGCTGCCTTCATGGATCACCGCCCCGGCCCGCGCCGCCGCCTGTGCCAGCCCGATGGCATAGTTCAGCGGATGCACATGCCCGGCGCCCCTGTCGATCTCGCCGCCCTTGTAGACATCCGATCCGATCAGCGCGCGGATGCCTGCCCGGTCCAGCGGTTCCAGCTGGTCATAGCCATAATCGCGGCGCAGCTTTTCGGCATAGCCATGGGTGTCGCGCACCTCCCGGTCATGCCAGCAGGCATGGGCCACGCCGGGGTGAAAGGTCACCGGCATGGCATGATCGGCGATCAGTCCGCGAACCAGCGCCTTGGCCTCCTCCGCCAGATCCCAGTAGCGATGCGCCGCATCGCGCCCGGCGATCCGCTCCATCTCCACCTGATCCAGCCGCTGCCCGGATCCCACCTGCCCGCCATTGCGGCCCGAGGCACCAAAGCCCACGCGATGCGCCTCCAGCACCACCACGCGGCGGCCCGCCTGTGCCAGATGCAGCGCAGCCGACAGCCCGGTATAGCCCGC
This sequence comes from Gemmobacter sp., assembly GCA_034519525.1. Taxonomy (GTDB): domain Bacteria; phylum Pseudomonadota; class Alphaproteobacteria; order Rhodobacterales; family Rhodobacteraceae; genus Gemmobacter. The sequence continues at coordinate 21,288 of JAXHOJ010000037.1, read as the reverse complement.
GCCGATCACGCAGACATCGGCCTGAACCTCGCCCTGCAGGGCAGGGAAGGGGGCGAGTTCGGCGCGCGTGGCGGCGTAATAGCTGGCCGGGTATTCCCCCGGCCGGTCATTGGCAAACAGAAGGTTCATCGCCGCCTCAGACGTTCAGCAGCAGATGTTCCCGCTCCCACGGGCTGATAACCTGCAGGAACTCTTTGTATTCGTTGCGTTTCACACTGTCATAGACATTGCAGAACTCTTTGCCCAGTGTGTCGCACAGCGCGGCATCCTCTTCCAGCATGTCCAGCGCATCGCCCAGATTGGTGGGGATGTCATCGCTGTCGATATAGGCAGAGCCGGCAAATTCGGGGCGCGGCATCTTCTTTTCCATCAGCCCCAGATAACCACAGGCCAGGCTGGCCGCGATCCCCAGATAGGGGTTGCAATCCATCCCCGGCAGCCGGTTTTCCACCCGCCGCCCCTCGGGGCCAGAGATCGGCACCCGCAGCCCGGTGGTGCGGTTGTCGCGCCCCCATTCCAGATTGATCGGTGCCGCGAAATCGGGAACGTAGCGGCGATAGCTGTTCACATAGGGCGCCAGCAGCGCGATCGCGCCGCTCATATGGTTCTGCATCCCGGCGATGAACTGCAGAAACTCTGGCGTCTCGCCGCCCTCGGCATCGGAAAAGATGTTCTTGCCGGTTTGCGTATCCACCACCGAATGGTGAATGTGCATGGCGCTGCCCGGCTCGCCCGCGATGGGTTTCGCCATGAACGTGGCAAAGCAATCATGCCGCAGTGCCGCCTCGCGGATCAGCCGCTTGAAGAAGAACACATCATCGGCCAGCCGGACCGGATCGCCATGCGCCAGGTTCAGCTCGATCTGGCCCGCGCCGCCTTCCTGCAGGATGCCGTCGATTTCCAGACCCTGCGCTTCGGCAAAATCATAGATATCGTCGATCACCTTGCCGTATTCATCCACCGCCGACATGCTGTAGGCCTGTTTCGCCGCTGCCCGCCGCCCGGTGCGGCCCATCGGCGGCTGGATCGGCTGGTTGGGGTCGATATTGCGGGCGGTCAGGAAGAATTCCATCTCCGGGGCCACAACCGGGGTCCAGCCCTGGGCGCGGAACAGCTCCACCACCCGGCGCAGCACGTTGCGGGGCGAATAGGGCACCGGGCGGCCCTGCTGATCCTGCGCATCATGGATCACCTGCATCGTCACATCCGCCGTCCAGGGCGCGGCAGAGGCGGTGCTGAAATCCGGCACCAGGATCATGTCCGGCTCGGTGAAGGCATCAAACGGGTTATCGGCCCATTCGCCGGTGATCGTCTGCAGAAAGATCGAATTCGGCAGGAAATAGCTGGTCTGCTTGCCGAATTTCGCGGCAGGCATCGCCTTGCCACGCGCCACACCGGCAATGTCGCCGATGATACATTCCACTTCATCCACGCGGCGGTTGGCGATAAAGGCACGGGCTGCCTCGGGCAGCTTGTTCGTCCAATCGGACATTTTTCACACTCTGTGCTTGGCCCGCGGGCTCAGGCAGCCTTGCGGGGGGCTTTGAAAAAATCTGCAATGCGGCGCGCAAGGATCTGGTCATCTATCGGCTGGTCAAGGCGCGCGCCCGCCTCCTCCATCAGCCGGTCGGGAACAACGCCTTTGCCCCGGGTCTTCATCAGCCCATCCACGAATTCCGAACGAAACTCGGGATGCGCCTGCACGGTAAAGATGCGGTCATCATAGACCAGCGCCGCATTTTCGCAAAACGCGCTGCGGCCTGCCACCTGTGCCATGGCGGGGCGTTCCACCACCTGATCCTGATGCCAGGCATTGAGCCGCAGCGCCTGACCGCCGAAATCATATTCCGTCGGGCCGACAGACCAGCCGCCCGCGAATTTCTCGACCTTGCCGCCCAGGGCCTGCGCGATGATCTGATGGCCGAAACAGATGCCCACCATCGGCACCGCCTGCGCAAAGGCCTGGCGGATAAAATCCTCCAGCGGCGGGATGAAGGCATGGTCTTCATAAGCGCCAAAACGCGATCCGGTAATCAGCCAGCCGTCACATTCGGAAACCGAGGCTGGAAATTCCAGATCCAGCACCCGATAGGTGCGGAACGAAAGCCCCTGTTCCGCCAGCAGGCGCTGGAACATGTCGGGGTAATCGCCCGATTGCGCCGCAAGGGCATCAGGGGCCTGTCCGGTTTGCAGGATGCCGATCAGCATGGGTCTTCCTGTTAAGATGCAAGGCGAATGTAGCAATCGCCCCCCCGCCACGGCAAGGGGGCGCTGGCCATCAAGCCGTGGTCACACCGTATCGAGATACAGTTCCACCTGCTCTTCCGGCGAAAGCTCCGCGATGTAATGCAACTCCTGCCGCTTGGTCTGCACCAGATTGCGGATCAGCTCTTTGGGCAGGAAGCGATACAGCACATCGCTGTGTTCGCAGGCATCAATCGCGGCCTCCCAGCTGCCGGGGATCTGCGGCAGATCCAGCGCATAGGCATTGCCGGTGATCGGGGCCGGCGGCTCCAGCCCGTCTTCGATGCCGGTCAGTGCGGCGCCCAGAATGGCGGCCAGCATCAGATAGGGGTTCACATCGCCCCCGGCCACCCGGTGTTCGATCCGCCGCGCCGCCGGATTGCCCGCCGGAATACGGATCGCCGCCGTGCGGTTCTCGTACCCCCAGGCAATCGCGGTGGGGGCGTGCTTGTCGGGCACCAGCCGTTCATAGCTGTTCTGATGCGGCGCAAAGATCAGCGTGCTGTCGTGCATCGCATTCAGGCAGCCTGCCACCGCATGGCGCAGCACCGCCGTGCCCTTCGGCCCGCCGCTGTCAAAGATATTCTCGCCCTTGGCATCCAGCACCGAAAAATGCGTATGCAGGCCCGAGCCCGAATATTCCGGATAGGGTTTCGCCATGAAGCTGGCGGCAAAGCCGTGCCGCCGCGCCAGACCCTTCACCAGCATCTTGAACAGCCAGGCATCATCGGCGGCGCGCAGCGCATCTTCGCAATGCATCAGGTTCACTTCGAACTGGCCCAGCCCGGTTTCCGAGGTCGAGGTATCGGCCGGAATGTCCATCGCCTCGCAGGCGTCGTAGAGATCGGTAAAGAAAGTGTCGAACGCATCCAGCGCCCGGATCGACAGCGTTTCCGCCGCCTTGCGCCGCTTGCCGGACCGGGGGCTGGCGGGCACCTGCATGGTCTTGCCGCTGTCGTCGATCAGAAAGAATTCCAGCTCCACCGCGCAGACCGGGGTCAGCCCCCGCGCCTTGTAGCGCTGCACCACCGCATTCAGCGCGTGGCGCGGATCGCCTTCATAGGGTTGGCCATTCTCGCGGAACATCCAGATTGGCAGAAGCGCGGTCGGCGCCTCCAGCCAGGGCATCGGCATGAAGCCGCGTTCGGTGGGTTTCAGAACGCCATCCTGATCGCCCTGTTCAAACACCAGCGGGCTGTCGTCGATATCTTCGCCCCAGATATCAAGGTTCAGAACCGAAAAGGGGAAGCGCGTCCCGCTTTTCGTCACGTTTTCGGCAAAACGCGCGGGAATCCGTTTGCCCCGCGCCTGTCCGTTCAAATCCGCAGCCGCCACCCGGATGGTGCGGACTTCGGGGTGCTTTCTAAGCCAATCCTTCATCGTCATCTTTGATCGCAGGCCCGTGGCACGGCACCACCGCGCCACATCGCGCCAGCGGCACGTGGCGAGGGGGCGGGCCATGCCCTTGGCCCTGTCTCCCTAGTTTCGATCCTTGCCATCCACACCCGCCCATCGGGGCAGGGAACGCCGCAACTCTTGCAGTTCGGGCGACGGCCCGAAGAATTTGATCAAATACAGGCTACTACCGGATCAGCTGTGGACGCAAGCGAATTCTGCTGCGCGTGTTGCTGGGTAGATGCCGGTTCAGCCGCCGGTTCACCCAACCGAACACGCCGATCAGCGTGAAGCGTCAGCAGGATGAAATAGAAGGCAACGATCGGATAGGGCACGAAGGGGTTGAAGGTCTTGTCGGCAAAGTAATTCGCGTAATACAGCGCATCGCCGCGCTGCTGAAATGCGGGAAAGCCCGAAAAGAACACCAGCGTCGTGGCATGAAACAGAAAGATCGCCTCGTTGGTATAGGCGGGCCAGGCCAGCCGCAGCATGGTGGGCCACTGGATGCGGCGGAACTTGGCCCAGCCGGTGATTCCATAGGCCTCTGCCGCCTCCAGATCGCCCTTCGGCACCGACCGCAGCGCGCCGTAGAAGATCTCGGCCGAATAGGCGGCGGTGTTCAGGAACAGCACGATCAGCGCCCCCGCCCAGGCCGATGTCAGCCAGCTGGTGGCGATATGCAGCCCGAAGATGTCGATCCCGCCGCGCGGCAGCAGGACCAGCGCCGCATAGGCCAGAAAGAACTGGATGAACAACGGCGAGCCGCGAAAGACAAAGATGAACCATTCGGCAGGCTTGCGCAGCCAGCGGCTTGGCGCGGCCTTGGCCAGCGCCAGCGCATTGGCAAAGAAGAACCCGAACATCAGCGCCAGCGCACCGAAATAGATGTTCCAGATCAGCCCCGACCCGATCAGCGTGAACTGCTGGCACAGGGTGAAATCGGCGCGCGGCAGCAGCTTTTCGCCATAGCCCAGCGATCGGAAGGCATATTGCCCGATGGTTTCCCAGCAGCTCATTGCGCAGCCCTCCGCATGGCTTCACCGGCGGCGGTGGCCTGGCCATGGCTCAGGCGTCGGGTCAGGCGGGTCAGCAGGATTTCGGAAACGCGGGTCATGCAGAGGTAAACCACCAGCAGGAACAGGAAATACCACAGCCGCCAGTCGGGATGCGGATAGGCATAGGCCTGTGTCTTGGCACCGCCCAGTTCGCGCGCCCAATAGACGATATCCTTGACCCCCAGCAGGAACAGCAGCGGCGTCGCCTTGATCAGGATCATCCACAGGTTGGACAGGCCGGGCAGGGCATAGACCCACATCTGCGGCACCAGGATGCGCCGAAAGACCTGGCGATGCGTCAGGCCATAGGCCTCGGCCGTTTCCAGCTGGGCGCGCGGCACGGCATTCATCGCACCATACAGCACATTGGCGGCAAAGGCGCCAAAGACGATGGCAAAGGTAAACACCGCCAGCGCAAAGCCATAGATCTGGTGCCAGCCACTGCGCAGATGTGCCCAGCGGCACCTTGGCCTGCGGGCAGACGCGGAACTCCAGCCCCTGGCGGATCGGCTCTGTCCAGCCGGGGCAGACGATCTGGTGTTTCGTCCATTCCATCGCCTGATCCAGCGCGATCACGAAGAACAGGAAGAACACGATATCCGGCACGCCGCGCACCATGGCGGTATAGCCGCTTGCCGACCAGCGCAGCAGCAGCCACTGGCGACCGCGCGGCCATCGCCCCGCCAAACCCCATGGCCAGCGCCGATGGGCGCGGTGACGGCCAGCAGCAGCCAGCACCGTCAGGAAGGACCAGTAGAAATCAGATGTGCTTGCCCGATGGTCAGGTAGCACGTCAGCCCAGGCAAGCCCGTCAAGGCTCGCTGGATCGGCGCAGGAGCTCGAACATGAGGTCACCCGTGCAGAAAGGCAGGCCCCCTCCCGCCGAGAGGCACGCGGCCGGCGGCCCTTAGGCAGAGGACTCAGAACGTGGCCGGCTTCTGCGCCGAACCATTCTTTTCGAGCACGGCGTTCAGCGTGCCATCTGCCTTCATCGCCTTGATCGCGGTGTTGAACTTCTCGCGCAGCTCGTCATCGCTTTCACGGAAGCCAAGGCCCACGCCGCCGCCCAGCTGCACATCATCGCCCACGAACATCAGCTCGCCGTTCGATTGATCGACATAGGGTTTCAGAAAGTCCTTGTCGGCAAACACCGCCACGGCCTCGCCATTGCGCACGGCGCCGATGGTTTCATCGGGGGTGGCGAATTCCAGCAGCGTGGCGCCGGATTCGGCCACATAACCGGCCTGGATGGTGCCGACCTGTGCCGAAACCACGCCCGCCTTGGTATCGGCCGCCGCATCGGTGCCCACATAGGCCGAAGCAGCCGGCGGGAAATAGTTTTCCGAGAAATCAATGACTTCTTCGCGCTCGTCGGTGATGCTCATCCCGGCGATGATGACGTCATAGTTGCCCGATTGCAGGTTGGGGATGATCGAATCCCACTCGTTCGTCACCCATTCGCAGGTCAGGCCCGCACGCTTGCACAGCTCGTCGCCCACTTCGCGCTCAAAGCCCGCCACATTGCCGGCATCGTCGATGAAGTTGAAGGGAGGATAGGCGCCTTCCGTGCCCAGACGCACGGTCTGCGCGGCGGCGATGCCGCCCGACAGGGCGACCAGAGCAGTGGCAAGAAGCAGTTTTTTCATTTTTGAACTCCCGTTGGATCTTTGGTTGGATTGTGCGGTGTATGGCCGTCAGGCCTGGTCGGCCGAAAGGAAGCCGCGCAGCCGTTCGGATTGCGGATTGCCGAACAGCCGGTCTGGCGGGCCTTCCTCTTCGATCCTGCCCTGATGCAGGAAGATGACATGATCCGACACATCGGCGGCAAGCTTCATGTCATGCGTCACGATGACCATGGTGCGCCCCTCGTCGGCCAGCGCCTTGATGACCTTCACAACCTCCTGCTCCAGCTCGGGGTCAAGCGCAGAGGTCGGTTCATCGAACAGCAGGGCGCGCGGTTCCATGCACAGCGCGCGGGCAATGGCGGCGCGCTGCTGCTGGCCGCCCGACAGCTGCGCAGGCCAGGCATCGCATTTGTCGCCGATACCCACCTTGTCCAGATAGCAGCCGCGCGCGCTGCCTCGACCTCGTGCGGGATCGCGTTTCAGAACGGTCAGCGGCGCTTCCATCACATTCTGCAGGATGGTCATATGCGACCACAGGTTAAACTGCTGGAACACCATGGAAAGATTGGTGCGGATGCGCAGCACCTGCGCCTTGTCGGCGGGATGGCGGCCCAGGCCTGCGCCCTTCCAGTGGACGGATTCGCCCTCGAACAGGATATCGCCCTGCTGGCTGTCCTCCAGCAGGTTGCAGCAGCGCAGCAGCGTGGATTTGCCCGACCCCGAAGAGCCGATCAGCGAGATCACATGCCCGCGCGGCGCGACAAGATCCACGCCTTTCAAAACTTCCAGCGGCCCGTAACTCTTGTGCAGGTCACGGATTTCAATGACCGGCACATCTTGGGCCGGAGAATGGGCAGGTTTGGCGGGCGTCACGTTTTCTCGCTTGTCGTTGGCCTTGGTATGCCCCTTGCAGGCTCCCTTGACGGCCAAGTAGGGCGGAATTTCCGGCGCTTTGCAACGGCAATTGTGCCGAAACAATCAGCGTTCCGAACGATTCGGCTGCTGACCTTGCGCAAACTGATCATCGGCCTGGGAAAACCGGCCAGTGCAGGAACCAGCGCGCAGGTGGACTTCCAGGCCGGATCTGCACCAGCCCGCTGCAGCCTAATGTAGTACCTTGCCGTCTTCGGGGCGCACCGCACGCCTTGGCAGCTCGGCAATGGCGGCGCGGAATCGCGCCCTGGCCGGGTCGCGCCCGGCGGCGGTCACATAAGGCAGGCCGGGGGTAGGGGCGGTGCGGTCCACCACCTGCAACTGCGCTGCAAGCACCGGATCATGCTGCCCGATCAGCCGCCAGGTTACTGCATCCAGTGCCGCCCAATCCGCGCGCCCCTCTGCCACCGCCCGGGCCGAAGCCACATGCCCGCCGCTTTGCAGCGCAACCCGCAGGTTCAACCCGCGCGCCTGCATATGCGCCAGCGGGGCGGCCCAGCCCGATTGCGACAGGCCCTCGTTCACCACGAAGCGCAGGCCCTGCAGATCCTCCAGCGTGGGAACGGGCATCCCGGCGCGGCAGATCAGGACGCTGCAATAATAGCCCGGCGCGCAGCCCTCCACCCCGAAATCCGGGGTGCCGATCAGGGTTACATGGCCTTGCAGCCGGGCACGGAACGGCAGGCCGCAGGTCTGCGACAGCAGCAGCTCTGGCGACAGCCAGCCCGCCATCCAGGCGCGGTCATCCCGCACCAGCTGCTCACGCGCGGCAATGCCTGTGGCGCGCAGCCGGTCGCGGATCAGCGCCCAGTAGCGATCGGTTTCGGCCCGCAGTTCGGGCCGGTCATACATGCCAAGCGCCGCAATCATGCCCCGCGTGCCGCCCTTTGCCGGGCTTCGGCCGATTCGCGGTCGGTCAGCCCCAGAAGGTTGACGATCAGGCGCAGCAGCTGATCCTCTTCATCGGCGCGGCCCCCATCGGCCAGCGCCACCGACCACAGCGCCTCGGCCAGCGCCTTGCGGTCATCCAGCGGCACAGCATCCTTCAGCGCGCGGGTAAAGCGCACGGTATCGGGCGCTTCCTGTTCCAGCTGTTCGGCCTGCAGGCGCAGTTTTGCGGCCTCGAACGGGGAAAGGCTGTAAAGCCGGGCCAGAACCCGATCGGTGCGCGCCACTTCGGCGGCGGAATAATCGCCATCGGCGCGACCCACCCGCACCAGAAGCGCGGCAAGGGCCAGATGCGCCTCGGTCGCCGGAAGCGGCGCGGGGGCGGGTGAAAGCAGGCGGCGCAGGAGCATATCGAACATGGGCCGAACCTAGGCGGCCTTCTGCCGCGCGCCAAGCCCTGATCCGTCACTTTGCCGGGATCAGGCGGCGGGCGGCTGCAGCCAGCCTTCGGAAACCTTCACGGCCGCGCCCTGAATATGCACAGCGGTGATTCCATCGGCATCGCAATCCACGGTCAGCCGCAACTCCGAGGGGCGGCCCATTTCAACCCCTTGCCGCAACTGAAAACTTTGCCGCCCCGGCTGCAGCATCCCGGCGGCCTGCAGCTGCGCCGAAAGAATCGCCGTGGCCGAACCCGTGGCGGGATCTTCGGGGATGCCTGCGGTGGGCGAAAACATCCGCGCCTGAAAATCGCAGTCACTGCCGGGGGTGTAAAGATAGGCGCTATCCACCCCCGCACCTGCCATCAGTTCAGACCAGAAGGGTTCGATCGGGCGGGCGCGGGCCAAGATTTCCCGCGTGTTTACAGGTACATACAGAAACCCCGGCCCGGCTTGCCACAGGCCGGGGCGATGCGGGCCAGACCCCAGATCGCCCGGCGCCAGATCCAGCGCACGGGCAATCAGATCTGCCGGGGCGTGGCCCGCTGCGGCGCGGGGCAAGAGCGGGGCGGTAAATTCGGCCTCTGTCACATCGCCTGTGCGCACCACCCGCACCGGCACCAGACCGGCTTCTTCCTCCAGCACCAGATCGGTGGTGAAATCACCTGCCGGATGCTGTTCGGTGGCCAGCAGGATGGCGCAGCCGATGGTCGGATGGCCCGCAAACGGAATTTCTGCGGTGGGAAAGAAGATCCGCACCCGCGCGCCATGATCGGGGTTGGCCGGAGCCTGCACGAAAATGGTTTCGGAAAGGTTGAATTCGCGCGCAATCCTTTGCATCTGCGCGGTCGAAAGCCCGTCTGCGCCCAGAACCACGGCCAGCGGATTGCCCGCATAGGCCTGGCGCGTGAACACATCCAGCGTGACGAAGCGCAGCTGTCCGGTCATAGGCCCCTGAAAAGCTTGGTGATTTCTGCCGCAGCCTCTGTCGTGCCCCAGGGCGGGTTCACGATGAACATCCCCGATCCGGTCATGCGATGACCTTCACGCACCGGCGGGAACCGCACCTCGTGGCGCAGGTGATCGGGGTGATCGGCCTGCAGCCGGTCCAGCATCTCGTGATGCGCGCCAGAGGTCAGGATCGGATACCACAACACCAGAACGCCCACGTTCCACTTGCGCCCGACAGCGGCGAAGTTCTTGGGAATGTTGATATAATCCTCTTTGATCTCGTATGACGGATCGCAGAACATCAGGCCCCGCCGTGGGGTGGGGGGCGTCAGCGCCAGGGCCTGTTGCAGCCCGTCGCGCTGGTAGATCGTCACCGGATGATCGCCCATGGCCAGATACAGCCCATGGTGTTCCTGCGGGTGCAGTTCCGACAGGTGGATGCTGTCGGTCGGGCGCAGCGACAGCGCGGCCAGCAGCGGCGAGCCGGGATAGGCCGCCTGCCCATGCAGTGCCCGCACCTGCGCCAGCCGCTGCCGGTAAGGGTGATCCGGGCGAAGCCGTTGTTCCAGAACCGAAATCCCGCTTTCCGCCTCGCCCGTTTTCAAGGCCTCGGCGCTGGACAGATCATAAAGACCACGGCCCGCATGGGTTTCGATATAGGTAAGCGGCTTGTCCTTCTGGGCAAGGTAATCGAGCATGTGGCACAGCAGAGCGTGCTTCTGCACATCAGCCAGATTTCCGGCGTGATAGATATGTTGGTATGACAGCATGGATCAGGCGTAACGGGCCGCGCGGCGGGGCGCAAGCCGTATGTTCCGCGCCGGGTTTGCGTCTGGCTTCTGTCGGGACAGCGGCGGGGCAGGGGCAGTGGGCGGACGTGACGATCCGCCAATGGCGGACAGGCCCGTGCGCCGGGCGCACGGGTGGGAATGCGGAGGGGGCGGAAGAAGCGCGCAACGATGGTTGCGCGCCAGAACGCTGTTTTAAACCAACCGGCTCACATCCACCGCCGCGCGGACGAAATCGGCGAACAGCGGGTGGGGGGCGAAGGGTTTGGATTTCAGTTCCGGGTGGAACTGCACGCCGATGAACCACGGGTGATCCTTGACCTCGACGATTTCGGGCAGGCGACCGTCGGGGGACATGCCGCTGAAGATCAGGCCGCATTTTTGCAGATCGTCGATGTAGCGGGTGTCCACCTCGTAGCGGTGGCGGTGGCGTTCCTCGATTTCGGTGGCCCCGTAAACCCCGGCCACTTTCGACCCTTCCGTCAGCCAGCGCGGTATAGGCGCCCAGCCGCATGGTGCCGCCCTTGTCATCGCCCAGTTTGCGGGCCACGACATGGTTGCCCTGCACCCATTCCTTCAGGTGATAGACGACCGGGGTAAACCGCTTGGCTCCGGCCTCGTGGTCGAATTCTTCGGAACCGGCATCGGCCACGCCCGCCAGATTGCGCGCGGCCTCGATCACGGCCATCTGCATCCCCAGGCAAATCCCCAGATAGGGGATCTTCTTTTCGCGGGCATAGCGTGCGGCCTTGATCTTGCCCTCGGTGCCCCGTTCGCCAAAACCGCCCGGCACAAGGATCGCCTGAAAGCGCTCCAGATAAGGCCCCGGATCTTCGCGTTCGAAGATCTCTGCGTCGATCCATTCCGCTTTGACCCGCGTTCTGTTGGCCATGCCGCCATGGGTCAGTGCTTCGGCGATCGACTTATAGGCATCCTCAAGCTGGGTATATTTGCCGACAATGGCCACCCGAACCTCGCCTTCGGCATGGGTCAGACGGTCCATCACGTCTTCCCAACGTTCCAGATTGGGCTTGGGGGCGGGTTCAATGCCAAAAGCGTTCAGAACGGCCTGATCCAGGCCCGCCTTGTGATAGGCCAAAGGCGCTTCGTAGATCGTTTTCAGGTCATAGGCCGGGATCACCGCTTCCTTGCGGACGTTGCAGAACAGGGCGATCTTTTCGCGCTCGCGTTCCGGGATCGGATGTTCGCTGCGGCAGACCAGCACATCGGGGGCAAGGCCGATGCTTTGCAGTTCCTTGACGCTGTGCTGGGTGGGTTTGGTCTTCAGCTCGCCGCTGGCCGCCAGATAGGGCAGCAGCGTCAGGTGCATCAGGATACATTCGCCGCGCGGGCGTTCGTGGATGAACTGGCGGATCGCCTCGAAGAAGGGCAGGCCTTCGATATCGCCGACGGTGCCGCCGATTTCGCAGAGCATGAAATCACACTCATTCTCGCCGATGCGCAGGAAGTCCTTGATTTCATTGGTGACATGGGGAACGACCTGAATGGTCTTGCCCAGGTAATCGCCCCGGCGTTCCTTTTCCAGCACGTTGGAATAGATCCGCCCGGAGGAGATGGAATCGGTCTTGCGGGCGGACACCCCGGTGAAGCGTTCGTAATGGCCCAGATCCAGATCGGTTTCGGCGCCATCGTCGGTCACGAAGACCTCGCCATGTTCAAAGGGCGACATGGTGCCGGGATCGACGTTCAGATAGGGGTCAAGCTTGCGCAGCCGCACCGAAAAGCCCCGCGCCTGCAGCAAAGCCCCAAGCGCGGCCGAGGCCAGCCCCTTGCCAAGCGAAGACACCACGCCGCCGGTGATAAAAATATAGCGCGCCATTGGGGGCTCCCGTGAAAAGGTCAGGGTGGCGATTCGCTCATGCGGAATCGCTGCATCACGGGAGTTGAGCCTTATCCGGTTTCCGGGCAAAGCGCAACAGCTGCCGCTAGATGCTGTCGCGCCTGTTCAGGCGCGATCTATAGTTTGTGGTCGGATCAGTTGGAGGCCGGGGCCGGTGCAGCAGGCGCCGGTGCCGCAGGTGCCGGGGCTGCGGGGGCGGGTGCCGCCGGGGCCTCGGTCGCGGGCGCTTCGGTGGCCGGTGCTTCGGTGGCCGGTGCGGCATCCGGGCGCGGCGGGGTCAGCGGCGCATCGGCTGCGGGCGGCGGCAGCAGATCCGATCCAAGCGGGCTCGAAGGCGCGGATGGCGCCGGTGCCGTGCCGCCGATCTGGTCGATCACCGAGGAATTGCCGCTGTTCTGCGCCGCGATGATGGTCAGCGTCACTGAAGTGATGATGAACCCTGCCGCGAAGATCCAGGTCAGCTTGGTCAGCGCGGTGGCAGCGCCGCGGCCCGACATCACGCCGCCTGCACCGCCGCCCATGCCAAGCCCGCCACCTTCGGACCGCTGCAGCAGCACCACCCCGATGAGGAGGAGCGCGAGGATCAGGTGGATGGTGAGGATGACGTTTTCCATGGGGCCGCCGTGTTCGGAACTGACGCGCCTATCTAGGCGGAAGGGGGCAGGGGCGCAAGCCCATAGGGGCAGATCCCGCGCAATCGCGGCGCCGCACCGGGCAAGGGCTGCCGCAAAAGCGCGCCAAGCGAAGCAAAGCCCGGATCACAGGCGGGGCGGGGGCACGCCGCGCGACCCGGGCGCCCGGGCCGGAAAGCCGTTCTCCGCCCCTCTTGCCGGCCTCTGCTGCCTTGCTCCTTTCCAAATACTCATGGCGCGGCCGGTGCCGGGGGCGCCGCCCGGTCAGGGGCGCCAGAGCGCGGCGGTTTCCAGCATGGCGTCATCCAGGCTGCGACCTTCGGCAAAGGGCGCCAGATGGGCGGGGCGGGGTGTGGCGGCGGGCAGCAGCGGCGAGGGCCAGTCGGTGCCGATCACCTGCCGCACCGGGATCACCCCGGCCCAGACCGGCAGATGGCCGTCTTCGTCATCATCGCCCACATTCACCGCGCGCACCTTGGCGCTGGCCTCTTCGATGTCCATCGCCACCACCGATGTGGCCTTGATCTCTTGCGCGGTCATCTCGCGCAGCTCGGCGCGGCGGCCGGGGAACAGCCGGTCGGTCACATCTTCCAGCGCGCGGCGTTTCTCTTCGGCGTCTTCCACCAGATGGGCGGTGCCAAAGACCATGGCAGAGCGGAAATTGGCGGAATGGTTGAAGGCTGATCGTGCCAGCACCAGCCCGTCCAGATGGGTGACCGTCAGGCAGACCGGCAGGCCGCGCGCCTGATTGCGCAGCATCCGGCTGGCGGAAGAGCCGTGCCAGTACAGCCGCTCGCCGTCGCGCCAGTGGAGGGTGGGGGTGCAATAGGGCTGGCCGTCGATCACATAGGCAATGTGGCAGACGGCGGCGGCATCCACAATGGCATGGATGGTGGCACGGTCATATTCGGCGCGTTTCGGGTTGCGCTTGATGCGGGCGCGGGCGGAAGGGTGATAGGCGGCGTCGGTCATGGCAGATTCCTCTTGGCTGCCCCCGGTGTAGCGTGGCAGATTGGTTTGAAAGAGATCCAATCCGATGCAAAAAAATCAGACCAATCTGCCGGACTGGTCGGCGCTGGTGCCGGTGATGCTGCCGGTGTTGCCGGGCGAGGGGCCGCGGGCGCGGGCCGTCTATGCCGCGCTGCGGCGGCTGATCGAAGAGGGCCGCCTGCCGCCCGGCGCCAAGCTGCCGCCGAGCCGGGCCTTGGCGGGGCAGCTGGGTCTGGCGCGCGGCGCGGTGGTGGCCGGTTTCGAGATGCTGGTGGCCGATGGCTTTGCCGAGGCGCGGGTGGGGGCGGGCACCTATGTAGCCTCGGTTATGCCCCGGCTGGTCGGCGCCGCGCATGTCCCGCCTGCACCCTTCACGGCGCAGAACCTGCCGGGCGATCTGGGGCTGGCCTATCCCGATCCCGTCAGCCTGACCGCCTTTCGCAGCATCCTGAACCGCCAGCTGGCGCGGCCCCCGGCCAGCCTGTTCCATTATGCTGATCCGCGCGGCGATGCCGGGCTTCGGGCCGAGGTGGCGGATTACCTGCGCATGGCGCGGGGGCTGCGGCTGCACGCCGATCAGCTGGTGCTGACGTCAGGCACCCAGGGCGCGCTGGATCTGGTGGCCCGCGCGGTTCTGGCGCCGGGCGATGCCGTCTGGATGGAGGATCCGGGCTATCCCAGCGGCAAGGCGGCGCTGGCCGATCAGCGGCTGATCCCCGTGCCGGTGGATGGCGAGGGGCTGGATGTGGCGGCGGGGCAGCGGCTGGCGCCGCAGGCGCGGGCGGCCTATGTCACGCCCTCGCGCATGGTTCGCGCACGGGGTGGCGATGACCATGCGGCGGCGGCTGGCGCTGCTGGATTGGGCGCAGGCCGCAGGCGCCTGGGTGATCGAGGATGATTACGACAGCGAATTCCGCTTTGCAGGCCCGCCGCTCGCGGCGCTGCAGGGCATGGATGGGGCGGGGCGGGTGATCTATCTCGGCACCTTCTCCAAGGCGCTGATGCCGGGGCTGCGGCTGGGTTATCTGGTGCTGCCCGAACCGTTGCTGGCCCCGGTGCTGGCCCTGCGGCGGCGGACGGACCGGGCGCCGCCGGGTCTGGCCGAACCCGCGCTGGCCGAATTTCTGGCCCGCGGCCATTTCGCGGCGCATCTGCGGCGGGCGCGCCGCCGGGTGCGCATGGCCCGCGATGCGCTGCTGGCAGAACTGGCGCAGGCGGGCCATGTGGTCGCGCCGCCGGATCAGGGCCTGCATCTGACCCTGCCATTGCCGCCCGGCAGTGCGGACCGCGAGCTGGCCCGCCATGCCCGCGAACATGGCTTTGGCGCCCGAGGCCCTGTCGCCCATGTATCTGGGTGCGGGGCGGCTCGGGCTTGTCCATCAACTTTTCCGGCCATGCGCCGGAAATCCTGGCCCGGGCGGCGCGGCACTGGCTCGCCTGCCGTTCCCCTGGTCCAAATACCCCGGGGTGAACCGGCCGCATGACCCCGGAGAACAACGCCCTCCTGCCGCTTCAAATCCCTGGCGCAGCCGGGGCGGAGCACACCATGGCCGCCCCGCGGGCGCTTCGCCCGAGATCACCGTGAGAAGCCGCGCCTCGGGGTGATTTTCCGCTGTCATCGCGGCGTTACCCTCTATATACGGTCGCGGGTTTCAACTCTGCCGAAGGATCGTGACATGGCCAATGTCGTCGTCGTGGGCGCCCAATGGGGCGACGAGGGGAAGGGCAAGATCGTTGACTGGCTCAGCGAACGTGCCGATGTGATCGCGCGCTTTCAGGGCGGCCATAACGCGGGCCATACGCTGGTCATCGACGGCAAGGTCTACAAGCTGTCGCTGCTGCCGCGGGATCGTCCGGGGCGGCAAGCTGTCCGTCATCGGCAATGGCGTGGTGCTTGACCCGTGGCACCTGGTGGCGGAAATCGCCAAGCTGCGCGATCAGGGCGTTGAAATCACGCCTGAAAATCTGATGATTGCCGAAAACACCCCGCTGATCCTGCCCCTGCATGGCGAGCTGGACCGGGCGCGCGAAGGCGCGGTGGGTGTGGCCAAGATCGGCACCACCGGGCGCGGCATCGGCCCGGCTTATGAGGACAAGGTGGGCCGCCGCGCCATCCGCGTCGCCGATCTGGCCGCATCTCGACGACGCTGGAGCCGCGGCTGGACCGGCTGCTGCGCGCATCACGATGCGCTGCGCGCCGGGTCTGGGCATGCAGCCGGTGGATCGCGAGCGCGCTGATCGGCGACCTGCACCGAGATCGCCGCCTATGTGCTGCCCTATGCGCAGCCGGTGTGGAAGCGCCGAACGAGGCCGCCGCGCAGGGCGGGCAAGCGCATCCTGTTCGAAGGCGCACAGGGCGCGCTGCTGGATGTGGATTTCGGCACTTATCCCTTCGTGACCTCGTCCAACACCATTGCGGGGCAGGCGGCGACGGGCGTGGGCCTCGGGCCGACGGCGATCGACTTTGTGCTGGGCATCGTGAAGGCCTATACCACCCGTGTCGGCGAAGGCCCCTTTGCGGCAGAGCTGCATGATGCCGATGGCGAGCGTCTGGGCGAGCGGGGCCATGAATTCGGCACCGTGACCGGGCGCAAGCGCCGCTGCGGCTGGTTCGATGCGGTGCTGGTGCGCCAGACCTGCGCCGTACCGGGCGTGTCGGGCATTGCGCTGACCAAGCTCGATGTGCTGGACGGGTTCGAGACGCTGAAGATCTGCGTGGGGTATGATCTGGATGGCAAGCGGATCGACTATCTGCCCACCGCCGCCGATCAGCAGGCCCGCTGCACCCCGATCTACGAAGAGCTGGAAGGCTGGAGCGAATCGACCGCCGGGGCGCGCAGCTGGGCCGAACTGGGCCCAGCGCGGCGATCAAAGTATAGTCCGCCGCGTGGAAGAGTTCCCCACGATCCAATGCCCGGTGGCGCATGCTGTCTGGAAACCTCGCCCGAACGGGATGACACCATCGTTGCCGACCGATCCTTCTTCGGCTGGGCGGGCACCGGCACCTGAAGGACGTCAGCGGCGCTGAGCTATCGCACCCGCAAGCGGCTTGTCGCTGCTAATCTCAAAGCCTGGGGCTGCTGCTCTCTATCGTGGCTGGTCTGGGGGATCATGGGCGCCATGGTGGACCGGCCGCCGATCTGGCTGGAGCTGCTGATCTATATCGGGCTGGGGTTCCTGTGGGCCTTGCCCTTCAAGTTCATCTTCAAGGGCGTGGTCAGACCGACCCGGACGCCCCGGCCAGCGGTGGCCCGACCTGGAGTGATCCGATTTTTCGGCGAAAAGATCGGGGTCTTGAGCCTGTTGACCAATGAAGAAAAGGCGGAAGGTGGCGCTTGGCCGCCTATCTGACTTTTCCGGAAACTCTGGATCTTAGCCGGTGCAGTCTTACGGGCCTTGGCCAGAAGATGCGATTCTTCGGCCAGCGCATACTGGCCGCGCCGCACCTTGATGATGCGGCCTTCCCGCAGCAGCGTGCCAAAGCTGCGCAGGCTGTCTTCGCGGCTGTGGCCGGTGTCTTCGGCCATGGTGGTGACCTGACGCATCAGCTGCGGCCGCGAGAAATGCGGGCGGCCTTCGATGCAGGCGCTATAGGCGGCGGCGGCTTCCAGCAGGGCAGGCAGGCCGATGGCGCCCAGACGATCCGCGAATTCGGCAAAGCCACGGGCTTCTTCCGGGGCCAGCGGCTCTTCAAGATCGTCCTCGTCGTCTTCTATCATGTCCTGCGCGGCCAGTGCGGCAGAGCCGACGCGCCGGGGGCGCACCGGGCTGGCCGGGGGCGTGCCCGGTGCCGCCGGGGCGGTGGCCGCAGTCTGGCCCATGGCGGGTTCTGCCAGCCGGGGGCGGCTGGGCGTGACGGCCGGGCGCGGATCGACGCGCAGTTCCGACACCAGAACCAGCGGTGCAGGGCGGGCGCCGCCTGTCGCCGGAACCGGGCGCACGATGCGCGACAGGTCTTCGCGATAGGGTTCGACCCGCTCTTCCTCGGATTTGCGCAGGCTGGCACCGGCGCGGCGGTCTGCAACCGTGGCGGCCACGGCGGCTTTCAGATGCGCGATGGCCGAAACGCGGCGGCGGCTGTCGGCCCCCGACATCTGGCTGTTGGTTTCGGCCAGCAGGCGTTTCACCGCCTCTTCCTCGTTCACCGGGTCAACGGTGGCGGGCAGGCGGTCACGGTTGCTGCGCTGCGGTTCGGCTTCGGGCTGCGGGGCACGGGCCACGCGGAGGCGCCGCACCGGGCGGACCGGGCGCACGGGATCTGCGGCAGCCGGGGCCTGCGTTTCCGGGGCCTGCGTCACCGGGGTGGCAAGCGCAGGGCTTTCCGGCAGGGCAGCTTCGGGCAGATCGGCTGCGTTCAGCGCAGCTTCAAGGGCGGCTTCGGCTTCGGCGTCGAAGGCATCCATATCGGCATCGTCATCAACCGCGGGTTGGCTGATCCGGTTTGCCGCAGCGGGTGCCACAGCAGGTTCCACGGAGGCTGCCGCATAGATTTCGGCGTCATCCTCCAGTTCGGCCATGTCGAAGTCCGGTTCGGAGGCGATATCATCGGCAAAGCTGTCGTCGGCGTTAAAGGCAGTTTCTTCGGCAAACAGCGGCGCCTCATCAAAGCGCGGCGCGGTATCTGCCAGCGCTTCGGCCAGCAAGGCATCCTCAAAGCTCTGGTCAGCCTCGGTGGAATCGGCGGCCATCATCGCTGCGGCCCCGGCGGTGTGATCCGCAACGAACGGGGTTTCAGAGTCGCCCAATTCTGCCGGCGGTTCGGCCAGAGCCGGTTCTTCGGCCACGATATCCAGCGCGCTGAGGTCGAGCGCGGCCAGATCATCCTCGAAACCATCCAAGGCGGCATCAACCGGCTGGGTGGGCAGCTCTGCCTCCAGTTCGGCCAGTTCGCGCAGCAGATCGGCCTCGTCTTCCGGGGACAGCGAGGTTTCGGCAGCGTCCGGCGCGATGGCCATGGCGTCGATCGTGGCAGAGATCGGCGGCAGCGCCTCGACGGTTTCGGCGGGCTGCATCGGCGCGCGGCGGATACGGATCACGCGGGCGCGCACCCGGTCTGCCTGCGGCCCCGGCGATTGAAAGCCGGTGTCGGGCGCCGCATCCTCCATCAGCCCGGCAGGGATGCTGTCGGCCAGTTCGGGGGCTGCGGAGGATTCGGCAGAGGTGAGTTCGGCGCCGAAATCGGCCTCGGGGCCGGAGGTGGCATCCATCGCGCTGCTGTCGGCAGGCCGCCCGTCAAAGCCCTGGGGGCTGGTATCTGCATCTGCGGCCCGTTCGGGGCGGAACAGATCTTCGGGCAGCATGTCGAAGCTGGCCTGCGGGCTGTCTTCGGGCAGGGCATCGGATTGCGGCTGCGCGGGTTCGGCCGGTGCCCAGGCCGGGGCGGTAAAGCCCTGTTCCGCGACGGCAGGCGCGGCGGTGGTGCCTGCGTGATGGGCAACGGCGCTGCGGATGCGATCCAGCTTGGCGGCCAGGGCCGGATCTTCAGCCGCGGCCAGCGCGCGCGGCGGCTGGGCCTGCGGCGGCTGCAGCGGGGCGGCGATCTGCGCCGGGCCACTGTCTGCGGCGCGCAGGATCACGCCGTTGTCCTGAACGCTGGCCTCGACCCGGCGCTGCACCTCGCGTTCGGCGATCTGGTGCAGCATGGCGGCATCCGGGGTCGGGGGTTCGGCGCCGAAATAGCGGTCATCGGCGGCCAGATCGCGGAAATATTCCGCAATCGCCTTCATCGTGTTGAAAGGGTCGTCGAACCCTTCCAGCGTACAGGAGAAGGTGCCATAGGACACCGTAAGGATCTTGCTTGCTCCGATCATCGGATGCTCGCCTTCTGTTGAACTCGATACGCCAATTTACCCGAGTGCATGTTCGAATCCGTGGACAGATGAGGGTAATTTGAAGGATTGATTATGGCCCGCCGGGGTAGGCCTTGCCTTAATTCAGGACCAGTATCTGCATGAATCAGCCGATTGTCGAATCCCCTGATGCGGTCACGCTGATCGCGGGCGGGCCCTGTACGGCCTGTGATCTGGCGCTGGCGCTGCGACATGCGCCGGTGCTGGTGGCGGCGGATGGCGGCGCCGACCGGGCGCTGGCGCTGGGGGCCGAACCCGTTGCGGTGATCGGCGATATGGATCTCGATCGTCGGCGGCCGCGCGGCGCGGCTGGCCGGCGCGGCTGCACCCCGATGGCCGAACAGGACACGCACGGATTTCGACAAGGCCCTGCGCAGCATTTCGGCGCCATTCCTGCTGGCGGTGGGCGTGGCCGGGGGGCGGGTGGATCACGAACTGGCGGTGCTGTCGGCGCTGGTGCGCTATCGGGCAGAGGGCGGGCAGATGCCCTGCCTGCTGATCGGGGCGCAGGATGTGATCTTTGCCGCCCCGCCGGTGCTGGATCTGGCGCTGGTGCCGGGCGACCGGCTGTCGCTGTTCCCGATGGCGCCGGTGCGCGGGCGCAGCCTGGGGCTGCACTGGCCCATCGACGGGCTGGACATGGCGCCGGATGGGCGGATCGGCACCTCGAACCGGGTGATCCGGGCGCGGGTGCAGCTTGGGTTTGACGGGCCGGGGATGCTGGTGATCCTGCCGCGGGCGCGGCTGGATGCGGCGCTGCGGCGCTGCTGAGATTCGCGGCTGGCGAGCCTCGGCGAGCGCGGCGCGCCGCGCGGTGATCCGCTCGCGGTGGATGACGATACAGGCCCGAGCCGCAGATGACGACGATCCCCGCCCAGGTCATGGGATTGGGGAAATCGTCGAAAATGGCATAGCCCAAGGCCACCGCCACCACGATTTCAAAGTAATGCAGCGGGGCCAGCGTGGCCGAGGGCGCGAATTTCAGCGCATAGGTCATGCACATATGGCTGACCGTGGCCCAGAACCCCACCCCGAACAGCCACAGCCAGACGATGCCCTGCGGCATCACCGGGTCCAGTGAGGGGGATGCCGGTGCCGTCGCCCAGCCACAGGATGGGCAGGCACATGGCGGCCATCGCCGCCAATGCGAGGTGTGCAGCTGCATGGTGACGGGATGCATGCCCGCCCGACATCGCGCGGGTGACGAGCATGTAGAAGGCAAACAGAACGGCCGTGCCCAGCGGCAACAGCGCGACCAGCCGAACACCGCCATCGAAGGCTGGATCACCAGCAGCGCACCGCCAAAGCCCACGACAGTGGCGCGCATGATGCGGCGCGGGCCGACCTCATCCCCGAACAGCAGTCGGCCCAGGATCAGCAGGATGAACGGTTCGACAAACGGAGATGGCCAGAGCGTCGGCAATCGGCATCACGGAGATCGCCGGCGACAAAACAATAGGTGGAGCCAGCACCGAAACACCGCCCGCCACAGGGTCAGCCAGGCCATGCGGCGGCCCATCCGCAGCGGAACCCGCATCAGCAGCGCCACGGGCAGCATCAGGGCGGCCTGCACCACAAACCGGGCCAGCGTGACCTGACCCACGGGAATGGTGGCCGTGGCAGCAATATACGTAACT
>JAXHOJ010000040.1:0-13081 GCA_034519525.1 Gemmobacter sp. | reverse complement strand
GGTCGCCGTGGATATTCTGCAGGCTGGCGGCAATGCGGCAGATGCCGCCATTGCGGGCGCCATTCTGCTGGGCATCTGCGAACCCCAAATGACCGGGATCGGCGGTGATTGCTTTGCCCTGGTGAAACCCGCAGGGTCCGAACAGATCCTGGGCCTGAACGGCTCGGGCCGCGCACCCGCCGCGCTCAGCGCCGACCGGCTGCGCGCCAAGGGCCTGACGCGGATGCCCATTCACGGCATTGACACCGTCACCCTGCCCGGCGCCATCGATGCCTTTTGCACGCCTGCACGCCGCGTAGGGCCGCCTGCCGCTAGCCGATCTTCTGGCCCCTGCCATCCATTATGCCGACGAAGCCGGTGTGCCGATGGCGCCCCGCGTCGCGCGCCGATTGGGCCGAAGATGCGCACCGTTCTGCAAGGCGATGCCCGCCGCTTTTATCTGCAGGATGGTCAGGCGCCGCGCATCGGCCAGATCTTCCGCGCCCCCGGCCAGGCCGAGGTCTTGCGCCGTATGGCGCGTCGAAGGCCGCGCCGGGTTTTACGAAGGCGCGGTGGCCGCAAGACATGGTCGCCTCGCTTGCAGGCCTTGGGCGGCTGCCACACCGCGCAGGATCTTGCAGCGGTGAACCCGCAGCTTCTATACGCGATCCAGTTTCGGCCCCATATCACAGCATCGTAGCCTGGTCGGAACATCCGCCCAATGGAGCAGGGCGCCACCGCCCTTCTGCATGCTGAACATCCTGAAGCCATTTCGATATGGCGCGCCCTTGATCCCTTCGGCGCCGCCCGCGCCCATCTGGAGGCCAGAGGCGACCAAAGCTGGCCTATGACGCCCGCAACCGCTTTCATGGCCGATCCCGATCACACCGCCGGCTGGAGCACCTGCTGGCGCCCGACACTGCCGCACCGTCTGGCCGCGCTGATAAACCCGCGTCAGCGCCATGCCCGCCGCCGCCCCGCTGACCGAGGCGGTGCACCGCGACACCGTCTATATCACCGTGGTCGATGGCGCCGGGATGGCGGTTTCGCTGATCTATTCGATCTTCTGGGGCTTTGGCGCGGGCCTCGCCTCGGCGCAGTTCGGCATCAATTTCCAGAACCGTGGCGCAGGCTTCAGCCTGACCCCCGGCCATCCGAACGAAGCCGCGGGCGGCAAGCGGCCGATGCACACCATCATCCCCGGCATGGTGAAACAGGCGGGGCGCGTGGTCATGCCCTTTGGCGTCATGGGTGGCGCCTATCAACCCTGCGGCCATGCCCGTTTCGTGACCAATCTGGTGGATTTCGGCATGGATCTGCAAAGCGCGGTCGATGCCCCGCGCTGTTTCCCCGCGCCGGACGGGCTGAAGGTGGAAAGCGGCTATGCCGAGGGGGTAAAGGCCGAACTGGCCGCGCTTGGCCACAAGGTGATCGCCCCGGAAGAGCCGATCGGCGGCGCACAGGCCATCTGGATGCACCCCGATGGCGTGCTGGAGGGCGCGTCCGATCCCCGCAAGGACGGTTGCGCGCTGGGGTATTAATTCAACTGGAACTGCAGGGGGTAGCGGCCATCTTCAAAGTCACCGAACATATCCTGCAGATCCGGGTGATCCACCGGCTCTCCGGTATCATCCGGCACCAGATTCTGTTCTGAGACATAGGCGACGTAATAGCTTTGGTCGTTTTCGGCCAGCAGGTGGTAGAACGGCTGATCGCGTTCGGGTCGGCTGTCCTCGGGGATGGCGGCATACCATTCCTCTGTGTTCGAAAACATGGCATCGACATCGAAGACGACGCCACGAAACGGGTGCTTGCGATGGCGCAGCACCTGTCCCAGATGATATTTCGCTTCAGCCTTGAGCATGTCACAATCCCCCACTCATCTAAATACTCCCGGTCAGGGCAAAGGTCTACCGGAGCGGCGGGGTCTGACAGAAACAGTCTGTGCCGTCGAGTCCGACAGTGCGGGGCCGCAGGCTCGCGGATTTCTGATCGGGCGCGGCATGTCACCCCATTTCCCCGCCCAGCATTTTCGCCTATGCTATGACAAAATATAAAAGTCGTGAGGGGCAGATGAGCAGACTTCTCCTTGCGTCGATCCTCTTGTTGCTTCTCGCCTCGTGCGGGGGGGGCAAGTTTTCGGCGCCCCGCAATCTGGAAGATGCCTGCGCCATCGTCAGCGAACGGCCGGAGTATTGGCGCGCGATGAAGGATACCGAACGCCGCTGGGGCGTGCCGATCCATGTGCAGATGGCAACCATCCATCAGGAAAGCAAATTCATCGGCAACGCCCGCACGCCGCACCGCTATGCCCTTGGAATCATTCCGATGGGGCGGCAAAGCACGGCCTATGGCTACAGCCAGGCGCTGGATGGCACCTGGGAGGAATACCAGCAGGAAACCCGCAACCGCAGCGCGCGGCGTGACCGCATCTCGGATGCGACGGATTTCATGGGCTGGTATATGGATGGCAGCACGAAGGGGCTTGGCATCTCCAAATGGGATGCGCGGGCACAATATCTTGCGTATCACGAAGGGCGCACCGGCTATGTACGGGGCAGCTACAATGCCAAGAGCTGGCTTGTGGATGTCGCCGACCGGGTGCAGCGCCGGTCGGAAACCTATCGGGCCCAGCTGTCGGCCTGCGGGCGGATCTGAACCGGCTTAACGCCGGTTCGATTCGGCGGTGATGCTGAACAGGCTGGCCGGATAGCCTTTGCCTTTGGCCATTTCACCAAGAATAACAGTGGTTTGCCCACCGCTGTCATCGGTGATGACCCATTGGCGCAGCTCCACCGGCTTGGCGGAGAACACCATTTCTATCGAACCGTACTCTGGATGCGCGGGATCCTGAGCCTTGACGCGGGTGGTGGCGCCATCTTCGGTATGGCCGACCACCATTTTGGCACGACCCAGATCAACATCTTGTGCCAGAATGAGGTTCAGCGGGGTTTTCGACAGCGGATATTGTTCCGGGGGCTGATTCGACTTGCTGTCGAAAATCGCCACCGTTCCGGCGCTGGCCAGCACCAGGCTTTTCTCGGGCGGGGCATATTCAAACCGGACGCGACCGGGGCGCTGGATGAACAGTTTGCCCGTGGTGATGGAGCCATCGGCATTCACCTGGGTAAAATCGGCCTCTGCCGTTTTCAACCCGTTGAGATACTTTGATATTTCTCCAAGCGAAATTTTTTCGGCCTGCGCAGGCAGCGCAAGGGCAAGCAGGGCGAGCGGGGCCAGCAGGGCGCGGAGCGGTTTCATGCCCTGGAATATAGCGATGCCGCCTGCGGCTTTCACCCCCCCTTCCCTCACATCCCGGCGAGAGGTGTTACAGCCGTCTGGTTTGCGTCTGCCCCCCGTATGGCCTGCGTCGGGCTTGTGTCGGGACATGGGCACCCTGCCTCGGCGGGGCAGGGGGGTAGCCGTGGCCAAACAAAAACGCCCACCTTCCGGCGGGCGTTCCTGGCAGTTCACGGGCATTGGCGCCTTATGCCTCGGGGATCAGGATCTCGCGCTTGCCGACGTGGTTGGCCTGGCTGACGACGCCCTCTTCCTCCATCTGCTCCACCAGACGCGCGGCCTTGTTATAGCCGATGCCCAGCTTGCGCTGGATGTAGGAGGTGGAGCATTTGCGATCCTTCGCCACGATGGCCACCGCCTGATCGTAAAGCGCATCCTCGCCATCGGTATTGCCGCCGGTGTTGAGGCCCAGAACCGCGTCGATATCGTCGGCCTTTTCCTCGTCCACGCCTTCGACGACGCCAGACATATAGGTGGGCGGGCCGAAGCTCTTCAGGTGGTTCACGATCTCTTCGACCTCTTCATCCGAGACGAAGGGGCCGTGAATCCGGGTGATGCGGGCGCCATTGCCCATATAGAGCATGTCGCCCATGCCCAGCAGCTGTTCGGCGCCCTGTTCACCCAGGATGGTGCGGCTGTCGATCTTCGAGGTCACCTGGAAGGAAATCCGGGTGGGGAAGTTGGCCTTGATCGTGCCGGTGATGACATCGACCGAGGGCCGCTGCGTGGCCATGATGAGGTGGATACCCGAGGCGCGGGCCATCTGGGCCAGACGCTGGATGCAGGCTTCGATTTCCTTGCCGGCCACCATCATCAGGTCGGCCATCTCGTCGACGATCACCACGATATAGGGGATCGAGACGGGCTGGAATTCTTCGGTTTCGAACACCGGCTCGCCGGTGTCCTCGTCAAAGCCGGTCTGGATGGTGCGGTTGAACATCTCGCCCTGGGCCAGGGCTTCGCGCACGCGGCCGTTGTAGCCGTCGATGTTGCGCACACCCATCTTGGACATCTTGCGATAGCGTTCCTCCATCTCGCCCACGACCCATTTCAGGGCGACGACCGCCTTCTTGGGGTCGGTGACGACGGGGGACAGCAGATGCGGGATGCCGTCATAGACGGACAGTTCCAGCATCTTGGGGTCGATCATGATCAGGCGGCATTCCTCGGGCGTCAGCTTGTAGAGCAGCGACAGGATCATGGTGTTGATGGCCACCGACTTGCCCGAGCCGGTGGTGCCCGCGATCAGGAGGTGGGGCATCTTGGCCAGGTTGGCCACCACGGGCTCGCCGCCGATATCCTTGCCCAGGGCCAGCGGCAGGCGCATGGCCGAATCGCCAAAGGCCCGGGCCGACAGGATTTCGCGCAGCACCACCTTTTCGCGGGTGGCATTGGGCAGTTCGATGCCGATCACGGTGCGGCCCGGCACGGTGGAGACGCGGGCCGACAGCGCCGACATGGAGCGCGCGATGTCATCGGCCAGGCCGATCACGCGGCTGGCCTTGAGGCCCGGCGCCGGTTCCAGTTCGTACATGGTGACGACGGGGCCGGGGCGGACGCTGACGATCTCGCCCTTCACGCCGTAATCATCCAGCACGGATTCCAGCATCCGGGCGTTTTCTTCCAGCGCATCATCGGACAGCGCGTGCCGTTCGATGGTGGCGGGGGAAGACAGCAGCGACAGCGGCGGCAGTTCGTATTCCGGCTGGGCGATCTCTTCAAAGCGCATTTTCGGCTGGAGTTCGGCGGCGGCGCGGGTGGAGGGCGGCAGCGGCTTCTTGACCGGATGCTGCACCACGGGGCGCTTGACCTCGGCCGTTGGCGCGGGGCGGCGGCGGCAGCGGGCGCGGGGCGGCCAGCGGCGGCACCCCATCGCGTGAGGGCGCGACGGCCAGCGGCGCGGCATGGCGCGGCGTGGCGACGGGCGCGGCCAGAACCGGGGTGGGATCGTAGTCCGGTTCATAGCCGGCATCGGGTTCCCAATCCGCCACCCATTCGGGATCGGTGTCATACTCCAGCGTTTCGGGCAGGTGATGCGCTTCGGGTTCGGGGTGCCAGGCTTCGGGTTCGGGCTGATAGCGCGGGCGCGGCGGCGGCGGTTCCATGCGCGGGGCAGCCGGGGCGGCGGCCAGCGGCTGGCGAGCGAGCGCCGGGCGGTGCCAAGCGGCGCCGGGCGATCCAGATGCAGCGCGGCGGCGGCATGATCGGCATCCAGCGTCAGGGGCGCGGCGGCCAGGCGGGCGACCTCTTTCTGGCGGGCGAATTCCTGCAGGCGGGCCAGTTCCTGCTGGCGCAGGCTGTCCTGCTGGCGGGTCAGCTGGGCCTGAGCGGCAGCGGCGCGGGCGGCGGCATTGGCGACGGCGGCCTGCACGGCAGAGACCGGCGCGGTGACCAGCGGTGCGGGTTCGGGGGCGGCGGCCATCACCGGCGGTTCCATCCGGTCACGCGGGCCGGGGGCGCGGCGGCCGGTGGCGGGCTCACGCCGGGCAATGGCGGCCTGCAGCGGGGTCATGTGCGGCTGCGGCGCGGCGGCGCCCATGCCAAGGCGGACGCGGGTTTTGATGACATCGGAAATCCGCGCCTTGATGCGGTCTTCGGACGGGGCATAGGCGTCGTAATCCAGCGGTTCGGGTTCCAGCGGCAGCGGATCGGGTTCCACGGCGCGGCGCAGGCGGCCCAGAAAGCCCTTGGGCTTGGCCACCGGCTGCGGCGCGATCATCGGCGCCGGGGCAAAGCTGGTCTGGGCATAGGGATCGGCGGCAGGCGGGGCGGCCAGACGGGCGGCCGGGATGCCACGCAGATTGCCCGGGGCATCGAATTGCGGGGTCGGGCCGAAATCGGCATCGTCTTCGTCGATCATGAAGGGGTCGGACATCAGGGATTCGGGTTCAGGACGGCGGCGCAGCGTCGAGGGTTGGGGCTGGCGGGGATCGGGGCGGGTTTCGGCCCGCACCACGCGCGAGGCGCGCTGTGCCACGGCGGCGGCAATCGCGCTGGCCCGGGCGGCGGCGGGGGCGGCGGTGGGATCGGCGGCGGGCAGCTGCGTCGCGCGCAGGGCCTGCGCATCGGCGCGGCGCTGGCGCTGGCGTTCCTGCATCGAAACCGCCAGCGTGGCGGCCCCGGCCGTGCCCCGCCCGGCCCAGAGCATGACCTGCGAATAGCCCAGAACCGACAGCATCAGCGCCGCCTGGCGCAGGCTGTGCAGCTCTTCGGCATCAAAGCCGGTGACGAACAGCATCATGCCCAGCGCGGCAATCCCGGTCATCAGCCACAGGATCGTCAGGCCAAAGCTGGCCTTGACGGCGGCCACGCCCAGCATGGCGCCCAGCACGGTATCACCGAACAGCCCGCCCAGCCCGAAGGAATGGGGCCAGCCTTCGCCCGGAACATGGGTGGCGGCAAAGACCGAACACATGGCGACGGCGATCAGCGCAAAGACGATGCGGCCCATGGCGCGATCGGCCCCGCGATGGGTGATGAAGCGCACGCCCCAGGCCAGCAGGATCAGCGGCAGCGCCCAGGCGCCCTTGCCCGCGATGATCATCAGCGTCGAGCCGATGGCGGCGCCGATCCGGCCCAGCCAGTTCTGCACCGGCTGATCGGTGGCCACCATCCAGCCCGGATCTTCGGGGGAATAGCTGCCCAGCATGACGGTAAAGACCAGCGCCACGAAGATCAGCGCCACGCCGATCAATTCGCGCGCGCGCCGCTCCAGCATGGCCTGCGTATTGGCATCCACCAGGGGATCACGTTGACGCATCTGATAAAGTGCCATCTCCCGCCCTCACCCGTATAGACAGTCGCGAAGCGTCAAGAGCCCGCGCTGAGTTTCTGCTTTTGGCGCCACCAGGGCGACGCGAATATATCCCTTGCCGGGATTCTGCCCGCCCGCATCGCGCGACAGGTAAGCGCCGGGCAGCACGCGGACGCCGGTTTGCGTCCATAGTTTCAGCGCCGCCGCCTCGCCATCCTCGACCGGCAGCCAGAGGAAGAAGCCGCCTTCGGGCGTCTGATACCCCTGCATCCCGGCGAAAACCGTATCGGCAATGGCAAATTTTTCCTGATAGAGCGCCCGCGAGGCGATCACATGCGCCTCGTCGGCCCAGGCGGCCTCGGCCACGCGCTGCAGGGGCAGCGGCAAAGGCGCCCCGGCAAAGGCGCGCAGCTTGCGCAGGCGGGCCATGCTTTCCGGCCCGGCGGCCACGAAGCCCGAGCGCAGCCCCGGCAGGTTCGACCGTTTCGACAGCGAATGGAAGGCCACCACCCGTTCGGGATCGGCGCCAACCTCGGCGGCGACCTGCAGGATGCCGGGCGGCGGGGCGCTGCGCCAGATTTCGGAATAACATTCATCCGCGAAGATCTGGAAATCATGCTTTTCGGCCAGCGCCAGCAGATCGGCCCAGTATTCGCGGCTGGCCACGGCGCCCTGCGGATTGGCGGGCGAACAGATATAGGCCACTGCCACGCGATCCAGCACCTCGGGCGGCAGGCCTGCATAATCGGGCAGGTGGCCGGTGGCAGCGGTGGCAGGCACATAGACGGGCTCTGCCCCCACGGTCAGCGCCGCCACGGCATAGACCTGATAGAAGGGGTTCGGCATCAGCACGACGGGCTGTTTGCCATTCTTTGTTTCCGGGCAGAGCGCGATACAGGCGTTGAACAGGCCTTCGCGGGTGCCGTTCAGCACCATCAGCCGGTCTTCGGCCAGCGCCACACCATAGCGGCGCGACAGCCAGCCGGAAATCGAGGCCAGCAGTTCGGGCGTGCCATCATTCGGCGGGTAGACGGCGAATCCGCCCAGATTGGCCGCCAGAATCGGGCCGACGAAATCGGGCATGGCATGTTTCGGCTCGCCAATGGTCATGGCCAGCGGCGCCCCCCCGGCGGGAAGGTGATCCAGTAGCTTCCGCAGGCGCGGAAACGCATAATCTGGCAGGTTCGAGAACCGCTCAGGTAACGCCATGTCTGCCTCATTCTCGGGGTCTATGACGCCCCGTTCTTTCGGGGTCATTCCGCCCCGTATCTGCGAAGGATAGCCCCGAGATCGGCGGCGGTCCAGAAAAAGCACAAGCAAGCGGCAGGATGGCGGCAAAGAATGTGGCTTTTCCGCCCTTTGGCCGCCGCCCTTTTGCCCTTAGCCCAGCGCGCGTTCCACCGCCGCGCCCAGCCGCAGCAGGCGTTCCTCGCGGCCGGGCGGCGCCATCAGCGTGACCCCGCAGGACGGCTCGCCCGTGGGCAGGGTCAGCGCGCAAAGGCCGAACAGATTGGCGATACGGGTATTGCGCAGGGCCAGCAGGTTTTCGCCGGTGAAATAGGCCGGATCCTCCAGCAGGCGCTGCGCATTGGGCGGCAGGATGGCCGAGGTGGGAATCGCCACCGCATCAAAGCCGGCCATCGCCTGCCACCACAGATCGCGCAGCACATGCAGCCTGCGCCAGCCCGCGATATGATCGGTGGCCTTGACCGCCCCGCCCGAGCGGAAGCGTTCCAGCACCGGGGGATACATCTTCTGCGGCGCGGCCTCGATGCTGGGCCCCCAGATCGCATAGGCTTCGGGGCTGAACAGCACTGGCGCCAGCCCCATCGCCTCGGCCACGGCGGGCAGCTGCACATGATCCAGCGTGGCCCCCGCGGCAGAGATCCGCTTCAGCGCGCCTTCAAAGCCGCGGGCGGGCGCGTCGCGCAGATCTTCCAGCGCCACGGTATCCAGCACGGCGATGCGGGCATTGGCGAGGCTGGCCCCCACCAGATCCGCCGGGGTGCCGCCTTCCAGCGCGGCCAGCAGCAGGGCGCAATCTTCGACATTCAGCGCAAGGGGGCCGACGGTATCGAAACTGTCGCACAGGGGCACCACGCCTTTCAGCGACAGGCGGCCATGGGTGGTTTTCAGCCCGACCAGATCGTTCCAGGCGGCTGGCACCCGCACTGATCCGCCGGTATCCGATCCGACAGCCGCCGGAGCCAGCTGAAACGCGATGGAGGCCGCCGCCCCCGAAGATGATCCGCCCGGCACCGCATCGGGAAAGTTGATGCAGGGCGGCGTGGCGGTGACGGGGTTCAGCCCCAGCCCCGAAAAAGCCAGTTCGGTCATATGTGTCTTGCCCAGACAGACCAGGCCCTGCGCCGTGGCGGTATGCAGCACCTCGGCATCGCGTTCGGGGATCCGGCCTTTCAGCAGCGCCGATCCGGCCTCGCATCCGGTGCCTGCGGCGTCGAAATTGTCTTTCCAACTGATCGGCACGCCATCCAGCGGCCCGATGCGGGTGCCCGCCCGCGCCCGCCCCGCCGCCGCAATCGCCATCGACCGCGCCCGGCGCGGCGTGACGCGGGCATAGATGCGATCCGCTTCGGGGTGCTGCGCGATGGCATCCAGAAACGCCTCGGTCAGCTCGACCGGATGCAGCTTGCCTGCCCCGATGGCCCGCCCCAGATCTGCCGCGCGCCGCCCCAGCCACTTGTCCATCACGTCCCTCCGGTTTTGCCCCACGCTAGCGGCGCCGTGGCGCATGGACAATCCCGCAGAGCACGCCATATTTGGCCCATGATGCAGGATACAGACATTCTGATTGCGGGCGGCGGGCTGAACGGCCCCGCCCTGGCCCTTGCGCTGGCCCAGGGCGGGTTGCGCGTCACCGTGGTGGACAGCCGCCCTGCCCCGGCGCGGGCCGAAGCGGGCTTTGACGGCCGCGCCTATGCGCTGGCGCTGGCCTCGCAGCGGCTGCTGGCCGTGACTGGGCGTGTGGCCCGCGGTGGCCGACAAGGCCCAGCCGATCCTGAAGATCAAGGCCAGCGACGGGGTGGCGGGGCAAGGGCCTTCGCCCTTCTTCCTGGGCTTCGATTCGGCCGAGCTTGAGGAAGGCCCGATGGGCTTCATGGTGGAAGACCGCCACCTCTATGCGGCCTTTCTGGCCGCGATGCAGGAGGATCCGCGCATCACGCTGATGTCGGGCGAAACGGTGGTGGCGCAGGCGGCAGATGCGCAGCGCATCACCGTCACGCTCGCCTCGGGGCAGCAGCTGTCGGCGCGGCTGCTGGTCGGCTGCGACGGGCGGCAATCCGGCACCGCCGCCCGCGCGCGGATCCGGCGCAGCGGCTGGGGCTATGGCCAGACCGCGCTGGTGACGGCGATCCGGCACGAGAAACAGCATCAGGGCACGGCGCAGCAGTTCTTCATGCCCGCAGGCCCGCTGGCCATCCTGCCGCTGGCGGGTGGCCATCATTCCAGCATCGTCTGGAGCGAGAGTGACAGCGCCGCACAGGCCATTCAGGCGCTGGACGATGCCGCCTATCTGGCGGCCCTGCGCCCGCGCTTCGGCGATTTTCTGGGCGAGATCGCGCTGGCCGGCGCGCGCTTCACCTATCCGCTGTCGCTGACGCTGGCCGAACCGCTTCATCGACAACCGGCTGGCCCTGGTGGGCGATGCGGCCCATGGCGTGCATCCCATCGCCGGGCAGGGGCTGAACCTCGGCCTGCGCGATGTGGCCGCCCTGGCGCAGGTGGTGATCGAGGCGCACCGGCGGGGCGAGGATTTCGGCAGCCTGACGTGCTGGACGCGCTATCAGCGCTGGCGCCGGTTCGATGCCACGACGCTGGCCTTGGGTATGGATACGGTCAACCGGCTGTTTTCCAACGACAACCCGCTGCTGCGGCTGGGCCGCGATCTGGGGCTGGGGGCAGTGAACGCGCTGCCCGGTCTGCGCCGCGGCTTCATGCGGCAGGCGGCGGGGCTTTCGGGCGATCTGCCCAATCTGCTGGCGGGCGGCGATCTGACCTGCCCTCAGCTGCTTCTCTTGGCCCAAATACCCCGGGGGTCGGGGCTGGCCCCGATCCGGTCGTCCAGTGGCCGGGCCTCTGACACCAGCATGATCGGGATCCCGTCGCGGATCGGAAAGGCCAGATGCGCGGCTTTCGACACCAGTTCCTGCCGCTCGGCATCATAGGTCAGCGGCGCCTGGCGTCACCGGGCAGACCAGCGCCTCCAGCATCCGCCGGTCGAACGGCACGCGGGGGGGTGCATCGGTCATTGCATCGACTCTCGTCGTCCGTGCCGCCGCGCAGGGCAAATTCCATCAGCGTCACCAGCGTTTCGCGCCGCGTGGTCAGCGAGGGCGCTTCCAGCAGGGCCTGCTTGTCCTCCGGTTCGAAGGGGCACAGCATGGACAGCGAGTTGATCAGCAACTCGGTCTCGGCCTCCTTCAGGCTCCCCCAGTCGGTCGACAGGCTCCATGCGCCTGAAAATAGCGCGCCAGCAGGTCCAGAAACGCCTCGCGGTCGAAAGCCGGCGTCGTCTTCGGCCGCGGCCCAGGTCGCGGTCGAAACGCGGCCCAGTCCACGCGGCAGCGGCGGTAGGGGGTGAAGCCCTGCACCTCGTCGCGTCACCCGGAAGCGGCTGATGCCCGGACAGGGTGATCATGTAGCGCCCGTCCTCGGTTTCCGAAAACCCGGTCAGCCGCCCGGCACAGCCGATGGCATGCAGGCGTGTTCTGCGCCGCCCGGCACCTCGCGCGGCTGGATCATGCCGATCAGGCGGTGCTTGGTCTTCATCGCGTCATCCAGCATCTGCAGATAGCGCGGCTCGAAGATATGCAGCGGCAGCCGCGCGCGCGGCAGCAGCAGCGCCCCCGGCAGCGGAAAGACCGGGATCGTGTCGGGCAGGTCGCGCAGGTTTTGATCATGACGCCGAACCTAGGCCGCGCCGGGCGCGTTCAGGCAAAGATCATCGACGACAGCCTGCGCCGGCCTTTCAGAACAATGGGATCTTGCGGTTTCAGCGCGTCGAAGATCGTGAACAGCTGCGCGCGGGCGGCGCCGTCGTTCCATTCGCGGTCGCGGCGGAACAGGTCCAGCAGCTGATCCACCGCCTCATCCACCCGGCCCGCGGCATGCAGCGCCGCGGCCAGATCGAACCGCGCCTGATGGTCGGCGGGGTTGGCGGCAACCGCGGCGCGCAGCGTCGGCCTCGGGACCGGCCTGCGGCGGCCTGACGCGGCCAGCTCGATCTGGGCGCGGGCGGCCTCCACCTCCTTGGCGCCGTGGCGATCTTCGGCGGGCGGCGTGTCGAGCGAGCGCCTCGGCCTGATCCAGATCGCCCAGCGGCCAGATGGGCGCGGATCAAACCGCCATAGGCGGCGGCGTTTTCGGGTTCTTCGCCCAGAATGGCGGCAAAGGTTTCAGCAGCATCGACGGCTGCGCCTTCGGCGAGCATCTCTTCGGCGGCGGTGATCGCCTCGGCCAGGCCGCCATCGCCACCCAAGGCAGCCACGCTGGTCCACGAACGCCTTCACCTCTGATGGCGGGCAGCGCGCCCTGAAACCCGTCAACCGGCTGGCCCTGCCAGAAGGCATAGACGGTGGGGATCGACTGGATGCGCAGCTGGCCCGCGATCATCTGGTTCTTGTCCACGTCGATCTTGACCATCTTCACCCGGCCCTTGGCGGCTGCCACCGCCGCTTCCAGCGCGGGGCCCAGCGTCTTGCAGGGGCCGCACCAGGGCGCCCAGAAATCCACGATCACCGGGATTTCGCGGCTGGTTTCGATCACATCGGCCATGAAGGTGGCCTCGGTCGTGTCCTTGATCAGGTCGGCCTGCGGCGCGGCCATCGTTCCGTTCGCTGCGAACATCGTCTTCCCCATCCGAAGCTGTGCAAGATTTGCACCCTATATGGTCGCAGCCGCGCCAAAGGCCAAGGGGGTTTGCAGGCCGAAAGCACTGGGCAAGGGCAGCGCCGCGCACTAGCTTCCGCCGGAAGGAGGACCGCCGATGCCCAATCTACTTGCCTTTGGGGAAGCAATACGTAACTT
>JAXHOJ010000006.1:0-46172 GCA_034519525.1 Gemmobacter sp. | reverse complement strand
GCTATGTTCTGGTGGTGGATCAGACCGCGGCGATGCCGCGATCCGCCATTCCAGTGCCACAGCCGCCAGCTTTGCCGAAATGCTGGCCACCGCCCGCGCCGATCATCCGCAGGCACGGATCGTCATCAAGACGCATCCAGAAACCAGCGGCGGCTGGCGCCCCGGCCATTTCGGCCCTGCCGATACCGATGCCCGCACCACCCTTCTGGCCGATCCCGTCTCGCCGCTGCAGCTGCTGGAAGGTGCGGTCGCAGTCTATACCGTATCGTCGCAGCTGGGGTCCGAGGGCGATCTGCGCGGGCCACCGGCCCCATGTCTTCGGCCAGCCCTTCTATGTCGGGCTGGGGGGCTGACGGCGGATCAGGCGCCCCATCCGCGCCGCCACCGCAGGCTCACCCGCACGCAGCTGTTTGCCGCCGCCATGATCCTGGCCCCGGTCTGGTATGATCCCTGCCGCGACCGGCTCTGCCCCTTCGAACAGGCGCTCGACCAGATGGAGGCCGAGGTCCGCGCCTTCCGTCAGGATCGCGCGGGCCATGTGGCCGCCGGGATGCGGCTGTGGAAGCGCGGGCCGCTGCAGCAGGTGTTCGGCCGCCATGGCCCCTTGCAGTTCCGCGATCCGCCCGAAGCCGCCGCTGCGCTGGCCGCCCGCACCGGGCGCCCGCTGCTGATCTGGGCGGGCAAGGAACCGCCCGGCCTTTCTGCGCCTGTCGTGCTGCGGGTCGAGGACGGCTTTCTGCGCTCGCGCGGGCTGGGAGCGGAACTGGTGCCCCCGCTCAGCCTGGTGGCGGATGATCTGGGCATCTACTACGACCCGACGCGCGAAAGTCGGCTGGAACGGCTGATCGCCACCCCCCTGCCCGCCGGGGGGGCGCGGCGCGCCGAACGGCTGGTGGCGCAGCTGGTGGCGCAAGGCGTTTCAAAATACAATCTGGGCGGCACCCTGCCCGATCTGCCTGCAGGCTATCGCATCCTCGTTCCGGGCCAGGTCGAGGATGACGCCTCGATCCGTCTGGGCGCGGGCACGATCCGCACCAACCACGCGCTGTTGCAGGCCGTGCGGGCGGCGCATCCCGGGGCGGTCGTGGTGTTCAAGCCCCACCCCGATGTCGAGGCTGGTCTGCGCCCCGGCGCCCTGCCTCCAGATCAGCTGCGCGCCGAAGGGCTGGCCGATGTGGTGGCGCAGAACGCCGATCCGCTGGCCTTGATCGCCGCCTGCGATGCGGTCTGGACGATGACCTCGCTTCTGGGGTTCGAGGCACTGCTGCGTGGCAAGCCGGTCACCTGCCTGGGCGCGCCTTTCTATGCAGGCTGGGGCCTGACCCGCGATCTGGCCCCGGTGCCCGAACGCCGCCTGCGCGCCGCCGATGGCCATCCGCTGCCACGACCTGATCTGCTGCAGCTGGCCCATGCCGCGCTGATCGCCTATCCCCGCTACTTTGATCCGCTCACCCGCCGCCCCTGCCCGCCCGAAGTGGCGGCAGACCGGCTGGCTGCCGGCCAGATCCCGCATCCGGGGCTGGCCAACCGCCTGCTGGCCAAGGCACAGGGCCTGCTGGCCAGCCGCGCCCATCTGTGGCGGCGCTGATCAATAGATATAGCGGATCTGTTCCGTCCAATAGCGTTCCATCCGCTTCAGCGTCTGGTTCACATCCTCCATCCCCTGGGGGGTGACGATGGCGCGCCGCTCCAGCGCTTCGGCATGGCGGGTGAACAGCTCTTGCAGCAGGCTGCGCACCGCCCGGCCCTTTTCCGTCAGCCGCACCCGCACCGACCGGCGGTCGATTTCGGACCGCTGGTGGTGCATGTAGCCCAGCTCGACCAGCTTTTTCAGGTTATAGCTGACGTTGCTGCCCTGATAATAGCCGCGCGATTTCAGCTCGCCCGCCGTCACCTCGTTTTCGCCGATGTTGAACAGCAGCAGGGCCTGCACCGGATTGATCTCCAGCACACCCACGCGTTCGAATTCGTCCTTCACCACATCCAGCAGCAGACGGTGCAGCCGCTCGATCAGTGCAAGATTTTCAAGATAGCCCAGCATGAATGCCCTGTGCGAGCCGTCCAGCACCTTCTGATGAACCGTCATCCCCGTCTCCGCCTCTGGATTATAGGGGCAGATTCAGAGACAAAAAGGAAAACATCGGGTAAAAATTCCCGCGAAACCGCGAAAATCTTACGCAATCAGCTCAGCTTTTCGGCTGCAGCCGGGCGCGGGCGAAGGTGCCGATTTCGGTCAGAAGCGCGGCAAAGCGCTCCGGTGGTGCGGTCTGGCCCAGCACCCAGGGCAACAGATCCTGATCGTTCTCTTCCAGCAGCGCATCATACAGATCCAGCTGCGCAGGTGTCATGGCCGCCAGCTGCGCATCGGCCCAGGGGCCCAGCACCAGATCCATTTCCTTGGTGCCGCGCCGCCAGCTGCGCATCGTCATCCGCTTCAGCCGTGCATCCGGTGTTTCGGTCATTCCACGCCCTCTTTCAGCAGGGTCCGCACCCTGCGCTCCATCTGGCCTACCGCCTGCGCCAAGGCAAGGGCCTGCGCGCGGATGCGCGACAGCTCGGCCATCACCTGCCGGGCCTCGGCACTGGCCGGGCGATCCGGCGGCGGGCCATCGGGGCCATCGCCCTCGCCCGTCAGCAGCCAGACGATCGACACATTCAGCATCCCCGCCAGCATCTGCAACTTGTTGGCGCGCGGTTCCAGCGCGTCATTTTCCCAGCCTTGCACGGTTTTCAGCTTCACGCCCAGCCTGCGGGCCAGCTGGTCTTGCGTCATCCCCGCCTGTTCGCGGGCGCCTGCAACGCGGTCTCCGAAGGTTGCCGTGCCTTCGCTGAACCATCCCTCCAAGGTGTCATCCGTCATCTTGCCTCTCCTTTACTGATAGCGCTTGATCGACCGGAAGGGGCACCCTAAGAAACCGGGGCTGGATTTCCAACCCCGAAAGGCGCCCGAAATGGCCTTCCTCTCCGATACGCTTGCCCGTGTGAAACCCTCGCCCACCATCGCCGTCACCACCAAGGCGGCCGAGCTGAAGGCGGCGGGCAAGGATGTGATCGGCCTTGGCGCCGGCGAGCCCGATTTCGACACGCCGCAGAACATCAAGGATGCCGCCAAGCGCGCCATTGATCAGGGCAAGACCAAATACACCGCCGTCGATGGCATCCCCGAGCTGAAAAAGGCGATCTGCGCCAAGTTTCTGGCGCGAAAATGGCCTGACCTATGCGCCCAACCAGATCACGGTGGGCACCGGCGGCAAGCAGATCCTCTACAATGCGCTGATGGCCACCTGCAATCCGGGCGATGAGGTCATCATCCCGGCGCCCTACTGGGTCAGCTATCCCGATATGGTGGTGCTGGCGGGCGGCACGCCTGTCGAGGTGGTGGGAACGCTGGAAAACCGCTTCAAGATCACGCCCGAACAGCTTGAGGCGGCGATCACCCCGAAAACCAAATGGTTCATCTTCAACAGCCCGTCCAACCCCACCGGCGCGGGCTATACCTGGGACGAGCTGAAGGCGCTGACCGACGTTCTGCTGCGCCATCCGCAGGTCTGGATCCTGTCGGATGACATGTATGAACACCTCGTCTTCGACGATTTCAAGTTCTGCACCCCCGCCGAGGTGGAGCCGCAGCTTTACGACCGCACGCTGACCACCAATGGCGTCAGCAAATCCTATGCCATGACCGGCTGGCGCATCGGCTATGCCGGGGGGCCGGTGCATCTGATCAAGGCGATGGGCACGATTCAGTCGCAGTCGACCTCCAACCCCTGTTCGGTCAGCCAATATGCCGCGCTGGAGGGCCTGACCGGCCCGCAGGAATTTCTGACCACCAACAAGGCCCTGTTCCAGCGCCGCCGCGATCTGGTGGTGTCGATGCTGAACGCCGCGCCGGGCATCACCTGCCCCACGCCCGAAGGCGCCTTCTACGTCTATCCCGACATTTCCGGCTGCATCGGCAAGACCAGCGCCGGTGGCGCGCTCATCACCGATGACGAGGCTTTCGCCAGCGCCCTGCTGGAGGAAACCGGCGTCGCCGTGGTCTTCGGTTCGGCCTTCGGTCTTTCGCCCAACTTCCGCGTCAGCTACGCTACGGCTGACGAGACATTGCGCGAGGCCTGCAGCCGCATCCAGGCCTTCTGCGCCGGGCTGAAATAAGGGGGCAAGGGGTGGCAGACCGGATCACAGCAAACCTGCCCAGCCGCGATTTCGCTGCCACCTCGGCCTTTTATGCCGCCCTCGGTTTCACCGAAACCTTCCGCAATGACGGCTGGATGATCCTGCGCCGTGGCCCGCTGGAGCTGGAGTTCTTTCCCCATCCCGGCCTGATACCCGGCGACAGCTGGTTTTCCGCCTGCGTCCGGGTGGATGACCCGCAGGCGCTGCACGCCGCATGGCGCGCCGCAGGTCTGCCGGAAACGGCAGATGCCCTCCCCCGCCTGACCGGCTTTTTCACCCCGCCCGGCGCGCCGCGCATGTTTGCGCTGGTGGATGCCGACGGATCGCTGCTGCGCTGCATGGGAGCCGAATAGATGGCCGAAGACCTGCCGGAGTTCTACTTCCGCATCCGCGAAAACGGCGCCATTGTCTTTCGCGTCGATACCGAAAACCGCCAGCGCCGGATCGAGATGATCGAGATTGCCACGGTCAACGTGCGCAACGGCAATATCAAACCCCATGGCGACCATGCACTGACCGAGGCAGAGCTTGCCGCGATCCGCGATTGGGTGGCACAGCGCAACGCCCTTCTCGCCGCCCGCGAGGTGGATGACATCCTGCGCGCCGTCGATCACCTGAACCTGACGACGCAATGGGTGCAGACCCGCGCCAGCGATGCCCAGCTGGATGTCGTCACCGACAGCCTGCTGCTGACCATGCACGATCTGCGCAACGCGCTGGTGCGCCGCAAGGCCGACACGGTTGACTGAAGGCCGCCGCCGCCGATCGAGGGGGGGGGCCGCACTAAGCCAGCCACCAGGCCTGCGGGCCCCGGGCCACACCGGCAGCCAGAACCGGGCCATCAGCATGGCCGAAGCGAAGGCCAGGCCGATCACCAGCCCGCTCCACAGCCCCACGCTGCCATAGCCCGCCTTGAACGCCAGCAGGTAAGAGGCCGGGATACCCACCCCCCAATAGGAAAACGCCGCCAGCCACATCGGCACCCGCGTATCCTGCACCCCGCGCAACAGGCCCAGCGCCATGACCTGCGCGCCATCCAGCAGCTGAAACGCCGCCGCCAGCGCCAGCAGCGTGGTGCCGATCAGCAGGATCTGCGGCGCCTCGGCGCTGCTGCGGTCGATGAACAGGCCGATGATCGGCTGGGGCAGGCCCAGATACAGCGCCACCTGTGACAGCCCCACCACCACCGACAGCACGATGGCCACCCGGCCGCCGCGCCGCAGGTTGCCCCAGTCGCCCGCCCCGGCCAGCCGCCCGGTGCGCACCGTGGTGGCATTGGCCAGCCCCAGATGCACCATGAAGCCCAGCGACACGATCTGCATCGCAATGCCATGCGCCGCCAGCTCTACCGTGCCGATCCAGCCCATCATCATGGCCGAGGCCTGAAACAGCCCGCTTTCCGCAAGGCTCGTCAGCCCGATCGGTAGGCCAAGCCGGAACACCCCTGCAAAAGCGTGCCAGTCAGGCCGCCAGAACCGCTGGAACAGATGAAACCGCCGCAGCTCGGGCAGCCAGCCGGCATAGACCACCAGCGCCACCATGGTGAACAGCTGCACCACGAAAGAGGCAACGCCCGCCCCGGCCACGCCCAGCTCTGGCATCCCCCAGCGGCCAAACACCAGCGGATAGCACAGCCCCGCATTGATGAAGACCGCCGCCACCGTCACCCACAGCACGACCTGCGTGCGTTCCAGCGCCGCCAGATGGCTTTTCAGCGTCATCACCACCAGCGCAGGCAGGATGCCCAGACCCGCCACGCGCAGGAAATCCTGCGCCAGCTGCGCCACTTCGGGCCGCTGGCCCAAAGCCAGCATGATATCGCCAGACCACCAGAACAGCGGATAGCTGACCACGCCGAACAGCAGCGACAGCCAAAGCCCCATCCGGGTCGCCCGCCGCACCTCGGTTTCATCGCCGCGCCCCAGCGCCTGCGCCACCATCGGCATCACCGCCTGCGCAAAGCCCGATCCCAGGATGAACACCACAAAGAACGAGGATGACCCGATCACCACTGCCGCCAGTTCGGTCACGCCATACCAGCCCAGAATGACGGTATCGACGACATGCAGCAGCATCTGCGCCAGATGGCTGCCGACAAGGGGCACCCCAAGCACGAGCAACGCCCGCGCATGGGCAGAGGGGGAATGGATCTGCGACATGCCTGATCTTTACTGCCCGATCAAACTTGCGGCAAGATGCCGCGTCAAAGGGCAGCCACCATAAGTTGTATGGCTACAATCGCCACGATGGCCCCCACCGCCAGCTCGAACACCGGCAGGGCCCGCGCCAGCTGTCGCCCCGGCAGCGCCGCCAGCGCGCCTTCGCGCAGCGATACGGAAATCGCGGCCACCGCCACCGTGACGAAAGCCGTGCCCAGACCCATGGCATAGGTGCCCGCAATGCCTGCGGCGGCAATGCCCATCTGCCAGCTGACGATCAGCAGGAACAGCGCCCCGGAACAGGGCCGCAGGGCA
The DNA here is from genome assembly GCA_034519525.1 of Gemmobacter sp. GTDB lineage: Bacteria > Pseudomonadota > Alphaproteobacteria > Rhodobacterales > Rhodobacteraceae > Gemmobacter. The sequence goes on along the minus strand of JAXHOJ010000006.1, from coordinate 39,522 downwards.
ATGCCCGCCACCAGCAGCGCCGCATCGCGCCAGCCCGTCACATGCGCCGCCTGTTCCGGCGTCGGCCCATGGGCATGACCACAGCCGCAGTCGTCGCCATGGTCGTGGTGGTGGTGGTCGTGATGATGGTCATGGTGGTGCCCGTGCCCGTGGTCATGGTCGTGGCCATGATCCTCCGCCCGCCTGCCCCGCCGCAGCCCGCGCCAGCCGCGCAGCACCAGCCACAGGCCCAGCCCCGCGATCATGGCATGGGACAGCGGCGCCAGCAGCTGGTCGTTCAGCCCCTCCACCTGGCCGCGCGCCCAGCCGAACCCCAGCAGCAGGCCATAGACCAGCGCCACCGCGACGGTGGCCTGCGCCAGGCTCGCGGCGAAGGCCAGCCCCACCAGCCGGGCCAAAGCCACCCGCCGCGCCATGCCATAGCCGCCGATCAGCATCTTGCCATGTCCCGGCCCGGCGGCGTGACAAAAGCCATACACAAAACAGACGGAAAGCAGACCGAAAACAGCCCCCGGTGCGCCCTGTGCAATGGCCCGCACCGCCCCCGCCATATCGCGCTGCACGGCGCGTGTCGTCTCTTCGGCCCAAAGGCGCAGCGCGGTGAAACCACCGCCCAGCCACAGCGCCACCAGCAGCAGCGCCACCGCCAGCCCGGCCAGCATCACGCCCCGCCGCATGTGATCCTGACCTCTTCGGAAAAAGCCGCCCCCACAGCCGGAAAATCGGCCTCCACATCCTCGTCGGCGCCATATTCCGCCAGCGCCGCCAGCAGCCGTTCGTCTGCCGCGTCACGGTCCGGCTCGAACACCTGCACCGCGCATCCCTCAGGCAGCGCAGGGGTGAATTTCGGATCATAAGCGATTGTATAGGCAGAATAAAAACCAGGGTCGTAGACCTGCACCTTCAGGGGCCTGTCCATCGCCACCGGCGGGTCGATCCGCCGCAGATGGGTCGAGGTCAGCCGCCCGCCCTGATAGGCCGCCGTCCAATCCGCAGGCGGGCCAAGCGCCACCGGCGCCTCGCCCGACAGAACATAGCTGTCCCCCGCGAAACCGGCCTGCCAGTTCATGTCAAACCCTTGCAAGGCAACGGTTTCTTCGGGCGTGGCATTGCCATCGTGATCGGCATCCAACCCGCGTTCCTCGACCAGCAGCAGCGAATAGAAATCGTCATATACCCAGGTCAGCCGCACCGCCTCGGCCCGGCCCTGCGCATCGAAGATCACCTCGACCCCGGCGTCGATCCAGATATGCGGATGCGCCAGCGCCGGTGTCGCCGCCAGCGCCGCAGCCATCATCACGCCAGCCATTGCCCGCCGCATCACCGCCGCCTCCGCCTGTTTCCTCAATGGATTAGGCCGGGCCGCCGCCCCATGCAAGCGCCCCGCTCAGCCCTTGGCGGAAACCGGCTTTCGGGGTGCGGCGGCTTTGCGGAAATCGGGCGGCAGCGCGGTATCCAGAATATGCCCCGCCCCGCCGATCACCTGCCCGGCATGGCCCACGATCAGCGGATCGGGCACGCCCACAACCGCCGCATCCTTGCCCGGATAGTTCAGCGTCGCCAGAAAATGCCGCATACAATTGAGCCGCGCGCGTTTCTTGTCATCCGATTTCACCACGATCCACGGCGCATCGGCGGTATCGGAATAGAAGAACATCGCCTCTTTCGCTTCGGTGTATTCCTCCCATTTATCCAGGCTCGCCTTGTCGATGGGCGACAGTTTCCACATCTTCAGCGGATCGGTTTCGCGTTCCACAAACCGGCGGCGCTGCTCTGACTGGCTGACGGAAAACCAGTATTTATAAAGCCTTATGCCAGATCGCACCAACATGCGTTCCAGTTCGGGCACCTCGCGCATGAATTCCAGATATTCCGACGGGCTGCAAAACCCCATCACCCGTTCCACACCCGCACGGTTGTACCAGCTGCGGTCATAGAACACGATTTCCCCGGTGGTCGGCAGGTGCTGGATATAGCGCTGAAAGAACCATTCGCCCTTTTCCTTGTCGCCCGGCTTGGTCAGCGCCACGACACGGGCATAACGCGGGTTCAGATGTTCCATGAACCGCTTGATGGTGCCGCCCTTGCCCGCCGCATCGCGGCCTTCCATCAGGATCACGAATTTCTGCCCGGTTTCCTGCGCCCAGATCTGCACCTTCAGCAGTTCCGCCTGCAACCGGGCCTTTTCCGCCTCATAGGCCACGCGCCCCATCGGGCGGTGATAGGGATAGATGCCCTGTTCAAAAGCCTCGCGCACGGCATCGGGCGCGGCGCGGGGAAATTCGCGCGGGCCGGAGCGCGCGGGCTTTTCCTCGGCCGGAACCGGCGGTTCCATCACAGGCGGGGCAGCCAGAACTTCGGCGGCAGGGATCGGGGCGATATCTTCCATGCGGGACTCCCATCAGGTCATGATCCCGCAAGGCTTCACGAAACTGTCATGAAGCGCCTTGATCGCTGTCAAATTCTTCTGCGAAAACACAGATTTTCATTGCCCCTTCGCGCGGCACCGCCTCTACCATCGCGGCAATGGACAGGAGGACAGGATGATTACCGTTTACGGCTGCTACCGATCGCGCGCGTCGCGCCCTTTGTGGCTTCTGGGTGAAATCGGCATGGATTTTGCGCATGTGCCCGTGGTTCAGGCCTATCGGCTGGCCGATCCGGCGGCGGCAGATGCGCCGGTGAACACGGCCAGCGCCGAATTTCTGGCGGTGAACCCGATGGGCCAGATTCCGGCGATGACGGATGGCGATCTGCTGCTGACCGAAAGCCTGGCGATCTGCCAGCATATCGCGCGCAGCCATGGCGGCGCGCTGGCCCCGCAGACGGCGGCGGAACAGGCGCTGTGCGACAACTGGATGCTGTTTGCCGCCACCGCCGTGGAAAGCCCGGCGCTGGCCATCCTGCAGGCCACAGGCCCCGAACAGATCGCCGCGGCGGCCGAAAAGCTGGCCCGGCCCTTTACGCGGCTGGACAGCTATCTGCAGGGCCGCGACTGGCTGCTGGATCGTTTCACCGTGGCCGATATCATGGCGGCGGAATGTGCCCGCTATGCGCAGGGCCATGCGCCGCTGATGGCGGCCTATCCGGCACTGGCGGGCTGGCTGACGCGCTGTCAGGCGCGCCCGGCGTTTCAGGCGATGTGGGTCGCCCGGCTGGCCGAACCTGCGTAAAGATTGGGGAGGGGCGGCGCCCTTCCCCAATCCCTAGATTCCTCGCACTTGCAGCAAGCGGCGGTGAATGGTCTAATCCGCCGCTCAAGACCCCCCAAGAGGAATCGCGCATCCCATGGCCAGTGACATGTTCGCCGCCCAGAACGACGACTACAACGCCTCGTCCATCGAGGTGCTGGAAGGGCTGGAACCTGTCCGCAAGCGGCCGGGGATGTATATCGGCGGCACGGATGAACGCGCGCTGCATCACCTGGTGGCCGAGGTTCTGGACAATTCGATGGACGAGGCGGTGGCAGGCCATGCCAACCGCATCGAGGTAGAGCTGCACGCCGATTACAGTGTGACGATCCGCGACAATGGCCGGGGGATTCCGGTGGATCCGCATCCGAAATTCCCCGGCAAATCGGCGCTGGAGGTGATCCTGTGCACCCTGCACGCGGGCGGCAAGTTCAACGGCAAGGCCTATCAGACCTCGGGCGGGTTGCACGGCGTCGGCGCCTCGGTGGTCAATGCGCTGTCTGACAGCATGGTGGTGGAGGTGGCGCGCAACCGCGAGCTGTTCCGCCAGAGCTTTTCGCGCGGTATCCCGCAAGGCCCGGTGCAGAAGATCGGCCCGGCCCCCAACCGGCGCGGCACCACCGTGACCTTCCACCCCGATGCCGAAATCTTTGGCGCGCTGCAGATGAAACCGGCGCGGCTTTTGAAAATGGTGCGGTCGAAGGCCTATCTGTTTTCGGGCGTCGAAATCCGCTGGAAAACCGCGATCAATGACGGCGAAACCCCGCTGGAGGCGAATTTTCACTTTCCCGGCGGCTTGGCCGATTATCTGAGCGATACGCTTGAAAAAACAACGACCTATGCAGACCGCCCCTTTGCCGGCAAGGTAAGCTTTACCGAAAAGTATGGCGTGCCGGGCAGTGTGGAATGGGCGATCAACTGGACGCCCATGCGCGACGGTTTCCTGCAATCCTATTGCAACACCGTGCCCACCCCCGAAGGCGGCACGCATGAGGCGGGGTTCTGGGCGGCGATCCTGAAAGGCATCCGCGCCTATGGCGATCTGGTGAAGAACCGCAAGGCCGAACAGATCACTCGCGAGGATCTGCTGACCGGGGGCTGCGCGCTGGTGTCATGCTTTATCCGGGAACCGCAGTTCGTGGGCCAGACCAAGGACCGGCTTTCGACCGAAGAGGCCGCGAAATGGGTGGAAGGTGCTGTGCGCGACCATTTCGACAACTGGCTGGCTGCAGATACCAAATCGGCCGGGGCCATCCTTGATTTCCTCGTGCTGCGGTCGGAAGAGCGGCTGCGGCGCAGGCAGGAAAAGGAAACCCAGCGCAAAAGCGCGACCAAGCGCCTGCGCCTGCCCGGCAAGCTGACCGATTGCACCGCCAAGAACCGCGAAGGGACCGAGCTGTTTATCGTGGAGGGCGATTCGGCGGGCGGTTCGGCCAAGGGGGCGCGGGATCGCGAAACTCAGGCGCTGCTGCCGCTGAAGGGCAAGATCCTGAACGTGCTGGGTGCGGCGTCGAACAAGCTGGGCGAAAACGCCGAGATCCGCGACATCTGCGAGGCACTGGGCGTCAGCATGGGCACCCGGTTCCGTGTCGATGACCTGCGCTATGACAAGATCATCATCATGACCGATGCCGATGTGGATGGCGCGCATATCGCCAGCCTGTTGATGACCTTTTTCTATACCCAGATGCGGCCGCTGATCGACAAGGGCCATCTGTATCTGGCCTGCCCGCCTTTGTACCGGCTGACGCAGGGCGCCAAGCGGCTGTATGTTGCCAATGATGCCGAGAAAGAGCTGTGGCTGGCCAAGGGTCTGGGCGGCAAGGGCAAAATCGACGTGCAGCGCTTCAAGGGGCTGGGCGAAATGGATGCCAAGGACCTGAAGGACACCACGATGAACCCGGCCAGCCGCACGCTGATCCGCGTCAGCATCGACGAGGACGAGCCGGGCGAAACCAGTGATCTGGTGGAACGGCTGATGGGCAAGAAGCCGGAACTGCGGTTTCAGTATATCCAGGAGAATGCAAGGTTCGTGGAAGAGCTGGACGTGTGAGGCTCAGGAAAAAATGTAGGCAGGCGGGCGCCCCCCCGCCAGCCACAGTCGCATCTCGTCCAGCCGCTCGGTCGTGGGAAGTTGGAGAGCCTCCTGTTCGGGATGGCCATCGTACAATTTCTTTTCCAGCATAAAGCCTTGAAACGTTTCGTAATCGGCCTTGATCCGAGCTGCGCCAGGCAGATCGCACCCTGCCTCGACCTTCAGGAAGTTTCGCAGCTTGATGATGACCTTTTCATAACTGCCGCCATGGGCTTCGACATCCTGCCCCGCCAGATCGGAGAGGGCGCGCTTGGTCTCATAGGCATTGCGTTCGAAGATCAGGAAACGCTTGTCGCCAGGCAGGTCATCCGCCGCACGCCGGATCCCCAGATCAAGCCCCAACTCGAATGGCATGTTCATGCGTGCATATTCGCCGACAACATTTGCCTGACATCGTGACAGATCATGGATCGAATAGCGGGAGCCACGCGCCAGATCATAAATCTTGTCCAGCCGGTTCTGTCCGGCTTCAAGCCGCTCGGTGGCCAATCGCGGGTTTAATCCTGCATAGACAATGCAGAAGAGCATTGCCTGTAGCAGCGGTGCGAATTCGTCGTCGAACGGGCAGTTGATGAAAACATCTGTTTCAAAGGCCAAGATGCGGTTCAGCCTTTGGAGGGGGAAAGATCTTTGCCATAGCTGCTGCGTTCACGGATCAGCCCATCCCGGCCATGAATATAAAGCTCACTGCCTTGTGATCGCGCAATAGCACGCGCAGTTTCGATTGCTTCCTGCTGGGTGCCGAACAGCTTGCGCGCCCGTGCCGCACCAGAACTTCGCACAGCCCAGCCATTTCCGCTGGGCACGACATGCTGGCCTTTGGGCGACATCTGCAACTCCTCTGCTACCATAAATTTAGCTCCTACCCCAACACCGATCAAGAGCGACATCCCCGCCATCAGGGCCGTCCCAGCAATATATCCAGCAAGAAATAACGCTTGCCTGATGCTGGGGGGCCGGTGATATGTTTCATGGAACATATCGCAAGAGGAGACAGCCATGCCCACCGCCCACCGCCTTTGTCTGGCTGCCCTGCTGGGCGTGCTGGCGGCCCCTGCCCTGGCTGATAAGGTGGTGGTGTTTGCCGCCGCCTCGATGAAGACCGCGCTGGACAGGGTGGCTGACGATTTCGAGGCCAGCTCCGGGCATCAGGTGACCATCAGCTATGCCGGATCGAATACGCTGGCCAAGCAGATCATCGCCGGGGCGCCTGCGGATATCTTTGTGTCTGCGGCGGTGAACTGGATGGATACGGTGGAACAGGCCGGGCTGGTGGTGCCGGGCACGCGGGCCGATCTGCTGGGGAATACTCTGGTGCTGATCGCCCATGGCAAAGAGGCGGCGCCGGTGCAGATCGGGCCGGGCGTTGATCTGGCGGGGCTGCTGGGGCCGGAAAAGCTGGCCATGGCGCTGGTGGATGCGGTTCCGGCCGGGCAATATGGCAAGGCCGCGCTGCAATCGCTGGGGGTCTGGGATACGGTGGCGCCTTCGGTCGTGCAGGCCGATAATGTGCGCGCGGCTTTGGCGCTGGTGGCCACGGGCGAGGCGCCCCTTGGCATCACCTATGCCACCGATGCGGCGGCGGATGATAACGTGACCATCGTTGGCACCTTCCCGGACGACAGCCATCCGCCGATCCGTTACCCCGCCGCCCTGCTGACCGGCGCGGGGGATGGCGCCGACCGCGCGTTTTTCGAGGCGCTTTCCGGCGATGCTGCCGGTGCGATCTTTGCCGCCGCAGGGTTCAGGCTGCCGGACTGAGATTGGCGCAATAGCAAAGGGGGGCGGTATCGAACCGCCCCCCTTCCTGCTGTATCACCCGGTTCAGGCTGCGGCTTCCACGCCTTCGGGCACTTTCGCGCCGGTCATGAAGGCCACGGCATCCGACATGGTGTAATCCTGCGGCTTGACCACGCAGAGACGTTTCCCGAGCCGGTGGATGTGAATCCGGTCTGCCACTTCGAAGACATGCGGCATATTGTGGCTGATGAGGATGATCGGAATCCCGCGCGAGCGGACATCGCGGATCAGTTCCAGCACGCGGCGGCTTTCCTTGACCCCCAGCGCGGCGGTGGGTTCATCGAGGATCACCACCTTGGAGCCGAAAGCAGCGGCGCGGGCCACGGCCACCCCCTGACGCTGGCCGCCCGAAAGGGTTTCCACCGCCTGGTTGATGTTCTGGATCGTCATCAGCCCCAGCTCATTCAGCTTGGCGCGGGCGAATTTTTCCATCGCCGGGCGATCCAGCTGGCGGAACACCGATCCCATAACGCCGGGTTTGCGCAATTCGCGCCCCATGAACATGTTATCGGCAATCGACAGCGCGGGCGACATGGCAAGCGTCTGGTAGACACATTCGATGCCATGGGCGCGGGCGTCCAGCGGGGTGGAGAAGCGGACCGTCTTGCCTTCGAGGGTGATTTCACCATCATCGGGTTGAACCGCGCCCGACAGGGCCTTGATGAGCGAGGATTTACCGGCGCCATTGTCACCGATCACCGCCAGGATTTCGCCGGGATACAGTTCAAAGTCACAGTGATCGAGTGCGGTGACCTTGCCATAGCGTTTGACCAGACCACGGCCTTTCAGGATGGGTTCTTGTGTCATGCTGCTGCCTTTCTGATCCACTGGTCCACGGCCACGGCGAAGATGATGAGCACGCCGATAAGGAAGAAGGTCCATTGCGGGTCGGTGCCGACGAGGCGCAGGCCCATTTCAAAGACACCGACGATCAGCGCACCGAAGAACATGCCGATGATCGACCCACGGCCCCCGAAGAGCGAGATCCCCCCGATCACCACGGCGGTGATGGACTGGATATTGCCCAGCTGCCCGGTGGAAGCGGTGGGAGAGACAGAGCCGAAGCGGCCAATCATCACCCAGCCCGCGATGGCGCAGAAAAAGCCAGCCAGAGCATAGACCTGGATCAGCACCTTCTTGGTCTGCACCCCGGCCAGTTCGGCGGCATCGGGATCATCGCCGACGGCATAGACATGGCGGCCCCAGGCGGTCTGGCGCAGGACATAGGACATGATGAGCACAAGGATGATCATCAGGAAGACGGCATAAAGCACCTTCACCCCGCCCGGCTGGATCGACTGGCCCCAGAACTGCAAGGCTGAGGCGCTTGCGGCAATATCAGAGGAGCGGATCGTTTCATTGGCCGAGAAGATGAAGTTGGAGGCCAGCAGGATCTGCCAGGTGCCCAGCGTCACGATGAAGGGTGGCAGTTTGACCTTGGCCACAAGCCAGCCATTGGCAAAGCCCATCGCGGTGCCCATGAACAGGCCGATGACGATGGAAAGCTCGGCCGGGAGACCGAAGCGGAAGGTCATCTGCCCCATCAGGACAGAGGAAAACACGGCAATCGCGCCCACCGAAAGGTCGATCCCGGCGGTCAGCACCACGATGGATTGCGCGCAGCCCAGAATACCGACAATGGCAATCTGCTGCAGGATCGTGGAAAGCGTTGTCGCCTTGAAGAAGTTGGCGGACAGAAAACCGAACAGGATCAGGGCGATCACCAGAACGATCATCGGCACGGCCGAGGGTGTCTGGTGCAGCCAGCTTTGAAGTCGCTTCAATGCGCTTTTCGGTTCGTGAAATTCTGCAACCTTTTCCGAGGCGCCCTTGAGGCCTTCCTCGTAGCTGGTTGCGGCCTTTGCATCGGATGCCATGGTCACAATCCTCTTTGCGTCCGCGGGATCGGCTGGCCCATGCCACCTCTCCCCGGCTTGTGACAAGGGCGGCACGAGGGCCGCCCTTAAGTGAGTTCAGGAAAGGGGACGCGGCTTGCGCCCCCTTATGCCGGGATCAGCCCCAGCAGAGCTCGGTGCCTTTGGTGGTGTCGATCGAGTCGACGCCGGCTGCGGGCTTGTCGGTGATGAGTGCGACGCCGGTATCGAAGAAATCCTTGCCTTCGGTCGGTGCGGGCTTGGTGCCATCAGCCGCGAATTTGGCAATGGCTTCGATCCCCAGCGAGGCCATCAGCAGCGGGTATTGCTGCGAGGTGGCACCGATGACGCCATCCTTGACGTTGGCCACACCCGGGCAGCCGCCATCCACCGACACGATCAGCACGTCTTTTTCGCGCCCGATGGCCTTAAGCGCCTCGAAGGCACCGGCGGCAGCGGGTTCATTGATCGTGTAGACCACGTTGATTTCCGGGTCTTTGGCCAGCAGGGCTTCCATGGCTTTCAGGCCGCCCTCTTCGTTGCCCGAGGTGACCTCGTTGCCGATGATGCGCGGATCGGTTTCATCGCCCCATTTGTTCGGGTCTGCCAGATCGACGCCGAAGCCCTGCAGGAAGCCCTGGTCGCGCAGAACGTCAACCGACGGCTGCGAGATGGCCAGATCGAGCATCGCGATCTTGGCATTGGCGGCCGCATCGCCCAGCGTGGCCTTGGCCCATTGGCCGATCAGCAGGCCGGCCAGGAAGTTGTCGGTGGCGAAGGTGGCGTCGGCGGCATCCACCGGATCCAGCGGCGTGTCGAGCGCGATGACCAGCAGGCCTGCATCGCGGGCGGCTTTCACCGAATCGACGATGGCCTTGGTGTCGGATGCGGTCAGCAGGATGCCCTTTGCGCCGTCAGCGATGCAGGCTTCGATGGCGGCAACCTGGCTTTCGTGATCGCCGTCGATCTTGCCCGCATAGGATTTCAGCGTCATGCCCAGTTCGGCAGCTTTGGCCTCGGCGCCTTCCTTCATCTTGACGAAGAAGGGGTTGGTGTCGGTCTTGGTGACGAGGCAGGCCGAAGCACCCTCTGCCAGGGCCGGAGCGGCCGAAAGCAGCGCAATGGCAGCAGCGCCCATCAGGGCTTGAGCTTTGAATTTCATAGTGTTCCTCCCAAGGAAAACCGGGGTCTTGCCCCTTCATGTGCAGGCTTTCCGCAACGCCTCTCCGCTGCGATGCCATTACTTCGCCTGATTCCGGGCCTTGCGTCAAGATAAATAAATCAGTCTGATTTAATATTGACAGAAGGCCAGCCCCGCCGCAGTCTGCGTCAGACAGAGTTCTTAAATTGCGCACCCAACGGGCATCGTCGCATCAAACAGAGAAAAAAACATGCTGATCGGACTTCCTGCCCTTCTTGGCCCCGAACTTCTCTTTGCGCTGCGCGCCATGGGGCACGGAGACGAGATTGCCATTGTCGACGGCAACTATCCGGCGCAGGCCCATGCCAAGCGGCTGGTCCGGGCGGACGGGCATGGGTTGCTGGCGGTGCTGGACGCGATCTTGCAGGTGATGCCGCTGGATGATTTCACGCCACACGCCATCTTCCGGTCGGCGCTGAACAACGATCCGGCACAATCTGCGGCGATCCACGGGGATATTGACGCGCTCTGCGCGGCACGCGCGCCCGGCCTTACCGTCAAGGCTTTGGGTGGTGGCGAACTTTACCCGCGCGTTCAGGCGGCGCATACCGTTGTGGCAACATCCGAGCCGGAGCTTTATGCGAATATCATTCTGCGCAAGGGTGTGATCCGCCCCTGATGATCGGCCCTTGTTGCCGGTGCGAAACAAGGTAACAGCGGCGGAATGGTCAGGGAGGGCGTGACGTGCGCAATGCAGCCGAAACAGTGCCGGAAAGGCTGGCGGGGGAAACCCCGGTTCCGGCCCTGCCGACGCTCGGCTCGAACCAATCGGGGATGCGCGCGCATAACGAACGGCTGGTGCTGAGCCTGTTGCGGCAGCATGGGGCGCTTGCGAAATCCGATATCGCCCGGATGACCCGGCTCTCGGCGCAGACGGTTTCCGTCATCATGCGGGCGCTGGAACAGGACGGTCTGCTGCTGCGCGGCGAACCCGTGCGGGGCCGGATCGGCCAGCCCTCGGTGCCCATGTCACTGTCGCCCGACGGGGCGTTTTTCTTCGGGCTGAAGATCGGGCGGCGGTCGGCGGATCTGAGCCTTGTGGATTTCACCGGGCGGGTGCGGGCCACGCGGCGGCGGGTCTACCGCTATCCCACGCCGGATGCGGTGCTGGGGTTTGTGCGCACGATCCTGCCAGAGCTGACCGCCACCCTGCCCCCGGATCTGCGCGAGCGGATCGGCGGCATGGGCGTGGCGATGCCGTTTCAGCTGTGGAGCTGGGTGCAGTATATCGGCGCCCCGCAGGATGAGATGGACGCCTGGCGCAGCCGCGACATCACGGCGGAGCTGACCGAGGTTTCGGGCCTGCCCGTGACCATCCAGAACGATGCCACGGCGGCCTGCGGGGCCGAGCTGGTGTTTGGAACCGGCGAAAAGCCCAAGGATTTTCTGTATTTCTACTTTGGCTATTTCATCGGTGGCGGGCTGGTGCTGAATGGCCAGCTGTTCACCGGGCGCACCGGCAATGCCGCCGGTGTGGGGCCGATGCTGGTGCCCGGCCCGGATGGGCGGATGCGGCGGCTGCTGACCGTCGCCTCGCTGTCGGTGCTGGCGGATGCGATGGAACAGAACGGCGAGGATTCGCGCGGGCTGTGGGAAGCGCCCTCGCCCTGGCAGGTCAGCCGCCCGGTGCTGGACCGCTGGCTGGATGAAGCGGCGGAAGGGCTGGCAGCGGCAAGCCTTTCGGCATCCGCGCTGATGGAACTGGGCGCCGTGCTGATTGACGGCTGGATGCCGACCGAGATCCGGGCGGAGCTGGCCGAACGCACGCGCGCCGCGTTTCACCGGCTGGATCTGGCCGGGATCGACCCGCCGGTGATCCGCGAGGGCACAATCGGCCCGGAGGCGCGGGCGCTGGGGGCGGCGGCAATCCCGCTGGCGCAGCGCTATCTTCTGGATCAGGGATCCATCCTGACGGAGGGGTGACCGTTCTGCGGGTTGACAGGGGCTTGTGTCTTGTCTGACACACGGGGAGACCCATATGGGCTTCACAAACCCGAGAACGGCCAAAGAATGGAAATGCCCCCGGTATGTCACCTGCCCTGATCGCTGCGCTGCCCTTTCTGGGCGCTCTTCTCCCCGGTCTGCTGATCCGCACGGGGCGAACCGCCTGTGCAACTGTCACCGGATTTGTCACATTGCTGGCCCTGATCGGGCTGGGGTTGCATATCCCCGCCGTGTTGCGCGGCGAGGTGATACAGGCCCGCATCGACTGGCTGCCCGCGCTGGGGCTGAATGTCAATTTCTTCATCGACGGGCTGGGGCTGCTGTTTGCCGGGCTGATCCTGGGGATCGGGCTTCTGGTGATCCTTTACGCGCGGTTCTATCTGAGCCCGCGCGACCCGATGGGGCAGTTTTACACCTATCTGATGCTGTTCCAGGGGGCGATGGTCGGGATCGTTCTGTCGGACAACATCCTGCTGCTGCTGGTGTTCTGGGAGCTGACCTCGCTGTCGTCCTTCCTGCTGATCGGCTATTGGAAACATCTGCCCGAAGGGCGGCAAGGCGCGCGGATGGCGCTGACCGTGACCGGCGCAGGCGGGCTGGCGATGATCGGGGGGATGCTGATCCTTGGCAATATCGCGGGCAGCTATGATCTGACGGTGATCCTGACGCAGAAAGACGCCATTCAGGCCTCCGACTGGTATCTGCCCGCGCTGATCCTGATCCTGCTGGGCGCCTTTACCAAATCGGCGCAGTTCCCGTTCCATTTCTGGCTGCCCCATGCGATGGCCGCGCCGACGCCGGTTTCGGCCTATCTTCATTCGGCCACCATGGTGAAGGCGGGCATCTTCCTGATGGCGCGGATGTGGCCAGTGCTGGCGGGCACCCCGGAATGGTTCTGGATCGTCACCTCGGCCGGGTTGCTGACCATGGTGATGGCGGCCAAGATCGCGCTGTTCAAGGATGACCTGAAGGCGCTGCTGGCGTTTTCCACCGTCAGCCATCTGGGCCTGATTACCATGCTGCTGGGCTTTGGCACAAGGGCGGCGGCGACGGTTGCGGTGTTTCACATCATCAACCATGCCACCTTCAAGGCGGCGCTGTTCATGACGGCGGGCATTGTCGATCACGAGACCCACACGCGCGATATCCGGCGGCTGGGCGGCCTGCGGCATCTGATGCCGATCACCTTTACCATTGCCGCCGTGGCCGCGCTGTCGATGGCGGGCATCCCGCCGCTGAACGGCTTCCTGTCGAAAGAGATGATGCTGGAAGAAGCCGCGCATACCGCGCCCTGGGTGATCCCGGCGCTGGCGGTGATCGGGGCGCTGTTTTCGGTGGCCTATTCCTTCCGGTTCATCGCGCATACCTTCCTTGGGCCGAAGCGCGCGGATTACCCGCACAAACCGCATGACCCAGGCTTTGGCCTTTGGGCGGCCCCTGCCCTGCTGGTGGTGCTGGTCGTGCTGATCGGCGTGATGCCAATGACCTTTGCGGGCTGGATCGTCGGCGCTGCGGCCGATGCGGTGACGGGCGGGCCGGTGGCTGTGAAAATCTATCACTGGCACGGGCTGGACAGCCCGGCACTGTGGATGTCGCTTGCGGCGATCGGCGGCGGTCTGGTGCTGCTGGGGCTGCATGGCCCGCTGAGCCGGATGTGGGATGCCACACCCCGCCCCGAGGCCAAACGCATCTTCGACGGCCTGATGGAGCCTTTTGCGCGGCTGAGCCAGCAGGTGACAGCCGGGCTGCACCGGGGCGCGCTGGGGCAATATCTGTGGGTTGCGGTGGCGACGATTGCCGCCGTGGGCTGGTTTGCCTTCCGCACCGGCAGCCACGCCCCCGGCACCCGCGCCCTGACCGAGGTGCAGCCGGTGGCGGCGGCGGGCTGGCTGCTGCTGATGGTGGCCTCTGTCTCGATTGCGATCTGGCACCGGCAGCGGTTGCTGACACTGGTGATGGTGGGGGTTGTCGGGCTGATTGTCAGCGTGGGCTTTGCCTATCTTTCGGCGCCGGATCTGGCACTGACCCAGATCTCGGTCGAGGTGGCGACGGTGATCCTGATGCTGCTGGCGCTGAACTTCCTGCCCAAGATCACCCCGGCCGAAAGCGGTGGCGGGCGGCGGCTGCGCGATGGCGCGATTGCAGGCATCGCCGGGCTGTCGATCGGCGGGCTGGTTTATGCGCTGATGACCCGCGATTTCGCCTTTGCCAGCATCATGGAATATCATCTGGCCAATTCGAAAACGCTGGGCGGCGGCACCAATGTGGTGAACGTCATTCTGGTCGATTTCCGGGGCTATGATACCTTCGGCGAAATCACCGTGCTGGGGATTGCCGCGCTGCTGATCTATGCGCTGACGGAAACCCTGCTGCGGCCCGGTGCCGCGAATGACCGGCTGCGCAACTGGGTATCGGATACGCCGGATGCCGGCGACCGGCACCCGCTGATGATGGTGGTGGCCACGCGCATGATGCTGCCCGTCGCGCTGATGGTGGGGATCTACATCTTCCTGCGCGGCCATAACGTGCCCGGTGGCGGCTTCATCGCCGGGCTGGTGGTCGCCATCGCGCTGGTGATGCAATACATGGCTTCAGGCTTTGGCTGGACGGCTGCGCGCCAGAAGGTGGATTACCACGGGCTGATCGGTGCAGGCATCCTGATTGCCGCAGCCACCGGCATCGGGTCTTGGCTGGCCGGGCGGCCCTTCATGACCTCGAACTTCGGCTACTTCAAAATCTGGCCGCTGGAGAAATTTGAGCTGGCCACCGCCGCGCTGTTCGACCTGGGCGTGTTCCTGACCGTGCTGGGCGCGGTGATGCTGGCGCTGTCGTCGCTGACGCGGATTGCGGTGCGGGCGGGCCAGACCGTGAATGAGGAAGCATATGACATGGAATCTGAAATGACCGGGGAGGGCAAGTGATGGAGCTTCTCGTCGCCTCGGCCATTGGCCTGATGACCGCCGTTGGCATCTATCTGGCGCTGCGGATGCGCACCTTTCCGGTGATTGTCGGCCTGACCATGATTTCCTATGCCTGCAACGTGTTCATCTTTGCCGCGGGCCGCATCGTGCCGGGCCTGCCGCCGGTTTTGTCTGACAGTGCCGCGGGCTATTCCGATCCGCTGCCACAGGCGCTGGTTCTGACGGCCATCGTGATTTCATTCGGCATGACCGCCGTGCTGGTTCTGATGGGGCTTGGCGCCTTTCTGGAAGCCGGGGATGACAAGGTCGATCTGGACGAGACGGCACAGACGCAGGGCGGAGACGCGAAATGATGAACCACTGGATCATTGCGCCGGTGGTGCTGCCTGCCGTCATGGGCGCCTTTACCGTGCTGGTGCTGCGCAACAATATCTCTTTGGGCCGCATCTTCTCGACCGCGGCGACGGCGCTGCTGCTGCTGGTTTCGGTGCTGCTGCTGGCCGGTGCCACGCGGAACGGGCCCGAGGTGTATTTCCTGGGCAACTGGCCTGCGCCTTTCGGCATCGTTCTGGTGCTGGACCGGCTTTCGGCGCTGATGGTGGCGCTGACCGCGTTTCTGGGGCTGGCGGTGCAGCTTTATGCCATCGGCACCGGATGGGACCGGCGCGGGCGGCATTTCCATGCGCTGTGGCAGTTTCAGCTGATGGGGATCTGTGGCGCCTTTCTGACTGGCGATGCCTTCAACCTGTTCGTGTTTTTCGAAGTGCTGCTGATCGCCTCTTACGGGCTGATGATCCATGCGGGCGGGCGTGACCGGCTGAAGGCGGGCGTGCAATATGTGGCCTATAACCTGGTCGGATCGACGCTGTTCCTGTTTGCGCTGGCCACGATCTATTCCGTCACCGGCACGCTGAACATGGCCGATCTGGCGGCGAAGCTGCCCAGCCTGCCGGAAGGGGATTTTGCGCTGATCCGGGTGGCGGGCGTGATGCTGCTGATGGTCTTTGCCATCAAGGGCGCGCTGGTGCCGCTGCATTTCTGGCTGCCTGCCACCTATGCCAATGCGCCGGGGCCGGTTTCGGCGCTGTTTGCGGTGATGACCAAGGTGGGCGCCTATGCGGTGATCCGCTGCTATACGCTGTTTTTCCCCGAAGATCTGCCGGCCACCGGGATGCTGTTTGCCGATCTGCTGCTGCCTGCTGCGGTGCTGACGCTGGCGGTGGGTGCGGTGGGGGTTCTGGGCGCGAAGGATCTGGGGCGGCTGGTGGCCTTTGGCGCCGTGACCTCGATGGGCACGCTGTTCGTGGCGGTGGCGCAGTTCACGCCAGAGGCCACGGCGGCGGCGCTGTATTATGCGGTTCATTCCACACTGGCGGCGTCGGCCATGTTCCTGGTGGCCGATCTGGTGCTGGACCGGCGGGCGTCGGGCAGCTTGCTGACCGCCCTGCCCCCCCTGTCGCAGCATGGCCTGCTGGCGGCCTGTTTCATGGCGGTGTCGATTGCCGTGGCGGGCCTGCCGCCGCTGTCCGGCTTTCTGGGCAAGCTGATGATCCTGGACGCCACGCGCGGTGACGATATCGCGCTGATCTGGGTGGCGGTGCTGGGCAGTTCGCTGATGATGGTGGTGGGCCTGTCGCGCGCGGGGTCGGTGCTGTTCTGGAAAGCGCATGAGGCCGAAGGCCAGAGCACAGAGCATCCGGCACAGCCGCTGGCCTTTGTGGTGGTCTTTGCCCTGCTGGGCGGGCTGGTCATGCTGACACTGGCCGCCGGGCCGGTGATGGGCTGGCTGGCCGAGACCGCGCAGCAGCTGCACGACCCTGCCGCCTATATTGCGGCCAACCGGCTGGAGGCCCTGTGATGCTGAAGAAACTGCTGCCGCATCCTGGCCTGACCCTGCTGCTGATCCTGACCTGGCTGATGCTGGTGAACGAGTTCAAATGGGGCAGCCTGGTGTTCGGCACCATTCTGGGGGTGATCCTGCCGCTGTTCACCGCCGCCTACTGGCCCGACCGGCCGGTGATCCGGAACTGGTTTGCTGCTGCCGAATTCGTGCTGATCGTGCTGTATGACATTGTCAGATCGAATATCACGGTGGCGCTGATCGTGCTGTTCCGGCCCCGTGCCGGGTTGCAGCCTGCCTGGGTCACCGTGCCGCTGGATCTGCGCTCGCCCGAGGCGATCACGGTTCTGGCGGGCACCATCACCATGACCCCCGGCACGGTCACGGCCGATCTGTCTGCCGACGGGCGGGCGCTGCTGATCCATTGCCTGGATGCATCTGACCCCGATGCGGTGCGCGACGATATCAAGACGCGCTACGAGGCCCGCCTGAAAAGGATCTTCGAATGATCGCCCTTGCCCTTGTTTTCGCCTTTTCCTGTTTCGGCATCGGCCTGCTGATGACGCTGTGGCGCGTGGTGTTCAGCCCGTCGATCCCGGACCGGATTCTGGCGCTGGATACCATGGTGGTCAATGTGATCGCGCTGATCGTGCTTTATGGCATGGAGCGTGGATCGGGCCTGTATTTCGAAGCGGCGCTGCTGTTTGCCATGACGGGTTTCGTATCTTCCGTGGCCTATGCGAAGTTCATTCTTCGCGGCGACATCATCGAATAAGGGGGCAGAGATGATTGCCGATATCCTCATTTCCGCCTGCCTGGTGATTGCCGGGATCTTTGGCCTGGTGGGCAGCTATGGCCTGTTGAAACTGCCGGATCTGATGACCCGGCTTCACGCGCCGACCAAGGCAAGTACGCTGGGCGTGGGCGGGGTCCTGCTGGCCTCGATGGGCCATGCGGCGTTCAAGCGGGGCGATATCAGCTGGCATGAGCTGCTGATTACGCTGTTCCTGTTCCTGACGGCGCCGATCACCGCGAATTTTATCGCCAAGGCACATATTGCCCGCAACCTGACCGCGAAAGATCTGCCGCCCACCGGCGGGCCACGGGATTGGGCCACGCTGGACATGAGCGAAGAGCCGGTGACACCCAGCCTGACGGAGCCGCCGCAGGTGGGTCGCCCGTCCTGAGGGACAAGCGCAGAAAAGGGGCCGAAACGGCCCCTTTTTCATGTGTTCAGAAGGCCTTGTCAGAAAGCCTTGAACGTCATGGTCGTCAGGGTGCGCACGATGCCCGGAATGTCGAACAGCCGTTCTGACAGGTAATGGCCCACATCGGCCTCATCCGGGATATAAACCTTGGCGATCAGATCATATTCGCCAGAGGTGGAGAAAAGCTCGCTCACCACCTCGCGGTCATAGATGGCTTCGGCCACCTTGTAGGTCTGGCCGGGGGTGCAGCGGAACTGGACGAAGACGCATTGCATGAGAAGCTCCTTTTCCGGGGCAGCATAGCGCGGGGCGGCAGCGGGCAAAAGTCTTGCAAGACTTTTGCAAATTTCTTCGAAGAAATTTGCCTCACGCCTCGGTCTGCTGCAGCGCGAGGGGGGCGGCATTGCGCGGCAGATCCTCGATCCCCAGCGGGGTTTTCGGCAGGGCAAGGCGATTGCGCACGATCCACAGCAGCCGCTTTTCGGCGCGGGTGATGGCCACATAGGCCAGCCGCTTCCACAGCGGGATGCCCGCCTCGGTGCGCCCGGCCTGTGCTGCCGCCCAGAGATCCGGTGCAAAGACCTGCACCGTATCCCATTGCGAGCCTTGCGCCTTGTGGATGGTGACGGCAGCCCCATGCAGGAAGGCAGCCCCCATGGTGGCGGCAGAAGGGATGAAGGGCTCCTCTTCCTCCGGGCGTTCGATCTTGATGATCGAGGCGGCAGAGAGCTGCGGTTCTTCGGCGCCGATCACATGCAGCTTGGCAAAGCCGCTGCGGTTGCCCGGCCCCAGATAGATCACCTGCGCACCCTTGATCAGGCCGCGCGCCTCCAGATCAATGCGCTTCTTGCGGTGTTTCAGCGGCAGTTCGATGCCGTCGCAGATCAGCGGTTCGCCCGGCAGCAGCGCATCCACCGGCGCCCCCTGCGCGGCGCGGAAGGCGGTAATCAGCCGGATGCGGGTTGCATTGCGCCAGACCAGAACCGGGCTGCGTGCCATCAGATCACTGTCGACGCGCTCCGCCATCACCACCCGGTCATCCTCGCGCGCGGCGCGTTCCACCATGCGTTCGAAACTGTCGAAGGTCAGATCGGGATCGGCCAGCGCATGGGCCAGATCGAGAATCGGATTGCCTTCGGCCTGACGGTGGATGCGGCTGAGGATCAGCTGCCGGGGGGCGCCCAGCCGTTCAAACACCATCTGGCCGCTTTGCCCCACCGGCGCCAGCTGTGCCGGATCGCCGAACAGGATCAGGGTTGGAAAGATTTCGCGCAGATCATCGAACTGGCGTTCGTCCAGCATCGAGGCCTCATCCACAAAGCCCACATCCAGCGGTTCTTCGCGCCGCTTCCAGCCCTTGATGAAATCACTGCCCCGCAGCCCGGCTGCCGCCAGCGCGCCGGGGATCGAGGCGACCTGTTCGTAAAAGGCCTTCGCCCGATCCAGCGCCAGTTCGGTCAGCCCCTCGACCTCGGGGCGCTTGCCGGTGCCTGCGAGCCATTCCGCGATCAGCTCGTATTGCGGATCATAGACCGGGGTATAAAGGATGCGGTGAATCGTGGTGGCGGGCACCCCGCGCATCCGCAGCACCGAGGCCGCCTTGTTGGTGGGGGCCAGAATGGCGAGGGTGCGGCGATCCTTGCGCTTTTTACCCTCGTAATCGCCCGAGACGATATCGACACCGGCGGCCTGCAAGGCCTTGTAAAGGCTGGCCAGCAGCATGGTCTTGCCAGAGCCTGCCTTGCCGATCACCGCAAGCACGGTGGATTTGCCTTCGGTCGCAGGCTGGTGCGATCCTTCAAGCAGGTCGATCCCCATACCGCGCAGCTGTTCGGCCACGCGATCCCAGGCTTCGGCCTGATCGTCGGAAAAGCGCAGGGCTGGATTTTGCATGGGCGCCGGGACCAGAGGTGCAGCGCCGGGCTTTCGATGGCGAGGGGCGCCACGGCTGTAATCGGCCGGCCAGTCTTGATCGGCCCCGATGACATCCGCGGGTCGAGATCGGCCACCGGCGGACAGCTGCCGATTTCCGCCCGGCGACCTGCCGCGCCAGTTGAAGCTGGGCGGCAAGGGACGGCAGGCCATTGAGCTGGGCAAACGCCTCCAGATCGCCCAGAACCTCAAGAATCCAGTGTTTCGGGGCCATTCCTGTGCCGGACAGTTCTGCGAAACATACAGCACATGGGCCTGCCCCGGCTTTGCTGACAGTATCGGATTCACTCGTCAACAGAAATTGGTCACCAAAGCCTGCAAGCGCCGAAAGCTTGCTGCCGGCGAAGGGCGGCACATCATGCCCCATGCGCCCCGGTTGGCATCAGGCCGGTCGCGGCTGGCCTCCAGCGTGTCTTCGAAGGTGCGCAGGCCGGTGCGGGGCGCCTGCACCAGAACGGCCATATTGCCGGGCTTGTGCTTGTTGTGCATCATCAGCGTATGGGCCTGCGGGATCTGATCCCAGGGGAAGACCTCGGACATGCAGGGATCAAGGCGGCGTTCGCACATCAGCTTGTTCGCGGCAGCCGCCTGTTTCAGATGGGCGAAGTGGCTGCCCTGCAGGCGCTTCTGGTGCATCCACATATAGCGCACGTCAAAGGTGCAGTTGAAGCCAGAGGTACCGGCGCAGATCACCACCATGCCGCCCTTCTTGCACACCAGCGCCGAGACCGGGAAGGTCGCCTCGCCGGGGTGTTCGAACACCATGTCCACGTTGATGCCCTTGCCGGTGATATCCCAGATCGCCTTGCCGAACTTGCGCGCCTCTTTCAGCCAGGTGTTGTATTCGGGCGTGTTCACCTTGGGCAGCTGGCCCCAGCATTTGAAATCCTTGCGGTTGATCACGCCCTTGGCGCCCAGCGACATGACGAAATCGCGCTTGTCCTCTTCGGAAATCACGCCGATCGCATTGGCGCCCGCCGCCGTGGCCAGCTGCACCGCATAAGACCCCAGACCGCCCGAGGCACCCCAGATCAGCACATTCTGCCCCGGCTTCAGGTCATGCGGGGCATGGCCGAACAGCATCCGGTAGGCGGTGGCCAGCGTCAGCGTGTAGCAGGCGCTTTCTTCCCAGGTCAGGTGCTTGGGGCGCGGCATCAGCTGCTGTGCCTGCACCCGGGTGAACTGCGCGAAGGAACCATCATGGGTTTCATAGCCCCAGATGCGCTGGGTGGGCGAAAACATCGGATCGCCGCCGTTGCATTCCTCGTCATCGCCGTCATCCTGGTTGCAGTGGATCACGACCTCGTCGCCCACCTTCCAGCGCTTCACCTTGTCGCCCACCGCCCAGACGATGCCCGAAGCATCGGAACCGGCAATATGGTAGGGCTGCTTGTGGCTGTCGAAGGGCGAGATCGGCACGCCAAGGCCGGCCCAGACGCCATTGTAGTTCACGCCGGCGGCCATCACCAGAACCAGCACCTCATGGCTGTCGATTTCCCAGGTGGGCACGACCTCCAGCTGCATCGCCTGTTCGGGTTCGCCATGGCGTTCGCGGCGGATCGCCCACGAATACATGTTCTTCGGCACATGGCCGAGGGGCGGCATTTCGCCGATTTCGTACAGGTCTTTGATCGGGGCATCGTAAGCGGTGATTGCCGGGTGCGTGTCCAGTGCCATGAGAGGCCCTCCTACCAGGGGTTTGCCGCAACGCAGAATCGTCGCGTGTCTGCAGAAAGAAATACAATCGACGCGCAATAATGCAACCTTATTTAAGTCTATCTTGTAATTTTATGTCTGCCGCATTGCAGAAAAATCTCAGCCAGGCCGGGAGAGGCCGCCCGTCACATGCCCTGCTGGGATTTTTCTTGCTTTTGGGGCCGATGCCGGATATTTGGATGTGGCTACGTTATCTTTATCGACCTGTCTCCCTTACCGGCCACAGCTTCGACTACAGCTGACGATGCCGAACCGTCGCATTTCGCGGACGGATAACAGACAGGAGACATCACGATGGCCAAGGGCACCGTGAAATGGTTCAACGCCACCAAAGGCTACGGCTTTATCGCACCGGAAGGCGGCCGCAAGGACGTGTTCGTGCACATCACCGCTCTGGAGCGTGCTGGCATCCGTGCGCTGAATGACGGCCAGGCCGTGACGTTCGATATCGAATCCGGCCGCGACGGTCGTGAATCGGCAACGAACATCTCGATCTCGTGATCGAATGACCTACCGGGAAAAGGGGTGCTTCGGCGCCCCTTTTTTCATGCCCTGTTGCCCGGTCAGGCCGCAACATCCGCCGAAATATCCGCAGTCGCCGGACGCAGCGCATGTTCGAATCCCACATGCAGAGATACGGCGCTGAGCGGGGCGCGCAACTGGACAGGATCTGTGGCGGCTTCGGGAAAGATCTGCCGGCGACAGGCGGATGACACCAGAATGGCCGGGACTACCATCCCGGCATCGCGCAGCTGGGCCAGCGCCTGCATCCCTGCATCAATCCCGCCGAAATCATCGCAATTCATCACGAACAGGCCAAAAGCCCCCGGCCGCGCGATGATATGCGCCACCGCCGCTGACACGGCAGAATGCAGGGTGATCCGGCCCCCGATGCCTGCGATACGTCGCTGCACAACAGCAGAGGCAGGGCATCGCGGATTGGACAGCAGCAGAACCTGCACCCCCCAACCCACAAGTTCGGCATTGTCCTGTTCGATCAGTCGAAACATCTGCATGGCGATACCTTGTTCAAATACCCTTTCAGGTTGAATGGTGCGGGCCGATTTCGCCAAAATTGCGGCGAAACAACATCCCGCCGGTCGCAGGCGGTGCATCTTTCTGATGCGGGTCACCTATGCTGGCGCCAGAGGAAGCTGCGCCCCATGATGGATCCACCATGACAGCCACAGATTACCAATCCCTTATCGACGGCCCGACCTGGGATTTCATCCGCGAAACAGAAAGCTGGTATCCGCCGGAAACGGCCGGCTACAGCCCGCCCCAGCAACGCGAGATCTACAACCGGATGTGCGCGGCCTTTCGCAAACCGCGCCCCGTTGGGGTGCAGGTGACGGATCGCGATCTGGGCGGGGTGCCCTGCCGGATCTATGAAACTGGCAGCAACACGCTGACCTGTCTGTATTTTCATGGCGGCGGCTTCGTGGTGGGCGGGCTTGACAGCCATGATGATGTCTGCGCCGAACTTTGCGCCGCCACGGGCTATCGCCTGGTCAGCGTCGATTACCGGCTGGCGCCGGAACATCCCCATCCCGCCGCCTTTCAGGATGCCTGTGCCGCCACGCTGGCCGCTGCGGATGAATGGTATGGGGCGATGATGCTGTGCGGTGATTCGGCCGGAGGCGCGCTGGCGGCGGCGGTGGCGCATGCCCTGGGCAGGCAGTTGCCTTTCGTCGGGCAGTTGCTGATCTACCCGGGGCTGGGTGGCGACCGCAGTCGGGGCAGCTATATCACACATGCCCATGCGCCGATGCTGACCACGGCGGATGTGGCGGCCTATGGCCGCTTGCGCCATGGCGGGGCAGAGCCTGACCATGATCCGACCGCATCGCCGCTGCAGGCCGGGGATTTCGGCAATCTTCCGGCCACTGTGGTGATCGTGGCGGAATGTGATCCGCTGGCCGATGATGGCGCAGATTATGCAGGGCGGATTCTGGCCGCAGGCGGGCGCGCCCTGAGCATTACCGAACCAGGGCTGGTGCATGGCTATCTGCGCGCCCGCCATTCGGTGCCGCGCGCCGCAGAAAGCTTTGGCCGGATCGCCGCCTGAGTAAACGGGGCTGAGGCCCCCCATCTGCAGGTGTTTGCAGGTTCCGGCTTGCTGCCGGTATCAGTTGCCCGCCGCCGCCATGCGACGATGGGCAATCACCTCTTCCAGCCAGCCCAGCCCCATCTCGGGCACCGAGGACAGCAGCAGGTCGGTGTAGTCGTCAAAGGGCGGCGCCAGAACCTCGCTCTTCGGGCCATAGCGCACCACGCGCCCCCGTACATCACCGCGATAGCTGATCGGCGATGGCCCGCACCGTCGCCAGATCATGGGTGATGAACAGATAGGCGACGTCCTCGACCGCCTGCAGATCCAGCAGCAGCTTCAGGATGCCGTCGGCCACCAGCGGGTCCAGCGCCGAGGTCACCTCGTCGCAGATGATCAGCTTCGGCTTGGCGGCCAGCGCGCGGGCGATGCAGACGCGCTGCTTCTGGCCGCCCGAAAGTTCGGCCGGGTAGCGGTCGGCGAAGCCCTTGCCCATCTCGATCTCGGTCCAGAAGCTCGCTGGACGCGCTGGCGCTTCGCAGCGCCTTTCAGGCCGAAATAGAACTCCAGCGGGCGGCCGATGATCGTGCCCACGCGTCTGGCGCGGGTTCATCGCCGTGTCGGCCATCTGGTAGATCATCTGCAACTCGCGCAGATCATCCTGCGAGCGGCCCGCCAGGGCGCGGCGGGCAGGGCGCGCCCGTCAAAGGTGATCGTGCCCTCGCGCGGCGGCAGCAGCCCGGTGATGGCGCGCGCCAGCGTGGATTTGCCGGACCCGCTTTCGCCCACCACCGCCAGCGTCTGGCCGGGATGGCACGTCGACCGATGACGTTGTTCAGCACCTCGAAACGCGTGCCGCCATAGCGCGCGCGTGACGTTCTCGACCGGCAGCAGGAGCGGCCGGCGGGCGCCTTTTCCTCGTGCTCGATCTGACGCACCGAGACCAGCGCGCTGGGTATAGTCCTGCGCGGCGTCTGGATGATCTGCGCGGGTGTCGCCGTATTCGACCATCTTGCCGTGGCGCAGCACCATGATCTCGTCGGTGACCTGCGCCACGACGGCAAGGTCGTGGGTGATGTAGAGCGCGGCTGTGCCGGTCTCGCGGATGGCGTCCTTGATCGCGGCCAGCACGTCGATCTGGGTCGTCACGTCCAGCGCGGTGGTCGGCTCGTCGAAGACGATCAGGTCCGGGTCCGGGCACAGCGCCATGGCCGTCATGGCGCGCTGCAGCTGGCCGCCCGAGACCTGGTGCGGATAGCGACGGCCGATGGTCTCGGGGTCGGGCAGGCCCAGCTTCCGGAACAGGCCGACCGCGCGCTTCTCGGCCTCGGCCCGCGACGCACACCCCATGCAGCAGGCGGCCTCGATCACCTGTTCCATGAGCTTGCTGGGCGGGGTTGAAGGCGGCTGCCGCCGATTGCGCCACATAGCAGTCACTCCGCGCCCGCGCAGCTCGCCGCAGGCCGCGCTGCCGCCAGCTTCATGATGTCGCGGCCGTTGAGCAAAACCTCGCCGCCGGTGATCCGCACCCCGCCGCGGCCATAGGCCATCGACGACAGGCCGATGGTGGATTTGCCGGCGCCGGATTCGCCGATCAGGCCCAGCACCTTGCCCCTTCTCCAGCGTGCAGCGACACGCCATCGACAATGATGATGTCCTGCGGCGGCTCGCCCGGCGGATAGGCTGGTCGCCTCGATCTTCAGATTGCGTGATCGTCGCAGCAAGGGAGCTTCAGCCACCGCGCCCTCCTTTCAGGCTGGAGGTGCGGTTGAGCACCCAGTCCGCCACCAGATTGACCGAGATCGCCAGCGATGGCGATGGCCGCGGCCGGGACAAGCGCCGCAGGGATGCCGTAGATCGATGCCCTTCCTTGTTCTCCTTGCACCATGCCGCCCCAATCGGCAATCGGCGGTTGCACGCCAAGCCCCAGGAACGACAGGGTCGAGATGAACAGCACGGCGAAGATGAAGCGCAGACCCATTTCGGCCACCAGCGGCGACAGCGCATTGGGCAGGATCTCGCGGAAGATGATCCAGACACGTCCCTCGCCGCGCAGCTTTGCCGCCTCGACGAAATCCATAACGTTGATGTCCACCGCCACCGCCCGCGCCAGCCGGTAAGACGCGGGTGCAGTCCAGGATCGCCCATCACCAGGATCAGCACCGGCAGGGTGACCGGCATCACCGACAGCACCACCAGCGCCGAGATCAGCGTCGGGATCGACATCATCAGGTCGACGGTGCGCGACAGCACCTGATCGACCCAGCCGCCGATCACGGCGGCCGCAAAGCCCGAGGACCGAGCCCAGCGTGAACGACAGACAGCGTCGCCGACGGCCGCGATGAAGATGGTGGTGCGCGCGCCGAAGATCATGCCGCGACAGCAGATCGCGGCCGATATTGTCGGTGCCCAGCAGATGTGCCGCCGACATCGGCTCCCACACGTCACCCACCGATCTCGGCCATCGCCGATAGGGCGCGATGAACGGCGCGAAGAGCGCCGCCAGAAAAAGAACGCGCCGGTCACGATCAGGCCCGATCAGCGCTGAGCGGAATGTTCAGGGCGCATAGCCGGCCTCATTTCGGATGCCTCAGTCGCGGATTGGACAGGATCGCCGACGATATCGGCAATCAGGTTCAGCCCGATATAGACCCCGGCGAAAACAAGCCCGCAGGCCTGCACCACCGGCACATCGCGCTTGGCAACATGGTCGACCAGATATTGCCCCATGCCGGGATAGACGAAGACCACCTCGACCACGACGACGCCCACCACCAGATAGGCGAGGTTGAGCATCACCACATTGACGATCGGCGCCACCGCATTGGGCAGGGCATGCTGCGGAAGATCACGTGGAACGGCGGACAGGCCCTTCAGTTCGGCCGTTTCGATATAGGCCGACTGCATGACGTTCAGGATGGCCGCGCGCGTCATGCGCATCATGTGCGCCAGCACCACCAGCACCAGAACGCCCACCGGCAGGGCAATGGCGTTCAGCTTCTCGCCCAAAGCTCATGCTCGTCATAGACCGTGCGAGACGGATGGAAGACCAGCCCAGCTTGCACCGCCACGAAATAGATCAGCAGATAGCCGATCAGAGAATTCCGGCAGCGGAAATCGAGGCCAGCGTGACGGCCGGAAATCAGCTTGTCCGGCCAGCGGTTGCGATAGCGCACCGCCAGCAGGCCCAGAATGATCGCCAGCGGCACGGCGATCGACGGCGCCCAGACGGCCGCGAGGAACAGCGTGTTGCCCAGCCGTCGGCCCAGCGCGTCGCGCGATGTCCGCGCCGTTCGACAGCGCGCGTTCCCAGATCGCCCTGCAGCGACGCCGACCAGCCAGTTGAAATAGCGCGTGAGCGGCGGTTCGTTCAGCCCCAGTTGTTCACGCAGATTGGCCAGCGTCTGTGGCGTGGCAGATTGCCCGAGAATGGATTGCGCCACATCCCCCGGCAGGATCTGCGTGCCGACAAAGATCAGCACCGAAGCCGCAAACAGGAGAAGGAGGCCCAGCGCAAAGCGCTGGGCAACCATGTTTCAGGATCCGGGTGAAGCCATCGGGCCCGATCAGGCCGTCAGCCAGGCATTCGGCCGGCGGCGAGACCGTTCATCAGCTCGCCGGTCGGCGTCGAGCCACCCAACCGGCGACCTTGTCGCGTGATGCGCCTTCGATGACAGTCGTTGAACATCGGGCAGGATCAGCGCCGCCTTCGTCGCGCACGATCATGCGCCATGTCGGCGTACAGTTCCTTGCGCTTGGCCTCGTCGAGTTCGCCGCGCGCTTCCAGCAGCAGCGCGTCGAATTCGCGTGCTTGAAGAACGCGGTGTCGTTCCAGTCTGCGGTGGAGAGATAGGCGGTGGAATACATCTGGTCCTGCACCGGGCGGCCGCCCCAATAGCTGGCACAGAAGGGTTTGACGTTCCACACATCCGACCAATAGCCGTCATCCGGCACCCGCTTGATCTGCAGCGGGATACCTGCCGCCTGCGCCGTCTGCTGGAACAGCGCCGCCGCATCCACCGCCCCGGGGAAGGCGCCATCGGCCACGATCAGCTCGATCGGGCTGCCATCATGGCCAGAGGCCTTGTAGTGTTCGGCGGCCTTTTCGACCGAAAACTCGCGCTGCGGCAGGGTTTCGTCGAACAGCGGATAGGCCTTGTTGATCGGAATATCATTGCCGATCGTGCCGTAACCATCCAGAATCTTGTCGACCAGCTCTTGCCGGTTGATGGCATATTTCAGCGCCAGCCGCAGATCCTTGTTGTCGAAGGGCGCGGTATTGCAGTGCATGATGAAGACGTAGTGCCCGCGACCCGGGGTCGAGGTGACATTGACGCCCGGCACACGCGACAGCAGCTTTGCCACCTTGGGATCAACGCGGTTGACCAGATGCACCTGCCCCGATTGCAGCGCAGAGGTGCGGGCGGTGGCATCGTTGATCACCAGGAATTCGACGCCATCGTAATGGCCCACTGCCGGATCCCAGTGATCGGCGAATTTCTCGAAGACGTAGCGCACGCCCGGTTCGGCCGAAACCACTTTGTACGGCCCGGTGCCGATACCCGCGTTCGGATTGTCGACCCCGCCCTTGGGCTGCACGACCAGATGGTAATCGGCCAGCAGATAGGGCAGATCGGCATTGGCGGTGGACAGGGTGAACACCACACTATCGCCATCGGCCTTGATGTCGGAAATGCCCTGCATGACGCCGAAGGCGCCCGATTTGGCGTTTTCGTCACTGTGGCGCTTGAAGGTGGCGACCACGTCATCCACCGTCATTTCGGTGCCGTCGTGATACTTCACGCCCGACCGCATCTTGAAGGTCCAGACCGAGCCATCCTCGTTCGGGGCAAAGCTTTCCGCCAGACGGGGTTCAAGCCCGCCACCGGGCATGACATTCACGATCGTGTCGCCCCACTGGCGGTTCACGTTGAAGGCCACCGGCCCATCGGCCAGCCCCGGGTCAAGCGCATCGGTGCTTTCACCGCCGCCGAGGCCCATTTTCAGAACCCCACCCTTCTTCGGCGCATCCTGCGCCAGAACGCCTTTCGGCATCAGCGTGGTGCCCATTGCCGCCGCCAGCCCGAAGGCCGCAGAGCGGCCAAGGAAGCTGCGCCGCGTCAGCCCTGCCGCGTCGATGACGGCGAGAAGCTTGCTGAGATCGTCTTTCATCCGAGTCTCCCTGACAGTTTTTGTGATTATTTGCCCAAGCATGGGGCGAAAGACCGGCAACCGTAAACTGGAATTTTCGTGCTGCCGGCGTCGAATTTCATTCAGACATGGTCGCGTTTGACTGGCTCTGCATAGTCTTTGGCGAATACGCGCGCGGCGTTTTCCCAGGCTTGCAGGCGCCCGAAATGGTGCAAATCGTCGCGGTCTGCGGTCATTCTGGCCTCTGCAAGGGTGCGAACCGCCCATTCACCCCGCGAAAGGCGCTGTTCATAGGTGATATCGACCCGGGCAGACAGCGGATCGGCGGGGTGGATCGACCAGACTTCGCGCAAGGTTTCACCACTCACCAAGCCGCTGTCCAGATTTTCGGCATCGCCCGTATCTTCCTCGATAATGAGGGCGATTCGCCCGCTGAGCAGATCCTGTTCGATCCGGCGGGCCGAAGCGCCCTGCCGCTGCATCCGGTGATTCCATCCCTGCGCCGATTCGGGCGGGGGCGGCGACCATTCATCGCCGACCGAACCCTGGTGCTGTGGCAGATCCAGATCCCCCTGCAGCAGGGCAGGCGTCACCGCTTCGGGCGCAGGCCAGAGGAATGGCCAATAGGTGGTGGACAGCGCCAGCCGCAGCCGATGCCCGGGGGCAAGCCGGTATCCCATCTGATCCAGTGCCAGCGACACCTCGAACGCCTCGCCCACCGGAACCGGGGTGGGATGTTCCATGCTGTCCCGATGGCGCAGGTTCAGGATACCGTGGCAGATGCGCACCGAACGGCCATCGGGCGCCACGTCGCAAAGCCGGGCGATCAGATGGGCAAAGGGCTTGTCGCTGGTCAGCCGCAAGCGCAACACCGCCTGCCCCAGCAGATCGAGGCCCTGCAGCGGATCGGTATCGAAACAGACCGACAGCGCATCATCGGGGCGTTGATCCCCCGGCATTTCGGCATTGAGCCCCATCGGGAAGAACTCGCCCGTATGCAGGCCAAGGTGCTGCGGCGTGTTCACCGCCAAATGCAGTGCCCCGCCCGTACCGCCCAGCCCCTCTGGCGATAGCGGCAGCGTCAGGGTCGATACGCGGGACGAAGGCCAGCTGTTTTCCACCACCCAATGCCCCTTGCGATGGGCGGCGCAGGCATCCGGCGGCGCGGAATGGAGCATGTAGGCGCGGTAGCGCGGATCTTGCGCCACGCCATTGTCCATGCCCTTCAGCCAGCAATCCCACCAGCGGATCGCCTCTTGCAGGAACCCGATCTGCGGGCCGGGCACGGCGGTGTGCGGGTATTGATGCACCCAGGGCCCCATGATCCCCAGCCCGGTGCCCGGGTGGTTGGCCATCACATGGCCCAGGGTGTTCATGTAATTGTCGGCCCAGCCACCGATGTTCAGCACCGGGATCTGCATCCGGCGCCAGTCTTCGCAGATCGACCCGTGCTTCCAATAGGCATCGCGGCGTTGATGCGTGGCCCAGCGGGGGGCCAGAAACGGCTCGGCCTGCAGCCGGTTCATCCAATCCGCCCGCCAGTCCGGGCGCAGCACGGGATCGGCCGGGCGGGACGAGAACGACAGCATCACCGCGCCCCAGCCGATATTTTCGCCCAGCAGGCAGCCGCCCTTGAAATGCACGTCATCGGCAAAACGGTCGGCGGTGGAACAGACCGAAATCACCGCCTTCAGCGCGGGTGGCTGGTTGAAGGCCGCCTGCAGGCAGTTGAAGCCGCCCCAACTTTTGCCCATCATCCCCACAGCGCCGCTGCACCAGCCCTGGGCAGCAGCCCAAGCAATGACGGCCACCGCATCGTCCATTTCCTGCTGCGTGTATTCGTCCGTCATCAGCCCTTCGCTGTCGCCATTGCCGCGCATGTCCACCCGCAGGCAGGCATAGCCATGGCCCGCCACATAGGGGTGCATCAGCTCGTCCCGCGGCAGGGTGCCATCGGATTTGCGATAGGGGATGTATTCCAGCACCGCCGGAACCGGGTTTTCCCCGGCATCCTCCGGCATCCAGATACGCGCCGAAAGCTGGATGCCATCGGGCATCGGGATTCGGATATCGCGGAAATCCTTGATCTTGTGGGGGAAGGTGGCAACGGCGGTGGTCATGTCGTCTCCGGGCTGCGGCAGGGTTCCCTTACGGCGTAGGAAGCCCGATCAGCGGCATCTTGTCAAAAAGCGACCTAACATGACGCAAACAGACATTCAACCAGCCTCACCCCGCAGCCAGTCTGCCAGGGCATGATGGGCTGCACTTTGGGGGCCGGGGCTTTCGATCCAATAGCCGGTCTCGCCCCGTCGCAATTCTGGCGCCAGGGGCACCAACGCGCCGCTGTGCAGATGCGGGGCGATCAACGGCAACCAGCCCAAAGCCACCCCCTGCCCCGCCAGAACCGCCTGCACCACGAAATCATAGGTGTTCAGCCCCAGCTCGCCGCTGCGACGCGGACGTTGCACCCCATGTTCGGCAAACCAGCTGGCCCAGGTGAACCACCGCGCCTCTGGTGCCGCATCCAGATGCAGCAGCGTGGTCGCCGCCAGCTGATCCGGCGTGACAAGCGGGCCATGCCCCGCCAGATAGGCAAGCGTGCAGACCGGCACGACGCGTTCCGGCATCAGCAGCCAGGCGCCCGGCTCCAGATCACCGGCCCGGGCGAACCGGATCGCCACCTCGCCCAGCCGCGCCGGGCGCAATTCCTGGGCCGCCGTGATCTGCACCTCGATTTCCGGGTGCAGGCTGCGGAACCGCGCCAGCCGCGGCATCAGCCACAGGCCCGCAAAGCCGAAATCTGTCAGGATGCGCAGTGCAGGCAGGCGCGACAGGGCCACCACCTCGGCCAGTGCCGCATCAATCTGCGCCAGCGCAGGCAACAGCACGCGCAGCAGCACCTCGCCCGCCGGGGTCGGCCTGCACCCCGCTTGTGATCGCAGGAACAGCGCCACCCCCAGATGATCTTCGGCCCGGCGCAGCTGATAGCTGACGGCGGGCTGCGTCATCCCCAGCGCGGCCCCCGCCCGCGTCAAGGTGCCATGCCGCGCCACCGCCTCGATCACCCGCAGGGCCGCCGGATCAAGCTGCATAAATAGCCTTTATGATGCACATCGAAAATCCCCGTCTTTTCTGCCACCACCATATGCGCTTTGAATGACAGGGAAAGCAGAAGGCACGCCATGACGGAAAAACAGCCCAATATCCTTATCCTGATGGTCGATCAGCTGACGGGAACCCTGTTTCCCGATGGCCCGGCAGACTGGCTTCATGCGCCCAATCTGAAGCGGCTGGCGGAACGATCCGTCCGCTTTGCCAATGCCTATACCGCCTCGCCGCTTTGCGCGCCCGCCCGGGCCAGTTTCATGTCGGGCCAACTGCCGCGCCGCACGCGGGTCTATGACAATGCGGCCGAATTCACCTCGGATATTCCCACCTTCGCGCATCACCTGCGCCGCGCGGGCTATCAGACCGCCCTTTCCGGCAAGATGCACTTTGTTGGCCCCGACCAGTTGCACGGGTTTGAACAGCGCCTGACCACCGACATTTACCCCGCCGATTTCGGCTGGACCCCGGATTACCGCAAACCGGGCGAGCGGATCGACTGGTGGTATCACAACCTTGGCTCGGTGACGGGCGCAGGCGTGGCCGAGATCACCAACCAGCTGGAATATGACGACGACGTCTGCTTTCAGGCGGTGCAGAAGATCTATGATCTGTCGCGCGGCGGTGATCCGCGGCCCTGGGCGTTGTGCGCCAGCTTCACCCATCCGCATGATCCCTTTGTGGCGCGGCGCAAATACTGGGATCTCTATGAGGGCAGCCCGCATCTCGATCCGCCCGAGGCGATCCCCTATGACGAGATGGACCCGCATTCGCAGCGCCTGCTGGATGCATGCGACTGGCGCGGGCTGGAGGTAACGCCCGCGCATATCCGCCGCGCACGTCAGGGCTATTTCGCCAATATCTCTTACGTCGATGACAAGATCGGCGAGATTCTGGCGGCAATGGCGGCGGTGCAGCAGGAAGCGATCATCTTCTTCGTCTCCGACCATGGCGAAATGCTGGGACGGCGCGGGCTGTGGTTCAAGATGAATTTCTTCGAAGGCTCGGCGCGGGTGCCGCTGATGATTGCGGCCCCCGGGCTGGAACCCGGTCTGGTGGAAACCCCGGTCTGCACCATCGACGTGACACCCACGCTCTGCGATCTGGCAGGCATCTCGATGGCCGAGGTCATGCCCTGGACCGATGGCGAAAGCCTGGTGCCACTGGCGCAGGGCTTTGACCGCACCAGCCCGGTGGCGATGGAATATGCCGCCGAGGGCAGCATCACCCCGCTGGTGGCCCTGCGGCAGGGCCGGTGGAAATATGTGCGCTGCCTGGCAGACCCGGAACAGCTGTTCGATCTGGAGTCCGACCCCGAGGAGCGCAGCAACCTTGCCACCGATCCCGCCCATGCCGAAACCATGGCGCATTTCCGGGCCGAGGCCGACCGGCGCTGGAACCTTGCCGCCTATGATGCCGAAGTGCGCGAAAGCCAGGCCCGGCGCTGGGTGGTCTATGATGCCCTGCGCAACGGCAATTATTACCCCTGGGATTACCAGCCGCTGCGCGCGGCATCCGAACGATACATGCGCAACCACATGTATCTGAACGTGCTGGAAGATTTCAAACGCTTCCCGCGCGGCGAATGATGCACTCTCTATATATGTAGTCAAACAGCGCGCCTGCGGCGCAAGCCTTCTGTCTCGGTGCCGGGCTGCGCCCGGCGCCTCGGGTCTGCCTCCGGCGGGAGTGTTTTAAAAGGAGCAAGGGCAAGAACTCGGCACCTTCTTCTCATTGCTCCTTTCCAAATACTCCCCGGGGTCCGGGGGCAGGCAGCCCCCGGGGCCACCGCATGGAAAAGGCCCGGCACATCCCTGCACCGGGCCCCGCATTCCATGGCAATGCCTTTGACGGGGGCTCGATGCCCCCGGCGAAGGCGCCCCCGATCTGGTCAGACCGCGGCTTTCAGCGCCTCGATCAGATCGGTACGCTCCCAGCTGAAACCGCCATCCACTTCGGGCGCGCGGCCGAAATGGCCATAGGCCGCCGTACGGGCATAGATCGGGCGGTTCAGCCCCAGATGCTCGCGGATGCCACGTGGCGTCAGGTCCATCACCCTGGCCACCGCCTGTTCGATCTGCGCCGCCTCCACCTCGCCGGTGCCATGGGTGTCGACATAGATCGACAGCGGCTTGGCCACACCGATGGCATAGCTGACCTGCAGGGTGCAGCGGTCGGCCAGGCCGGCGGCCACCACGTTCTTGGCCAGATAACGCGCGGCATAAGCTGCCGAACGATCCACCTTCGTCGGATCCTTGCCAGAAAACGCGCCGCCGCCATGCGGGGCCGCCCCACCATAGGTGTCGACGATGATCTTGCGCCCGGTCAGGCCCGCGTCGCCATCAGGGCCGCCGATCACGAAAGTGCCAGTCGGGTTCACCCACCATTCGGTGCGATCGGAAATCCAGCCCGAAGGCAGCACTTCGCGGATATAGGGCTCCACGATGGCGCGGATGTCATCCGAGCTTTGATCCTTGCTTTCATGCTGGGTCGACAGCACGATCGACGTCACCTCTACCGGCTTGCCCGCTTCATAGCGCAGCGAAATCTGCGATTTCGCATCCGGGCGCAGCGTCGGTTCCTGGCCGGATTTGCGGACCTCGGCCAGACGGCGCAGAATGGCATGGGCATATTGGATCGGTGCCGGCATCAGCTCCGGGGTTTCGCGGCAGGCATAGCCGAACATGATGCCCTGATCGCCCGCACCATCGCGGTCAACGCCCTGGGCGATATGTGCCGATTGCTTGTGCAGGTAGTTCTTCACCTTGAGCGTGTTCCAGTGGAACTTGTCCTGCTCGTATCCGATATCCTTGACGCAGCCGCGCACCAGATCTTCGACCCGGTCCAGCATGGCTTTCAGCGCCTTGCGGTCTGAAAGGCCGACCTCGCCCCCCACGATCACCCGGTTTGTGGTGGCGAAGGTTTCGCAGGCGACGCGGGCATTGGGTTCCTCGGTCAGGAACGCATCCAGAACCGCGTCGGAAATGCGGTCGCATACCTTGTCAGGGTGCCCTTCGGAAACGGATTCCGAAGTGAAAACATAGTTCAGTCTGCTCATGGGGAAGTGCTCCATTGTCAATCCCCGTCACGCCAGGAAGCCGTTGTGACGGTTCGATGACCCCCGGTTACGCCCCGCCCCGCCCGGCGTCAAGCGGTGCTTTGCGGCGCATTACGGCCAAAAGCGCCAGCAGAAAGCCGAAAGTCAGCAGAAACGGTCCTTCGCCCCAGCGGGCAAAGGGCGTGGGCGGCAGGGCACCGGGCAGCATCGCATCCAGCTTGCCCGCCGTGCCAAAGGGCAGCTCTGCCTGCACCCGGCCGACGGCATCGGTGATCTGTGTGACGCCGGTATTGCCCACGCGCACCAGCGGCAGCCCCATTTCCACCGCCCGCAGCCGCGCCTGTGCGGCATGTTGGAAGGGGCCGGTCAGCGTGCCGAACCAGGCATCATTGGTGATCTGCAGGATCCAGTCGGCCCGCTCTGGCGCGGCGCGCAGATCGCGGGAAAACACCGCCTCATAGCAGATCAGGGGCAGGGCCTTGCCCAGCACGCCCAGATCCAGCACCGCCGCCCCCGGCCCGGCAGCATAGCCATGGCCCTGCTGCGCGGCGAAAGCACGGATGCCGAACAGCTGCCACAGCCATTCGCCCAGCGGCATATACTCGCCAAAGGGCACCAGATGATGCTTGTCATAAAGCGCATCCACCTGCCCCCCCGCCCCGATCACCGCAAGGCTGTTATAGGCCGCATCCCCCAGCAGACGCTGCGCGCCCAGGGCCACCGGGACACCATTCCCGGCCTGCGCCACCGCTACAGCAGCCCCCCGCCCCTCTTGCAACAGATAGGGCAGCGCGGTTTCCGGCCAGATGACCAGATCGGGGCGCGGATCGGCTGCCGTCAGATCCAGTTGCAGCCGAAACAGCCGCTCGGCATGTTCGGGGCTCCATTTCAGGCTCTGATCGGCATTGGGCTGTACCAGACGCAGCATCCTGCCCGTGGGTTCCGGGATCGGCTGGTCCAGTCGCCACAGGCCAAAAGCCATGACCGCCGCACTACCTGCCAAGGCGGCACCACAGCCCCGCAACCCGAAGGCCGCAGGCAGCGCCGCCAGCAGAAGTGTCAGCAAGGTCAGCCCATTCGCCCCGGTCAGGGCTGCGAACTGCGCCACCGGCGTGTCGATCCAGATATGCCCCGGCAAAGCCCAGGGAAAGCCGGTGAACAGAAAACCCCGCAGGGCCTCGGCCCCGGTCAGCGCCAGCGCAAAGCCCAAAGCCCGTCCGGCCCGTGATCTGCCGCCAAGGCCGGTGCCGGCGGCAGCAACAGCCCAGAACAGTGCGAGCCCCGCCGCCATCAGCACCAGCGCAAAGGGGGCCATCCAGCCGTATCGCTCCGGTTCCACCAGAAAGGGTTGCACGATCCAGTTCAGCGCCCCGGCAAAATACCCGACCCCGGCAAGCCAGCCGCGCCATAGGGCGATCCGCCCCCCCGGCGCATTTGCAACCAGCCAGCAGATGCCGGTGAAGGCGGGCATCGCCAGCCACCAGGCGCCCAGCGGCGCCTGACCGGCAGCGGCCAGAAGGCCAAGCAGAATGCTCAGCCCCAGCGCCCGCAGATCAGCTGGCCGTTTCAGGATGCGGCCTCTGCCACCTTTGCCGCAGCTGTTGCCTTGGCCGCAGCGGCCGCCGCTTCGGCAACCTGCCCGGGCAGGCGCAGCCGCAGCCGCTTGATCCGGCGCGGATCGGCATCCACCACTTCAAATTCGATCCCGCTTTCATGTGCCACGATCTCGCCCCGCGCAGGCACCCGGCCTGTGCGCAGGAAAACAAGCCCACCCAGCGTGTCGATATCCTCGTCATCCTCGTCGGTGCGCAGTTTCAACCCGATTTCAGCCTCCACCTCATCCAGAGGTGCGGTGGCCTGAATAACCCAGATCCCCGGCTGTTCCAGCTTCCACAATGTGCCTTCGGCCTCATCATGTTCGTCCTCGATCTCACCGATCACCGTCTCGATCAGATCCTCGATCGTCACCAGGCCGTCAACGCCGCCATATTCGTCGATCACCAGCGCCATATGGACCCGCTCTTTCTGCATCTTCTGCAAAAGCACGTTCAGCGGCATCGAGGGCGGCGCGTAAAGGATCGGCCGCAGCATCCGCTTCAGGCTGAACCGTCCGCCTGCGCCAAACCCGTGCTGCAGCGCCAGATCCTTCAGCAGCACCAACCCCTGAGGGTGATCCAGTGTACCTTTATACACAGGCAGGCGGGAAAAACCTTGCTGGCGAAACACCTCCACCAACTCGTCACGGGTGATATCCAGCGGCACCGCCACCATATCGACCTTGGGAATGGCCACATCATCGACGCGCAGCCTGCGCAGGCTGGCCAGACCGGGCATCGCGGGCCCTGAGGCCGAGACAGCCTCGGCCGCGGGCGATTCGCTGGCCTGCCCGTCAGAACCGGGCGTCAGAACTGAAAGCAACCTGCCGAAAAACCCCTTCGGCGCGGGATCAGACAGAGGGTCTTCCGTCTCTGACGAACCGAAACTTTCAGGCGCCGCCTGCGGCACCTGGCTCGAACCTTCGTAACTACTGCCCATCTGTCCTTCTTCCAGCTGCGCGCGCGACCCCGACGCGCCTCAATAAGGGTCAGCGATGCCCATATCGGCAAGTATGCGTGTCTCGATGGCTTCCATCAACTCCGCATCTTCCTCGTCCACATGATCATAGCCCAGCAGATGCAAAATCCCGTGAACAAGCAGATGCGACACATGGTCTGCCATGGGCTTGCCCTGCTCCTGCGCCTCACGCGTGCAGGTTTCCCAGGCGATGGCAATATCCCCCAGCGGCTCCGGATCATCCGCGGTGCCCGGTTCCGGCAGTTCCGGTGCCTCACCGGAAAATTCGCTCGCCCGCTCGTCCGACGGCCAGCTCAGCACATTGGTCGGCTGCGCCTTGTCGCGGAAATTGCCGTTCAACACGGCGATCCGGGCATCATCGCAGCCCATCACCACAATTTCGAAGACGGCAGGCTCCAGCCCCAGATGGCGCAGCACGGCATCCGCCGCCCGCTCCGACGCCCTGGCCAGACCAAAGGCCTCCCAGCGCGCATCCTCGATCACGATATCCACATTGGCATTCATGCGCGCTTCCATATCCCTCCCGCGCTTTCCGCACAAATCCTCTTTTAGCTTGGCCCAAATATCCTGGGGGAGTCGCGCAAGGCGCGACGGGGGCAAAGCCCCCATATGCCGAGGCCCTGCGCCGCAAGGCGCAGGGCCGAGAGGAAAGGCTTGCGCGGCGCAGGCCGCGCGCCGGTTGGTTCAGGAAGATTTGGCCTCGTCACGCTCATAGGCCTCGATGACCCGTGCGACCAGCGGATGACGCACCACATCCTTCGAGGTGAAATAGTTGAAGCTGACGCCCTTCACCCCGTTCAGAATACGCTCCGCATCCTGCAAGCCGCTCGGCACGCCGCGCGGCAGATCCACCTGGGTGCGGTCGCCGGTAATCACCATGCGCGATCCTTCGCCCAGACGGGTCAGGAACATCTTCATCTGCATCGTCGTGGCATTCTGCGCCTCGTCCAGCACCACAAAGGCATTCGACAGCGTGCGCCCGCGCATGAAGGCCAGCGGCGCGATCTCGATCCGCTTTTCCTCCAGCAGCTTCTGCACCTGTTTGGCGGGCAGGAAATCATTCAGCGCATCATAAAGCGGCTGCATGTAGGGATCGACCTTCTCCTTCATGTCGCCGGGCAGGAAGCCAAGCCGCTCGCCCGCCTCCACGGCCGGACGGCTGAGAATGATCTTGTCCACCATGCCGCCAATGAACATGGTCACGCCCACGGCCACCGCCAGATAGGTCTTGCCAGTCCCCGCAGGCCCGATGCCGAACCCCAGTTCATTGGCAAACAAATTCGCCACATAGGCCTTCTGCGCCTCGGTCCGGGGCTCGATCGGTTTCTTGCGGGTGCGCAGTTCAACGGCGCCCTGACTGAACATCTCGATCTGTTCGGCCCCTGTGCGCAGCACATCCGGCATCGGCGTGCCCAGACGGATCGCGCCTTCGATATCGCCCGCCGTCACACTGCGCCCGGCTTCCAGCCGGGCATAAAGCGATTGCAGAACGGCCGCCGCCAGATCCCGGGTGCCCTTTTCGCCGATCACCGCCAGCCGGTTGCCCCGCCGCAGGATATGGACCCCCATCTGGTGTTCGATCTGCGCAAGATTCCGGTCGTATTCTCCGCAGAGGTCGATCAGCAGGCGGTTGTCCGGAAATTCCAGAAGCGTTTCCACAACATCGTCTGAACGGGTCGGGGGAGTCAGCGCGCTGATGCCCAAGTGCTGTTCCTTTACGGCTAGAGGGCTACGAGGTGGCATAGGGAAATTCTGCTCTGGGTTCGTTACGGAAACAAGACAAAGCTGGGTGATCTGGTTCCAACTTTGGGCATTTGCCTGCAAAATGCGCAAATCCGCCACAGTGCCATTACCACAGATAG
>JAXHOJ010000043.1:65000-144613 GCA_034519525.1 Gemmobacter sp. | reverse complement strand
CCACCTGCACCTCGATATCGCCGCGCCGCGCCGCGATCTCCTGCAGCTGGGCGCAGGCGGCGGGAAATTCGCCGATGCGGATCAGCTCTTCGCTGCTGACGACCACGGTGCCCTGCGGGCTGGCGGTGACATGGGCGAACAGCTGTTCCCACAGATCCGGCGCCGGAGTCGGATCCTTGTAGCCATGCATGAGCTTGGTGACGCCCGCCGCGCGGCACAGCGAGAAGGCCAGACAGGAATGTTTGGCATGATGCAGGAACAGCGAGGAATATTCGATGTCATGCCGGGCCAGAAAGCCGGGATTGCGGGCCAGAAAGACCTGCAGGGCTGTCGTGCCCGTCTTGTAGTGACCAATATGGATACAGAGTTTCTTTGTCATCGCGGTCCGGTGGCGGGTTGCTGGGGAAGGCGCGGCGTCAGCTTCGGGAAAGATGACGGGGAAACACGGGCCTCCCGCTCCGCAGGCGGCAGGGACGCGGGGTCCGGGGGGGCCAGACGAACGGCTTCCTGTCCGGACGGGATGGCGTCATGCGGCTTGCGCTTTCAGATATGGTTCGATTTCCGGCGTTATGACGGAAGATGCCCCGGGCTTCAAATGCTTTTGCGGCAAGGGGCAGCCAGT
This sequence comes from Gemmobacter sp., assembly GCA_034519525.1. Taxonomy (GTDB): domain Bacteria; phylum Pseudomonadota; class Alphaproteobacteria; order Rhodobacterales; family Rhodobacteraceae; genus Gemmobacter. Next base: position 143,991 of record JAXHOJ010000043.1, on the reverse strand, counting down.
GTGGCGGCGGGGCGCCGTTGTTGCCCATGTGCCGCAATTGCCGGCAGATGCGGCGCGCCATCTGAAACAAACCACATTCCGTTCTGGATTCCGCCACATGATTTGCTCACTCTGACGTCGATTTGTTCCTGTCGCCCGATCAGATCCGATCCGGCAGAGAATGGAACCCGGCCCGGCACAGCCCCGGCCCTGCACAGATACAGGAGTAAAGACTGTGGCATCCTTTCCAGGCACACCTTTCGCGGACCGGCTGCTGGGCAGCGACGAGGCCGACCGCCTGGAGGGTTTTGCAGGCGATGACACGATCGAGGCGCGCGGCGGTGACGATCTGGCCCTAGGCGGCAGCGGGCGCGACAGCATCCTGGGCGGCGCGGGCCATGACACGCTGCAGGGCGGTGCCAGCGAAGAGGCCGATACCATCCTGGGCGAGGATGGCAATGACAGCATCCTGGGCGAAGGCGGTGGCGATCTGCTCTATGGCGGGGCGGGGGCCGATGCGATCGACGGCAATACCGGCAATGACAGCCTCGATGGCGGCGATGATGCCGATACGATGAACGGCGGCACCGGCGACGATACGCTGCTGGGCGGGCTGGGCGCCGACAACCTGACCGGCGGCGATGGCCATGACCGGGCCGAGGGCGGCGCGGGGGTCGATACGCTGTTCGGCGGCATCGGCAATGACACGCTGGATGGCGGCGATGATGCCGATACGATGAACGGCAATGAAGGCAATGACAGCCTGACAGGCGGCGCGGGCAATGACACGCTGTTTGGCGAAGACGGCAATGACACGATCGCGGGCGGCGCAGAGAATGACAACCTGAGCGGCGGCAAGGGGATCGACGACCTGCGCGGCGAGGATGGCAATGACACGATCAGCGCGGGCGAGGGCGATGATCTGGCGATCTATGGCGGCCTCGGCAATGACCTGCTGGATGGCAACGAAGGCCATGATGTTCTCAATGGCGATGAGGGCGACGACAATCTGACCGGCGGCACCGGCAATGACACGCTGATCGGCGGCGATGGCATCGACACGCTGTATGGCGGCGATGGCAATGACCGGCTGGATGGCGGCCCGGGCGATGACCGGCTGCTGGCCGGCCTCGGCAATGACACGCTGATCGGCGGCGCGGGCCATAATGACATGAATGGCAACGAAGGCGACGACAGCCTGCTGGGCGGCGAGGGCAATGACACGATGATCGGCGAGGATGGCGCCGATACGCTGCTGGGCGGCCTGGGCCATGACAATCTGAGCGGCGGCAAGGGCGTGGATGATCTGCGCGGCGAGGATGGCGATGATGTCATCAGCGCGGGCGAAGGCGATGATCTGGCGGTCTATGGCGGGGCGGGCGATGACTCGCTGGATGGCAACGAGGGCAATGACCGGCTATATGGCGAGGCGGGCGATGACGAGCTGGTGGGCGGCACCGGCAATGACACGCTGTTCGGCGGCGCGGGCATCGACACGCTGATCGGCAGCGATGGCAATGACCGGCTGGAAGGTGGCGATGACGGCGACCGGCTGCTGGGCGGCCTGGGCGCCGATACGCTGCTGGGCGGTGCCGGCCACAATGACATGAACGGCAACGAGGGCAATGACAGCCTGCTGGGCGAGGCCGGCAATGACACGATGATCGGCGAGGACGGCAATGATTATCTGAACGGCGGCGGTGGCGCCGATACCATGTCGGGCGGCAAGGGCAATGATACGCTGATCGGCCTGCAGGGGGATGACACGCTGTCGGGCGGCGAGGGCAATGATACGGTGCGCGGCGGTGTCGGGGATGACATCGTCGAGGGCAACGAGGGCGACGACCTGCTGGAAGGCGCGCAGGGGCTCGACAATATCAACGGCGGCGCGGGCAATGACACGATCTTTGGCGGCGATGGCCGCGACACGATCACCGGGGCCGAAGGCAATGACCTGATCTATGGCGGCGGCGGCAATGAAACCCTGATCGGCGGCGGCCTGGGCGATGACACCGTCTATGGCGGCGCCATGAACGATTTCGTCACCGGCAACGAGGGCAATGACCGGGTGTTCGGCGATGCGGGCGCCGATGAGGTCAGCGGGTTTGATGGCAATGACACGCTGTTCGGCGGCACCGGATCGGATCACGTCGGCGGCAACAAGGGCAATGACATCGTCTATGGCGGCAATGGCAATGACTTTGTCTTTGGCGACCATAATGATGACGTGGTCTATGGCGGCAATGGCAATGATTATCTGGAAACCAACCACGGGTCCGATATCTTTGCCGATGGCGGCGCGGGCAATGATACGGTGATCATGTCGCCGCTGTCGCCCGCCACCACGGCGGCGGGGGATTTCGGGCCGAAATCCGGCCCGGCCTATGGCTTCAGCGGCGCGGCCGGCGGGGCGGGCAATGATGTGGTGCGCGGCGCCAATCTGATCGGTTTTCTGGATGGCGGCAGCGGCGCCGATCTGGTGGACGGATCGACCGCGCGCACCACCTATACCGATGCGGCGGGGGCCACCTTCGGCGTGGCGGGCGGCACCCGGCTGTTCGGCGGCACCGGCAATGACATCCTGATCGGCGGCGCGCAGAACAACACCTTCTACGGTGATTACAGCCCGGCCTATGCCGCCGAACTGGCGCTGCTGGCCAATCAGGCCAAGGCCGAGCTGGGCACGGCCGACTGGCAGGCGGTGGCGGCCTGGATCTTCACCAAGGGCATCAACCTGCTGGCGTCCGAAGTGGATACCGCGCAGGCGGTGGCGAAATCGGCCGATATCTTCGTGATCGGGCGCAACCATGATTACCTGCTGGACAGCGTGACCGGCAAGCGCAGCATCGTGACCCGGCCCGCCGATGGCGTGGACACGATCTGGGATTTCGACGCCAAGCTGGACCGGCTGGACCTGAGCGCCACCGGCGCCAGCGCCGATTACCTGTTCTCGCTGATGAAACAGCAGGGCAGCGATGTGGTGCTGACCAGCGCGCGGGGCACCATCATCCTGAAGAATGTCCAGCTGTCGGAGCTGAGCGTCAGCATCTTCGATCTGGACAGCACGAATACCGGCGGCAGCGGGCATTTCTACGACCCGTTCATCAAGGTGCCCACCCCCACCGAGATCAATGATACCCCCGCCGATCCGACGGTGAAGGTGGTGCGCTTTGGCACCGCCGATACCGCGCTTGGCCAGACCGACGGGCATGACCATATCCTGAATCGCTCGGACAAGGGGCTGAACAACCAGCTGGATCTGGAGGATTCGACCCAGACCATCGGTTTTGGCGACGACATCTATTTCGACAACGGCTTTGGCAACAACATCGGCGGCAATGCGGGGCGCGACATCCTGGTGATGCGCGGCGGCAATGACGAATTCCACGGCGACGACAAGGCCGACCTGATCTTTGGCGGCGCGGGCGATGATGCGGGCGAAGGCAACCGCGGCGATGACCTGATCTTCGGCGAGGCCGGATCGGACAACATGCTGGGCGGCTTTGGCAATGATGTGCTGGTGGGCGGCGCGGGCAATGATGCGGCCTTTGGCGATTTCGGCCATGATCTGCTGATCGGCGGGGCGGGCAATGATGCGCTGGACGGTGGCGAAGGCGCCGATCTGCTGCGCGGCGACGGCGCCCTGTCGCTGGAGGAATTCCGGCTGTGGGTCATCACCCGCTTCTATGGCGTTTCGCTGGAAAACTATGATCCCGCCAAGCACAGCAGCGGCTATTTCGATCTGGAAAACATGCGCATCCGGCCGGAATTCTATGACTCTGGCGATGCGCTGACCTGGTTCGACATCGTACTGGACAAGGCGCCGAAGGCCGGCGGCAATGACATGCTGAACGGCGGCGATGGCGATGACATCCTTTATGGCGATGGCGGCAATGATACGGTCAAGGGCGGCCAGGGCATCGACCTGATCTATGGCGGCACCGGCAATGACAGCCTCATGGGCTGGAGCGGCAATGATCAGATCGACGCGGGCGCGGGCCATGATTTCGCCAATGGCGATCTGGGGCGCGACCGGATTCTGGGCGGGGCGGGCCGCGACACCCTGCAGGGTGGCGCCGACAATGACACGCTGCTGGGCGGGGCGGATGCCGATCAGCTGCTGGGCAATGACGGCAATGACCTGCTGCAGGGCGAGGCCGGCAATGATGACCTGTCGGGCGGCAATGGCAATGACAGCCTGGTGGGGGCTGCGGGCAATGATGCCCTGGCGGGCGACGAGGGCGCCGATACGCTGACCGGCGGCGATGGCAATGATCTGGTGCAGGGCGGCGGCGGTGCCGACAGCCTGCTGGGCGATGCGGGCAATGACACGCTGAACGGTAATGCCGGGGTCGACCGGATCTATGGCGGCGATGGCGATGACAGCCTGTCAGGCCAGGAAGACAATGATCTGATGTGGGGCGATGCGGGCCATGATGTGCTGCGCGGGGGCCTTGCCAATGACACGGTGAATGGTGGCACCGGCAATGACAGCCTGTTCGGCGACGAGGGCAATGACCGGCTGCTGGGCGGCACCGGCGCCGATACCGCCTTTGGCGGGGTGGGCAATGACAATATCCTGGGCGAGGATGACGCCGATCTGCTCTGGGGCGGGGACGGGCTGGATACGCTGTCGGGCGGCAATGGCAATGACACGCTTTATGGCGAAGCCGGCAATGACAACCTGCAGGGCGATGCGGGCGACGACCAGCTGTTCGCGGGCGATGGCAATGACACGCTGACCGGTGGTGCGGGCAATGACACGCTGAACGGCTTTGGCGGCGCCGATGTCTTCATCTTCGCGGGCAGTTTCGGGGTGGATACGATCAGCAATTTCATGCTCAGCGCCAATGGCGCCGAGCATGATGTGCTGCGCTTTGCCGCGGGCAGCGAGATCGCGAATTTCGCGGCCTTCCAGGCGGCGGCGCAGCAGGTGGGCACATCCGTGGTCTATGACAAGGGCGGTGACGGGCTGAATGTGATCCGCATCGAGAATGTCAGCCTGGCCAATATGACGGCAGACGATCTGCAGTTCCTGTAAGCCCCCGCCCGCCCCCACCACATGGTGCCGGGGCGGGCCTTCCGTCAGATGCGAAGGCGGCGCCCTTAAGCGGCGCTTTCAATCCGCCCCGAACAGATCGCGGGTAAAGACCTTGCCCGCCACATCGGCCAGATCGGGCGCCATGCGGTTGGCCAGGATCACGTCGCAGCCCGCCTTGAAGGCGGCCAGATCGCGTTCCACCGGCGAATTGAAGAAATGATCCTCTGCCAGCTGCGGTTCATAGACCGTGACGGGGATGCCCTTGGCCTTCACCCGTTTCATGATCCCCTGGATCGAACTGTCGCGGAAATTGTCGGATCCGGCCTTCATCACCAGCCGGTAGACCCCCAGCCGCGCCGGGCGCAGGGCCAGGATCTGCTCGGCGATGAAATCCTTGCGCGTGGCATTGGCCTCGACCACGGCGCGGATCAGGTTCTGCGGCACCCGGTCGTAATTGGCCAGCAGCTGCTTGGTATCCTTGGGCAGGCAATAGCCGCCATAGCCGAAGGAGGGATTGTTGTAATGCTGGCCGATCCGCGGATCGAGGCTGACGCCTTCGATGATCTGGCGGCTGTCCAGCCCATGGGCCAGGGCATAGCTGTCCAGCTCGTTGAAATAGGCGACGCGCAGCGCGAGATAGGTATTGGCGAACAGCTTGATCGCCTCGGCCTCCTGCGCGCCGCAGATCAGCACCGGCACATCCGGCGCCAGCGCCCCCTCGCGCAGCAGGCCCGCAAAGGTCGCGGCCGCCGCCCCCGCCCCGCCCACCACGATGCGCGAGGGATAGAGGTTGTCATGCAGCGCCCGCCCCTCGCGCAGGAATTCCGGCGAGAACAGGATGCGGTCGCTGCCCAGCCGGGCCGCCAGATCGGCGGTGAACCCCACGGGGATGGTGGATTTGATGACGACATGCGCGCCCGGCGCCAGCCGCAGCGCGGTTTCCGCCACCGCCTCGACCGAGGTGGTGTCAAAGCGGTTGGTCTGCGCATCATAAGAGGTGGGCGTGGCGATCACCACGAAATCGGCATCTGCCATGGCCTCGGCCGGATCGGTGGTGGCGGTCAGATCCAGCCGGGCATTGGCCAGACAGGCCTCGATCTCGGGGTCCTGGATCGGCGCCTGGCCCGCATTCAGCCGCGCCACCCGGGCCGGATCGACATCCAGCGCCATGACCCTGTGGCGCTGCGCCAGCAGCACGGCGATGGACAGGCCGACATAGCCGATACCCGCAACAGCAATCTTCATGGCAGCCTCGCCCTGGAACCGGAACCGCCTTCTGCTTAAAGACTTGCGCCCCGGGGGTAAAGCCGCGCGGCGGATGCGCCGCAGATGCGCGGTTTTCTGCCCGCCGCCGGTTGCGGCCCGATTGCATTGGCCGCAGGCTGTGCGTCATAGAGACAGCGGTTTGCGAGACGGCGGTTTGCGCGGCAGGGATCAGGGAGACGGGCATGGGGCAGGCGGGCATGGGACAGATGGGTGGGGGACAGAAGGTTCTGGTGACGGGCGGCGCGGGCTATATCGGCGCCCATGCCTGCAAGGTGCTGAAACGGGCGGGGTTCGAGCCGGTCACCTTCGACAATCTGAACACCGGCTGGGAAGAGGCGGTGAAATTCGGGCCGTTCTTCCGGGGTGATCTGATGAACCGCGCCGATGTGGATGCCGCCTTTGCCGAACATCAGCCCGTGGCCGTGCTGCATTTCGCGGCGCTGAGCCTGGTGGGCGAAAGCATGCGCGATCCCGGCAAATACTGGCGGGTCAATGTGATGGGCGCGCTGAACCTGATCGAGGGCGCGCTGGCGGCAGGCTGCAAGAACTTCGTCTTCTCCTCGACCTGCGCCACCTATGGCGATCAGGATGGTGTGCTGCTGGATGAAAATTCGGTGCAGCGCCCGATCAATTCCTATGGCGCCAGCAAACGCGCGATCGAGGATATGCTGGCGAATTTCGGCGCCTCCCACGGGCTGAACCATGTGATCTTCCGCTATTTCAACGTGGCGGGCTGCGATCCCGAGGGCGAGGTGGGCGAACAGCATGATCCCGAAACCCATCTGATCCCGCTGATGCTGGATGCCGTGGCGGGCAAGCGCCCGGCGCTGACGGTGTTCGGATCGGATTACGCCACCCGCGATGGCACCTGCGTGCGCGATTATGTCCATGTGATGGATCTGGTCGAGGCGCATGTGCTGGGCCTGCGCTGGCTGCTGGAGGGCAAGGGCAACCGGGTGTTCAATCTGGGCACCGGCACCGGATTCAGCGTGCGCGAGGTGATCGAGGCCAGCCGCGCCGTCACCAACCGCGAGGTGCCGATCATCGAGGGCGCGCGCCGGGCGGGCGATGCCACCGCGCTGGTGTCCGGTTCGGCCCGCGCCGTGGAAGAGCTGGGCTGGGAGCCGAAACGGTCGACCCTGCGGCAGATGATCGGCGATGCCTGGGGCTGGGCGCAGGGCGCAGGCTTCAGCCGCTAGCGGTGCGGCGGGCGGCGGGCGTTACAGCCAGCCCGCCACCGCCTGCCGCCAGGGCACCGACACCGCCGGATCGGCGATCACCGCCCGGCCTTCCGACAGCAGCGCCATGTAGCGGCGGTATTCGGCGGCATTGTCGTAATACTGGCCGCGGCGGATCTCGCGCCGGGCCTTGGCGCGGAATTCGGCAGTGTATTTGAAATGCGCGAAGATCAGCTCTTGTGGGGCCAGCTGCACTTCGGCGGCGTAATGCAGGCTGACCGACAGCCGCATCCAGGGGCGATAGCGGAAGAGCGCCACCTTTTCGGCCACGAACATGTCAGGCCGGGCGCCGGGCAGCAGGCGGTGGCGCAGGGCGCTGGTCACGGCGCGGCGGTCGGAATAGGGGCCATGGCCCAGCCATTGCGGCCGGAACGGCGCGCGGTCGGCGAGGCCCGCTTCGGCAAAGGGGTCGCCCCCCGCGAAGCTGGCCTGCGACAGCGGGCCTTCGGGATACATGTCCAGCATCATGAGCCGGAAGGCATCGCAGCCCGCAAACTGCGGCTGCGCCAGGAACTCAGGCAGCGACAGCCCGCCCTGCCAGCCCTGCGGATGGCCGGGGCCGCGCAGCCCGCGCGCCACCAGCAGCTCGTCGGCATCGGCAATCAGGCTCCAGCCGCCGGGGCGCAGCTGGGCCATCAGCGCGATCTTCCATTCGGTGCCCTGCATCGCCTCGCGGAACGGGGTGGGGGCGGAAAACAGCACGACATCGGGCTGGGCCGCCAGATATTCGGCGCTGCCATCATCCGATCCGTTGTCGCCGATCAGGAAGGCGGTCACGCCCAGGCGGCGGTAATGCGCCAGGAACTGCGGCAGGAAGAACATCTCGTTGCGCAACACGCAGATCACCGCCACCGGGGCGGATTGCGCCTGCGCCAGCCGGTCTGCGCCCGCCGCCAGCGTCAGCGCCCGGCCAGACGGCCCGATGCGCGCCGGGATCGTGGCGGGCCAGAGCCTTGCGGGGCGCAGCGCCATGGGCGGGGCGGGCGGGGCGCCATGGCCGGCCCGCGCCCCGCTGGCGACCGAGGGCATAAATCCCGGCACCGCCCCCGGCACCGGCAGGCCGCCGGGCCGCGCCGGGCGCAGCAGGGCGCCGCTGTGATCGGGGGCCAGCGGCCCGATGCCCGCCCGCGCCAGCAGCGCGCCCACCAGCCGGTCGGGCTCTGTCGCCTGCAGCGCCAGCCGGGCGCCCGCTTCGGTCTGCAGCTGCGCCCGGATCGCCAGCAGCGCCCGGCGCGACAGCGCATAGCCCAGCCCCGCATCGGCATGGCCGCCCGCCACCGGCGCCAGATCCAGCGCGCCTGCCCCGGCGGTGCCCCCAGCCATTCCCCCGGCCATTCCCTTGTCGCGGAAGCCCGGTTTCGGCTGCTGCCAGCGGCCATAATAATCGGCCAGCCGCCAGCTGAAGGCGCCGAACACCGCCTGCGGGTCCAGCTGGCTGTCGGCCTCGATGATCCAGACATGGGCAAAGCCCTGATCCGCCGCGCGATCCAGCAGGGCCAGCATCTGCGCCACCTGCGTCTCTGGCCCGTCCATCCCGGCGCAGAGATACGGGATGCCGAAGGGGGCGAGGCCCGCAAGCCAGCCCGGCAGCTGCGCCCCCTGCTCCCGCACGGCGCGGATCATCACCAGCGTATCGGTCAGCGGGCTGGCCCCTGCGGGCAGCGGCGCCAGCGCCCCGGGGGTGGTGCGGGCGGCCAGCCGGGCCAGCAGCGGCGCCAGATCGGCGGCGATCTGCGGCCGGTCCTCCAGCGCCTGATGGATGCGGGCCAGCAGCCAGGGCAGCGCATCGGGCATGGGCGGATCGCCCGCGGTCATCTGGTCCAGCGCGCGGCAGAGCGGCGCCAGCGCGGCGCGGCGGCGGGCGCGGATCAGGCCGGGCAGCGTGGCCAGACCCAGCGCCAGCCCGCCCTGCCGCCAGCCCAGGGCCGGCAGCAGCGCCGCCAGTTCAGCCGCCTGAGCCTGCGCCAGCGCCGGTTCGGCCCCGGCCTGCTGCAGGCGCCGGGCCAGGACAAAGCCCGCGCGCAAGGCCGCCGCCCCTTCGGGCAGCGCCGGTTCCAGCCGGGCGGCCACGGCGGCGCGCAGGGCCTCCAGCCGGTCGGGCGCGACATCCGGTGCCGCGGGGGGCAGCATGGCGGCGCAGCAGCGCCTCGGGGTCATCGGGCAGGGCCAGCGCCGGACATTCGGCGCGGAAGGCCGCCACGCCCTGCACCCCCGCCGCCGCCAGCCGGGCCAGCGCCGCGCGGGCCGCATCCGTCTGGCCAGCCGTCTGGCCACCGTCCCGCACAAGGGCCGACACAAGCGCGAAATCCCCCTGCGCCTGCCGCAGCGCGGGCGGCAGGTCCAGCGCCGCAGCCCCGGCCCAGAAGGCGGGCGACAGCCCATGGCTGCGCAGCAGGGCGGTGGCGACATCGGCGGCCAGATCGGCAGGCAGATCCGCCGCCAGCAGCCGCAGCCCGGTGGCGATCAGCACCCGGCAGGGCGCGCGGCCCCAGCCATCCTGCGCCTGCGCCGCGATCACCGCCAGCACCCCGCGCAGCAGCGCCGGGGTTTCGGGCAGCAGTGGCGCGGCCAGCAGGTGATCCACCACGAAGGCCAGCGCCGGTGTCACCAGCCAGCCCCGGTGATCCGCCGCCAGATGATCCAGCGCCGCCTGCGCCCCCGCCAGATCGCCCGACAGGATCAGGAAGGGCAGCAGGGCCGAATTCGTCCAGCCATCGCCGGGGCTGGGGGCGGGCAGACCCACGCCGCGCGCTTGCACCAGAGCGGCCAGCGCGGCCATGCGGCCCGCGCGGCAGAAATCCTCGGCCAGGGTCAGCACCAGACCGGCGGGCGGCACTTCGGCCCCCAGCACCTCGGCCAGCACATCGCCCGGATCGCGCGCCGGATCGGCGGCGCGGGCGGCGGCATAGCCATCGCGCAGCCGGTCCAGCGCGGCGGGTTCGGCCAGGGGGGCGGCGGCTTCGGCCAGATCGGGCAGATCGGGCAGCAGCGCCGCCAGCTGTTCGCGTTCGGCCAGATCCACCAGCCGGGCCTGGGCACCGGGGCTGAGCTCTGCGAACAGGCCCGCCGCCGCCGCAAGTTCCAGCGCGCGCAGCAGATCGGCCGGATCTTCGGCCCGCGCCAGAAGTTCCAGCCCGGCCCGCAGATCGGCGCGGGTGATCCGGCAGGACAGACCGGCCACCATGCAGACCAGCCCGCCCGACCCGTCCACCGGCCCTTCGGGCAGACGGGTGAACAGGAAGGCGGGCAGGCGCAGCAGCGCCGCAGGGCCTTCGGACCCCACAAAGCTGCGGAACGGCAGATCGACGGCCACGCCGCCGGCCTGCACCCGGCAGAGCGGCGGCGCCCCGCTGCCCCATCCGGCCAGCCGCAGCCAGCCGCCGGGTTCCGCCCTCAGCTGCGGGGCCACCGGATCAGCCGCCGCGCCGCGCCATCATCACCAGCCGCCGCATCGGCGCGGTGACCTTCCACGAGGTGCTGGCCTGCAGCGCATGGCTGTGCTGTTCAAAGGCATCGGCGCGCGCGCGCTGCTGATCCACCTCGGCCTGCAGCCGGGCGATTTCGGCGCGCAGGCGATCGGCCTCTTCCGAGGGGTTGCTGGCCTCGCTGGCGCTTTGCGCGGCGCGGCGCAGATCGGCGGCCTCGGCCTGCAGCCGGGCGATCTCGTCCTGGGCCTGGGCCTGGGCCATGGTCAGCCCCGACAGCGCCCGGGCCTGATCTTCGCGCAGCGACCGCGTGGCGGCCCGCTCGGCCTCCAGCGCCTGACGCAGCGCCTCCAGCTCGGCGGGATCGGCAGCTGCGGCGGAGGTGGCCCAGGCGGAGGCCTGCACGGGCGCATGAACGGGGGCATGAACCGCCACCGTCTCGGCGGCCGCCGATCCGCCCACCGCACATTCCAGCCGCAGCGCGCGGCCCAGACGGCGGAAGATCTGCTGCACGGTGCTGTGCCCCGGCATCCCGGTCTGCAGGGCGGCCAGCCGGGCGACGCGATCCGCCGGGGCAGTGCCGACCAGCAGCAGCATGAGCCCCCGGCCATGATCGAAACTGGCCGAAGCATGGCGCCCCGCCAGCCGGCGCAGCGCCTCCAGCCCGGCGGTGCCCAGGCTGGCCGTGCCCTGCAGCACGATCACGCCACGGTCGGTCATGCGCGGGGCCCAGGCCGCCACCAGCGCCTCGGGGTCGCCGGCCTGGTCTTCGGCCAGCGCCTCCAGATCGACATGCAGGATATCCACCTGCACCCCGCCCGCCAGCGCCAGCGCGGCCGAGGCCGGGCCGCGCAGCAGATGCGAGATGTCTTCATAGAATTCCGCGCTCTGCCGCCGCAGCATCTCGGGCAGGCCCTGCGGCCAGGCCCCCAGGGCCAGACAGCGCGCCTCCAGCCCCAGCTTGTCCACCGCCTGGCAGAAGGCCAGATGCGCGGTGCCCTGCCGGCAGCCCAGATCGACGATACAGGCCGGGGCCACCGCCTCGGTCAGCCAGAACAGCAGCGGCAGGTGATCCAGCGCCGGTTCATCGGCCAGAAAGCGCGGCCGCCAGAACAGCGTGCGGATCGCCTGTGGCGTCACGATATCCAGGGTGGGGGCCGCCAGGGCCGTGGTCCGTACATCCGAAAGGGGGGAATGATTGCTCATGCTCGTCTGCCTTGTCTCGCCCGCGCCCCGGGGGGCCGGGACATATCCCGTTCTATCCGGCCCGATCAGCGCCCGAAACCGCCACCAGAGCCGCCGCCCAGCAGGACGGCGCTCAGATCCGCCCAGTCATAATCCGCCGCCCGCCGCCGGGCCGCCGCCGCCATGGCCGGAAACTGCCCGGCATCGCCGCGCGCCCAGATCTGCTGCAGCGCCCCGGCCAGCGCATCGGCCCCGCCGGCCGCCCCATAAAGCACACCCGCGCCGCTGCCCGCCAGAACCTCGCGCGTCATGCCGAATTCGGGGATCACCACCGGCACCCCGAAGCTGAGCGCCATCAGCAGCGATCCCGAGGTCAGGATACTGCGATAGGGAAAGGCTGCAACATCGGCGGCGCGGAAGAACAGCTGCAGTTCCATCTCGTCGATGAAGCGGTTCACATGGGTGACGCGCGCCTGCACTTCGGGTTCCAGATCCACCGCCTGCAGCAGCGCCTCGCGCCGCCCCTGCCCCGCCAGCACCAGCCGCGCCCGCGGCCGTTCGGCCAGCAGGCCGCGGAAGGCGCCCAGCAGCGGTTCCAGCCCCTTGTAGGGCCGCACCTGCCCCAGGAACAGGATCACCTCGTCCGAGGCCGCGATCCCCAGCAGATCGCGCGCCACCGCCCGGCCGATGAAATCGGGATAGGCCCCCAGATAGGACCCGTGCGGCGCCACATGCAGCTTGTCGCGCGGGATGGTGAACTGCGCCTCGATCTCGGGCAGCGAGGCCAGGCTGTGGATATGCACCGCATCGGCCAGCGCCACGATCTCGCGCGCCATGGCGGTTTCGATCCAGGGGAAGGGCAGATCATGCGACACGATATTGTGGATCGTCCAGACCAGCCGCCCGCCCAGAAAGCGGAAACGGCGCAGCTTGGCCAGAAACTCTTCCGCCGCCGCCGCCGCATCGCCCGCCGTGCGGGCCTTTTCCATCACCTTGTTCAGCCAGTGCAGGTGAAAGACGATCTGCCCCGGTGCGCCCGGCTCCACCGCCTCGGCGGCGGCCAGCGCGGTGTCGATCGGGGCACCGATGAATTCCGGCCCGTCTTCCCGGGCGCGCGCCCTGGCATAGAGCAGCCGCTGATAGGGGTTGGCCCGGCTGTAATCGGGCCAGAAGAACACCCGGTCGCCGGGGGCGCGGCGGCGATAGGTCACCTCGCGCGGTTTTCCCGGATCGGGCACATGCACATCCCAGGCGGTATCCAGCCCCAGCCGGTCCAGCGCCTTGCGCTGCACCACATGGGTATTGGTGCTCTGGAAGGCCTCGTTCACGCTGGAGGTGTTTTCGCCATGCCAGCGGCGCTGATACAGCATTTCCTCGATATGGTGGAACTGCGCCACTTCCGACATCTTCAGGAACATGTCGTAATCGACGGCATTCACGATGTCTTCGCGGAAGGTTTCGGTGCGTTCCCAGACCTGCCTGCGGAACATGCGGAAGTGATGGGCGATCGAGGTCAGCATCATCTTTTCGCGGCTGAACTCGGGGAAGCTGTATTCGTCGTGCAGATAGTTGCCCGCCGCGTCGATCCGCTCGCAGGAGGAATAGACGCAGCCGATCTTCGGATGTTCATCCAGATAATCGGCCAGGCGGCGCACCGCGCCGGGCTTCAGCCGGTCATCGGAATCGAGCTGGCCGATATATTGCCCGCGCGCCAGCCGGATCGCACTGTTCGAGGCAAAGCCGATGCCGCCATTGCGGTTCGACACCCAGCGCAGCCGCGGATCGGCGCCATAGCTTTCCAGCACCGCCCGCGTGGCATCGGGCGAGCCGTCATCGGCCACGCAGACCTCCAGATCAGCATAATCCTGGCCCAGCACGCTGTCGATGGCATCGCGCAGATAGCGTTCGGCCTTGTAGGCCGGGATATAGATCGAAACCTTGGGCACCTCGTGGCGCAGCTCGCCACCGCGGCGGTCGGCCGGGCAGAGGGCTGCAAACAGCAGCTGGTCGGCGGCGGGGCTGTCTTCGGGGCCGGGCTGGGCCACCGGGCCGTTGACGGCCATGGGCATGATCCAGGCGCCGGCCTGGGTGGCGCGGAAGGCCAGTTCGGCCACGCCGCGCTCGGTGGCCTGAAACCGCGGGTCGAACCCGCCCAGACGGCGGAACAGCGCGGCGGGGGCGGCGAAATTCAGGCTGCGGCAGCGGCGGTGCGGAAAGCGGTCACCGCTCCAGGCGCCATGGATCACCCCGTCCGACAGGATGGTGGGGCGGTATTGCGGTTCTGCCCCCTGGAAATTGCCCACCGGCACGAAGGCCAGCCACAGCCGCGACGACAGCGCCAGATGCCGCGCCACCCGTTCCAGCAGCAGCGGATCGGGGCGGGTGCCGCCCGACAGGAACACCAGCCCCTCTGCGTCTTCGGCCAGGCTGGCGGCATCGGCGGCCTGCACCCGGCCCTCGCGCCATTGGGTGCCCGGGGGCAGCGCCCGGCCATGCAGCCCGGCGGGGGCAAAGACAGTGAGGCGGCAGCGGTCGGCGGGCCAGGTCTGCACCGCCAGACCGGCGGCCAGCGCCTGCAGATCGGCGGCATCGGCCACCTGCAGCACCAGATGCAGCCGCAGATCGGGCAGGGCTGCGGTAAAGGCCCAGCTGCGGGCCGCATCGGCGATGAAGGTGAAATCATTGCCATCGCCGGTCAGCGGCGGCAGCACCATATCCGGCGGAAAGGCCGCCGGGCGCCCCCCCGGCCCCGCCAGCGCGGCCAGCCGGGTCTGGAAGGGCTTGCCGGGCAGCAGCCGGTGGTAATCGGCGGGCAGATCCAGCCGCAGCGGCGGCGCGCCCGCCAGCGCCTGGGCAATCATCCCGCGCACCGGCCCCAGCACATCGGGGCCCAGCTGGCCCGACTGGGTCAGCGCCTCGAACCGGCGCCAGGCCTCTTCCACCCGGCCCGCCGCCAGGGCCTGCAACAGCAGATCCAGCCGCAGCCAGTGGTTGCGGGGGGCCTGGCGGATGCGGTCATCCGGATCGGCCAGGGCATCAGAGACAGGCGGGGGCGCGGAAACTCGGGTCATGGCCCTGACCTACCCGCTGTGCGCTTCTGCGACAATCCCGCTTGGGCCGCTCGGCCCGGCTTCGGCGGCAACCGCCACCCGTTCCTGCAGCGCCTGCAGGAAATGGCCGGTCCTGCGCGGCCTGTCACCGAAGGGCGGGCGGTGGCTGCCGATGCGTGCCGCTGCGGTCTTGCATCCCGACATCGAATTCCTTTCGCCCGACAGGGCCAAAATGCTTTCCGTCCCCCGGGCCCTTCCCCGTCCCGGCTGAAATGCCGGGTCCGCGCCCTGCGGGCGGGGCCGTCAGAAAACCATTCCCCCGCAGCCTGCGTCAAGCCGCAGACCGCGCCACAGATTGGGCCGCAGACCGGGCCACACCCCGGTCAGAGCTTGCGCATGAAATCCAGGAAGGACGGCTCTTCGCGGATCGCCCCGATATAGGCGTGCAGGCTCTGGCGGACCTGGTCTTCCTTCATCCCGGCCCAGGCGGTGAAGGGTTCGGCCACCGTGCCTGCGGCCTGCAATGCCTGGGCGACTTTGCTATAATCCACCACGGTCAGACCACTCCACGAGGGTTGGCCATAGGAATAGGTCTTCTCGATTTCCTGAATGGTCGCTGCATGTGAACCAACCCCACCGAACTGCTTGGTCACACGCGTGATATCCCAGGGGTCAGGCCTGCGTAGCAGGACCGTCACATGGCTGGGTGTATCCGGCAGCAAGATATAGCTATGCTGCGCGCTGCCTTCAGAAATCAGGACATGCTCGGCCAGCGCATAGATCTTGAGCTGGTCACGGAAGGTCAAAGTTTCAGGCTGAACCACATGCCAGCCTTGCTGGCGCAGGAAGTCGTCAAAGGCATGAGATCCAGCAACGATACCCCGTTTGGGTGCCTTGTCCTGCCATTCCGAGCGCGACATGTAGACCCGCGACGACGGCAGGGTGAAGCCCTCTGCCATTTTCAGAATGTTGCGCTGTGCCACCCGCAGGAAATCAACGAAAATGGGAGAGGGGCTTTCAAAGCAGTGAAAGCCATAAAGCTGCTCTGGTACATGCAGTTTTCCGATCCGCAGAGGTGCCGTCACGACCTTGAGGCGTGTGGGATCAATCTCCAGCAGATCAAGAATGATCCGGGAAAAGTGGTCAAGATCCGTCAAGGGCATCCCGCCCCAAGGCATCTGAACGATAATCGGCAGATGCCGAACATCTTCATCATTTGCCCCCCAGAGACGGCCAAGGCTTTCCATCAGAAAGTGACCGAAGTGGTTCAGCATAACTCCGCCGAAGAGCGCCTCACCAATCTCCTCGCCAGCCTGTTGGGCCGGGGCCTTTGCCGGTTTGGCAGTGACGGGACGGGTAGATGACCGATGGATGGAGCTTGGAACGGCAGCGCCAGATGCATCAAAAACACCACAGCTGAAACCGCCGTCTATCCCACGGACAGGAAGAACCAGCGCGTCAGTAACAAGGAGGATATTTTCTTTTGGCATTCTGCCCCACGGTCAAACACATTAAATTTCCAGAAGGTCGTCTGCGGCATCCGTCCCGCGACCCACCCGCTCAGCTGCCCTGCATCATCTGGCGATGGACGGCGATGGCTTCTTCGATATCGTCGAAATAATAGGCCTTGCCATGTTCCAGCACGATGCCCGCATCGCAGAATTCGCGCAGCTCGCCCAGATTGTGGTTCACCATCAGCGCCCCTGCCTGTTTCATCCGCTCGCGGAAGACGATCTGGCTTTTGGCGCGGAAACTGGCATCCCCCACGGCGGTGGTTTCGTCGATCAGATAGGTGTCGAAGGGGATGCCCATTGAGGCGCCGAACCCCAGCCGCGCCCGCATCCCCGAGGAATAGGTGCGCAACCTCAGGTGGAAGTGATCGCCCAGTTCGGCGAAGTCCTCGACGAAATCGCACAGGCTGTCGCTGTCGACCCCATAGATGCGGGCGATGAAGCGCACATTCTGCGCGCCGGTCAGTTCGGGGTGCAGGGCGCCGCCCAGACCGACCGGCCAGGAGATCGTGCCATCCGACACCACCCGCCCGCTGTCGGGCGCCATCACCCCTGACACGATTTCCATCAGCGTCGATTTGCCCGCCCCGTTGCGCCCCATCAGCCCCAGCGATTTTCCGGTGGGCAGCGTCATCGACAGATTGTCGATCACCACCTTGCGGCCATGCGGGGTCTGGAAGCTTTTGGTCAGGTTCTCGAAGCGGATCATGGCAGCGGTCTACTGGCGGTCGCGCACGGCATAGAAGATCAGCGCGCCAATGGTCCAGCCCAGGGTCAGGAACAGGCCGATGAAGAAGGTCAGCACGAAGCGCTGCGGATATTCGGCAGTCTGCGGCCAGGTCGGGTTGATATAGGCGGCCAGATAGACGCTCTGGCGCACCGCCTGATCGCGGGCGGCATCCTGCGCGGCCAAAGCGGCGCGATAGGTTTCCTCGGCGAATTGCAGATCGACCGTCAGGTTTTCGAATTCGGCGATGATCTCGGGGTAGTTTTCCCCGGCGGCGCCGCCTTCCTCGGTGGCAAAGGTCTGGCGTTCGGCGGCGATGCGGTCGCGGATCACGCTGATGCGGCGGGCGGCCTGTTCGCGCCGGGGGTCGCTGTCCTGGGTGGTGCCGATCACGATGTCATATTCGATCAGCGCCTCGGCCAGCTGCTGCTGCAGGTTGTTCAGCACGCCCATGCGGCCCTGGATATCCGCCGCCGGATCGACGATCTGGGTCGAGGTGCGGAACCGGCTCAGCGCTTCGCGGGCGGCTTTCAGACGGATGACGGTCTTTTCGACATCCTCTGTCGCATAGCGCATGATGTCTTCGCGCGCGCGCTGGTTCAGCGTGTTGATCATCTTCTGGCTTTCGGCCAGGATTTCCTGCGCGATGCGCTGCGCATCATCGGCGGTGAAGGCCATCACCCGCAGTTCGATCAGCTGCGAGGCACTGTCATAGGAAATCCGCACCATGCGCGACCAGTGATCGCGCAGATCCTCGGTGCTGGGATCGGTCCAGAGCGAAAAGACCGGATCGCGCGGCCAGTAGGTGGAATAGATCGCGGCGAGGCCGATGCGTTCGTCGATCGCGGTCACGATCTCCTGGCTCTGGATATATTCGTAAAGAATATCGGTTTCCATCGAGCCGCCGGACCCCGCCAGCTGCGACAGCCCGCCCAGCAGGCTGCTGGCGCTGGTGTTTTCCTCGCGCCGCACGGTGAAGCCCACGGTCGAGGCATATTGATCCTCGGCGAAGACGAAGAGATAGAAGGTCGACAGGATGACCGGCAGGCAGACCAGAACCAGAAAGCTGTAGATCAGCCCGCGGTGGCGCGGTTTCATCTTCGCAGGCTCGGCCAGCGGACGGGTGGCGGGCGGGCTGTCCTCGCTGTCAGCGGCAGGATTGGCCGCCGGGCCGGGGCCGCCGGGCCGCCGGGGCCCCTGACCGCCGCCACCGCCGGGCCCGACCCGCGGGCCGCCACCCTGGCTTGCCCATGCCGGGACGCAGGGCGCCGGGCCCCCTTGGGGCCGATCCGCTTGACGACGCCCTGCATGGCGCCCTGCGCCAGCCGGGGTTTCAGGCCGCCCGCACGGGCGCGGGGCTGATCCGCCTGCGCGGCGGGCCTGCCCCGTGCCGGATCCTGCGCCGGATCATGGGCCGGATCCTGTGCCGGTTTCGGGCCGGGACCGTTTTCTGCCGTCACTTCGCCACCCTGGCATTGCCTGTTTGATCTCTTGCCCCTGCTTCTACATAATGCCGCCGGTCAACGCCAGTCCGGTGCCGCGCCCGCATGTCCCAGAACGATCTTCCCGCCCTGCCCCAGATCCGGCCGCATTTCGGCAGGCCCAGACGCAGCTTTGCCACCTTCCGTTCGGTGGCGGCCCTGATGCTGCGCGAAATGTCGACGCAATATGGCCGCAACCCGGGCGGCTATGTCTGGGCACTGCTGGAACCGCTCGGGTCCATCCTGATGCTGTCGCTGGGCTTTTCGCTCATCATCCGCGAACCGCCGATGGGCACCAGCTTTCTGCTGTTCTATGCGACGGGCACCATACCCTTCGGCCTGTTCAACACGATCAGCGGCACCACAGGCAAGGCACTGCAGTTTTCGCGGCCGCTGCTGTCCTATCCGGCGGTCACCTGGGCGGATGCGATCATCGCGCGCTTCCTGCTGAATTACCTGACAGAAATCGCCGTTGGGGCCATCCTGCTGACCGCAATCGTCCTGTGGACCGGTGCCGCCAGCGTGATCGACCTCTGGCCCGTGCTGGAAAGTACCGCCCTGGCCGCCCTTCTGGGGCTGGGAATCGGCTGCATGAACGCCACGATCGGCGGACTCTATCCGACCTGGACCATGGTCTGGTCGATCGTGACGCGTCCGCTGATGATCGCCTCGGGGGTGATCTTTCTTTACACCGACCTGCCACGCGCGGCGCAGGAGTTCCTGTGGTATAATCCGCTGGTGCATATCATCGGCATGATGCGGTCAGGCTTCTATCCGATGTATCATGCCGATTATGCCAGCCCGGTCTATGTGCTGAGCATCGCGCTGCCGCTGATCGCGCTGGGGCTTTTGCTGCTGCGGCGCTACCACAAGGATATTCTCAGCAACTGATCCCGGGCAGGGGTTTACAGCGGTGCCCCGCTTGGCCCTTATGCCACCCAGAGGCCCCGGGGCTTGTTCGGGGTCCGCGTTTCAGAACCAGCCTTTCAGAGATTGAACAGCAATGCAGATCGAACTGACAGACTTGCCCGGCGTGGTGATCCTGACCCCGGCCCGTTTCGGGGATTCCCGCGGCTTCTTCAGCGAAAGCTGGAACCGGGCGCGCATGGCCGAAGCGGGGTTCGATCTGGATTTCGTGCAGGACAACCATTCGCTTTCGGCGAAGGCCGGCACCATCCGCGGGTTGCATTTCCAGGCGCCGCCCCATGCCCAGGCCAAGCTGGTGCGCTGCGGCCAGGGGCGGCTGTTCGATGTGGCGGTGGATATCCGCGCCGGATCGCCCACTTACGGCAAATGGGTGGGGGTGGAGCTTTCGGCGGAAAACGGCCGCCAGCTGCTGATCCCCGCCGGTTTCCTGCATGGCTTCGTCACCCGCGAGGATGGCACGGAGGTGATCTACAAATGCACCGATGTCTATGCACCGGCCTGCGATGGCGGCATCCGCTGGGATGACCCCACGATCGGCATCGACTGGGCTCTGGGCGATCTGTCGCCCATCCTGTCGGACAAGGATGCCAAGGCGCCCTTGCTGGCCGATTTCCAGACCCCTTTCAGCTTCGAGGCCTGATCCCATGAAACTTCTTGTCACCGGCGGCGCCGGCTTCATCGGATCGGCCGTGGTGCGGCTGGCGGTGTCGCGCGGCCATCACGTCGTCAACCTGGATGCGCTGACCTATGCCGCCTGTCTGGAAAATGTGGCGCCGGTGGCGGATAGCCCGCTTTACGCCTTTGAACAGGCCGATATCCGCGACCGCGCCGCGCTGGACCGGATCTTTGCCACCCATGACCCCGATGCGGTGATGCATCTGGCGGCGGAATCCCATGTGGACCGGAGCATCGACGGGCCGGGCGATTTCATCGAGACCAATATCACCGGCACCTATCACATGCTGGAGGCCGCGCGCGCCCATTGGACGCGCAAGGGCAGGCCTGCGGGGTTCCGCTTTCACCATATCAGCACCGACGAGGTGTTCGGATCGTTACCGAACGATCCTTCACAAAAGTTCACCGAAACCACGCCCTATGATCCGCGCTCGCCCTATTCGGCATCCAAGGCGGCCTCGGACCATCTGGTGCGCGCCTGGCACGAGACCTATGGCCTGCCGGTGGTGCTGACCAATTGTTCCAACAATTACGGCCCCTATCACTTCCCCGAAAAGCTGATCCCGGTGGTGATCCTGAACGCGCTGGCCGGCAAGCCGCTGCCGATCTATGGCGACGGGTCGAACATCCGCGACTGGCTGTATGTCGAAGATCACGCCGATGCCCTGCTGCTGGTGCTGGAAAAGGGCGAGCTGGGCCGCAGCTACAATATCGGCGGCGAGAACGAGCGCACCAATCTGGAGCTGGTGCGCACGCTCTGCGCCATTCTCGACGAGAAACGGCCGAAGAACGACGGCTCCTATGCCGATCAGATCACCTTCGTCACCGACCGCCCGGGCCATGATGCGCGCTATGCGATCGAACCGGCCCGCATCCGCAACGAGCTGGGCTGGCGCCCTTCGGTGACGGTGGAAGAGGGGCTGGAACGCACGGTGCAATGGTATCTGGACAATGCCGACTGGTGGCAGCCGCTGCTGGACCGGCAGGGTGTCGGCCAAAGGCTGGGGGTGAAGGCATGACGGTGCTGGTCTTCGGCCAGACCGGCCAGGTGGCGCGCGAACTGACGCGCCGGGCGCCGGATGCGGTGTATCTGGGGCGCGGGCAGGCGGATCTGTGCGATCCTGCTGCCTGCACTGCCGCGATCCGCGCCCATGCCCCGGATGTGGTGATCAATGCCGCCGCCTATACGGCGGTGGACCGGGCAGAAACCGACGAGGCCGCCGCCCTGCAGGTGAATGGCGCGGCGCCGGGCGCCATGGCACAGGCCTGCGCCGATCTGGGCATCCCCTTCCTGCATGTCTCCACCGATTATGTCTTTGATGGCAGCGGCACCGCGCCGTGGAAGCCCGAAGATCCGGTGGCGCCGCTGGGCGCCTATGGCCGCAGCAAACTGGCGGGCGAACAGGCGGTGCGCGCGGCGGGCGGGCGCCATGTGATCCTGCGCACCTCCTGGGTGTTCTCGGCCCATGGCGCGAATTTCGTGAAGACCATGCTGCGGCTGGGCGCCGACCGCCCGGCGCTGCGGGTGGTGGCCGATCAGATCGGCGGGCCGACGCCTGCGGGCGGCATTGCGGGCGCCCTGCTGACCATGGCCGATGCGCTGCGGCAGGGGGCTGCGGGCGGCACCTATCATTATGCGGGCGCCCCCGATACCAGCTGGGCATGTTTCGCGCGCGAAACATTTGCCCAGGCAGGGCTGGCCGTCACGGTGGAAGACATCCCGACCGAGGCCTATCCGACCCCGGCACGGCGCCCGCTGAATTCGCGTCTGGACTGTGCGACGCTGGCGGATTTCGGCATCGCCCGCCCCGACTGGCAGCAGGCCCTGGCCGAAGTGGTTTCCGAACTGAAAGGGATCTGACATGACGCGCAAGGGCATCATTCTGGCCGGCGGATCGGGCACGCGGCTCTATCCGATCACCATGGGCGTGTCGAAACAGCTGCTGCCGATCTATGACAAGCCGATGATCTATTATCCGCTGTCAGCGTGCTGATGCTGGCGGGCATCCGCGAGATCGCGATCATCACCACGCCGCAGGATCAGGATCAGTTCCAGCGCACCCTGGGCGATGGCAGCCAATGGGGGCTGGCGCTGACCTATATCACCCAGCCCTCGCCCGACGGGCTGGCCCAGGCCTATCTGCTGGCCGAGGATTTTCTGGCGGGCGCGCCTTCGGCGCTGGTCTTGGGCGACAATATCTTCTTCGGCCATGGCCTGCCGGAACTGCTGGCCAGCGCCGATGCGCGCGACACCGGGGGCACCGTCTTCGGCTATCGCGTCGCCGATCCCGAACGCTATGGCGTGGTGGCTTTCGATGCGGCGGGTCAGGTCAGCCAGATCATCGAAAAGCCCGAAGTGCCGCCCTCGCACTATGCCGTCACCGGCCTCTACTTCCTCGATGGCAGCGCGCCGGAGCGGGCGAAGGCGGTGCAGCCCTCGCCACGCGGCGAGCTGGAGATCGTGACGCTCCTGGAGATGTATCTGGCCGAGGGCCTGCTGTCGGTCGAACAGATGGGCCGCGGCTTTGCCTGGCTGGATACCGGCACCCATGGCAGCCTGCTGGATGCCGGCAATTTCGTGCGCACCCTGACCGAACGCCAGGGCCAGCAGGTCGGCAGCCCGGAAGAGATCGCCTATGCCAAGGGCTGGATCAGCCGCGACCAGATGGCGGCCCGGGCGAAACTCTTCGGCAAGAACGCCTATGGCGCCTATCTGTCAGCCCTGATCCGCGACTGACGCGCCGGGCCAGCCGATCTCCGGATCCGCTGGCCCGCCCGTGTCCAGCGCCGCCAGCAGCTGCGCCTCGTGGTCGAAACAGGCCTGCACATGGGCGCGCACCGCCTGGGCGATGGCGATCACCTGCGCCGCCTGCAGCGGGATGAACCGGCCATCGGGCAACTTCCATTGCAGCACCAGATCCGGGTCCAGCAGCGCCGCCAGAGCGGCGGCGGTCAGGCGTTGCTGCGAAACATCATCGGTGGCGATGGCCACCCCCTCCAGACGAAGACCCCCGGTGATCGCCGCATCGCGCCGGGCCTTGATCCGGTCGCGCAGGGCAGCCGTGGCCGCAGCCGCGCGGGCCTCTGCCGGGTGAAGCAGGCTCCAGTCGATCATGCGGGGGTCTCCTCTGTGGTGGGATGCGTCTCGGGATGCGTCTCGGGGGGCAGGGCCACCGGGCCATCCGCCGTCAGGTTCAGCGGCGCCGGTGCGCGGCGGGCGGCGGGGGCATCGGCCCCATGCGGCAGGATCAGGGTCAGCCGGATCTGGCCGCCCGTGCGGGTGACATCCGAGGCCAGCCAGTCGCAATCCACCGCCGCGCGGGGCAGCAGGGCGCCTTCGGGCAGCGGGGTGAAATCATATTCCGTGCCGTTGATCACCAGCACATCGCCTGTGCGGTGCAGGGTCAGCGCATCGTCGCGGCGCATGGGGGTCAGGGTGATGAACATGGGGTCTCCTCAGAACCAGCGGCCGATGGCCAGCAGACGGCAGTTGTTGACCTGAGCGGTCGCCGCGAAACCCGGCGCCCCGAAAGACCGGCGAAAGCCCGCCACGACCGACGCGCCCGAATAGGCCCAGAGGCTGACCCCCAGCGCCGCCGGATCGACATCGGTATAATCGCCGGTCAGGCCGGGGCCGGTGACCACCCCGAAGGGCGAGGCGGCGAAACTGGCCGGAAAGGTCCAGTCGGCACCGATATGGTTGGCGGAACGATAGGTCAGCGGCACCGCGCTGCGGGTGCAGATCTGCGTGCCATCGGCCAGGCGCGCATATTCACCATTGGCGTTGCTGCCTCGCTCGATGATGGCGCCGGTGGGCGCCCCGCCGCTCTGCGCGACCGTGCCCAGAATGATCTCGTTATGCAGCAGGCGGCGCCAGCTGGACCAGGTCACGCCGCTGTCGCCCGAGGCGCGGTGATACATGACATTGGCCGCCGAGAGGAACATCTGCTGCAGCCGGTACGAAGCCGCATCGCCGCCGACCCCGCGGAACACATGCAAAGACCCGCCATAAGGGTTGGAGATCGGGCAATTGATCCCGCTGGTGCTGAAGCGGTAGTTGAAGGCGGTGGAGAGGCAAAGGTTGGCATCATTGCCCGGCGCCCCGATGCCATTGCCGGTCAGCCCGAGACCGGCATAGCCCACCCGGGCCAGCCGCCCCGCCGTGGTATCCAGCGCGCTTTCGCTGACCGCCGTGCCAATCAAGGGCACATCCAGCTGCAACCCCGCCGCCGACAGCACCGCCCGCGGCACCCCGCCCGCAGCGAAACCCAGCTGATCCGGCCCGGGGCGGAACAGGCCGGTATCGGCATCGCCCAGAAACCCCAGGCCCGGCGCGCCTGCACTGCCCGGCGCCACCTGCCCGCCCTGCGGCAGCTGCACCCGGCCTGTCGCCGGGTCGGCGCGCAGCGCCTCAGTCCAGGCGGCGCCATCGGCGCTGACCTTCAGCGCCAGGCCCGCATCGCCCATCAGCCCGATCTCGGCCCGGCCCGACCAGCCCTGCTGGAACAGGAGGCTCGCGGTATCGCCCGGCCCGGCCTTGTTGATCTTCAGCTGATGCCCGGCGCCGTCATGGGTGAAGAGCGTGGCGGGGGACGCCACCGCCAGCCGGTTTTCCACATCATGCGGCGTGCCGATGCCCAGCCCCTGCAGCCCGTCCAGCGCCAGTGGCGGCGCGGCGGCGGGCAGAGCCCAGCCGCCCGCGCGCCAGACCCGCAATTCCGCCTCGGCCAGCCCCCAGGCGCGCCAGCCCTCCTGCGGCGCCACGAAGCTCCAGCCAGTGTCTTCCCACAGGGCCAGTTGCCCGGCCTGCCCCGCCCAATCGCCCTGCGGGGCAGCCCCCAGCGCCCAGACCGCGCCCGGCGCCGGGCTGGCAGGCGGCACTTCGGCGCCGAACTGCACCACCACCAGCTGCACCAGCAGATCCAGCCTGCGCAAAGCCTCGTTATGGGTGACATGTTTCTGCGCCTGGGACGGCTGCAGATAGGGCAGGGCCAGGCGGGGGGAGATATCGGGCATCGCGGTTCCTCGGATCAGGCGGTGGCAGGCGTTCCGGCCTGCGACCCTGCCGCGAAATCGCTGCGAAACCCCTGCCCCGGGGCACCCCGGGTTCACACATGGTTAACCTGCGGTTAACGCCCGCCCGCCTTGGTCTTGACCCAGCCCAGAAAGGCGCGATCCGGCGCCCCCAGCCGGGGCCGCCCGGTATCGGCCCACCAGGCGCGCCATTCGGCCTCCAGCGCATAGGCATCGGCACCGGGCAGCAGCGCCCGAGCGGCATCCAGCACCTCTGGGCCGAAATGCGGCAGCATCGCCGCCAGAACCTCATCCTCCACCGCGCCGATGCGGGCAAAGCGGATCACATCGCCGGGTTCCTCGGACAGCCGGTAATCGGGCAGCTGCGCCTCGTCGATCATCTTGCGCAGCGCGGCGCGAAACACCCGGATCGGCGCGGTGGATCCGGATTTCTTGTGCAATGTGGCCGTGCTGGCCCGCCATTCGGGCTGCCGCCCGCAATGCTTGCGCGCCAGTTCATAGACCCGGCGCTCCAGCGGTTTGCGCAGGCCGAAATAATCGCGGCTGAGCGTCAGCACCGCCCGGCCCAGCACGGCGCGGAAAATCCATTCCGACAGGGTGACCACGACCGAGACCATCCGCCCGCCCCGGGTCTTGCGCTGGATCTCCCAGCTGTCGATCAGGCCGAAACCGCTGGTGGTTTCGATGCCGCCGGTGGCGATATTGGTGGTGATCCGGGTGCCCGACAACCGCTCGAATCCTTCGCGCAGCCGCAGATAGCTGTCACCGCCGGTATCGCGTCCGGTGGCCACCAGCAGGTCATGCGCCTTCAGCTGCAGGGTGCGGCTGACCTCGCGCCCGGCATTCAGACCGGCCATCAGCTGGCTGATGCAATAGATCAGGATATCCTTGTCGAAGATCGTGGCGCGGCCCTTCACCGAAGGCGTCACCTGCACCGAGGCGCCGTTATGCTCATAGGACAGGATGCGCAGATCCGGCTTGGTGGACAGCGAAAACACCGGATGTTCCATCGTGCCCAGATCATCTTTCGGGCTGGCCTCCAGCACGTCACAGATGAACAGGTCGCAGATCGCGGCCGGTTCCGTGCGCGCAGCGCCACGCCTGAAAGCGGCGGGAGGGCCTCCCGCCATCATATGTCCCGCCATCTGCCGCCTCTTGCCGTCCCCGTTTTCTATCGGGGTTTCAGTGACACCCACCCTAGAGTTATCCACAGGCCCCGTCCAGCACCCCCAGCGGGGGATCAGAGTCGGGCTTTCGGCGGATCAGAGTCGGGCGAGTGTCGGATCAGAGTCGCCTCGTGCCGGGCAGGGAGGGAATCCGCAAGCAAAAACAGGTGGATAGTTTTGCGTTTTCCTTCTGTAACAAGAAAAGATAACATTCCATAACTGACAGAAAGCTGCCACAGAGACGGCGCAGGCAGGGCGGCACACCCGGAAACGCCGGGGCCAGCACCCCGCAAGCCTGTGAATCTGCAGAGAATCAGGCGCAGAGATTCGGCCATGTCATGTCTTTCCTTCCATATGCCGCGTTTTCTGGTATGTTTTGCAAAACAAGGCACATGAGGCGAATGATGAAGCCTGATACAGCACAGCCCCTGCCCCCCTATTTCGGGATAGATCCCGATGCCGCCCTGGCCGCCCTGGGGGCGCCCGCCACCACCGAAGGCTTCGGCCAGATTGCGCGCGCCTGTGAAACCGGGCGCGATGATCTGGCGGGACGGGGTCTGGATGCCGCGGGCAGCCGGCGTCTGCGGCTGTTTTCCACCTGGGAGATCACCCGCTATCTGATCCCGGTGGGGCAGGCCCATTTCCGCCGCGTGCTGCGCCAGCATCCCGACCTGCCGCAGGGCGCCTCGGAAACCGAGGGCGGCGCCAAATGGTTCACCCTGGACGAGGTGCTGCGGCTGCGGGCGCATTTCGCCGCCGAAGGCTCGAAGGCCAAACCCTATCAGCCCTACCGCCCGAAAGGCCTGCCCGCCAAGATGCTGGCGGTGGCCAATTTCAAGGGCGGCGTCGGCAAGACCTCGACCTGCGCGCATCTGGCCATGTCGGCGGCGCTGGATGGCTACAGGGTGCTGGTGATCGACCTGGACAGCCAGGGCTCGATGACCTCGATCTTCGGCGGGCGGGTGGCCGATGAATGGCAGACGGTCTTCCCGCTGCTGGCGCGGCACTATGCCCAGCATCTGCGGCTCGACAATCAGCGCAGGCTGGATCGTGGTGATCCGCCGGTCCCGCTGGACGAGACGCTGACCGAGGCGCTGGGGGTGAAGGCCGACAGCCTGATCCAGAACACCCACTGGCCCAACATCGACCTGATCGGGGCGCAGCTGAACCTCTATTGGGCCGAATTCCAGATCCCGGTCTGGCGGATGCAGGGCCGCGGCTGGAAGCTGTGGGATGCGCTGACCGAGACCCTGGCCGCCGATGGCGTGCTGGACCGCTACGACCTGATCTTTCTCGATACCCCGCCGGCGCTGGGATATCTGACGATCAACGGCCTGGCGGCGGCGGATATCCTGCTGGTGCCGATGGGCGCCTCGTTCCTGGAGTTCGACAGCACGGGGCGGTTCTTCGACATGCTGCATTCCACCTTCCGGTCCATCGAAGAGGGCGAGAATGTCGCCGCCCGCGCCCTGGGCCGGCCCGAGCTGAATTTCGAATGGGATGCGGTGCGCGCGCTCATCACCCGCTATGATGGCGCGCAGCAGGCGGAGCTGGCGGCGCTGATGCAGGGCTGGATGGGGCGCACGCTGTCGCCGCACCGGCAGGATTTCACCGCGCTGATCGGCCAGGCGGGCGAGCAGGTGCGCGGCATCTACGAGGCCGATTACCGCGACTTCAACCGCGAAACCTATGCCCGCGGCCGCGAAACCTTTGACGAGACCTGGGCGGCGGTGAAGGCGCTGGTGGTGGGCAGCTGGCGGCGCGACGAACGCGCGGCGGGGCAGGAGGCGGCGGAATGACCGGCCGCCTCCCTGGCCTGCCCGAAATGTTTCGCGCGCGAAACATTGGCTGCGCCGCCATCGTCCGCCCGGCTGGGGATTTCTTCATCCCCGCCGCCCCATCCTGCCGCCCCCAGATGCGGAGCTGATCCATGGCCAGACGGAAACGCCTTTCCCCCCTTGATGCCATTGCCGATCCGGCAGAGCCGGTGGCAGACCTGACCCCCGCCCTTGCGGATGCCGATGAGATCCGCGCGGCGCTGACCCCGGATCCGGCGATGCCGGTGCTGGAAACCAAGGCGCATTTCCCCAGCTATCCGCTGGGCTATGCGGGCGGCCATACCTATACCCGCCAGGCGCCGATTGCCGATATGGCCGGCGCCGCCGCCGCCACCGCCGCGCTGGAGGAAATGGCCGCCACGCTGAAACAGGCGCGCGATACGGGCCGCATGGTGATTGCCCTGCCGCTCGATCAGATCGAGGCGGGCTATCTGGTGCGCGACCGCGTCGTGGTCGATCCCGAGGAAATGGCGGCGCTGGTGGAATCCCTGCGCGCCCGTGGCCAGCAGACCCCGATCGAGGTGGTGCAGCTGGCGCCCGACCGCTTCGGGCTGATTTCCGGCTGGCGGCGGCTGCGCGCCCTGCGCACGCTTGCGGCGGAAACCGGCGATCCGCGCTTTGCCCAGGCGCTGGCGCTGCTCAGGCGGCCGGAACAGGCCTCGGATGCCTATGTGGCGATGGTGGAAGAGAACGAGATCCGGGTGGGGCTGTCGTTCTATGAACGCGCCCGCATCGTGGTGAAGGCGGTTGAAGGCGGTGTGTTCGACCGCGACCGCGATGCGCTGCGCAGCCTGTTCGCCGCCGCCTCGCGTGCGAAACGCTCGAAGATCGGGTCATTTCTGGCGGTGGTGCGGGCGCTGGATGGCAGCCTGCGCTTCCCCGAGGCGATTGGCGAGCGGCTGGGCCTGCAGATCGCCCAGGCGCTGGAGGCCGATGCGGGGCTGGGCCCCCGGCTACGCGCCGCGCTGGAAGCGGCTGAGGCCGCCGATGCTAGCGCCGAACAGGCGATGATCCTGCAGGCCCTGGCGCCTGCCGCCATGCGGGATGCCCCCGAGGCGCGACGTGCCGCGCCAGAGACAGCCACAGCACGCCAGGCGCCGATGATGGAGGATGAGCCTCAGCCGGGATTGCGGCTGCGCGCCGAACCCGGGCGTTTGCTGCTGGAGGGCGCCACCATTGACGCGGCCTTCTCGGCCCGGCTGGCGGCCTGGCTGCGCAATGGGGCCACCGGGGGCTGACAGGGTCAGCCCGCCGCTTTCAGCCCGCCCGCAATTGCCCAGGCTGAAAGCGGCGGTTCTGGCAGTGGAGCCTGCTGCGGGTTGCGCGCCCAGAACCCGCAGAGGTTTTCCGGGGCCCCGCAGAGATAGGCGCGCAGATGGGTCTCGAAGGCGGCGAACCAGCGGTTTTCCCAGGCGGCCCGTGGCTCCTGCCGGCTGGCCATGGGCAAGGGCGCAAGCGATACCCGCAGCCGCCCCCCGACCCATTCGGCCTGATACCAGAGGCTCGGCGCGTCTGCGATCTGCGACAGCCGGGGGGCCAGCCGCGAAAACCGGCATTCTGCGCCTTCGATCCTCAGCACACGATGCCCGCCTGCCGAGATGGCATCCAGCGTCATACCCAGCATTCCCCCCGTGACCAGATGCCCGCGCATCTGGCCGATGCTTTCTTCGGCTGTCATTTCGGCCAGCAGGATGCCGCGGGCCGCGGTCTGCATCGCGGCGCCGCCCCGGCCCAGATAGGCAAATGGTGTTGCCAGCGTTTCAAAGGTCAGAAAGCTTGCCGCCACGGGCCCCATATGCGTGCCCACCAGAATGGCCCCCCGCCCCTGTGACAGCGCATCTTCCAGCACGGCAAGGTCGGGCGGATCAATCAGGGACAGCAGTTCGCGGCGGTGGGCCGCATTGCCATAAATGCCCCAGCGCCGCACGATATCGCCCGCAGCCTGCCCCCAGCCGACGCGCGCTGCCCAGTCAGGCCAATCACTTTCGGGCCGGCCCGAAAGCCGCCAAGGCACCAGAAGCGCGGGCGGCGCTTCTGACAGCACAGGCACCGTTCCGCGCGGCACCGCCTCCAGCGCCTGTATCAGGCTGCCTGCAAGCCGTGATTGCTGCACATGCCTGATCTTTTCGGACACGGCCGCCAGATCCTGTTGACGGCCTTCACGGCGCAGGATCAGGGTCAGCAGCCGCTCCAGCTCTTCATCCGGAAGCCGCCCCACGGCCTCCTGCAGCAGGGCTTCCGCGGCCTTGACCTCGCCGCAGAGCAACAGGGCCTTGGCGCGGATATCGACGGCGCGCGCCTCGTGCCGCGGATTGGTCAGCCCCGCCTGCAAGCACGCCTGCGCCGTTGTGGCCGCCTGATGCGGCAGATCAAGCTGCAACTGCCTTTGCATCAGCTGCAGGCTATCCTCTGGCGCGGCCTCGCCCGGTGGCGGTATGTCCAGCAGCACCCGGGCGGTGGCGTCATGGCCGTGCCCTGCCATGAGGTTCGCCAGCCGCAGCCGCAACCGCAGATCCTCCGGATGGGCGGCCTGATGGGCGGTAAAACTGGCCAATACCGTTTCCGGCAGATCGGTGCCGCGCAGGGCAGGGACCAGTAGCATGGCCAAAGCATCCTGCACTTGCGCCGGGCTGGCATCCGTCAGCCCCGCCACGACAGCCGCCGCCTGACGGGCAACGTCGGGCAGATCGGCCTTGAGGCCCAGCCAGCCCAGCTGCAGGCAGGACGCCGCATCCTGCACTGGCTCTGCCGCCAGCTCTGTCAAAAGATCGCGTGCCGGGGCGTGTTGATCCGCCGCCAGCAGGAACCGCGCCCGGCGCAAGCGGAACAGAAACGGCACCACGGGATTGCCGGGCGGAAGATCGGCAGGATCAGGCAGGGCGGCCAGGGCCTCCGCCCTGCGATCAAGCCGCAGCAGCAATTCGGCAAGATGGATCTGGCCCCTGCAGGTCAGATCCACATTGCGTAAAAGCGCCACAGCTTCGGGCCCCTGGCCTGCCGCCTCCATCGCCCGGGCCAGCAGTATGCTGCGGCGCCATGGGGGTGTGCCGGTCTCGCTGTCGAACACCTGCAGTGCCAATGCCACGGCGGCATCCGGTTTTTTTGCCCCGATCAGTGCCGCCACCTGGGTTTCCGCTGTTGCAAGGCGTTGCAGCGGGGTCTTGGTATCGGCGGGCAAGGAGGTGTTCGGATCGGTCATCTTTCGGTCTTGTCCCGGATCAGGGTTTGCGAAGCGAAATCAGCAGATAGTGCTGCAGCAGCTTCATCCAGATGCGGCCCGCCCGTTCAAACCCCGCATCACACAGCAGTTGCAGATAGGGCGCGCCGGTTTCGGGGGTGATATCCTGTGCGATTTCGATGTCCCAGCCGATCGCGCGGATCTGATCCAGGAAAGTCTCCACCGACATGCCGGTGTTTTCCTTGGGGATGCCATAGATGCTGCGCGTATAAAGAACATCGCTGAAGATCAGCCGCCCGCCGGGTTTCAGCACGCGGAAGCCTTCCCGCAGGAAATCGAGCCGCGTGTTGAAATGGAAGGCCGCCTCGACACAGAAAATCCGCTCTGCGCTGTCCGATGGCAGATCCAGCCGCGCGGCATCTTTCTGAATGAAGGTCAGATCGGGTTGCCGTTCTGCGGCAAAAGCCACCTGTTCGGCGGAAAAGTTCACCCCGGTCAACCGCGCTTGCGGATAGGCATCCGCAAACATCCGTGTCGTATCGCCCAGCCCGCAGCCGATATCAAGAATTTGGCCAGTGGCCCTGCCGGCGTCCGGGTCCAGATCAATATGGGCCTGCACCAGGGCCGTGCAGGCGGCGTTCAGATTTTCCTGGATCACCGGGCTGATATCCCGCCAGTAACCGACGTTGAAAAAGTTGCTGCCTTCGTAAAGGGCCCGCATCGCCGGATCAAAGATGATGTGGTTGTAGTGCTGGGCATATCGGGCAGAGCTGTCGCGCATGGTTTCCTCGGGTTCAGGCTTTTTGTGCCAGGGATTGTGACGGCAGGCCAATCGGGTGGATGGAAAGCGGAATGCCATCCCAGGCGTGCAGGGTGAAGGAATAGACGGGCCGCGGCTGCATCTCGACGGGTTCAAAATGGAACCGGCGCAAGAACTCTGCCAGGATGAGGGTCGTTTCAAGTTCGGCGAATTTCATGCCAAGGCAGACATGTGCCCCCGCGCTGAACGGACGGTAGGCGCCGGGGATGATCGGGGCCTTGGCCTGTGGCAGAAACCGTTCGGGGCGGAAGTGATCGGGATCGGGCCAGAATGTGCGATGGCGGTGCATGGCGTAGAAATTCACGACCACTGAGGTACCTGTTGCCAGATCCAGGTCGCCCAGGCGCACAGCCTGCCGTGTCTGGCGGGCTGTCATCACCGCCGGGGGGAAAAGCCGCATCGCTTCGTGGACGGCGGCAAGACAGGTCTCTGCCTGTTTCCCGGTGACGGGCTGGTGCGGGTCCATTGTCGCAAGTCTGGCGCGCAGCTCTGCCATGGCTGCCGGGTGATGCGCCAGCAACCACAATGTCCAGCCGACGGCGGTGGCGCTGGTCTTGTGCCCCGCACTGAGAAACAACCTGATATTGTCGCGCAGCGCATTTTCGGGGAGCGGATGCCCCGGCCCCGGCAGAAAAGGTGATCCCGGGCTTGCCAGATGTGGACAGGATCTGGCCATGTCGATCGACCCATCGGCAAGATCGCGGATCAGCGCGGTTACCCTGCGGTGCTCGCCTGCCATCCGCGCCTGATAGATCTCCGCAATTGCGGTTTCGACAAAGGCGGGTGGTGGCCTGTCATGCCCTGTCGGGTCAAACATCACCCGCCAGATGATTTCCAGTGCGATGGCTGCCAGCAGCGCTGAAAGCCCGCCCGGCACGGGGTTTTGGGCAAAGGCATCTGCCCGGCGGATGGTCACGGCACGGATCATCGGCACATGGTGCATGGCCAGACGAGGGTTGAATTCGGGGCCAAACAGCATCTTGGCCTGTCGTGCGTCATCCCGGCCCATGGCAATCATGCTGCCCATGCCGGATTCGCCGCCCGCGATATGGCGATAGATGGCATGTTTGGCGAAAACCTCGCCATCATCGGACAGGATCGCGGTTGCCAGCGCGGGGTTCATCACATGAACCACCGGCCTGTCCCGGGTCTCGACCTGCAGTACATCGCGCGTCAGCAGGGCTTCGGGCCAATAAATGGCCGGATGAAGTATCGCCTTCAGCGAACCGGGTGCCAGAGGGGGGGCATCGGGCTGCAGATCAAGTCCGACAACGGCCGGGGATGTGGAGGCCGGGGATGTGGAGGCCGGGGATGTGGTGGGTGTCATGCCGCTTTCCCCGCCTGGCGATAGATATCGGGCAGAGGATGGATGAAGATGCGCCCCAGCATTTCCATCATATCCAGCCATTGCACGAAGCTGTTCGTGGATTCCAGAAACCGTGGGGCCGGCCGGAACTGTGAAGACCAGGCGCCGCTGTAAATACGGCAGTCGGCGCAATTCACATCCGGGGTGCAGCATTTCACCGCTTCGGCGCGAAGCGCGGTCGAGTGATAGCGGAGCGCGCCCACGATCCGCGATCCGCAATCCCGGGCGACATGGGTATCGGGGTCAATATCGAACAGCGGTCCGGGGTGGGTGATGATGTCGCGAAACGCGGGCGAGCACAGGGCGATATCGGGAAAATCGGCCATGGCCCCTGTCATCGCATCCGCGGTGCGGCGCAGGTCATCCGCCGTGAAATGTGCCGCGCCCTGCTCCGGTGCGATACGGAAGAACTGCCCGTCGGCCGGGCTGCCGCCTTCAATCTTGCGGCCATAGGTGCGGGTGGGGGAAAACAGGCTGAAGGTGACCGGCAACCCGTGATCGCGACAGGCCTGCATCACCTGAGGCACGGTATGCAGGTTCCAGGGGGACAGCGTGAACAGCATGACGGCCCGCGCATCCCCCGCATAGTTGCGCAGGGCCTTGCGCAGGACCGAGCCACCGCGCAGATGCGCGTCGGTTTCATCATCGCCCCAGACCGAAACCCCGATGCGAAAGGTGATGTCCGGATCCAGCCGGATCGTGCCATTGGTGCCGATCTTGCCATGGCGCAGGTGGCGCGCCGCCGCCAGCAGGCGGCTCCGCTCCAGCGCGGGTTCGGCCCCTACGAAATAGGCCATGCTGACGCCCCGCTCCGCCTCGGCGCGGAAGAAATCATCCCACCGCGGCAGATCCGGCTCGATGGCAACCTTCAGCCGCTGTTCATTTTCATAGTAATAGCAACCCTCGCACCACAGGTTGCAGCGTTGGCTGATTTCATAGAAAGCCGGACGGCGAAAGATGCGGATGACCTGTTTGGCAAGCTCGTAGCGCGGCACCAGATCGGGGCTTTCGCGCAGGATGGCCTGAATTTTCTGCAACATGGCGCGTGGCACCAGGTCGCCGCGCATTGTGCCAGCCTGGGCTGAACTGCCTGTGCCATCAATCATTCTACAATACCCCAAAATACTGCCCGAAGCTATCGCCTTGGCCTGCCATATACGAGCGCAATCCAAGGTTGCCGCTGTATAATCGGGTTTCACGGTCGCCGGTGTGGCTGTTTTGCAAAGGGGGGCAAGCTTTGCCAGCGCGCCGGCCAGCAGGCGGGTTGCGCAGGTTCCGCGCAAGGGGTTACGGAATTTTCGCTGCAGGTTATCCGGAACTGCAGGGTTGTGATCGTGGTCGGTGGCTCTACGTCGCTGTAAGGCCGGAAGCTGAGGAGGCCGCACGACATGCGATCTGTTGTTGCCCTGATCATACCAAACCTGTCTTCAGGCGGTGCGGAACGTGTGGTTGCCTGTCTGGCACAGGCGCTGGCGGAACATTACGATACGCATATCTTCATCCGGCCGGGCGGCGGCCGGGAATATCAGGTCGGTCATGTCCCGATACACGAGGTCGATTTCACGGCGGCAGCCTTGCGCGAACGGATAGGCGCGCTGAATGTGGATGTGGTTCTGGATCACTTTCACTGGGACATGGGCCATGTGAAGATGATGTCCGAACTGGCCGATGCCGGGGTCAGGATCGTTCTGTCAGAGCATAACGCCTATCATTACCCGCTGTTCCAGGGGGCCTGTGGCAAACCCGGCTATGACAGCTGGTTCAGCCAGAGATATGCGCATTATCGCAAGTTTGCGGGTGTCACGCTGCTGAATGACGATACGCTGCAGTATTTTGCCCGGCATCTTGACAATGTGGTCAGGATTGAAAACCCGGTGCCTTATGCGCCGCCTGAACCGGCCTGGGCCGAGCGGCGCACAATGGCCCCAAAGATCCTGAACGTTTCGCATTTCGGCAAGACTGCCAAGCGGCTTGACCTGTTGTACAAGGTATTCGCACAGGTCGGCCCTGCGGTTCCCGACAGCACCCTGGTCATCCTTGGCAGCTATAACTGGTTGCAGGATCAGTATTACAGGCAGGCCAGCGGCGTGGATGGTGATCGCGTGATGTGTTTCGGCCGCAGCGGTGTCGTGGCGCATCACTATGAAGAGGCCAGCGTTTTCGCGCTGACCTCCGAGATCGAGGGCCAGCCGATGGTTCTGCTGGAGGCGGCAGCCCATGGCGTGCCGCAAGTGGCCTTTGATCTGCCGGGGCTGCGCGATCAGGTCATTGATGGGGAAACGGGCTTTCTGGTGCCCTTCAATGATGTCGATGCCTTTGCGGAACGGGTGACCCGTCTGCTGCGTGACCCCGAACTGGCGCAGCGCATGGGCCAGGCCGCACGGAGCTTCGTCCAGCAGAAGTTTGCGGTGGACCGGGTCGTGGAACTGTGGCGCGCCGTGATTGATCAGGTGATTGCCCATGGCAGGCTGCCTGCCACACCGGCCGCGGTTTCCGCGCCGCTTGCCGCCGCAGATGCGCGCTGGCAGGCCTATTGGAAAGATGCGGCTCGTCATGCCACTGCGGCGCTGCCCCCCAAGATCAGCTTCCTTGTGCCTGTTCATGGCACGGAAGAGGTTCTGGGCCGCTGCCTCGACAGCATCCGGTCACAAAGCCTGCAGGAATTCGAGTGCATCATCATTGATGATGCCTCCCCCGGGGATGTGCCGCAGATCGTCCGGCAGAGCGTGGGCAATGACGGGCGGTTCCGGGTCATCCGCCATGTCCGAAACAGGGGGCTTTACCAGGCCAGAACCACGGCCGCGGCTGCGGCCAGCGGGCTGTTTCTCGCGCATGTGGACAGTGATGATTACCTGCACCCGCAGTTCGCGGCCATGCTGTTCGCCGAAGCGATCACCACCGGCGCCGAAATCGTCGAATGTCGTGCGACAGAACTGGATTGCGTGGGGCGGCCGATCCGCTTCAATACCATGTCCGTGGAGGGGCCGCTGGATGGGGATCGCGCCGCCTGCGTCTTTTTCAACAATGGCATGCCCGGGGTGTTGTGGAACAAGATCTATTCCCGCGATCTGTGGAACCGTGTGCCCGGCCATGACCAGGTGGATAATGGCCTGACAATCTGCGAGGATCTGCTGCGCAACAGCTTGCTGTTTCCGCATTGCCGCCGGTATTCATCGGTGCCCGATTGCCTGTATTATTACTGCCGTCGCCCGACTTCGGTGGTGCGCGGCGGTGATCTGGACCGGCTGAAGGCCAAGCTGCGCGATGTCAGCTTCAGCTATGCCATGGCGCTGGATCGGCTGACGTCCGCCGACATGCCTGCTGCCAGAGCCAAGCTGGAAAAACGCCGGGCTGCGGATATCGGCTGGTATATCGCCGAATTCACGCAGAGAAATTCCCTGTCCGCACTTTGGCCGGATATGGACAGCCCATGACAGGCAGGCGTGCAACGGCTGCGCAGTTCCGGGCGCAGGGCGCAACTGTTGGATATCCGGGTGCCAGAACAAATACTGAAGCAAGACGGGAAGCATGATGATAAACCGTGCCGAAATGCTGACAGCCATCGGAGAGATGCGCGGGCGGCTTGATGAACTGGAGCGCATGATCCGGCTGGCACCGGGCGGGGCGGTGTCGGCCCCCGGTGGTTTCGAGGCCCCTGGCATCGAAGTTCTGACCCCGCCCGCCTTTCAGGCGTTCCGGGCGGCCCCGCCTGCCGCAGAGCCCGTTGCACTGCTTCCGCAATGCCCCTTTGCGGATAGTGTGCAGTTCAATGCGACCAACAAGACATCAGCAGCGAGCCTGCAACCCTTCGCGCTGAGCCAGCTGCACCGCAACGGTGCGGAGCCCGTTACCGGATTGCGTTTGGTTCCGCCCCTGGTTGATGATGGCTGGTTCACTTATGAATTTCTTGCTGGTGATCTGGATCTGCTGGAGTGGGAATGGACAGAATGGATTCTGAAGGTCGCGCTTGACGAACCCCTTGCCATGTATGCGGCATTTCTTGTGGCCAGTGATGGCAAGGATGGTAAGCTGGACCGTATTCCCCTAGAGCGCAAGCGCATCACCGAACATCCGAGCTTCATACACTGCCGACTGGATCGTAAGAAGATTCTTGCCACCCTCGATGGGGCGTCGCCGAAAAGCGCGCGCTTGCGGCTGTCGACCGGCGGGCCACGCGTGCCGCTCATGATCTATGCCTTCAATATATATGGCAAGCGATAGGGAAAGGCTGATTCATCATGGCGCTGAAATTCGAACAACCCGCCATCATCTTTTGCGCAACGCAGCGCAGCGGATCAACCATGATCGTGGATGATCTGCAGAACTGTACAGGCCGACCACGCAGTGAAACAGAGGCGTTCTATCGCCTTGTCATCTCGGGGCAGAAGCCCGCAGGTTTTCACTGGGCCGATGCGATGCAGATCATGCAGAGCCATAGAAGCGATGAGCCGGTATTTTTTGACAAGGTCATGTTCCATTACCTGCATCATCTGTCGAAACTGATCGACCCGAAAAAACACAATCCGATGTGCACGCCTTTCGTGGAATTCTTCGAGGGGGCGACCTGGGTTTTCATCCGGCGCGCGGATATCTTTGCCCAGGCAATTTCAAAATATTTTGCCGAGGAGCTGAATGTATGGGATGCGAAAGATGCCAAAACGGCTGATTTCAACGCCAATACGGCCTTCAAGGCGGAAAAGGCAATGCTGCATCTGCGCAGCCTGATCCGTGAAGACCGGCAGTGGCAACGCTTCTTCGCGCATCACAGGATTTCACCCATCGAACTGTATTACGAAGATGCCGTCAGCAATTTCCCCGGTTATCTTCAGCCTGTTCTGCAAGCCGCCGGGATCGCCGCGACCCCCGATCTGCAACCGATCCGGCGGATGCAGAAGCTTGGAAACGCCCGCAGTCAGACGCTGGCAGATGTTCTGAAAAACCTGGCCCTGCGCAATCTGCTGCACATGAGCTTTGATATGCGGGAGCTTTATCGTGACAACTTCATCTGAGGGGGCCTGCCAAAAGCCAAAGGATGGCCCGCCCGCCGATGGCCGCTCTCGGAGTCGGCCCGCCTGCCGCTATGGCCGTTGTCGCGGCCTGCGATAAGGCGTCCTGCTTTCGGCGTGCTGCAGCCCAGTGCCCGTCTTTGGCTTGCGCCGCGGCATTATGAGCCTGGCGCGATCCGCCGGAATGGACGGATCTGAAAGGCCTGCAACGGCTTCGGGGCGACAGGTGGCGATCCTCGCCTGCTGGTGTATCAAATGCGTGTCGCCGGGCGCGGGCCTCTGTGGGATCCTGACCTTCCCCGGGATCTTCCCTTCATCGGCCTGTTCGACAAAACGGGACCAGACCCTATGCAAGGCGCTCTGCGTCTGCAGGCGATTGCTGACGCAGATGGTCGGGCGTGTCCCTCGTTGACAGAAGAAATTCTTGGTTCACTCTGACGGGGATCACCTCTTCAGAGGTGGGATTCGAAACCGGATTTTCAGTTTCCCTTTCCAGATCTGTCGGAGCGGCCATGACCACTTTGAACCTCAGCAGCGCACCCCTGGTTTCCCTGACCTTCCATTCCGCCGGCGGCAGTTACGAGATCCGGGTCTCGGACGGCTTTGGCGGCTTCTACACCGAGGGCCACAGCTTCGGCACCGATGTCGATGTGGCCCTTCTGCCGGGCAGCAATGATGTGGCGGATGCCACCGAGGCGGCGCGCGGCCTGGCGCTGTTCGGCAATGGCGGCAATGATGCGCTGCTGGGCAGCCGCTTCAATGACAGCCTCGATGGCGGCGCGGGCGATGACAGCCTGACCTCGGGCGGCGGCAATGACACGCTGACCGGCGGCACCGGCAATGATACCCATGTCATCACCGGCTTCCTGCCTGCCGATTACAGCGGGCAGGATGACGGCCATGTGGTGACGATCACCGATTTCGGCGCGGGCGACCGGCTGGACCTGCGCGGGCTGCCCGTCACAGCGCTGGCCGATCTGGCCCCCTTTGCCCGGCTGGCGGGCGGCGCGATGGAGCTGGTGTTCTTCGTCAACGGCTATGAACAGATCATCCGGCTGGCCGGCGTCACATCGCTGGGCGCCGATCAGGTGATCTTTTCCACGGCGACCGACCCGCTCTATCTTTATGGCAGCGAGGAGCGCGATGATCTTCTGGGCGCGAATGGCGCCGATTACGTCGATGCCCGCGATGGCGCCGACCGCATCCACAGCGCGGCAGGCAATGACACGGCCTATGGCGGCGGCGGCAGTGACAGCATCTTCGGCGGTGCGGGCAGTGACAGCCTCTATGCCGGCAGCGAGAATGATTCTGTCGATGGCGGCAGCGGCAATGACTATCTTCTGGGCGAGGATGGCGCCGATGCCCTGTCGGGCGGCGAGGGCAATGACACGCTCTATGGCGAGGCGCCCGATGTCACCAATGCGATCTGGAACGACACGCTGTCGGGCGGGGCGGGCAATGATGTGCTGTCGGGCGGCGCGGGGGATGACCTGCTGTCGGGCGGCAGCGGCGCCGATACCTTCCGCATCGATGCCGCGCAATATTCCGGGGCGGCGCTGTCCGGCGATACTCTGGACCGCGTCAGCGATTTTTCCGCCGAAGACCGCATTGATGTCAGCGCGGCCGGGATCAGCGATATCGCCACCCTGCGCTATCTGATGGAGGGGCAGGGCACCGGCCTGCTGCTGACGATCTGGAACAACGGCTATCGGTCGCAGCTGGCGCTGGATGGCAGCGTGAGCGATCCGGCAGGCCTGGGCAGCGGCAATGCCCTGCTGTCGGCCGTGACGCAGAATGACTATCTCTATGGCACCGAAGACCGCGATGATCTGTTCGGTGGTCGGGGCGATGACAATCTGGATGGCGGCGGCGGGGATGACCGGCTGTTCGGGGAAAGCGGCAATGATACGGCCTATGGCGGGGCCGGGGCGGACAGTCTCTTTGGCGGCGAGGGATCGGATCTGCTGGATCTGTCCATCGGCGATGATCTGGGCGAGGGCGGCGCGGGCCGCGACTCGATCACCGGTGGCGAGGGCGTGGACCGGCTGCTGGGCGGCGATGATGCCGATATCATCCATGGCGACGATACGGAAACCAACTGGCAGCAGGCCTTCAACGATGTGCTGGATGGCGGCGCGGGCGATGACACTCTGGCAGGCGGCGCGGGGGATGACCTGCTGACCGGCGGCGCGGGCCGCGATGCCTTCCGCCTGACCTTTGGCGCCTATTGGAGCTATTCCGGCCTGTCACTGGCCGCAGATACCACCGATGTGGTGGTGGATTTCAACGCCGCGGAAGACCAGCTGGATTTTTCCGAAGCCCGGATTTCCGATCTGGAGACCGCGCGGATGCTGCTGCAGACCAATGCCGGGGGCACGGCCTCTTCGGTGGTGGTCTGGCAGAACGGCTATCGCACTATCCTGTCGCTGGGCACCCTGTTCGAGGCGGCACAGCTGACGGCGGCGCGGGCGGTGCTGTCGGTCGAGACCAGCAATGACCATATCAACGGCACGGCGGCGCGGGACGATTTCTTTGGCGGGCTGGGCGATGACAATATCTCGGGCCTGGGCGATACCGACCGGCTGTTCGGCGAGGGCGGCAATGACTGGCTGGATGGCGGCGATGGCCGGGATGCGCTTTATGGCGGCGCCGGATCCGACAGCGCCTATGGCGGCAATGCCGATGACCTGGTGACCCTGGGCGCCGGGCTTGACCGGGGCGAGGGCGGCGCGGGCACCGATACGCTCTATGGCGGCGGCGATGCCGATACCCTGTTCGGCGATGCCGAGGCCACCAGCTGGAACCTGATCTATCATGATGTGCTGGAGGGTGGCGCGGGCGATGACATCCTGGCCGGGGGCGGCGGCAATGACACGCTGACCGGCGGCGCGGGCGCCGACAGTTTCCGCGTCTCCTACAGCATCGACGGCTGGAACACCCTGTCGGAAGACACGCTG
Organism: Gemmobacter sp.; assembly: GCA_034519525.1. Classification (GTDB taxonomy): domain Bacteria; phylum Pseudomonadota; class Alphaproteobacteria; order Rhodobacterales; family Rhodobacteraceae; genus Gemmobacter. Next base: position 102,121 of record JAXHOJ010000043.1, on the reverse strand, counting down.
GATGTGGTGGCCGACTGGGCGGCGGAAGACCGCATCGACGTGACCGAGATGGGGATCACCGAATTCGCCACGGTGCAGGCCCTGCTGCAGGTCGGCGCCAATGGCACCGATCTGGTCAGCTTCATGAACGGCTATCGCAATGTGCTGCGGCTGCTGAACTGGACCGATCTCGGCGCCATCGGATCGGCCAATGTCGTGCTGGCGGTGAATGACGACGGCGATTTCCGCTCGGGCGGGGCGCAGGCCGATGATTACTTCGGCGGCGGCGGCGATGACGGGCTTTACGGCGGCGGCGGCGCTGACCGGCTGTTCGGCGAGGCGGGCAATGATACGCTGGCGGGCGGCACCGGCGCCGATCTGCTGTCGGGGTCGGGCGGCACCGACAGTCTGGATGGCGAGGCGGGCGCGGATACCTTGATGGGTGGCGCGGGCGCCGATGATCTGCTGGGCGGCATCGGTGGCGATACCCTGACCGGCGACGAGGGCAATGACCGGCTGTTCGGCGATACCCTGACCGAAAGCGAAGAGGATTCCTTCGTCTATACCGACTGGGCGCTGTCTTATGCCGATGTGCTGTCGGGCGGGGCGGGCGAGGATACGCTGGCAGGCCAGGCCGGGGATGATACGCTGACCGGCGGCGCCGGGGCCGATACCTTCAGCATGGCGGGCAACCGCAGCGCCAGCATGATCGAGAACAGCATCGACACCATCACCGACTGGACGGCGGAAGACCGGGTCGATCTGCGCGAGCTGGGCATTTCCGACATGGAAACCGTGCAGCGCCTGCTGGCGGTGGAAAGCGGCGTGATTTCGGTGCTGGTGCAGCAGAACGGCTTCGTCAACAAGCTGGTTCTGGGATCGGCCGCGGTGGTGGGCACGCTGACGCGGGCGAATTTCCTGCTCAGCACCAATGTGTCGAATGATGGCATCACCGGCAGCCGCAGCCATGACGATCTGTTTGGCGGCATGGGCAATGACGCGCTTTCGGGTGAGGGTGGCCGCGACAAGCTGTTCGGCGAGATCGGCAATGACGTGCTGAACGGCGGCGAGGGCGAGGATACGCTGTACGGCGGCAATGGCACGGATTCGCTGGAAGGCGGCAATGGCACCGATCAGCTGTTCGGGGGCATCGGCGATGACGAGATTTCGGGCGGGGCCGGATCGGATGTGATGACCGGCGGCGCCGGGGCCGACCGCTTCGTGATGGGCAGCTGGACCGGATTCATCGACGATCTGAACGATTACGGGCGCGGGGAATCGCGCGGCGGCGCGGTGATCACCGATTTCTCGCGTGCAGAGGAGGATGTGATCGACCTGCGCGAGCTGGGGATCGAGAATTTCACCTCGCTGCAGTATTTCTGGCAGGATCTGGGCGATGATGGCGCCATCGACATCACCGCCTATGGCTTTACCCAGCGCATCACCATCACCGGATTTGACACGCTGGAAGAGCTGGGCCGCGCCGCCTTCATCTTCGATACCAGCCGGGTGGCCGAACGCTATGTCGGCGCCATCGTCGCCGATATCATCGCCATGGGGGCGGGCAATGACACGGCGGAGGGCGGCGGCGGCGACGATCAGCTGATCGGCGAGGGCGGCAATGACACGCTGGATGGCGGCACCGGCGATGACGTTTTGCTGGGTGGCACCGGCGCGGATACCATGGAAGGCGGCGCGGGCGCCGATACGCTGGACGGCGGCGCAGGCGGCGACACCTTCGTGCTGGAGGATGCCAGCGAAGATATCGTGGATGGCGGTGCGGGCATCGACCGGATCACCTTTGAAGAGGCCGTGGTGCTGGATCTGGGGGCCCCGGCGCCCGCGCCTGCACTTGCGGCGGCAGGCGGCGCCGCCCGTGGCCCGCAATTCGTGTCGATCGAGATCTTCGCGGGCTCTGCCGCGGCCGACCGGATGCGCGGGGATGGCGCGGCCAATACCTTCGAGGGCCGGGGCGGCAATGACCGGCTGATCGGCCGGGGCGGGGCCGACCGCCTGCGCGGCGAGGCCGGCGATGATGTGCTGTCGGGCGGTCTGGGCGCGGATATCCTGACCGGCGGCGCCGGGCGCGACACCTTCATTTTCGATGCCGCAGCGGGCAAGGCCAATGTCGACCGGATCACCGATTACAATGCCGCCGCCGATACGATCGTGCTGGATCGCACGGTGTTCCGGGCGCTGGTGGCGGGTGATCTGCCGGCCGGGGCCTTTGTCTCCGGCACGGCAGCCCTGCAGGCGGATGACCGGATCATCCACAACAAGACCACCGGGGCGCTGTTCTATGATGCCGATGGCAGCGGCGCCGGCAAGGCGGTGAAATTCGCCCAGCTGGCCCCGGGCCTGACCCTGACGGCGGCGGATTTCGACGTGATCCTGTGATCCGCCCCTGTCTTCCGGCCCCGGCCTGTGGCGGTTTCCCGCCGCTGGCCGGGGTGCCGCAATGCAGCGATGCGCGTTGACACTGCCGTGGCAAACCGTAAGACTGAAAGGATGAACAGACATTTCTGCAATTTCAGGCTGCCGTGATTTTTACCGACAAACTGCGCCATCCGGCGGGGCGGGGCGCCTCTGATCCCGCTGCCCCTCCGGGGGCAGAGGCCCATGGGCCGGGCGCCGACCGCAGGGGCGATTTCGCCCGGCTGCGTCTGGCGCTGATTGCCGCTCTGGCCCGCGAACTGCCGCGCAATGGCACGCTTCTGGGCATCGGCCTGCCGGGCAGCCCCACGCTCTGCGCCTTTCAGGCGGCGCGTCCCGATCTGGGTCTGGTCGAGGCGCTGTCGGATGCGGTCTTCGGCGCTTACCCCGGATATGCGGCCACATTGGGCACCGGCCCGGCGGCGACGGTGGTTCTGTCTACCCGGAACCGCGATCTGCTGGTGGGCGAACAGCGGGCCTTTGCCGGCCGTCAGGTGGTGGGGGCGGGCGTGCGGCTGCGCTGCACCACGCTGGCCGCCGCGCTGGGCCATCTGCGCCGCCCGGCGCTGGCGGTCTTCGGGCCCGAGACGGACCATGCCGGGCTGTTGCAGGCGGCGCTGCCGGTTCTGGCCGAGGGGCCGGTCATGGTCTGGTGGGATCTGGCGCCGGGCACCGGCCGGGCGCTGAGCACGGGGCTGCAGGCGGCGCTGGCCGGGCCGATGGCCGCCAGCTTCGGGCTTTGGGCGCTGGTGCCGGGGCAGGGGCTGCGGCCGGTTGCGAAACTGGGCGCGGCAGAGCCCCGGGCGCTGCTGCTGGTGCCGCTGGCGGGCTGGGATGTGGCGGGGCTGGATGCCGTGGCCGGATCGGACCGGCCGGGCCTGCGCCTGCTGGCCGAACCGCTGCCGCCGCTGGTGGTGGCGCGGGGGGCCGGGCCTGCCCGCGCACTGGTCGAACGCATCGCGCCGGGGCTTGAAATCCTGCCGGCGCCCGTGCCGGAAAAGACCCTGCGCCCGGCGGGCACGCAGCTGTTTGCCGAAGGCGCGCGGCTGGTGCTGGACAGCCATGTGCCACTGCTGCAGACGCGCTGGCAGCCGCAGGCGCAGTTTCTGATGCTGGCCCCCGCGCCGGGCCGCTATCGCATCGGGCTTGTGATGGAAGCCGCCCCCGAGGCCGCCGCACTGGAGGGTCTGCAGATGCAGGCCGGGCCGGACCGCATTCCCATGGGCTGGGAGCCGGATCTGTGGCAGTTCCGCAGCCAGGGCGCGGTGACGGTCCGCGATCCCTGCCAGCCCTTCGTCATCACGGCCCGCCAGCCGGGCCGCGGCATCAACCTGCTGGTCAAGGCGGTGGAGTTCCAGCTGCTGGACGCCTTTGGCGCGGGCCCCGGCGTGGCCGGGATCTGATCGCCCCCGCATCAAGAAGAAAGGTATCTACCTTGGACGACGCATTGCAGCGCAAATCCGCGGGCCGGCTGACAGGTCTGGAACGGGGCATCCTGTCGGGTGAAATCACCCTGGACCCGGCGCTTTCGGCCCTGTCGGAACTGACGATCGAGGTCTTCGCCCATGGCATCCTGGCGGCTTCGGCCAAGGTGCGCATGGCGGCGGGGCAGGATGGCGTGCTGCCGTTTTCGGTGCCGCTGGGCAAGTTTCCGCAGGTGACGCTGCCCTGCACCCTGGCGGCGCGGGTGGCGGAAACCGATACGATCTTTGACAGCGGCGTGGAGCTGAAGGGGTTCGAGGATCTCTGGCGCGGCGTCATGGCCTTTTCTGCCCGGATCGAGAAAGTGTCCTACAACCGCATCCTGGTGCGGGCGACAGGGGCCGGGCGGGCGGCAGCGGCCGATCATGTGTTCGAACTGCGCGACTGGGGCGATCTGGTTGCCATCAGCGAATTCGAAAATGCCATGGCCGATGGCTCTGCGATCTATGCCCTCGAAGTGCCGGACCGGCTGCTGGACGGCACCGAACACCGGCTGTCGGTGATCCACCGCGGATCGGGCCTGCCGCTGACCGCGCATCCGCTGCACATGCGGCTGGACATGCGCGCCGATCCGCAGCCGGTGCTGCGCGATGTGATCGAACGGCTGGCCGATGTAGAACGCCAGCTGCGCGAACGCTATGCCGATGCCTTCAACGGGCTGGCGACCGAGCTCTACCGCCATATCGACGTGGTGACGCAGAACCAGCGCGCCAATTTCGAACGCGAAATCGCCGCCATGCGCAAGCTGCTGAGCCTGCCGGAACGCGAAGAGGTGGAAACCATTGCCGCGGCCATGACCCTGCCCTTCGACGGGCCGGTTTCCGGCTATGGCGTGCATGGCGCGGAAACAACCTCGACCGGCAAGGCCTATCGCTTTGTGGCGCCAATCAGCGGTGTCCTGCTGCCTGCCCTGCGCGCCACGGCGCCGAAGCTGCGCATCCAGGGCATCCGCCGCCATCACGATGGCGCGCTGGACGGGGCGAAGGTGCTGCTGAACGGCACGGCGCTGAAGATCCTGCCCTATGTGAACAAGGCGTCGGAAAGCTGGAACATCACCGCCGATGTGCCGACCGATCTGCTGCGCCGGGATCGCAACATCCTAGAACTGCGCCTGCCCAATGCCGTGCCCGACAGCGCCCGGTCCAGCGGGCGCGGCGATCATGCCGTTGGTATCATGTTCGTCTCTCTCGGCGATGTGGCCGGGGGGGCGGGCTCCTGACCCTTTATCCTGACAGGCTTCCGCAATGCCGCTTGCGCTGATCGTTTCGCCCGTCCGGTCCTGGCCGCTGGATCAGGGCAACCGGGCCCGGATCATGGCCATGGGCGCCATGCTGAAGGCGCGCGGCTATGCCGTGCATTTTCTGCTGTCCGAGCTGGAAGGCGGCCCAAGCGCCGAGGAACGCGCGGTGATGCAGCAGCAATGGGATCTGCTGCGCTGCGTGCCCTATCGCCACCAGCGCGCGCAGCGCCATGCCGAGGCCTGGGGGCCGGATGACTGGTATGATCCGGCGCTGGATGCCGAAATCCGCGATCTGAGCCGGGTCTGGTCTTACGATCTCTGTCTGGTGAACTATGCCTGGTACAGCCGCACCTTCGAGGCCCTGCCGCCCGATGTGGTGCGGGTGATCGACACGCATGACGCCTTTGGCGACCGGCACAAGCGGCTGTATGAGGCGGGCACCACCCCGGTGTGGTATTTCACCCGCCCCGAGGGCGAGGCTTTGTGCCTGGACCGGGCGGATGTGGTGATCGCCATCCAGGAAGAGGAACAGGCCTGGTTCGAAAGCCTGACCGCCCGCGCCGTCACCACCATCGGCCATGTCACCCCGGCGGCCTTCCTGCCGGCCCGCACCCGGCGCGAGGGCAAGCTGCGCGCGGGCTATCTGGCCAGCGGCAACCCGTCCAACCAGGCCTCGATCGCGGCGCTGATCCGGCACTGGGCGGTGGATCCGTTCCTGTCGGCGCAGGTGGAGCTGCATGTGGCAGGCCCGATCTGCCGCGAGATCCGCGGCAGCTATCCTTTCGTCATCAAGCATGGCTTCGTGCCGGATGTGACGGGCTTCTATGAAGGCGTCGATTTTTCGGTGAACCCGAACATTGGCGGTTCGGGGCTGAAGATCAAATCGGTGGAGGCCCTGTCCTACGGGCGGCCGCTGTTTGCCACCGCTTCGGGGATGCTGGGCATTTCGGGCGTGGCCGCGCCCTATGTGATGCCCGATGTCGCCAGCATGACCCAGGAAATGTCGCAGGCGCTGGCCGCGGCCCCCGATCTGCAGGCGGCCACGGCCTGGGCGCGCAACACCTATCTTGATTACCGCCGCAAGCATGTCGGCAGTTTCGACGCGCTGCTGGACAGGGTCTGCCGCCAGCGCGCGGGCTATCGTGCCGACCGCAGCCGTACCGGAGCCCTTCGCGCATGATGCCGCAAACCCGCCCCCCGCTGGTGCATATCTGTCCGCTGCCGCCGCAGCGCAACGGCATTGCCGATTACGCCGCCGCCATTCTGGAACGGCTGGCCCCGCAGTACGAGCTGATCTGCGTGGTGGCCGCCCCCGAGGCGGTGGACCCGTTCTTCCACGATATCGCGCGGGTGATCTCTTTCGAGGAATATCACCGCATCGCCGACCGGCTGGCGGGGGAACGGCATCTGTCGCATATCGGCAATAATGACGATCACGTGCCGATCCTTGATGTGCTGTCGCGCGAACCGGGCGTGGTGGTGCTGCATGATCTGACGCTGCATTACATGATGGGCCGCTGGGCGCAGCAATCGCTGGGCGACGGGCGGCATCTGGTCGATATGGTGCGGCTGCTGCATGGCGGCCAGGCCGCCGAACTGGCCGAGGCCAAGCTGCTGCGCGGCCGCCCGCTGCAATCCATCTACAGCGAGCTGAACTGCCTGCCCTTCTTCCGCCATACCGCACGGGCGATGATCACCCATTCGCATTACGGCCATGTGCTGGCGCAGGTGGCCGGGGTGACGGCGCCGGTGACCGTCATTCCGCATTTCGCCGAAATCCCGCCGGCCGACCGCCATGCCCGCACCCGCCGCCGCTGGCGGCAGAGCTTCGGCGTGACCGACCAGACCACGGTTTTCGTGAGCCTGGGCTTCGTCATCCCCAACAAGCAGATTGCGCTGGCGCTGCAGGCCATGGCCGAACTGCCCGCCGAAATGGGCGACTGGCGCTATGTCATCGGCGGCGAGAACCGCGATCCGGCGGTGCTGGAGACCTGCCGCAAGCTGGGCCTGGAACATCGGGTGATCTTCCTCGATTACCTCGACGAGGCTGATTTCGACGGGGTGCTGGCGGCGGGCGATGTGCTGGTGAACCTGCGCTATCCCACTTCGGGCGAAACCTCGGGCACGGTCTGCCGGGCGCTGGCCCATGGCCTGCCCTGTGTCGTCACCGATCACGGCTGGTATGCCGAATTGCCCGAAACCGTCACCTACCGGGTGCCGCCCGGCGCCGATGTGCTGGATGCGCTGAAATTCGTGATGCGGATCGCCCTGATGGACAATCTGGGGCGGGCCGCGAAATCGGCTGCCGCCCGGGCCTATGCCGAACAGGAAATGGGGCTGGACCGCGTGGTGGCCCGCTACCGCGAGGTGATCGAGGCGGCCTATGCAGGCCCGGCCCCCGCCCCGCTGCGGCCCGCGCCGGTGCTGCTGCTGTCGCAGCCGCCCGCCCCCCTGCCGGGGCAGGTGGCCGGACGCGATCTGCCGCAGCAGGTTCTGGCGGTGCTGCAGGCCGAGCGGGCCAGCCTTGCGGGCCTGCCCGCCCGGCCGCAGGTGCTGCCCGGGGCCTATGATCTGTCGGCTTTGGCCGCGATGCCCGCAGAAACCGCCAGCGCGCGCCAGCTGTTTGCCGCGCTGACGGTTGAATCCATGGCGGTGGGGGGGATCATCGGCCTGTTGCGCGATGCGCTGGTGCAGATGGAAACCGGCGATCTGCTGTCGCTGGCGCTGGTGTCCACCGAAACCGATCCGGCGCCTGCGCGCGGGGTGCCCACCTCGCTGGCCCAGCGGCTGGATACCGGGGCGGGCCTGGCGCGGACCACGGCGGCCCTGCTGGCCGAGGCCGGTTTCACCTTGCTGCGTCAGGCCGAACATCCGCTGCTTCCCGAGGCAGACAGGGATGAGTTTGTGCGAATAATCGTGGCAACTGCATATAAGTCGAGCGAATCTGCCAGGTTCACGCTGATTATTGAGGCGGATTGCAGCTGATCGCCTGCCGAACCGTTTTGGCTGCATGTTTTCGTTGTTGAACCGTTACGGGGGGTATGTATTAGTCGCGGCGTTGGTGACACGGCTGTGTCCACGAAGTTTCAAGCACGATCAGGACCACATCCTTTGAAAGTTACACCCGTCCTTCTTTGCGGTGGCTCAGGCACCAGACTCTGGCCTCTGTCGCGCAAATCCTATCCCAAGCAGTTTTCCCGGCTGGCAGGCACCCAGACGCTGTTCCAGGCTTCGGCCGAGCGGCTTTCAGGGCGTCATGGCGATTTCGAATTTTCCGCCCCCGTGGTGGTGACCAATGGTGATTTCCGCTTCATCGTGACGGAACAGCTGTCCGAGATCGGCATCGACCCCGGCCCCGTGCTGATCGAACCCGAAGGCCGCAATACGGCGGCTGCGATCCTGGCCGTGGCCACCTGGCTGGCCGAACACGACCCCGAGGCCATCATGCTGGTGGCGCCGTCGGATCATGTCATCCCCGATCATGCCGTGTTCAAGGATGCGGTGGCACGTGGTCTGCCGCTGCTGGCGGATGGGCGTCTGGTGACCTTCGGCATCACGCCGGACCGGCCGGAAACCGGCTATGGCTATCTGGAGCTGGCAGGCCAGCCCGATGCCACCGGCGCGCCGCTGCCGCTGGCCTGTTTCGTCGAAAAGCCGGATGCCGAAAAGGCCGCCGGGATGCTGGCGGCCGGCAATTACCTGTGGAATGCGGGCATCTTCCTGTTCCGCGTCGGGGATCTGCTGGCGGCCTTCCGCAGCCATGCGCCGGATCTGCTGGCGCCGGTGGCGGCAGCCGTGGCCCAGGGCCGCACCGATCTGGGCTTTCTGCGTCTGGCCGCCGAGCCCTGGCAGGATGTGCGCGACATTTCGATCGATTATGCCGTGATGGAAAAGGCCGACAATCTGTCGGTCGTGCCCTTTACCGGCGAATGGTCGGATCTGGGCGGCTGGGATGCCGTATGGCGCGCCATGCCGCAGGATGTGTCGGGGGTGGCGGTCTCCGATCATGCCACCTCGATCGGCTGCACCAACAGCCTGCTGCGGTCGGAAAATCCGGCGCAGGAGCTGGTGGGGATCGGGCTCGACAACATTATCGCCATCGCCATGCCCGATGCGGTGCTGGTCGCCTCGATGGACCGGGCGCAGGATGTGAAGAAGGCGGTCGAGGTGCTGAAGGCCAAGGGCGCGTCGCAGGCGCAGACCCTGCCGCGCGACTATCGCCCCTGGGGCTGGTACGAAAGCCTGATCGTCGGCGGCCGCTTCCAGGTGAAGCGGATCGTGGTGCATCCGGGGGCCGCGCTCAGCCTGCAAAGCCACCATCACCGGTCCGAACACTGGATCGTGGTCGAAGGCACCGCCCGCGTCACCGTGGATGACATGGTGAAACTGGTGAGCGAGAACCAGTCGGTCTACATCCCGCTGGGCGCCGTCCACCGGATGGAAAACCCGGGCAAGGTGCCGATGGTGCTGATCGAAGTGCAGACCGGCAGCTATCTGGGCGAGGATGACATCATCCGCTATGAAGATATCTATGCCCGCGGTCAGGGCGCAAAAGGCTGATTTCCGCGCCGGACCCGCCCCTTTGGGGATGGGTCCGGCCTGCGGGGCCTACCAGTTGCAGATGATGTGTAGGTTTCAGTCATTTTTCCTGAACAAAGCCTGAAAGACGGACGTATGAAGACAATCCTGCTCGTGACGGATATCGCATTCTGGCAGAATACCATTGGTAGCCATATGCGCATCCAGGGCCTTGTGCGCCATCTGGCCCAGCATCACGAGGTCTGTGTCTTCTTTTTCAAATCTGTTCCCGCCACGGTGCAGGCGGATCTGGCGGCGATTGGCCTGCGAAATGTCCGCATCGTGGGGTACAAGGAATATTCTGGCCGCAGGTTGCCGTTCCGCCGGGTCATGAGCCAGATGGAATTCTTCCGGGATCGCGCGCCCGAAGATTTCGTCTCGTCGCTGATGGGCTTTCTGGCGGAAAATACCGTTCATGCGATGATCTTCGAATATGTGCGCATGGCCTATCTGCTGGATGGCTGCCCGCCCAGCATCCCGACCATTCTGGACATGCATGATGTGATGTCGGCCCGCACCATCAGCCTGCGCCGGGCCGGGCAGGTGGCCAGCATCGAGATGTCGGCGGCGCTGGAAACCGCGCTTTTGCGCCGGTTCGACCGGGTTCTGGCGATCAGCCGTGCCGATGTGGATCACCTGCAGGGCATGATCGGCCCGAAGCCGGTGATTTATGCCCCTCATTCGGTCCGGTCGCTGCCGACACATGCGGTGCGTCCCGGGTTTTCGGGGCGGCTTCTGTTCCTCGGTGCGAATACCGCGCCCAATGTCGCGGGCCTGCGCTGGTTCCTGGATCAGGTCTGGCCGATGCTGCAGCCCGAAGGCTTTGTGCTGGATGTGGTGGGCAATGTGGCGGATGCCTTTCCCGGCGTGCCACAGGGCGTTGTGCTGCATGGCCAGCGCGATGATCTGCAGCCCTATCTGGATGCAGCCGATATCGCCATCAACCCTGTCTTCGTGGGCGGCGGGCTGAAGATCAAATGTATAGATGCGCTGGCTTCGGGTCTGCCCTGTGTCACGACGGCCGAAGGCGCTGCCGGGCTGGAGGGGGCGCGCGGGGCGGGCCTTGTGGTGGCCAATACCCGGCTGGCCTTTCTGGGGGCCATCCGTCATTTCGCGGCCTCGGCCGGGGATCGCCGTGTGGTGGCAGGCCTGGCACCGCGCTGCATTGCCGCCGAATTCGGCGATGATACGGCCTACCGCAGCCTTGCCGCCTATCTGGAGACCTGCCCCGCGCCCGGGCAAACCGTGGAGGCCGCAAGATGACCATTTCGCAGATCAGGCGCGTTGTCTTCACAGGCGATTTCCTGCGCCCCAATGTCATGGGCGACCGGCCGACCCAGCACAACAACATCCGCTGGCTGCAGAACATGTTGGCCACGCAGGTCGCCATGGCAACGGGGCTGCCGCAGGAGGTGGTGTCCTGGGGCGCCTCGGGCATCCAGGACGGGCGGCTGACGGCATCCGATGTGAAATCGGTGTTCCACAGCTTCGGCTTGAAGCCCGATATCCGCAGCTGGGCGCTGGTGCATGGCATGGCGGAACTGCCTGCCCGGTTCGAGGCGATGCTGGATTATCTCTTTGCCGACAGCCTGGTGGTGGGGTTCGAGATCCCGCCCTATCTGGAACATTACTGCAATCGTCGCAATATTCCCTTCGTGGCGGCCACCATCCATCCGGTGCGCTTTCTGGATGACATCTTTCTGGGGATGCGTTCGAATGTGTTCGAGCTGCAGGAAAGACTGTTTGCCCACCGGATCGACGAGAATTTTATCCGCGTCATGGCCGGGGTGCAGCGCGCCAGCGCCGCCCGCGCCCTGACCGAGACCTTGAAACCCGACAGCGCGCTGTTCGTGATGCAGACATGGTATGACCAGTCGCAGATCGAGAATGGGCGATTCATCTCGGCTTCGGATTATCTGGATCAGATCGCCGCCATCGCCCGCGACCATAGCGAGCTGCTGGTGAAGGAGCATCCCCTGGCCCCCAATCCGGCGACGGTGATGATCCAGGCCAGCATCCCGAACATCCGCATGGTGACGGGCAATGTCTATGGCTATCTTTCGGCGCCCGAAATCCGGCTGCTGGGCACCATGAGCTCTTCAGTGGGGGTGGAAGCGCCCTATTTCGGGGTGCCGACCCGCTTTCTTCTGCGCGATCCGATCCAGCGCCGCATCACGCCCGAAGATCCGGTCGAAGGCTATATCGGCATCCAGGATGCCTATCTGGCCCCCGATTTCTGGCGCGATCTTCTGGAGCCGCTGCTGCCGGTCAGCCCGGCTGATCAGATCCGCGTGCCGCAGAAACCCAACAGATTGCGCATTTCGATGCGCAGCTTCTGGAACTTCAACCAGATCGACACGGATATCGCATCCGCATTGCTGAAATAGGAAGGACGCCGGTGATGACGGAAGACCCCCGGACCCAGATTGCCCAGGATATCGAGACAAGCGCTGCGCTGGCCACGGCCGCCGACCCCTGGATCGACCTGCAGCGCCCGACGACCGAAAGCGAATATCTGATGACCCATCTTGCCCAACGCTATGAAGACCTTTTTGCCCCTTTCCTGACGGCGGCCGCAGGCGATGGGGACATGCAGCAGATGCTGCTGAAGCTGCTGGTCAAGCAGCTGGCCCGCGCCCAGGCCGATATCTTTGCGCTGAAATCGGCGGTGCTGGGCCGCGACCAGCTGGTGCTGACCCGTGACTGGGATTACCGCGATCCGCTGCAGGCCTATTATGCAGCCCTTGGCGATGCCGCCAAATCGGTGGCGCTGCGCAGCTTCAACCGCTATGCCATGCCGCTCGATCAAAGCATCCTGGGCTTTGGCTGGTATCCGGTGGAAGAGGCGAATGGCAGCTACTGGCGCTGGAACGGCCAGGGGCTGACCAGCGGGCTGATGATGCCGCGCTTCTTTGATGGGACGGTCCAGGTCGAGGCGGCAATCACCGTGATCCGCCGCGATGTGCTGCCCGAGACCGGGCTGGTCTCGGTCAATGGCAAGCCGCTGGACTATGATGTGCAGTTCGCCGGGGCCGACAGCCGCAATGCGAAGATCCTTTTCAAGCTGGATCTGTCGCAGGATACCTCGCCCTTCTTCATGCTGGAATTCCGCATCGCCCGCACGGCGTCCCCACAGGAAGAGGGTGGCGGCAATGACACCCGCCAGCTGGGGCTGTGCCTGCTGAAACTTGAATTCACCACGGGCGAAGCCCAAGACCACTGATCGGCTCATCATGAATATCGAACATCCCATGACTGCCCCTGCGAAGCTGGTAACGGTCATCATCCCGCTGCGCCTGGTCGAAGGTGTCTATCAGGCCGAACAGCGCCTGAAGCTTATCCTGGACACGATTCCATCGGATCTTTTTGATGTCATCGTCGTCGATTACGGAAGTGGGTCGGAAAGCGCCAGGCTGATTTCCGAAACCTCTGGCGGTTATCCGAATGTTTCCGTCGTTCGCGTCGATGCGGAGATGGAGATGTTCTCTATCGGGGTGGCGCGTGACATCGGGGTGCAGCATTCCCGGTCGCCGATCATTATGTTCAACGATATCGACTTTTATGCGCCCACGGAAATGTATCGGCGTGTTCATGCCGAGATCCGTTGTCGGCGCATGGAGCAGAACATCTACGATTTCTTCTGTGTTCCGGTGATCTGGACGACGGAAGCATCAATGGAGCGGTTTGACGAGATCCGCCAGATCAATGATCCCGAGGCGTTCATCTATGAATATCATTCGGCCGTCGTGGAACGGAAGAAGGACATCGTGGATGTGGTCGCTTATGGCAGCTCTGCCATCGTTGCCAACAAGTACAATTACCTGTCGCTTGGCGGGCACAACCGGAAATTCTATGGCCATGGTGCGGAAGACTACGATCTTCTGCATCGTCTGGCCGCCACGAATCCGAAAGGGCCGAGAACCGGAAACTATTACAAGGACACCAAGGATAACGGTATCCAGAAATATGAAGGCTTCCGAGCATATTTTGCGACATACGGTGTAGATGTCTTTCAGCGTGGCCTGTTCTTCATTCATATGTGGCACCCACGTCGACCAATGCAGGGCTATTTCCAGAGCAAGCGGAACTTCGATCTGCTTGGCAGCCTCATGGTCGATTTCGACAAGAACAAGAAACAGCCCCTGCCGTTGGCCGATCTGACGCGTGGAGAAAAAACGCTGCTTCTTGTCGATCCGATGTCGCGGGTTGCCGGCAGTTTTCGGTATGCGATGCCCTTCATGGGGGATGTGCATATGGTGGCGGAAAAACTTTTCACTGATGGCGATGCCCTGGTCTCTTTCTTTGAAAAGGAGGGGTTCACAAAAATCGGTTTCCTGACACCTTACGGTAATCCCCACCGGCTGATGCTGTATAAAACTGTGCGGCGCGAAAAAATACCGTATTGGGTGTTTGACCGCGGTGCCTTGCCCGATAGCTGGTTCTTCGATCCCAACGGCTTCAACGCAGACAGTGCGACATATGATCCGGAAAAATGGGATGTTCCCTGGCAAGAGGACGAGCAGAGAAAATGCGAAGAATTGATTCGCAACCTGCGTCTGTCCGATGACACGCTTGAGGCAAATGGCGCGCGCCGGATGCCCATACATCTGCGTGAAATGTTCGGCCTGATGAGCCAGAAGATCATTTTCGTGCCTTTGCAGCGGCCAAGTGATTCTGTCATGAAGTATTTTGCCGACCCTGTCGGGGGTATGGAAAACTTCTGTGACTGGATCAGCTATATTGCAGAACGCCTTGATCCTTTCGAATGGGCGATCGTCATCAAGAAGCATCCTCTGGAACAGGATATTCCCGAAATAAGCAATGTCTACATTGCCCCACCGGATTGCCATATCCACGATCTTCTGGATCTGGCAGACAAGGTCATGCTGGTAAATTCCGGCACTGGCGTTCTGTCCATGGCATTCGAGAAACCTGTCATATATTGTGGCACGCCTTTCTATCGTGCAGAAGGCGTGAACTACGCTGCCACAAGCAAGGAACAGGCGCTGGAACTTGCATCTTCCAGCCTGCCATTCAATGCGGATCGCGCGCAGAAGTTCCTGAACTACCTGTACAATCATGTCTATTCCTTCGGCCCTTCCAGCTATGAGAAGCTTGAACAGCCAGACGGGTCCAGCATCACCATCGTGACGCGCATCCTGTACCGGGAACTGCGCGGTCTGACGGAAAAGCCGGTCATAATGGGCAATGTCCGCTCTGGGCTGTCGCTGGATGCGCCATTGTTCTATTCGTTTGGGGGACGGCCAGGCGTTCAGGATGCTGTCAAGATACCTTCGCCGCGCCCCGCGGTCCTGCCGACACGGCGCATCGCGCCAACCCCACGCCGCGCGCATGTCGTCACGCTGCGCAAGGGCGTGCTGTTGGACGAGCAGTTCCCGGCAGATGCAGTGCCGCCGCTGCCATTCGCCGAGATTGCCCAGGGCTGGGGCCTTGCAGGGCAATCGTTCGAACACCGGATTCAGGGCGGGCTTGATACAGGCGGTTCCCCGATCACCATCGTGGGGCGCAGCCGCTGGCATCTTGGAGAGATTGCCCTGATCGAGGTGAGCGAACAGAACCTTGTTCTTCAGCATCAGGGCACCGGAACTTTGGGAACCCATGAGGCCGTGTTCGCAGTCCGGGCGCCCGAAGGGGACATCGGCAATTGCAGAATTCTTGTCGATGGCGAGGTGGTGCCGGTCACGCCTGTTTCCAGACAGGTTGGCATCCTTCATGTCGTCTTCGCGCAGGGCAAGGATGTTGTCATGACGTTGCCGGGGGCATCCAGCGACAGGATCTACTGCCTTGAACTGCTGAGCCTGAACCCAGGCTCTGCCGGCGATGCGGAGCAGGTGGCCCTGGACGAGCTGGTGACAGACAAGATGATAAAATCCGTCGTCCTGAACCCGCTTAATCTGCTGGGAACGGGGGGGGGGTGGCGGTTGTCATGCTGTATAACCTGTCGCAGTTCACGGCAGACAATCTGGAACAGCCGGCCGCCCTGCAAATACGCTTCAAGAGCAATCTGAACCGGACAGTTCGCGCAGTTTCGGCCAAGTTGCCCGACCATCTGCATATAGGGGCCAATGTGGTTGTCGTGCGGTTCCCGGCATCGGAGGACGAGTTCAGGGCACTGGACGTTGAAAAGGTCTATGCGGATATCATTTCAAGCGCCGGTCGGCCGGGCGTCACTGGCCGCGACCAGCCTTGTGTCAAAGCCTGATCCCTGGATCCGAGCAGGTAGCAGGATGACACCCCGGGGTCTTTTCGCAACCGGACAGGAGCTTGGGGCCGCAACATTGCCGGATGAGCTGATAGAGGCGCATCCGGCAATGTTTCCCAATGGCGCCACAGCGCGGCGCTATTGCGGGAATTTCTACTTCCCGCGCTCGGGGCGGTGGATCTATCAGCTCAATGGCAAATCGGGCAACAGCTCCACTCTGGCGCTGCTGTTCGAACTGGAGTTTGGCGTGCCCTTCGGGGTGAAGATGGTGTCTCCCACCAACCAGCACCCGGATTTCGCGCTGTTCGAACTGTGCCGGGCCGGGGTCTTCGGCAATCCGCTGCTGCAGGGGCTGAGCCTGGCGGATTTCGACGCGCTGCCGGGGCTGCGCATCGCCACGGTGCGCAACCCGTTCACCCGGGCGGTTTCCAGCTTTCTCTATCTCTGCCGCAGCCAGAAACTGGGCGATGTCCGTTTCGTGCTGGAGCGGTTGCGGCTGCAGGCCCTCGTGGGCTTTGACTGGGCGCAGCATGACGGCACGCCAGAGGGCTTTCTGCGGTTTCTGGAATATATCCGCCTGCTGCAGACCGAAGGCACGCCCGACATGATCGACGCGCATTGGCTGCCGCAGGTGCAGCATATCCAGCCTGCGGTCTATCGCCCGGATCTGATCGGCCGCACCGAGGATATGGCAGGTTTTGTTCTGGCCCTTGCCGACCGTCTAGGCCAGACCGCACCGCAGCGCCTTGCCGCCCGCAACCGGACACCCGCACGCCCGGATCTGTTCGCACGCTTCTATGCCGATCCGGCCGCAGCAGATCTTGTACGCCGGATCTATGCCGCGGATTTTGAAACTTTTGGTTATGATCCGCAGGATGTGAAGCCTGCGTAATTCGGCCTTCTGGATACTGGATACAACATGTTCAACAAAGATACTCTTTTCAGCTTTCAGAAGCATGGTGTATTGGCCAATGAACATACGGTCATTGAAAAAGGCGTGCGTGTGGTCTGTGAGGCGCCTGTTGCAATCGGGGGCACACGGATACGTTATTCCATGAGTATCGGTCGATACACCTATATCCGTGACGGTTATCTGGCATCTGCTCGAAGCATTGGTCGATTTTGTAGCATTGGGCCCAATCTCAGAATCGGTGAGGGTGAGCATCCAACAGATTGGTTAAGCTCACATCCTTTCCAGTATGGGGCAGCAGAGTGGTTCAGCTACTGGCCGAATCACAAATTGCATAGCGCCGCGCTGTCTCGTGAGATGAAACCCTTGGCGCCTGCACCTGCGATTGGTCATGATGTCTGGATTGGTTCCGGTGTGACAATCATGCGGGGCGTGACAGTTGGACACGGGGCCGTGATCGGTGCTGGCGCCGTTGTGACACGGGATGTGGAACCATATGAGATTGTTGGAGGCATTCCTGCTAAAACAATACGTTACAGGTTCGATACTGCAACGATCGAAAGGCTGCTCAGGCTACAATGGTGGCAATATGACATGGCTACTCTGAGCGGTCTTACATTTGAGAATGTCTCTGCCGCGATGGACATGCTGGAGAGCCGGATCGAACAAGGGACAGCAATCGTTGCGACAGAAAAGCTGGTTGCCTTGACAGCCTCTGGTGTCATGCCCGGCTGATAGACCATCCCAGCCAAAGCTGGGATGGCATAGGTCGAGCTTATTCCATCCCCATCCGGGCCAGGTAGCTTTCGATCAGCGGCACGTCGCTGGGGTTGTTCAGCTCCCAGAAGGCGGCGCCGGGGGCGGTGACTTCCACGGCCTGCACAGGATGGCCGTTTTCCAGGAAGCGCAGCTGTTCCAGCCCTTCCAGGCTTTCCAGCGGGCCGGGCTCCCAGCCGATATAGGCCGCCAGCGCCGGGGCGCGATAGGCGTAAAGCCCGACATGGTGGAACACCGGCACTTCGCCATTCACCACGCCGCGGCCATTGGTGAAGGGGATCACCTCTTTCGAGAAGTAAAGCGCCTGCCCCAGCCGGTTCGACACCACGGTGGTGGCGCCGACGCGGCCCGCCGCGCGGTCGGCGATGAAGTTCTGCACCGCTTCGGCATCGCAGCGCAGCACCGGGGTCGCCACCTGCATCGCCGGGGCCGCGCGCATGGCGGCGATCAGCGCCGTCACGAACTGCGGCGGGGTCAGCGGCGCATCGCCCTGCAGGTTCACCACGATCTCGGCGGTGAGGCCTGCGTTCTTCACGGCCTCGGCCACGCGTTCGGTGCCGTTGCGGCAGCTTTCCGCGGTCATGATGACATCACAGCCGATGCGCTGCGCCTCGGCGGCGATGCGGTCATCGTCGGTGGCGACGTAAAGCGCGATATTGCCGCCTGCCTGTTCCACGGCCCGCCGCCCGGCGATGACAGACCGTTCCAGCAGGCTGCGGGAAATGCCGGTGGCGCCTTTCAGCGTCGCCAGCGGTTTCGCCGGATAGCGGGTGGAGGCATAGCGCGCCGGGATGATGATGACGGTATCAGCAGCCATGGATCACAGACCCTTGGCCAGCGCGTCGAAGGCGCGCAGATTGGCGATCAGGGCGCCCAGCTGATCGACCGGCACCATGTTCGGCCCGTCGGAGGGCGCAGTGTCCGGGTCTTCATGGGTTTCGATGAACAGCGCCGATACGCCCACCGCACAGGCGGCGCGCGCCAGAACCGGCACATATTCGCGCTGCCCGCCGGAAGATCCGCCCAGGCCGCCGGGCTGCTGCACCGAATGGGTGGCGTCGAACACCACCGGCCAGCCGGTTTCGGCCATCTTGGGCAGGCCGCGGAAATCGGTGACCAGGGTGTTATAGCCGAACGAGGTGCCGCGCTCGCAGAGCATGATATTGCGGTTGCCGGTGCTTTCCACCTTGGCGGCGGCATTCTTCATGTCCCAGGGCGCGAGGAACTGGCCCTTCTTCACGTTCACCGCCTTGCCGGTGGCGCCGGCCGCCAGCAGCAGATCGGTCTGGCGGCACAGGAAGGCCGGGATCTGCAGCACGTCGCAGACTTCGGCCGCGATGGCGCAATGGCCGGGTTCATGCACATCGGTCAGCACCGGCACGCCGAATTCGGCGCGGATCTGGCCCAGGATCTCCAGACCCTTTTCCATGCCAAGGCCGCGGGCCGTGCCGATGGACGAGCGGTTGGCCTTGTCATAGCTGGCCTTGAAGATGAATTTCGTGCCGGTGAGCGCGCAGGCCTCGGCAATCTTTTCCGCCATCATGCGGGCGTGATCCAGGCTTTCCAGCTGGCAGGGCCCGGTGATGAGCGCAATCGGGTTCTGGCCACCGATGGCGATGTCGCCGATCGTTACGATATTCGCAGTCATGTCGTTGTCCTTCTGGAGGGTCTCAGGCCACGCCGGCGCGCAGGCAATCGTGGATATGCAGGATGCCCAGCGGCTTGCGGTCATCGGCCAGGATGAACAGGGCGCCGATCTTGCGCTGGTTCATGATGGCCAGGGCCTCGGCGGCGGGTGTCGTGGCGGTGATGGTGACGGGGTCGCGGGTGGCCACATCGCTGGCCACATGATCCATCAGGCCGATCATCTTGCGGCGCAGGTCGCCATCCGAGATCACGCCGGTCAGCCGGCCTTCCGCATCGGTGACACCGGCCACGCCGAAGCCGCGCGCGGTCATCACCAGGATCACCTCGGCCATCGGGGTGGTGGCAGGCACCAGCGGCAGGGCCTCGGGGCCGTGCATCAGCTGCATGGCCGAGGCCAGCCGCGCGCCCAGCTTGCCGCCGGGGTGATAGGTGCGGAAATGTTCGGGCTTGAAGCTGCGCTGTTCCATCAGGGCCACGGCCAGCGCATCGCCAAGCGCCAGCGTCAGCGTGGTGGAGGTGGTGGGGGCCATGCCGATGGAACAGGCCTCCGGCAGATCGGGCAGGGTCAGCCGCAGGGTGGCCGCCCGCATCAGCGTGCTGTCGCGGCGTTTGGAAATGCCGATGATCGGGATCGAAAACCGCAGGCAATGCGCGATCAGATCGCCCAGTTCCGAGGTTTCGCCGGAATTGGAGATCATCAGGCAGATGTCTTCGGGGGTGACCATGCCCAGATCGCCATGGCTTGCCTCGGCGGGATGGACAAAGAACGAGGGCGTGCCGGTCGAGGCCAGGGTGGCCGCGATCTTGTGGCCGATATGGCCCGATTTGCCCATGCCCGAGATGACGAGCCGACCCTTGGTGCCGAGGATCAGGTTGATCGCGGCGGTGAAATCTTCGGGAAGATCGGCGGCAAAGGTCAGAAGCGACTGGGCCTCCAGCTCGATGACCCGCCGCGCGACGGCATCGGGGGAAAGTTTTCCGAGATTCGTGTTCAACATGAAGCCAACGTAATGTTCTGCAGGTTGCGGAGAGGGGGTTCTACTGATCAAAAAAAACCGACGCTTGCCGCCCTGAGCGAGACAAGGAATAGCTCTGTCATATGCCGTTGGTGCCCCCAATGCAAATGATGACGTCTTGGGCAGTTGCCGCACCGGCAGTTTTCCCCTGCCGCTTCTGGTGGCGCAATGACCATGATTTCGGCAGCCGCCGCAGCGGATTTCGCCCGCCATTGACGAAGGGCGCCCGGCCCCCCTAAAGGCAGGCGTCCCGGCGGCGCAGATCTGCGGCCCGGGCCCGGAACCGGAAAGGAGCGTCCTGGTGAGCGTGTTTCTCTGGAAGAAGAACCTGACCTATGTATCCATCCCCAAGGTCGCCTGCACCTCGATCAAGCACATGTTCTTCGAGATCGAAAATGGCCGCCCCTTCCAGCCCTTCAAGATCAGCGGGCAGTTCTGGCATATCCATAATTTCTATCGCGGCTATGCCTTCGAGGATCTGCCGCATCCCCGCATTGCCGAGCACCGCCGCCTGACCGTGGTGCGCGATCCGCTGCAGCGGGTGCTGTCATGCTACAGCAACCGGGTGGTGCATCACCGCAAGCTGGCCGAACCCAAGGCGCTGGCGGCCATGGCAGCGGCAGGGCTGAACCCCAAGCCCGATCTGGGGGCGTTTCTGGACCAGTTTCAGGAATATCGCGCGGTATCGCAGGATGTGCTGCACCATTCGCGGCCGCAGATATGGTCGATCGGCCGGGATCCGGGCTTCTATCACCACGTCTATGCCTTGCGCGATCTGGCGGATTTCGTGGCCGATGTCGGGACGCATTTGGGACGGATGCCATCCCTGGGGCGGCATCAGTCGGAGGGTCCGAAATTCACCACCGATGATATCACCGCGCCACAGCGGGCGCGGCTGATGGAGTTCTTTGCCGAAGATTACCGGATCTGGGGCCAGTATTTCTGACCGCCTTTCTGGCCGCATTCCTGGCAGATACGCGGCGGCCCGCCCCCGTGCCGGGCGGGCGGCGCCCGGTTCAGCCGATGGCGCGGCGCAGTTCGGCAAAGCCCTGTTCCAGCATCCGCGCCGCGATTTCCGGGCTTTCCGCCTCGACATAAAGCCGGAATTCCGGGGCATTGCCCGAAGGCCGCATATGCAGCACCCGGCCTGACGCCAGGGTGAAGCGCAGCCCGTCGGTGCGATCTGTCGCCGCGACGCTTTCCCCCAAGGGGGCGAGGAAGGCGGCCAGCCGGGCCGGATCGGCATCAAATCCCGCCAGCAGCAGGCGCGATTTTTCCGACGGGATCTCCTCCAGCCGGTCGGCGGCCGTGAACCGGGCGGGTTCGGCGGCCACCACGGCAGCCAGCCCGCCCGCCGCTTTGGCCCGCGCCAGCGGCGCCACCATCGGCAGCAGGCTGTCGCGGGTGGCGAGCGGCGGCAGCGCACCCGCCGGGCCCTGCGCGGTGAAGCCCAGCAGGAAGCCGCCATTGGCCTCATATCCCGCGACTTTCGCGCCTTCCCCTGCCTCGGCCATCCCCGCGATCACGAAGGGCGAGCCGATCTTCGTGCGGATGACGCGGGCAAACCGGCCCCCGGCCTCGACCCCGGTATTGGAGCTGACGGGGGTGACCGCCACTTCGGCGCCCAGGCTGGCGGCGGTGATCTGGCCCAGCACATCGCCGACGATCACCCGCCCCGTGGCATCGGCCAGAAGCGGCCGGTCGCCATCGCCATCGGTGGAAATCACCGCATCCAGCCCATGCTCGGCCACCCATCCGGCAATGGCTTCGCGGGCCTCCGGCGCCACGGCTTCGGTATCGACCGGGATGAAGATGTCAGACCGGCCCAGCTCCACCGCCACGCCGCCCAGATCCTGCACCGCCTGCAAAAGCAGGTCGCGGCTGACGGCGCTGTGGCTCCAGACCCCGATCTTCAGCCCGGCCAGCGCGGCGGGACCATAGGCCTGCACATAGCGCGCCACCCATTCGGCGCCGGCTGTCGTGCAGACCGTGGTTTCCGGCCCCATCACCGTGCCGGGCGCCCGGCCAAGCGCGGCCAGGATCGCAGCCTCGTCGGTCTTGGCGATCTCGCCGCCCGGCAGGTAGAATTTGATGCCATTGCGATCGGCGGGGATATGGCTGCCGGTGATCATCACCGCCGCAGCCCCCGCATTCATCGCGGCCAGCGCCAGCGCGGGCGTCGGCACATCGCCGCAATCCACCGTGGCCAGACCTTCGGCCCGCGCCGTTTCCAGCACCACGCGCGCCAGATCGGGCGAGGAGGGGCGCAGGTCGCGCCCGACCCAGAGGCCGGTGCCCATGGGGCAGGCGGCGATGAAAGCGCGGATGTGATCGGCCACCAGTTCGGGCGTCAGCTCCACCACCAGGCCGCGCAGGCCGCTCGTTCCGAATTTGGGCGCCATCAAACTGCTCCTGCAAAACCCGTCGGGAAATCCCCGGCAGGTTTATGCCAGATCACCCCCCTGCCGCAACCGCCGCTCAGCCCAGGAAGGTGAAGTTGTCGGCGTCGCGCAGATCGGCCAGCGTGACACCCTGCACCAGGATGCTGCCCCCGGTCAGTTCTGCGAACCAGAGGATGCGGGTCCCGCCTTCGGCGGCGAGGAAGCGCAGCTGGTTCAACTGGCTGACCCCCTCGATGTCGATCCGGTCGATCCCGGTCTGGAAATCGGTGATCACATCGCGCCCGGCGCCGTTGCGGAACTGGAACAGATCGGCCCCGGACCCGCCGGTCAGCGTATCGCTGCCGTATCCGCCGTTCAGCGTATCATTCCCGATGCCGCCCAGCAGCGTGTCGCGGCCCGCCTCGCCCATCAGGCTGTCATGGCCGCCCTGACCGGCCAGGCTGTCATGGCCCGCCCCGGCCCAGAGCCTGTCCTGCCCGATGCCACCCAGCAGCGTGTCATCGCCCTTCATGCCCAGCAGAACATCGTCGCCGCCCTCGCCGGTCAGGGTATCCTGCCCGGTCCAGCCGGTCAGCGTGTCGCGGCCGGTACCGCCCGACAGGCGGCTGTGGAACGTGCCGGGCAGCTGCAGGCTGGCCAGCCAGTCATCCCCGGCATCGCCCTGCAGCAGGCCGCTGCCCTGCAGGGTATCGGCGCCGCTGCCACCCTGCAGCGTGCCATGGCCGTAAAGGTGATCGCCGCCCGCGCCGCCGCGCAGGATATTGCCCGTGGCCATGGCGTACAGCTGATCCTGACCCGCCCCGCCATTCAGCTCTGACAGGCCCATCTCACTGCCGAACAGCGTATCATTCCCGGCCCCCCCGGTGAGGTTCGGCCCGTCCATCAGGTCATCCCCCGCAGTGCCGTCGGGCCTGCGCAATATGTTCCAGACCGGGGCCTCGGGGCTGGTCAGGGTGGTCTGGCTGCCATCTGCCGCCTGCCAGACCACGCGCAGGGCCAGCCGATGCCAGGCATCTTCCGCCGTCGCAACATATTCCGCCCCGGTGGCGCCGCTGATCGCCACGCCGTCGCGCAGCCACTGGAAGGACAGGGCGGTGCCTTCGCCCAGGGCGGTCAGATCCGCGCCGCGGGTGCTGCCCACCGATGCGTTGCCGGTCAGAAGCGGCAGGGGGTCTGCCGGATCGGTGGGGCGGAAGATCTGGCCGGTCTGCCAGGCCGGAGCCGGCGCCTCGCCCGAGCCGATCAGATCCGGCGCCACAGAATCCACCAGCAGCAGCACCCGGCCATCGGGCAGCAGGGCCAGGCGGGGCGTGCCATCGGTGTGGTTCCAATATCCCGTATAGACCGTATTCAGGTGAAAATAGCCGCTGCCCTGGCCAGGCCCACCGATGAAGCCGATATTGGTGCCGGAATCGCCGTCCTCCCCTTCCCAGTCCTCATCCGAGACATGGGCGAAACCGCCGCCCGGCAGCGCCATCGTCTGACCATGGCCGAAACCGATCCGGTCGCCCTGCATCAGGCCCGCGGCATCGAAGATCTGGCCGGTCTGGTGGTAGCGGGTATAGACATCGCCGCTGGTATCCGTGGTCCAGCTGACCATATGGCCGCCGCCGTCCAGCGCCAGAACGCGCGGGCCGAAGATCGGCGCCCAGCCCTTGTCCTGCGACACATGCAGGGGTGCCTCCTGCAGCGGCTCGCCTTCGGCATCATAGGTCCTCGAAAACACATGGGCGACAGGGCTGCCCGCGCGCATCAGATCCCGGGTCCAGGCCACGGCAAAGCCGCCGCCTTCCAGTGCTGCGATGCTGGCAGAGGCGTCATCCTCCAGCCCGCTCACCCCTTGGCCCAAGGCCACCACCTGCGACGAGACGATCTTCCCCGCCGCATCCAGCAGATCGACATGCAGCACATCCGCCGCCGCATCGGCGCGCAGCCGGGCGAAGCCGCCCTCGGCCAGCGCCACGACGCGTGGCGGCAGGTCGCCCTGATCCTGAAACACCGGGTCCGAGACCGTGCCATCGGCGGCAATGCTGCGCAGCACGACGCCCGGGCGTACCTCGCCCCAGGCTTCGGTCTTGCTGTCGGGCCAGATCAGCGTCAGCCCGCCGTCCAGACCGGCAATGGCCCTCGGCATCACCTCCATATCCTGGGCCAGCACCAGCCGGGTGGTGCTGCCATCGTCTTCGGTGATGCGGGCGATCAGGCTGAAGCTGCCATCCGTGTCGGCCACCATGCGCAGGATGGCCTGCCGCCCGTCCTCCAGCCCCATGCGGGCCACTTCTCCCGGATGGGCGGCCGTTACGGGGGGCAGGACGGTCTGCATGCTGTCGGGGATATAGGGGCTGGGCATGGTTGGGCCTTCACGCAATCACATAATGCACGGAGCAGGCCATGAAATCCGCCCGCCTGCAACCATGGATGGTGCCCGCTTTCGGAAACCCGCCTGTTTTCCGGCCTTGACGGTTGATTTTTGCCGCGTGAGGGCGCATCCCTCTGCCCCGAGAGCCAGCACCGCCAGCACCGGATGACACAGACATGCCCGCATACCGTTCCCGCACCACCACCCATGGCCGCAATATGGCGGGGGCCCGTGGCCTCTGGCGTGCAACCGGCGTGAAGGACAGCGATTTCGGCAAGCCGATCATTGCCATCGTCAACAGCTTCACCCAGTTCGTGCCCGGCCATGTCCATCTGAAGGATCTGGGCCAGATGGTGGCGCGCGAGGTGGAGGCCGCGGGCGGCATCGCCAAGGAATTCAACACCATCGCGGTGGATGACGGCATCGCCATGGGCCATGACGGGATGCTGTATTCGCTGCCCTCGCGCGAGCTGATCGCCGACAGCGTCGAATATATGGTCAATGCCCATTGCGCCGATGCCATGGTCTGCATTTCCAACTGCGACAAGATCACCCCCGGCATGTTGATGGCCGCCATGCGGCTGAACATCCCGGCCATCTTCGTGTCTGGCGGGCCGATGGAAGCGGGCAAGGTCACGCTGGGCGATGGCCGCACCATCGCGCTGGATCTGGTGGATGCCATGGTGGCCGCTGCCGATGACAAGGTCAGCGATGCCGATCTGGCGGCCATCGAACAGGCGGCCTGCCCGACCTGCGGATCCTGCTCCGGCATGTTCACCGCCAATTCGATGAACTGCCTGGCCGAGGCTCTGGGCGTGGCGCTGCCGGGCAATGGCTCCACCCTCGCCACCCATGCCTTCCGCAAGGGGCTGTTTCTGGAAAGCGGCCGCCGGGTGGTGGATCTGGCGCGGCGCTATTACGAGCAGGAGGATGCCAGCGTCCTGCCGCGCAGCATCATGACCAAGGCGGCGTTCGAAAATGCCATGGCGCTGGATATCGCCATGGGCGGATCGACCAATACCGTGCTGCATATCCTGGCGCTGGCACAGGAGGGCGGTGTCGATTTCGCCATGGATGATATCGACCGGCTGTCGCGCCGCGTGCCCTGCCTCTGCAAGGTGGCGCCCAACAAGGCCGATGTGCATATGGAAGATGTGCATCGCGCCGGCGGCATCATGGCCATCCTGGGCGAGCTGGATCGCGGCGGGCTGATCGCGCGTGAGTGTCATACCGTGCACGCGCCCTCGATCGGCGCCGCGATCGACCAGTGGGATATCGCGAAATCCAACAGCCCCGAGGCGCGGCAGCTGTTCCTCGCCGCCCCGGGTGGCGTGCCGACGCAGGTGGCGTTTTCGCAGGCCGCGCTCTGGCCCGATCTGGATATCGACCGCACGCATGGCGTGATCCGGTCGGCGGAAACCCCGTTTTCCAAGGATGGCGGCCTTGCGGTGCTGAAGGGCAATATCGCGCTGGATGGCTGCATCGTGAAAACCGCCGGGGTGGACCCGTCGATCCTGGTCTTCACCGGCACCGCCAAGGTGTTCGAAAGCCAGGATGCCGCGGTCTATGGCATCCTGAACGGCGGGGTTGTGGCGGGCGATGTGGTGGTGATCCGCTATGAAGGCCCGAAAGGCGGGCCGGGGATGCAGGAAATGCTGTATCCGACCAGCTATCTGAAATCGAAAGGTCTGGGCAAGGCCTGCGCGCTGATCACCGATGGCCGTTTCTCGGGCGGCACCTCGGGCCTGTCGATCGGGCACGCTTCGCCCGAGGCGGCGGCGGGCGGCACCATCGGCCTGGTGCGCGAGGGCGACCGGATCGAGATCGACATCCCGAACCGCACCATCCATCTGGCGGTGGATGAGGCCGAGCTGGCACAGCGCCGGGCCGAACAGGACGCCAGGGGCTGGAAACCGGCGGAGCCGCGCAAGCGCCAGGTGTCCACCGCGCTGAAGGTCTATGCCCAGTTCGCCGCATCGGCCGACAAGGGCGCGGTGCGCGTGCTGCCCGAGTGACCGGGCACCCCGCATAAGCGCAGATGCAAGACAGACAGCAGGGCGCGGCGGATCTTCCGCCGCGCCCTTGTGTTTTTGGTGCTGGCGAAAGACTGACAAGAAAAGCATTCTCCGAGCATCTTCCGCGCACTTCTCACGCAAGGGTTGATTCTATGATGATTGAAGGCACCGCAGGGAACGACAGTCTGACAGGCACCGCAGAGGCGGACACGCTTTATGGCTATGGCGGTGGGGACTGGATCCATGGCGAGGGCGGTGGAGACACCATCTATGGCGATGACGGCGACGATACCCTTCTGGGTGGGGCGGGTGATGACGCCCTCTATGCCGATAAGGCGCATGACAGCATTCCCGGCAATGACAGCCTTTTCGGGGGAGAGGGCAATGACACCCTCATGTCCTATTATGGTAATGACACGCTGGGGGGTGGTCAGGGTGATGACCTGCTTTGGGGAGCGGATGGGGATAGCAGCCTGTCGGGCGGCGATGGGAATGACACCCTGAGGTCGCATGATGGCAATGACACCCTGGATGGCGGGGAGGGTGAGGATACCGCCGTTCTCTCTGCAGCGCTCGATGTGAACACGACACTCGATCTTTCCACCGGGGCCGGTCGTCTGACCTACGGGTCTGTGGTGGTGACTTTGACAAGCATCGAGCGGCTGAGTTTCTCTGGTGGTGCAGGTCAGGACAGTATCATTGGCACCGCAGGGGAGGATAGTCTTTCCGGCGGTATGGGCGACGACAGTCTGTTTGGCGGCGGCGGCGATGACAGTCTGCTTGATGGCCCTTATTCCAAGCGCGCGACAAGCATCCTGTGGGGTGATGACAGCCTGTCGGGCGGCGATGGGAATGACACTCTGATTTCGTATCGCGGCAGTGACACGCTGGATGGCGGCGCGGGCGTGGATTTGGTCTATCTGTATGCAAGATCCGATGCGGACACGGTGCTCGATCTTTCCACCGGGGCGGGCCGTATGACCAGTGGGGCGGATGTGGTCGTTCTGACCGGCATCGAGCGGTTGAGCTTCAGCGGCGGTGCGGGGCAGGACCGTATCACCGGCACGGCAGGGCGCGATGCGCTGGTTGGCTACCGCGGGGATGACAGGCTGGTGGGACGCGGGGGGGATGATTACCTCTTGGGCGCCGATGGCAATGACTCGCTGCTGGGGGGGCTGGGCAAGGACAGGCTGAATGGCAACGAGGGGGATGACCGGCTGGGCGGCGCAGGCGGCAATGATGTGCTGTTCGGGGCTCAGGGCGATGATACGCTCTGGGGTGGGCAGGGCCATGACCGGCTGGATGGTGGTTCGAATCAGGATGTGCTGACCGGCGGCGCGGGGCATGACTGGTTCATCTTCCGCTACCTGCCGGTGGCAGGCGAATGGAGCACCATCACCGATTTCGACCCGGCGCTGGATACCATCCGCCTGCGCGCCGAGGCCTTCGCCGGGCTGGACAAGGGCGTGCTGGCGGATACGGCCTTTGCCATCGCGGCCGATGGCCTGGCGCAGGAAGCCGATGACCGCATCCTCTATGACAGCACCACCGGCGCGCTGTATTGGGATACCGATGGCGCGGGCGGTGCCGATGCGGTGCAGTTCGCGGCAGTGCAGGCCGGGCTGGCGCTGACGGCGGCGGATTTCGTGTTCTTCTGATCCGGGCCTGGCCCGCTCATCCTTGACGGGCGCCGGGTCGCCGGGCACCTTCTTTTGCGTGCAGCGTAAGAGGGGCAGGGCCATGATGATTGACGGAACCACAGGGAATGACAGCCTGACAGGTACCCCAGAGGCGGATTGGATCCATAGCTATGGCGGCAGGGATACGCTGCTCGGCGGTGCAGGCGATGACGTGCTGCATGACAATGAAGACCTCGACCACGTCGGGGATGACAGCATGTTCGGGGAAGAGGGAAACGATTCCCTCCATACTTACCGTGGCGATGACACGCTGGATGGCGGGGAGGGGGAGGATACGGCTTTTATCACCACCTCCTATGCCGATGCGGATGTGACGCTTGATCTTTCCACCGGGGCGGGTGTTCTGGCGGGCTGGATCTATTCGGTCGTATTCCGCAGCATCGAGCAGCTGAATTACCATGGTGGTGTGGGTCTGGACAGCATCATTGGTGGCACGGGCGGGGATTTGATGCACGGCGGCGGTGGCGATGACGTGCTGCAGGGCGGTGATGGTGATGACGCGCTCAATGGCGACAGCGGCAATGACAGCCTGTCGGGCGGCGCCGGGAATGACATCCTGTGGTCGGCTGAGGGCGATGACACGCTGGATGGCGGGGAGGGCGAGGATTCCGCTTTTATCTCCACCTCCTATGCCGATGCGGATGTGACGCTTGATCTTTCCACCGGGGCGGGTGTTCTGGAGGGCGGGATTTATTCGGTCGTGTTCCGCAGCATCGAGCGGCTGAATTTCTATGGCGGGGCAGGTCAGGACAGCATCATCGGCACCGCAGGTGGGGATATGCTTAAAGGCGGTGGTGGCGATGATGTGCTGCAGGGCGGGGACGGTGATGACTCGCTCTTTGGTGGCTCTGGGTTCGGCGATGCCCGCCTGTCGGGCGGCGCCGGGAATGACTTTCTGAGTTCGCAGGGGGGCAATGATACGCTGGATGGCGGTGATGGTGTGGATATCGCCGACTACAGCGCGACGTTCTATGCGGATCTGACCTTCGATCTGGCCGCCGGGACAGGCCGTATAATCCACGAGACACGGGTGGTTGTTCTGACCAGCATTGAGCGGCTGAATTTCTACGGAAGTGGAGCCCAGGATCGTATCGCGGGTGCGGCACGGGCCGATACGCTGTACGGCGCCGCCGGGGATGACAGGTTGGTGGGGCGTGGCGGGGATGATTATCTGACGGGCGCGTCTGGCAATGACTCGCTGCTGGGGGGGCTGGGCAAGGACAAGCTGAATGGCAACACCGGCGATGACCGGCTGGGTGGTGCAGGCGGCAATGATGTGCTGATCGGGTTTGTGGGCGATGACACGCTCTGGGGCGGACAGGGTCATGACCGGCTGAATGGCGGTGCGGGCCAGGATGTGCTGACCGGCGGCGCGGGGCATGACTGGTTCACCTTCTATTTCGGGGTGTCAGGCCAGGGCTGGGATACCATTACCGATTTCGACCCGGCACAGGATACCATCCGTCTGCAGGGCGCCAGTCTGGCCGGGCTGGGCAAGGGTGTGCTGCCGGAAGGCGCCTTTGCCATCGCGGCCGATGGCCTGGCGCAGGCGGCGGATGACCGCATCCTCTATGACAGCACCACCGGCGCGCTGTATTGGGATACCGATGGCGCGGGCGGCGCCGATGCGGTGCAGTTCGCGCAGGTGCAGCCGGGGCTGGCGCTGACGGCGGCGGATTTCGTGCTCTTCTGAGCGGCGGCCCCACCTTTCCCGCCGGGGCGAAAGCCATATATGCTGGCAGAAGAAAGGTCGGTTGCGGCGGGGGGCAGCATGAAACTGACAGAGGCGCTGCGCAATGCCGAGAAGATCGGCCTGATCGGCTCCTGCACCGCGCGCGAGGTGAAGGAGCTGGCCTGCAGCCCCGGGGTCAAGGCCAGCTATATCTGGCGCAGCAATACCATCAGCATGATGTCCGATCCGGTCCCCCGGCCGATCGACATGACCGTGGCGGGCCTGCAGGGCGGCGAGCCGCAGACCGTGCGGGGCGATTTCTACAAGACCGATCTTGCGGCCTTTCTGGCCGGTCATCCGCTGGTGCTGATGGATCTGTTCCGCGACACCTATGATCTGATGACCGATGGCACCACCTTCGTCACCCGCGGGCAGGAATGGAACCGGATCGCCGCGACGCATAACCTCGCGGATTTCCAGATGGTGTCGGTCTATGCGAAAACCTATCCCGCGCTCTGGCTGCGCCAGGCCCGCCAGATGGCCGACCGCATCAACCGCTCCGGGGCGGTGGTCATTCTTGTGCCCGCCAGCCTGACCCATATCCGGCTGGAGGAGGTGGTATCGAAGGGTCGACAGGTGGCGCTGCTGCCCGCCGATCATTTCGACATCCATTACAAATCGGTCATGCTCGCCTGTATGGAGGGCATCATGGCGCAGCTGCTGGATCGTTGCCTGCTGCTGCCGCGGCCCGGCGCCCTGGGCTTTGCCAATCCAGGGCATCTTTATGGTCTGGGGCCGATCCACCATTTTCCGGCGCTGTACCGGCTGATGCTGGAACTGGGCGATTGCGAGATGACCCGGGCGCTGGCGGCCACGCCCCCCGCCGCAGAGCGGGCCGAGCGGGCCACCCGCCTGGCCACCCTGTGGCAGGCACAGGCGCAGGCGGGCTATCCGCTGCCGTGATCAGCTCTCGACCGTCACCCGCCAGCCGAAGCTGCGGCTTTCGCCCGGCGGCAGGGTGATGGACCAGGGCCGGGCGGCGATTTCAGGGCCCCGGCCTGCGGCAGCGGCCATGCCATGCCAGGGTTCGATGCAGAGGAAGGGCGCGCCGGGTTTGGACCACAGCGCCAGATTGGGCAGGCCGGTGAAGGCAAAGCGCAGGCCGGGCGCGCCGGGGGCGGTGTAGCTGAGGCCATCCCCCGCGCCTTCGGGGAAGATCATCGCATCCGCCTCGAACATCGCCGGGTCCAGCACCAGATCCCCGGCATGGAAGGGCGAGGGCAGGCGGGCGTCATTCATCAGCCCGCCCTGCAGCCGCGCCAGCGCCGGTTCGGCGCCATTGTCCAGCCGGATGTGATGCGGCTGGCCCTCTGCCCCCGGCAACGGCCAGAGAAAGGCGGGGTGAAAGCCCAGCCCGAAGGGCATGGGGGTCGTATCCAGATTGGTCACCTCGGCCGTCACCGACAGCGCGGCGCCCTCCAGCGCATGGGTCAGCTCCAGCCGGAAGTCGAAAGGATAGGAGGCGCGGCTGTCGTCAGAGGCAGTCAGCATATGGCGGCAGAAGTGGGCATCGCCTGCCACCCGGGCAAACCGGCTGCGCCGGGCAAAGCCGTGCTGGGCCATCTGCGCCACATGGCCGTTCACCGCGATCCGGTCGCCTTCCGCCCGGCCGACGATGGGAAACAGCACCGGCGACCGCCCGCCCCAATGCGCCGGATCGCCATGCCACAGCAGATCAGGCCCCCCCCACCGGCGCCAGCGCCTGCAATTCGGCCCCCATGTCGCTGATGCGCGCGGTGAGCTGTGCATTGGTCAGCACAGCGATGTCAGATCTGCCGGTCATGGTTCGTGCCTGTCCTCTTTGGCTGTTCCTCTGACCGGGCTGCTATCACAGCGCCCGGTCATAGCCGAACAGATCATAATCCCGCGCGAAATGCTGTTCCAGCAGCGCCGAGGCGGCAGGCGTCATCTGCGGCAGGCCCGCGCTGCGCGAGGCATTGTGGCGCGGCAGATCCGCAGGCAGGCCCAGCCTTGCGGCCAGCGGTTTCCAGTCTTCGGCCAGGGTTTCCAGCTTCAGCACGTGATCGATCAGCAGTCGCCCTTCGGCATCGGCCACCATCTGCCATTGCGGGGCAAAGCCGGGGTCCAGCGCGGTCAGCGGATGGCGGATGAAGGCCTCGAAACTGTCGGTCATCAGGCAGGCGCGCACGGCATTATAGGTGAACACCTCTTCGCTTTCCAGAAATCCCACCTCGGGGCCGATCCCGCCGGGCTGCAGCACGCTGGCGCCGCCCGCGATCGTCTGGCCCTGTCTGGCCCAGAAGGCGCGCAGCAGATCCAGCCAGGGCATGGCCTGCAGGGCGGTCCCATCCATCCCCATATAGGCCTGAAATCCGGGCGACTGGCAGGCCTGGTCGATGCAATAGGTATAAAGCGAATAGACCCGCCGGTCCGGCCGCCGCACCACGGCGAATTTGATGAACCAGTCGTAGAAATCACCCATCCGGGCCTGCACCGCCGCTGCGCTGCTGTGTTTGCCAAAGCCGGTCACCCGCTCCAGAAACATGTCGGTGATCCAGCTTTCCTCGGGCGTCGATCCGGCGCCGATCAGGATGTCATTGCGCGTCAGCGCGGGCGCACAGGCGGCCTCGATGCTTTCGCCCGCGCATTTGTGGATATGGATGAAGATGAAGCGGCGCGAGAGCGACAGGATCATGGCAGATGTCTTCAGGAAGGGCCGGTCAGCGGCCGTTGCGGGAAGGGCTGAGACGTCAACGGGGATGGCGGAACGCGCCGAACGGTCGATCTGTCACAGGCCATCCTGCCCGGTCCTGGAACGGGGCGGGGAAGGCGGTGGGGCAACCGGAAACAGCCCGGCCCTGTCACGTCACATCACCATGCACCGGCTGCAGGCGGATGCGGCAGTCTTGCAAGGTGCATCCTACAGCAAGCGGGCCGGTTTATGAAGCTTGCATCTCGGGCAGGCAACCGGCGGATGCCTTGCCCCTTTCTGCGTCAAGGCCCTGGGCCTTTGTCGCCCCGCCGCCTGACAGGCGGGCCGGGGCCGGGGGGCTGCGCCTGTCTGTCAGGCCTGATCCAGCATCACGCCGCAATGCGTGCCGGCCTCGGCATAGAAATGCGGGGCATAATGCAGCGCGGCCTCGCCCCAGGGCGCATCCGGCGCGCTATAGGCCGGTTCGGGAAAGCGGTAGGTCAGCGCCTTGGGAAAGCGCAGGCGATAGGCCTCGAACGCGCGGCGATAGCCGGTGCGGTAATGATCGGCCCAGGTGCTGGCGGCAAATCCGGCGCCCAGCGGCTGCAATTCACCGTTCCGCATCGAATTCTGCACCGGCGGGCAATCCAGCAGCAGGATCTTTGCCTGCGGCTGATGCTGGTCCAGCAGGGATTGCAGCAGATCGAGGCCCGCGGTGAAGGCGGCCTGATAGGCGGCATCCCCGGGGCTGTGCTGGCGGGCGCCGCTGTCTTCGATCATGCTGACCAGCTCGGCATCATTGGTGATTTCCCAGCCGACCGACAGATAGCCGCCCGGCTGTTCCAGGATCGGCACATAGGCATCGCGCCAGAAATCAATGACGATCACATCATGCCGGGTCTCGCGCAGCGCGGTGATGTATTTGCGCTGCGTCTCGAAGGCGAGCCGTTTGGGCAGTTCGGGGTCATTGCCGGTCTGCAGCAGGTAATCCACCGTGAAGGGCGTTTCGCCCATGCAGGCGGTGGGAATCCGGTAGGTGCTGGTGATCCGCGTCACATCGGGCAGGTTTGCCGTGACATGTTCGGCATTGCAGCCGCCGATGAAGTGAACCTGACGCAAGTGGTACCTCTGACGCTGGTGAGCACTGGCGCCTGATACAGCCCCCCCGGGGGGAGGTAAACATTCATTCGGCAATATATCTGCCCCTGTGATGGATGGCAGCTGGCGGCGTGCCTCTGGCAGACAGGGGCCGGGCCCGCAGGCCCGGCCCGCTGCAATCAGCGCAGCAGGATCGCCTGCACGATCTGTTCGGCGGCATCCTCGGCCGTCAGCTCCACGGTATTCACCGTGATCTCGGCCAGTTCCGGCGCCTCATAGGGGCTGTCGATCCCGGTGAAGTTCTTCAGCTGGCCTGCGCGGGCCTTCTTATAGAGACCCTTCACATCGCGGCTTTCGGCCACGTCCAGCGGCGTGTTCACATAGACTTCCATGAACTCGCCCTCGGCCATCAGATCGCGCACCATCCGCCGTTCCGACCGGAAGGGCGAGATGAAGGCGGTCAGCACGATCAGGCCCGCATCGGTCATCAGCCTGGCCACCTCGCCCACGCGGCGGATGTTTTCCACCCGGTCGGCATCGGTGAAGCCCAGATCGCGGTTCAGCCCGTGGCGCACATTGTCGCCATCCAGCAGGAAGGTATGCTTGCCAAGCGCATGCAGCTTCTTTTCCACCAGATTGGCGATGGTCGATTTGCCAGACCCCGACAGGCCGGTGAACCAGACCACGGCGGGTTTCTGGGTCTTCAGGCTCGCATGGGCTTCGCGGTTCACATCCACCGCCTGCCAGTGGATATTCTGGCTGCGGCGCAGGGCAAAGTGGATCATGCCGGCCGCGACCGTGGCATTGGTCATCCGGTCGATCAGGATGAACCCGCCCAGATCGGGGTTCTGCGCATAGGCCTCGAACGGGATCGCCCGGTCGGTGGAGATATTGCAGACACCGATCGCATTCAGGCCCAGCGTCTTGGAGGCCAGATGTTCCAGCGTGTTGAC
The DNA here is from genome assembly GCA_034519525.1 of Gemmobacter sp. GTDB lineage: Bacteria > Pseudomonadota > Alphaproteobacteria > Rhodobacterales > Rhodobacteraceae > Gemmobacter. The sequence goes on along the minus strand of JAXHOJ010000043.1, from coordinate 66,924 downwards.
GTTGACCTCGTATTTCGGCTCGGTCACCGTTGCCGTCACCATCTGGGTGCCGATCTTCAGCAGATAGGGGCGGCCCGGCAGCATCGCATGTTCGTCCATCCAGACGAGGGTGGCCTCGAACTGGTCGGCCACTTCGCAAGGCGCATCGGATTGCACGATGATGTCACCGCGCGAACAGTCGATCTCGTCGGCGAAGGTCAGGGTGATGGATTGCCCGGCAATCGCCTGATCCAGATCGCCGTCGCGCGTCACGATGGATTTCACCGTGGTGGTCTTGCCCGAGGGCAGCACCCGGATGGCATCGCCCGGTTTCACCACGCCCGCGCCGATCTGCCCGGCAAAGCCGCGGAAATCGAGGTTGGGGCGGTTCACCCATTGCACGGCCATGCGGAAGGGCTGATCCAGCATCCGCGCATCATTGACCGGCGCCTCTTCCAGATGCTGCAGCAGGGTCGGCCCCCGATACCACGGCATCTGGGTGCTTTTCATGGCGATATTCTCGCCCTTCAGCCCCGAGATCGGGATCGGCAGGAAAGAGGTCATGCCAATCTGCTGCGCGAAATGTGAATATTCCTTCACGATTTCGTAGAAGCGTTCCTGCGAATAGCCGACCAGATCCATCTTGTTGATGGCCAGCACGACATTCTTGATGCCCAAGAGCTGCACCAGATAGCTGTGGCGCCGGGTCTGGGTCAGCACGCCCTGGCGCGCATCAATCAGGATCACGGCCAGATCGGCGGTCGAGGCGCCGGTGACCATGTTGCGGGTATATTGTTCATGCCCGGGGGTATCGGCCACGATGAACTTGCGCTTTTCGGTGGCGAAGAAGCGATAGGCCACGTCGATGGTGATGCCCTGTTCGCGTTCGGCGGCCAGACCATCGACCAGCAGCGCAAAGTCGATGTCGCCGCCCTGGGTGCCGACCGATTTGCTGTCATGCTCGAGGCTCGCCAGCTGATCCTCGAAGATCATCTTGGTGTCATAGAGCAGGCGGCCGATCAGCGTCGATTTGCCATCATCCACCGAGCCGCAGGTGATGAAGCGCAGCATGGTCTTGTGCTGGTGCTTCAGCAGATAGGCGTCGATATCCTCGGCGATCAGCGCGTCGGTGACGTAGACGGGGTCTTTTTCGGTGACGGACATCTCAGAAATACCCCTCTTGCTTCTTCTTCTCCATCGAGGCGGCCTGCTCGTGGTCGATGGCGCGGCCCTGACGTTCCGAGGTGGTGGTCAGCAGCATTTCCTGAATGACTTCCGGCAGGGTCTTCGCATCGGATTCCACGGCGCCGGTCAGCGGATAGCAGCCGAGCGTGCGGAAGCGGATGGATTTCATCTCGGCCACTTCACCGTCGCGCAGCGGCATCCGTTCGTCATCGACCATGATCAGCAGACCATTGCGTTCGACCACCGGGCGCTTTTCGCTGAAATACAGCGGCACGATCTCGATGCCTTCCAGATGGATATATTGCCAGATGTCCAGCTCGGTCCAGTTGGAGATCGGGAAGACCCGGATGCTTTCGCCCTTGGCCTTGCGGGTATTGTAGAGCTTCCACAGTTCGGGGCGCTGGTTCTTGGGATCCCAGCGGTGATTGGCCGAGCGGAAGGAGAACACCCGCTCTTTCGCGCGGGATTTCTCTTCATCCCGCCGCGCGCCGCCGAAGGCCACGTCGAAATTGTATTTGGTCAGCGCCTGTTTCAGACCTTCGGTCTTCCACATGTCGGTATGCAGGCTGCCATGGTCGAAGGGGTTGATGCCCTGTTCCATCGCTTCGGGATTGTGATGCACCAGCAGATCCATGCCGGCATCCTGCGCCGCCTTGTCGCGCAGATCGTACATCGCCCGGAATTTCCAGGTGGTATCGACATGCAGGAGCGGGAAGGGCGGCGGTGCCGGATAGAAGGCCTTCTTGGCCAGATGCAGCAT
>JAXHOJ010000043.1:0-60000 GCA_034519525.1 Gemmobacter sp. | reverse complement strand
AGAGTCGGCCAAAGGAAGAGGACGTCTGTCTTGCTCTTTCTGGATCAAATCAAGCGCGAGAAGGGCGTTTGGTGGATGCCTTGGCAGTAAGAGGCGATGAAGGACGTGGTACTCTGCGATAAGCCATGGGGAGCTGAGAACAAGCTTTGATCCATGGATCTCTGAATGGGGAAACCCACCTGACATTCTATTGTTGTTGCTTTGCCGTAAGGCTGCGCAGTCATCAGTAGGATACATCAGGTACTTTTACCCTGAATACATAGGGGTTTAAGAGCAAACCCGGGGAACTGAAACATCTAAGTACCCGGAGGAAAGGAAATCAATAGAGACTCCGCTAGTAGTGGCGAGCGAACGCGGACCAGCCGAGCCTTGAGAGTGACTAGAATGTGTTGGAAAGCACAGCCAAAGCGGGTGACAGCCCCGTATAGGAAGCTCAATAGGACGTATTAAGTAGGGCGGGACACGTGAAATCCTGTCTGAAGATCGGGGGACCACCCTCGAAGGCTAAGTACTCCTTACTGACCGATAGCGAACCAGTACCGTGAGGGAAAGGTGAAAAGCACCCCGACGAGGGGAGTGAAACAGTTCCTGAAACCGGACGCCTACAAGCAGTCGGAGGGGCCTTGAGCCCTGACGGCGTACCTTTTGTATAATGGGTCAACGACTTGGTCTGTCGAGCAAGCTTAAGCCGTTAGGTGTAGGCGCAGCGAAAGCGAGTCTTAAAAGGGCGCATGAGTTCGACGGATCAGACCCGAAACCGAGTGATCTAGCCATGAGCAGGATGAAGGTTGGGTAACACCAACTGGAGGTCCGAACCCACACCTGTTGAAAAAGGTCGGGATGACTTGTGCCTAGGGGTGAAAGGCCAATCAAACTTGGAGATAGCTGGTTCTCCGCGAAAGCTATTTAGGTAGCGCCTCGGACGAATACCTTGGGGGGTAGAGCACTGGATGGATGATGGGGGCCCACAGCCTTACTGAGTCTAACCAAACTCCGAATACCCAAGAGTACTATCCGGGAGACACACGGCGGGTGCTAACGTCCGTCGTGAAGAGGGAAACAACCCTGACCAACAGCTAAGGCCCCCAATTCGTGGCTAAGTGGGAAAGCATGTGGGACGACCAAAACAACCAGGAGGTTGGCTTAGAAGCAGCCATCCTTTAAAGATAGCGTAACAGCTCACTGGTCTAGATAAGCTGTCCTGCGGCGAAGATGTAACGGGGCTCAAGCCACGAGCCGAAGCTTTGGATGTGTACCGCAATGCACGTGGTAGCGGAGCGTTCTGTGATATAGAACGCTGTCTCTTGCTTCCTCGGAAGTAACGGAGGCAATGTTCTGACTGTGAAGCCGGCCTGTGAGGCATCCGGTGGAGAGATCAGAAGTGAGAATGTTGACATGAGTAGCGACAAACAGGGTGAGAGACCCTGTCGCCGAAAGTCCAAGGGTTCCTGCTTAAAGCTAATCTGAGCAGGGTAAGCCGGCCCCTAAGGCGAGGCCGAAAGGCGTAGTCGATGGGAACCAGGTTAATATTCCTGGGCCAGGAGATGGTGACGGATCCCGAGTGTAGTTCGTCCTTATCGGATTGGATCGGGCTGCTTAGGGGTTCCTGGAAATAGCCCTCCACAAGACCGTACCCTAAACCGACACAGGTGGACTGGTAGAGTATACCAAGGCGCTTGAGAGAACCACATTTAAGGAACTCGGCAAAATGCCTCCGTAAGTTCGCGAGAAGGAGGCCCAGTCTGTAGGCAACTATGGGCGGGGGGCACAAACTAGGGGGTGGCGACTGTTTACTTAAAACACAGGGCTCTGCGAAGCCGTAAGGCGACGTATAGGGTCTGACGCCTGCCCGGTGCTGGAAGGTTAAAAGGAGGGGTGCAAGCTCTGAATTGAAGCCCCAGTAAACGGCGGCCGTAACTATAACGGTCCTAAGGTAGCGAAATTCCTTGTCGGGTAAGTTCCGACCTGCACGAATGGCGTAACGATCTCCCCGCTGTCTCAAATGTGGACTCAGCGAAATTGAACTGTGTGTCAAGATGCACACTACCCGCGGTTAGACGGAAAGACCCCATGCACCTTTACTCTAGCTTCGCACTGGCATCAGGATTGTGATGTGCAGGATAGGTGGTAGGCTTTGAACCGGGGACGCCAGTTCCCGTGGAGCCTCCCTTGAGATACCACCCTTCGCACTCTTGATGTCTAACCGCGGCCCGTTATCCGGATCCGGGACCCTGCGTGGTGGGTAGTTTGACTGGGGCGGTCGCCTCCCAAAGAGTAACGGAGGCGCGCGAAGGTTGGCTCAGAGCGGTCGGAAATCGCTCGTTGAGTGCAATGGCAGAAGCCAGCCTGACTGCAAGACTGACAAGTCGAGCAGAGACGAAAGTCGGCCATAGTGATCCGGTGGTCCCAAGTGGGAGGGCCATCGCTCAACGGATAAAAGGTACGCTGGGGATAACAGGCTGATGATGCCCAAGAGTCCATATCGACGGCATCGTTTGGCACCTCGATGTCGGCTCATCTCATCCTGGGGCTGGAGCAGGTCCCAAGGGTATGGCTGTTCGCCATTTAAAGAGGTACGTGAGCTGGGTTTAGAACGTCGTGAGACAGTTCGGTCCCTATCTGCCGTGGGTGTAGGAGACTTGAGAAGAGTTGCCCCTAGTACGAGAGGACCGGGGTGAACGTTCCACTGGTGGACCAGTTGTCGTGCCAACGGCAGTGCTGGGTAGCTATGAACGGACAGGATAACCGCTGAAGGCATCTAAGCGGGAAGCCCCCTTCAAAACAAGGTCTCCCTTGAGGGCCGTGGAAGACCACCACGTCGATAGGCCGGAGGTGTAAGTGCAGTAATGCATTCAGTTGACTGGTACTAATTGCCCGATAGGCTTGATTTGATCCAGTAGAAGCAAGACTGCGACAGATCAAATGCACATAAAACTTGGACAACATACATGTAACTCTCAAATGGTTACTTCCTCGGTTTGGTGGTCATAGCACGAGCAAAACACCCGATCCCTTCCCGAACTCGGCCGTTAAGTGCCGTCGCGCCAATGGTACTGCGTCTTAAGACGTGGGAGAGTAGGTCACCGCCAAACCTAGAAAGAAGCATCAAATCTCACTAAACAATCAAAAAATAAACCGTCGCGGGGTGGAGCAGCCCGGTAGCTCGTCAGGCTCATAACCTGAAGGCCGCAGGTTCAAATCCTGCCCCCGCAACCATATTACCCGGCTTACGCCCCTGCATTCGCGGGGGCCTTGTCATATCTGGCCCACCCAGAGCCAGAATCCCAGCCAGATCTCCAACACGTTCAATGTGATGAAACCCCGGTGCCGCCCGGTCTGGCACAGCTTCTTGCGCAGAACCGTGTGACCGGAGGCATCAGCACCATGGGCCGAAACCACATGCTTCGCCAGGTCGAGCCCGACCGTGGTGATCTCTGGCATGACAGTTCTCCTTTTGGGATCTTCGCAGACCCAACTCGGCACAGCGATGCAGTCGGGAGACTGTCCCATCATCAAGGCTCAGAAGGTTATTGCCGGTCAGGAGGATGCAGGCTGTCAGACGTCAATCGTATAGGTGATCCGGTTCGTCGGCGTGACCAGAAGCGACCGCTGCAGCGGCAACATCGCGGCATCATAGACGATCTTTTCCATATCGAAGAGCGGCTCGCCCAGTTTGCAGCCCAGGATTTGCCGGTCCGACTGGCCCGCCAGCCGCACGTTGATGTGGCGGCGGGAGTGCACCAGCTCCACCCCGTATTTCTGCCGCAGCAGACCATAAAGCGACACGTCGTCGTGCAGCTCCTCGGCCAGCCCGGGAAACCGTGCTAGTTCGAAATAGGACTGATCCACCGACAGCGGCCCCTTGCGGGTGCGGATCAGACGCCGCACCAGCAGCACCGGCGTCATCGGCGCAAGCTGCAGCGCGGCGGCGGTGGCCTTGTCTGCGGGCAGCGTCTCGCAGGACAGCAGCTGATTGTGCGGATCGGCCCGGATCGCGGAATAGGTTTCGGTAAAACCGTTCAGCTTGACCAGACTGGTCACGATGCGCTGGACCGAGACGAAGGTGCCCTTTCCAGCCCGTTTTTCCAGCACGCCTTCGTCTTGCAATTCGCTGATCGCGCGACGCACGGTGATGCGGCTGACCCCGTAGATTTCGCACAGCTGTGTTTCTGTCGGCAAAAGCCCGCCCTCGACATAGGTGCCGTCGCCGATCTCGGCCAGAAGCCGCTGTTTCAGCTGGCTGTACAGCGGCACGGCATCCACGCGCGACAGGTTTTCGGCAGGCTCTGCCACCTTGGACGTCTGGATCTGGTCAGTCATGCAAGGGGCCTTTCGTCAGGCGTCGAAGGAGGTCACCAAAGTCTCGCATCTCTTATCATAAAATGCAATCGCGTTGAAAAACATGAGAAAAATCATGTTGACAGACTCAGGCATCGCTGAGAACCTGTATATGACGTTATATAACATCATATCGGAGATGAGATGCAGCCCGAGACCATCAACACCCAGATCCAGAATGCCCTGAAGGCCGTAAAGGCGCGTGACAGCGTGACGGATCTGTTCTTCGTGGCCTGTGGCGGTTCCTATGCGTTGATGCTGCCGAACCAATATGCGGTGGAGCGGGAGTCGGCCACGATCTCGGGCCAGGCGCTGAACGCGGCCGAGTTCAAGGCCCGTGCGCCGAAACGGCTGGGGCAGTCTTCGGTCGTCATCCTGTGCTCGCATTCCGGGACCACGCCGGAAACGGTTGAGGCCGCCGAGATCGCCCGCGCCGCAGGCGCACTGACCATTTCGCTGACGCATGTGCCGGGTAGCCCGCTGGATGTCGCCTCGGAATTCACCGTGAACTATGTCCATGCGCCCATGTCGATGAGCGCCGAGCATTCGCCCGCCGTTCTGGCGCGGCTGGTCTTCGGCATCCTTGCCGCGCGCGAAGGCAACACACTGGCCGCCGATGTCGATGCCGGTCTGGCCAAGATCGGCGGCATCGTCGATGCGGCCATTGCCGGCCAGCAGAAGGCCATTGCCACCTATGCCGAAGCGCACAAGCGTGAGCCGGTGATCTACACCATGGCCTCGGGCGCGAACTATGGCCCGGCCTATTCCTATGCCATCTGCATCTATCAAGAGATGCAGTGGATCCATTCTGCCTGCATACACGCCGGGGAATATTTCCACGGCCCGTTCGAAGTCACCGATTTCGATCTGCCCTTCGTGCAGCTGATCGGCGTCGGCGCCTCACGCGGGGTGGATGAGCGGGCGCTGGCCTTTGCCCGCAAATACTCGCAGCGCATGACGGTGCTGGACGCACAGGATCTGGGCGTTACCGGCCTGCCCGCCTCGGTGGCCGAGTATCTGCAGCCCCTCGTCTTCTCGTCGGTGCTGCGCGCCTATGCCGACAAGCTGGCCGATGCCAAGGGTCACCCGCTTTCGGTCCGCCGCTACATGTGGAAGATGGACTACTGAGTTTGCCCCGCCGGAGGGGGCAAACCCCTCCGGCCACCCAACAGGAGGAGAAATAATGAAAACAATCATACGCACCGTTTCGGCCCTTACCCTTGCCTTGCTGAGCGCCGGGCCCGTGCTGGCCGATGTTGAGCTGAAGCTGTTCCACCGTTGGCCCAACGCGCCGTTCAAACCCTATATCGACAGCGTCATTGCCGATTTCGAAGCGGCGAACCCTGGCATCACCATCGTCACCGATCAGGTGCTGAACGATTCCTACAAGGACAAGATCCGCGTCGTCCTCGGCTCGTCCAACCAGCCTGACATATTCTTTTCGTGGTCGGGCGAATGGGCCTTCAACATCGCCCGCGCCGGACGGTCGATGGACCTGACCCCGGAGCTGGAGGCGAACCCGGACTGGGCCGCCAACATCATCGCCGCTCAGGTTGAACCCTTCACCATGGACGGCAAGGTCTATGGCCTGCCGTGGCAGATGGACGGCAAGGCCGTCTTCTACAACAAGGAAATCTGGGCGCAGGCCGGGATCACCGAAGAGCCGAAGACCTTCGGCGAGCTGATGGCCGTCTGCGCCAAGCTGAAAGAGGCCGGGCAGCTGCCGCTGCTGTTCGGGTCCAAGGCGCCCTGGGCGATCAGCCACTACATCGGCACGTTCAACGAACGGATCGTTCCGTCCGAAGTGCTGGCCGCCGATTATGACCGCACCACCGGCGAATTTTCCCACCCCGGCTATGTGACCGCGCTGGAGAAGTTCCAGGAACTTTCGACCTGCATGAACCCCTCGCCCAACGGGATCGACCACGAGACCGAGCGCAACAGCTTTGTCGCGGGCCGCGGGGCGATGTCCTACCTGCAATATGCCGAGATGGGCTATCTGAAAGAGGCCGCCTTCGACTATGGCTTCTTCATCTTCCCGCCGGTTGAAGGCGGCGAGGGCCAGGCCGATACCCTGCAGGGTGCGCCGCAGGGCTGGATGATTGCCGAAGGCTCGCCCCACAAGGCAGAGGCGGTGAAGTTCCTGCAGTTCCTGCTATCGCCGGAGATGGGCGCGCGGCTGACCTCGGAAACCGGGATCATCAGCCCGATCAAGGGTGCGATCACCGACCAGTCGGCCACGCCGCAGCAGATCGTTGCCTTTGACCAGATCATGAACGCCGGCGACCCCTACATCTGGCTCGACACAGCGCTGGATGCGACCGTGGCCGACGCCTACATGAAGGGCGTGCAACTTCTGCTGGACGGCCAGAAGACGCCGGCCGAGGTGATGGCAGACGTGCAGGCGGCGGCAAAGCGGGTGCGCGAAGGGCTGTAACCCCTTGCGGATGATCCCCCGGCGTGCTCCCCGCCGGGGGACAGCCTCCATGGGTGGCGGCCGACTGGCTGCCCCCGTTCCCGATCCCCCGAAGACCTTCAAGGACAGTGCGATGCCCGCGAGGATAACTCACCTTCTGCTTTACACAGCGCCGTTTCTGATCGTGACGTCTGTTTTCGTGTTCTACCCGCTGGTCGCGAACATCTGGTTCAGCTTCTACAGCTTCTCGGCCTTTGATCCGGTGATGCAGCCGGCCGGGCTGTCGAACTATCAGCGGCTGTTCACCGATCCGGTGATCCTGACCGCCTTCGTGAATGTCGGGCTTTATGCCCTGCTGTCGGTGCTGTTTCAGGTGGGGCTTGGCCTTGTGCTGGCCGCCATGCTCAGCCAGGCGTTTCTGGGGTTCTGGGCGAAATTCTTCCGCACGCTGTTCTTTGTGCCGGTGGTAATGTCCATCACCGTCATCGCCTTCATCTTCACCTTCTTCTATGACCCGTTCAGCGGCATCCTGAATCTTGCACTGCAGTCCGTGGGCCTTGGCCACTGGGGCCGGGCCTGGCTGGGAGAAAGCGCAACCGCGATCTATGCCGTCATCGCCGTCTCGCAATGGCAGAGCGTGGGCTATGTGATGATGCTGTTCATCGTCGCCATTCAGGCCATCCCGCGCGATCTGTATGAGGCGGCCGAGCTGGACGGTGCCGGGGCGGTGGCGCAGTTCTTCCACATCACCGTGCCGCAGGTGCGCGAAATGCTGATCGTGGCCACCGTGGTCACCGTCACCGGCTCGATCACCGTTTTTTCCGAACCCTACATCATGACGGGCGGTGGGCCGGGCGATTCCTCTGCCACGCTGGCAACCTACATGTACCGCTCTGCCTTCTTCCGCGACGAGATGGGCTATGCCGCCGCGATTGCCGCGCTGATCTTCGTGGCAACCATGCTGGTCTCGCTGCTGCAGCTGCGCGTTTTCGGAAAGGCCAAATAAGATGACCTCACTCGCCCGCCATCCCGGCCGCCTGATCGTGATTGCCGTTCTGCTGCTGCATGCGGTCATCGTGATCTATCCGCTGTTCTGGATGATCACCAATTCCTTCAAGACCACGCAGCAGATATTTCAGGCGTCGTGGACGCTGCCCACGGTCTGGGTGGCCGAAAACTATGTGAAGGCGTGGCAGGGGGGCATTTCAGCCTATTTCCTCAACTCGGTCATCGTCACCGGGGTGACCATCCTGCTGACCCTTGCGCTGTCGGCGCTGGCGGCCTTCGGCATGACGCGGGCCGAGGCGGGCGGCGCCGGGCGCGCGGCCGGGCTGGTGTTGATGGCCTGCATCGGAGGCATGCTGGTGGCGCCGCAGGTTGCGCTCGTGCCGCTCTACAAGATGATGCAGACGCTGCACCTGCATGACACACATTGGGCGCTGATCCTGACCTACACTGCCTATCGCCTGCCGATCACCATTCTGCTGATCCGCGCCGTGTTTCTGACCGTGCCGCGTGATCTGGACGACAGCGCGCATATCGACGGCTGTTCGTCGTTCCAGACCCTCTGGCATGTCTATCTGCCGATGAGCCGGTCAATCCTGCTGACCGCCTCGGTGCTGACGGCCTATCACGCATGGAACGAGTTCCTGTTTGCCATCATCTTCATCGACAGCGACCGACTGAAGACCATCCCCGCCGGGTTGATGAACTTCCGCGATGCGCTGATGACAGACTGGGGCGTTCTGGTCGCCGGTCTGGTTATCGCTGCCGCGCCGATCGTGATCCTGTTCATCATTGCACAACGATACTTCATGTCAGGCTTTGCCGCAGGCGCGGTGAAGGGCTGATCTACAGCGGAGACGGGAATGAGCACCACGGAACTGGGCCTTGTCGGGATCGGAGACAATGTCGTGGACCATTATCTTGATCAGGGGGTCTTCTACCCCGGCGGCAATGCGCTGAATGTCGCCGTTCTGGCCCGCCGCTTCGGTCTGGCAGAGACGGCCTATATCGGCATTATCGGCGAAGATGCCGAAGGCGCGCATGTCCATGCCTCTATCCTGGCCGAAGGGCTGTCGGATGCCGGGCTGCGCGTGGCCAAAGGCGAAACCGGCAAGGCCAGGGTCACGCTGCAGGACGGCGATCGGATCTTTGTCGGGTCGAACAAGGGCGGGCTGCGCAAGCGGCTGACCCTGCGGCTGGATGAAGACGATCTGGCGCGGATCGCACGGCTTGGCCATGTGCATTCCTCGTGCTTCAGTTATCTGGAGCATGAGCTGCCGCGGATCGCCGCCACCGCGCGGGCGCTGTCCTTCGACTTTTCCACCGGCCGGGACGAGGGCTATCTTGCCGCCGTCTGCCCGCATGTGACCACAGCCTTTCTCTCCGGCTCGGACCTGGACGAAGACGCGGCGCGGGCGCTGATCGCGCAGGTCCATGGCTTCGGCACGCCGCAGGTCTGCATCACGCAGGGCGAGCGCGGCGCGCTGTTCAGCGGCGGCGTACAGGTGGTGCGGCAGGGCATCGTTCCGGCGCGGGTGGTGGATACCATGGGGGCGGGCGATGCCTTCATTGCGGGCTGGCTGTCCGCCACCATCCGCGGCACCGATCCGCTGGCCGCGCTGCCCTTTGCCGCTGCCTCGGCGGCGCGGGCCTGCGAATGGCCGGGCGCCTTCGGATACCCGCATCCGAACCAATAATCAGAACCTTTAGGGAACTCCAATGGCCAAGCTTGTCCTGTCCGATATCCGAAAGTCCTTTGGCAATCTGGAGGTGCTGAAAGGAATCAACCTTGAAGTCGACAGAGGCGAGCTGGTCGTCTTCGTCGGCCCTTCGGGCTGCGGCAAGTCCACGCTGCTGCGCATGATCGCCGGGCTGGAGGAGATCAGCGGCGGCCGGATGGAGATGGAGGGCGCGCTGGTCAATCAGGTGCCCGCCGCGAAACGCGGCATCGCCATGGTGTTCCAGAGCTACGCGCTTTACCCGCATATGACGGTGCGCAAGAACATGGCCTTCGGGCTGAAGATGGCGGGCCTGCCTAAGGATGAAATCGCGCGCCGCGTGGACAAGGCCGCGCAGATGCTGCAGCTGGAGCCATATCTGGAACGGTTGCCCAAGGCGCTGTCAGGCGGGCAGCGCCAGCGCGTCGCCATCGGCCGCGCCATCACGCGTGAGCCGCGGATCTTTCTGTTCGACGAACCGCTGTCGAACCTTGATGCCGCCCTGCGCGTGGCCACCCGGGTCGAGATTGCGGGCCTGCATGAACGGCTGCCGCAGGCCACGATGATCTATGTCACCCATGATCAGGTGGAGGCGATGACGCTGGCCGACCGGATCGTGGTGATGAACGCGGGCCGGATCGAGCAGGTTGGCACGCCGATGGATCTGTATCACCGCCCGGCCAATCTGTTCGTGGCGCAGTTCATCGGCTCTCCTGCGATGAACATTCTGGCGGGGGATATCGTCCACGGCCGCCCGGTCATCGCACCCGCCGGGCCGCTGCATCTGGGTCTGCGCCCCGAACACCTTGTGCTGCCCGATGCGCAGCATCCGGCGGTGCTGCAGGGCACGGCCATTCTGGTGGAACAGCTTGGCGAGGTGACGCTGGTTCATCTGGAAACCGCCGACGGCAAGCGGGTGATCGCCAAACTGCCAAGCGACCTGTCGCTGGCGCGCGGGCAGCAGATCGCGTTGGGCATCGATCCAGAGGCCGTCCACCGCTTCGATGCGAACGGCCTGCGCCTGGAATAAAGGCCACGATCCCCGCGCGAGCTGACCGGGTCGGCAGCCTCTTTTACGGCATCCTCCCCTCGTGGATCGTGTCAGACTGGCTGGAACCGCGCCTCAAGAACAGCGAGGCAGGATCAGCCGAAGACGCGCTTGCAGGCATCTGCTGGAGGCAGGGCTGACAAAATCAGTACCTAAGGCGCAGCGGCCGCGTCAGGGCTGCGGCTTTGCTCCCTCAGAGCTGGGCGGCCCGGGCGGCATTTCCAGTGTTCGCCGCAGTGTGGCGATGAAGTGGTGCGCCACAATCGACAGCGGGCGCCGCTTGGGCAAAATCATCCCGATGGACACCGGGATCGTCGGCTCAAAGGTACGCACGGCGATGCGGTCCGTCTCATGCGCGTCCCAGACCGAAAAGCGGTCTACCAGCGCAAGACCAAGACCGCGTTCGACAAGCCGCCGGATCATCTGGCTCTGGTTGGACACGAACATCCCCGACGGCCGCACTCCGGCATCCGATAGCGTCTGAAAGATTGCCGAGCCAAAAGGCAGGCTGCGCGGATAGGTGATCAGCGGCTTGCCGCGCAGATCGGCGGCCATGACCACGGTAAATTCGGCCATCGGGTGATCGGGCGCCATCAGGCAGACCATCTCGGAACTGGCCAGCGGCTGCGCCATCAGGTCCGGCTCATGTTCGGGGTGGTGCACCAGCCCGAAGTCATAGGTGCTGCGGCTGACCGAGTTGTGGATCTTGTCGCCGTCCAGCAGGTCCACGCGGACCTCCACATTGGGGTAGCTGCGACTGAACGCTTCGATCGCCATGGGCAGAACCGCGGTCGAAAACGCGGCGAGCGTGCCGATGTTGACCTGCCCGGTCTTCATCTGCGTCAGGTCCGAGGACAGGGTCTCGAAGCGGCTCAGCTCATCGATCAGGCGGCGGGCGTGTTCATATAGAATCTCCGCCTCCGGCGTGGGGCGCAGCCGTCCGGAAATCCGCTGGAACAACGGGATGCCCGCAAAATCCTCCAGCTGTTTCAGGGATTTGGAGGCGTTTGGCTGGGTCGTGTGCATGACCTGCGCGGCCTCGGTCACCGAGCCGGTTTTCATGAAGGCGGTCAGCGTGTCGATGTGGCGAAGCTTCAGTTTGCGCATATCTCTGCCATGCCATTTTGGAATGATTACCGCGTTTAATTGAATTTTACAAATGTGCAACCCCTCGGCATCTTCCTGGCAGGCGGAACGAAAAGGGCCAGGACGATGGCAAAACTAAGGGTCGGAATCGATGTGGGCGGCACGTTCACTGATTTTACCGTGCTGGACGACACAACGGGCGCGATGACCCATTTCAAGGTCTCCTCCACACCGCACGACCCGTCCGAGGCCATTGGTACCGGTCTGGGCGGGCTCGCGGAGCGCGGCTTCTCGCCGGCCGATGTGGTGCATTTCGGCCATGGCACAACGGTCGCCACCAACATGGTGATCGAGCGGCGCGGCGGGAAAACCGGGCTGCTGACGACCGCGGGCTTTGCCGATGTTCTGGACATCGGCCGCCAGACCCGGCCCGATCTATTCGACATGACGGTACGCAAACCCGATCCGCTGGTCGGGCGCGCGCTCCGGCTGGAGGCGCGCGGACGCCTTGGCCCGCAGGGCGAAGAGATCGAACCCCTGAACGAGGATGATGTGCTGGCCGCGGCCGAAACCTTCCGGTCGGCGGGCGTCGAGGCTGTCGCCATCGGCTTTCTGCACAGCTACCGGAACCCCGCGCAGGAGCGCCGCGCGGCACAGCTGATGGCGCAGGCCCTGCCCGGCGTTTTCATCAGCCTGTCCAGCGACGTTCTGCCCGAGTTCCGGGAATATGAGCGGTTCTCGACCACGGTGATGAACGCTTTTCTGATGCCGCGGATGGACAGCTACCTGAACCGCTTCATGGAGCGGGCACGCAGCGCCGGTCTGGGCAGCCATCCGTGGACGATCCATTCCAACGGCGGGCTGATGTCCACCAACACCGCCCGCGCATTTCCGGTGCGGACCTGTCTGTCCGGTCCGGCGGCGGGGGTGGTGGGTTCGGCCATCGTCGGCACGGCGGCGGGCTATCCCGATGTCATTACCTACGACGTCGGCGGCACATCGACCGATGTGGCACTGATCAGCGGCGGGCGCCCGGCCTATTCCTCGGACCGCGATGTTGCGGGCTATGCAATCCGCTGTCCGATGGTTGATGTCAGCGTAATCGGCGCGGGCGGCGGGTCCATCGCATGGCTGGACGACGCGGGCGCGCTGAAGGTCGGGCCGCAAAGCGCGGCGGCGGTTCCCGGTCCGGCGGCCTATGGCCGGGGCGGGGTGGAGCCGACGATCACCGATGCGAATATCGTGCTGCACCGGCTGAACCCGGTGGCGCTGCTGGACGGGACGATGCCGGTGCACGAGGCCGCCGCAATCCGGGTGGTGGGCGCTCTGGCCGACACCATCGGACGGGGGCTTGAGGAAACGGCCTGGGGCATCATCCGCATCGCGGTGGCCAACATGGCGCGGGCGATCCGTGCGGTGTCGATGGACAAGGGCCATGACCTGAAGTCCTTTGCGCTGATGTCCTTCGGGGGGGCGGGGCCGCTGCATTCCTCGCTGGTGGCCGAAGAGACCGGGATCACCACCGTGATCATCCCCGAAAGCCCCGGCACGATGTGCGCCCGCGGGGTGCTGCTGTCCGATGTGACGCGGGATTTCGTCTCGACGCAGCTGGCGCGGATCGACGCTGAAGGCTGGCCGCATATCCATGCCGCGCTGAAGCGGCTGGAGGCAGAGGCCGCCAACTGGCTGGAGCAGGAGCAGATCCCGCAGGCCGCGCGCGCGCTTTTGCACGTGGCCGAGGCCCGCTATGCCGGTCAGAACCATGAAATCCGCGTCGAAGGGCAGCTGAGCACCCCCGAAGCCTTTGCCGCCGCCCTGGCCGAGGCGCATCGGACCGTCTACGGCCACGCCCCCGAAGGCCAGCCGATCGAGATTGTGAACCTGCGGGTGCAGGCGGTCGGTCAGGCGGGGCAGGCCCTGTCCCCGGTGGCCCCGGTCAGCGGCACGCTGGAGGCCGCGCGGATCGAGACCCGCCGCGTCTATATCGATCCGGCGCGCGGCTGGCAGGAGATCCCGGTCTGGCGGCGCAGCCTTCTGCCCACCGGCGTGGCCTTCCACGGCCCCGCGATCATCGAAGAGCCCACCTCGACGGCCTTTGTGCTGCCCGGCCAGACCGGCCGCGTGGACGGCTACGGCAACATCATTCTCACCACGGAGCAGCGCTGATGCCCGCCCCCACCCCCGCCGCCACTGCACCGGCCCGCGATTTCGACGTGATCGAGATGGAGGTCTATTCCAACAGGTTCATGTCGATCACCGATGAGATGGGCCTGTCGCTGGTGCGCTCGTCCTTCTCGACCAACATCAAGGAACGCAAGGACTGTTCCGTCGGCCTGTTCGATGGTCAGGGCCGCCTGATCGTGCAGGCCAGCCATATTCCGGTGCATCTCGGCTCGTTGCAGGGCGGGGTGCAGGCGGTGCTGGAAAACTTTCCGCTGGATCAGATCCACCCGGGTGACGCCTTCATCTGCAACGACCCCTATCTGGCGGGCGGTTCGCACACGCCGGACATCTCTATCCTGACCCCGGTGTTCATCGAGGGGCGGCTGGGCTTCTTTGCGGCGAACCTTGGCCACCATTCCGATGTCGGCGGCGGGGTGCCGGGCTCCTGCGATCCGTCGCAGACCTCGATCTTTCAGGAAGGGCTGCGGATCCCCGTGCTGAAGATCGTGCGCGAGGGGGTGCTGGACGATCAGATCGTGCAGCTGGTCGCCACCAACAGCCGTGACCCGCTGGAGCGGGTGCTGGACCTGAAGGTGCAGATCGCCACCAACGAAATCGGCCGGCGCAAGCTGGAGGCGCTGTGCCAGACCTTCGGTCTTGCGGTGGTCGATCGCGCGGTGGGCGATCTGATCGCCTATTCCGAGGCACGGCTGCGCAGGCGCATTGCCGAACTGCCGGACGGCACGTTCTCGGGCGAGGCCTGGATCGACGGCGACGGCGTCGGCCACGAACCCTGCCGCATTGCGGTGGCGGTCACGGTGGCGGGCGATACGCTGACCTTCGATTTCTCCGGCACGGCCCCGCAGGCGCGCGGGGCGGTCAACATCCCGCGCACGGCGCTGGATGCCACGGTCTACTACTGCATCAAGGCACTGCTGGACCCGACGCTGCCGCCGAATGACGGCATGACCCGCCCGGTCCGCATCATCGCCGAGGAAGGCACGCTGGTGCGCCCGGCCTTTCCCGCGGCAGTGGGCATCCGGTCGACCAGCTGTCAGCGCGTGGTCCGCGCAGTGTTTCAGGCCTTTGCAGGGGTGCTGCCCGCGGAGAAGGTCTTCGCCTCTTCGGCGGACATGAACGCCACGATGATCTTCTTCGGGCCGCACAAGACCCGGAAGGGCAACTTTGTCTACCTTGAAACGGTGGGCGGCGGGGCTGGGGCCTCGCAGGCGCATCCCGGCATGAACGGGATTCAGGTCCATATCACCAACACCTCGAACCTGCCGACCGAGGCGCTGGAGATCGAATATCCGCTGATGGTGCGGCGCTATGCGCTGGCCAGTGGATCGGGCGGCACCGGCGCGCAGCCGGGCGGCATGGGCATCATCCGCGAGGTCATCGCCATCACCGACGGCATCCGCGCCAATGCCTCGTGCGAGGGGCTGCGCACGCCTGCCGAGGGCGTCTATGGCGGCGGCCCGGGCGAGGTTGCGCATCTGAAACTGTGCCCGGCGGGCGGCGCCGAGACCGAGCACGATATTTCGATCACCAACGTGGTCCTCAACCGGGGTGACGCTCTGTCGCTCCAGACCCCCGGCGGCGGTGGCTTCGGCCCTGCTTCCTGAACCATTCAACGGGAAAGACAGATGACTCTGGAAAACCACACCCCCAGCCTTGCCGAGATCAAGGCCGCCCCCAACCCGAACTATCTGGAGGGCGACTATCTGAAGGGCGTGCTCGAGCGCACCTTTGACGTGGGAAACCCGCAGGCCGAGGCGATTGTCGAAAAGGTCTTTGCCGGGCGCGAGATCAAGTCGATCTATCTGGTCGGCGCGGGCGGTTCGAATAGCTATATCGAGCCGGTGAAATACATCCTTGACCGGTTCTGCGATCTGCGGATCGAACGGATCAATTCAACGGAATTCGAAACCCGGCGCCCCAAGCCGGTTGACGGTTCTGCCGTCGTCCTGCTCACCTCGCACAACGGCGAGACCGAAGACACCGTGACCGCGGCGCGGTGGGCGGCGGCGGCCGGTGCGGTGACCGTGGCGCTGACCTCGGGCGAGGACAGCAGCCTTGCCAAGACCTGCGATTACCTGCTGCCCTACAGCAAAGAGCTGCCGGGCATGCCCAAGACCATGCTGGCCTATCTGTTCGCGGCGCATTTCCTGAAGCGGATCGGCGCCCCGCAGGGCCGCGAGCTGATCGACGGGCTGAAGACGATGCCCGCCCAGCTGCACCAGATCAAGGATGCCGAGCGGGAGCGCGGCATGGAGCTGGCACGGCGCCACAAGGACGAAGAGATCTATTATGTGATGTCGTCGGGAATTCTCTCGGCGCTGAACTACCAGTATTCGATCTGCATCTTCAACGAGATGCTCTGGATCGATGCGTCTGATATCCACACCGGCGAATTCCGCCACGGGCCCTTCGAAGTCGCGGATCCTGATCAAGCCTATATCTACCTTATGGATGCGGGCGAGAACCGCCGCATCGACCAGCGCGCCCTGGATTTCACGCGCCGCGTGACGGAAAAGGTGATCTGCTTCGATGCGGGCAAATATCCGCAGGTGTCGCCGCTGCTGTCGCCCTTCGTGATCGGGGTGACGTGGTACTGGTTCGCGCACACGCTGTCGGTGCTGCGCGAACACCCGCTCTCCGTCCGCCGGTACATGTGGAAGATCGACTACTGAGACCGCAACCTCCCGTCCCGGCTCGGCCGGGGCGGGCCCCGCATTTCGATGTGATGTGACCGCAGGGACGCAAGGATGGCTGGCATGGCCGAAACTGGCATCAGGCTGATTGGGTTTGGCGACAACGTCGTCGACTGTTACCTTGACCGCGGGCGCATGTATCCCGGCGGAAATGCACTGAACGCGGCGGTATATGCCGCGCGGCGCGGCGCACGGGCTGCCTATCTGGGCACCTTCGGCACCGATCCGGCGGGCGATCATGTGCGTGCGGTGCTGGCCCGGCTTGGCATTGCCACCGATCACTGCCGTCTGGTCACGGGCGAGAACGGGCGCGCGCTTGTGCGTCTGGATGGCGGCAACCGGGTGTTCTGCGGGTCGAACAAGGGCGGCGTCGCGAGGCTTTCGCCCTTTGTCCCGGATGCGGCGGTGCTGACCTATCTCGGCGGGTCCGACATAGTGCATACAAGCTGTTTTTCTCATCTGGATCTGTCGCTTGCGGCGATCTCGGCAGCCTCGCCCCTGCTGTCGTACGATTGTTCCTGGACCTGGCGCGACAGCGATCTGCTGGAGCGGATCGGGCCGCATGTCGATCTGGCTGCCCTGTCGGTGGGCGAAGGCGGGCGCGACCGGGCCGAGGCGGTGATTGCCCGCGCCCATGCCGCAGGGATCGGCGTCGTGCTGGCCACCATGGGGGCCGAAGGGGCGCTGGCCTCGTGCGGTGGGGGGCTAGTTGCGCAGGAACCGGCCCCGGCCCGGGTGGTGGATACCCTTGGCGCGGGAGATGCCTTCCTGACCGCCACGCTTCTGGGCCTTGTGGCCCGGGGCTGGCAGCGCGGAACGCCGCCCGGCGATGCAGCACTTGCCGCGGCCATGGCCGAGGCAGCGCCCTTCGCCGCGGAAATCTGTGGCCTTGAGGGCGCCTTCGGCGAGGCCGCACCCCTGCCCGAGGGGGACCTGTCATGCTGAAGGTCGAGGGGCTGTCCATTGCGTTCCGCACCGCCGAAGGGCTGCGCCCGGCGGTCACCGACATGTCCTTTGAAATCTCCCCGGGCGAAATCCTTGGGCTGGTCGGGGAATCCGGCAGCGGCAAGACACTGATGTCGCTGGCGGTCATGGGTCTACTGCCCCCCAATGCGGTGGTGACGGCGGGCCGCGTGCTGGACCAGGGCGTCGATCTGCTGCGCCTGCCGCCCGAGGCGCTGCGGCGCCGCCGCGGCGCCGAAATCTCGATGATCTTTCAGGATCCGATGGCCTCGCTGGATCCCCTGTATCGCTGCGGCGATCAGGTGATCGAGGCGATCCTGCTGCACGAGGCAATCGGCCGTCGTGCCGCCCGGGCGCGCGCGCTGGACCTGTTTGCGAAGGTCCGGCTGCCCGATCCGGCGCGGGCGATGCGGGCCTACCCGCATGAGCTCTCGGGCGGGCAGTGCCAACGGGTCATGATTGCCATGGCGATCGTCTGCAGCCCGCGCATCATCATCGCTGACGAGCCGACGACCGCGCTGGATGTGACCGTGCAGCGGCAGGTTCTGGACCTTCTGCGCGACCTGAACCGGGAGGTCGGCGCGGCGATCTTGCTGATCACCCATGACCTTGGGGTGATCGCCCAGACGGCCGACCGGGTGGCGGTGATGTATCAGGGCCAGATGGTGGAAGAGGCGAAGACCGCCGACCTGTTCACCCGGCCGCAGCAACCCTATACCCGCGGCTTGATCGGAGCGATGCCGAAGGGCCGCCAGGCACCCGGCGAGGGGCTGACGACCGTGGCCGCGGCGGCGGCGGGCACCACCCGCCCCATCGCGCTGCGCGCCCCGCCCGACCGCAGCGGTCCGCCGCTGCTGGAACTGCGCGATCTGGGCAAAAGCTACCGGATTCCCGGCGGGCTGATGGCCGGTGCGCGCACCTTGCGCGCGGTTGACGGTGTATCGCTGTCGCTCTGGCCGCGCGAGACTCTGGGGCTGGTGGGTGAATCCGGCTGCGGCAAGACCACGCTTTCGCGGCTGATCCTGCGCCTGTCCCAGCCGGACAGCGGGCAGATGCTGTTTGCGGGCCGCGACATCACCCATCTGCCGCCCAAGGCGATGGGGCCGCTGCGGCGCGAGATTTCGATGGTGTTCCAGAACCCTTTCGGCTCGCTCAATCCACGGCAGACGGTCGAGGAACTGGTCAGCGCGCCGCTGATCATCCATGGCGAGGGCGATGCCACCAGTCGTCAGGCCCGGGTGGCGCGGCTGGTGGAACATGTGGGTCTGCCCCGCAGCGCGCTGTCACGCTATCCGCATGAATTTTCAGGCGGCCAGCGCCAGCGCATCGTGATTGCGCGAGCCCTTGCACTGAATCCGAAGCTGGTGATCTGTGACGAGGCGGTGTCGGCGCTGGATCTGTCGGTGCAGGCGCAGGTCCTGAACCTTCTGGCCGATCTGCAGGCCGAACACGATCTGGCCTATCTGTTCATCAGCCATGACCTTTCGGTGGTCGAACATGTCAGCGATCGGATCGCCGTCATGCAGAAGGGCCGCATCGTCGAGGCCGGACCGGCGGATGAGATCTTTGCCGCGCCGAAGGCCCCGTATACCCGCGCGCTCTTGTCGGCTGTGCCCCGCATTCCGGGCGAGAGTGTCCGTCCAGAGGAGATATCGCAATGAGCCCTTTGCTTGCGGTCACGTCGGTCGTTCTGCGCCGTCTTGGGACGGCATCGCTGCAGCTTCTTGCGGTGGCATCACTGGTCTTTGCGATGCTGTTCCTGCTGCCCGGCGACCCGGTGATGATCCTTCTGGGTCAGGAGAGCAACCCGGCCCCCGAGGCGGTGGCCGCGCTGCGCGAGAAGCTGGGCCTCGACCGGCCGATTGCAGTGCAGTATTTCGACTGGCTGTGGGGCGTGGTGCAGGGGGATTTCGGCCGCTCGCTGGCCAATGACTACCCTGTTGCCGACTACATCGCCCAGACCCTTCCGCGAACGCTGGAGCTTGCGGTTGCGGCAATCCTTGTGGCGGTGCTGATCGGCCTGCCGGTCGGCATCGCAGCCGCGCTCCGGCGCGGAACATGGGCCGACAGCCTGCTGACCTCGGCCACGACTCTCGGGATTTCGGTGCCGGTCTATATCCTTGGCGCGATCCTGATCCTGATTTTCGCGCAGGGGCTGAACTGGCTTCCTGCCTCAGGTTACACAGATCTGTCGCGCAACCCGCTGGAACATTTCCGCAAGCTTGTGCTGCCGGGCGTGACCCTTGGTCTGGGGCTTGCCGCCTCAATCGCGCGGATGACGCGGGCGTCGATGCTGGAGATCCTTGGCCGCGATTTCGTGCGGACGCTGCGCGCCAAGGGCATGGGCGAAACCCAGATCATCTGGCAACACGTCCTGCGCAGCGCCGCGATCCCGATTGTCACCATCGTGGGGCTGCAACTGGGCAACCTGCTTGGCGGCACGGTTCTGGTCGAAGCGCTGTTCAACTGGCCCGGACTGGCCACGATGCTGGTCAAGGCGGTGGGCGATCGGGATTACCCGATGGTGCAGGGCGCCATCCTGACCATCGCCGCCGCGTTCATCCTGATCAACCTGGCGGTCGAGCTGATCTACAGCCTGCTTGACCCCCGCATCCGCCGGAGACGCCAATGACGCCCCCCATGAGAAGGATCGTCCACACCCTGCGCGATCTGGCGCGCAGCCATCCGGCCATCCGGCTGTGGCTGGCGGTTCTGGCGCTGATCGTGCTGGTTGCGCTGCTGGGGCCGGTGCTGGCGCCGCAGGATGCCTTTGCCATCGACCCGCAGGCCGTGCTGCAGGGGCCATCGTCGGCGCACCTTCTGGGCACCGATGAATTCGGGCGCGATTTGCTCAGCCGGTTGCTGATCGGTATCCGGCCCACGATGCTGGTCGCGGTCGGCGCCACGGCGATTGCTGCGGCCGGAGGCACAGCCCTCGGCATCTTTGCCGCCTACGGGCCGCACTGGCTGGGCACGGCGATCATGCGCGGCGTCGATGTCATGCTGTCTTTCCCGCCCATCCTGTTGGCGCTGCTTGCGGTGGGCTTCTGGAAAAGCGGGGTCTCCAGCCTGATCATCGTGATCGGCATTCTCTATATCCCGCATTTCGCCCGCGTCGCGCAGGCGGCCACCCTGCAGGTCGTACGGCAGGAGTTCATCGAGGCCGAGCATTCGATGGGCGCGGGCTACTGGCGCGTGGTGGCAACGGGGATCCTGCCCAACATTCTGTCGCCGCTGGTGGTGCAGGCCACGCTGACGCTGGCCGCGGCGATCCTGCTGGAAAGCGGGCTAAGCTTTCTGGGGCTGGGGATCGTTCCGCCCGAACCGTCCTGGGGCCAAATGATCGGCACCGCGCGCGGCTATCTGGGACAGAACCCGCTTTATGTGCTGTGGCCCTCGGCCTGCCTCGCGGTGACGGTTCTGGCCATCAACATTATCGGCGATGCCCTGCGGGATCATCTCGATCCGCGGCTGCGCCAGGTCTGACATTCACAACAGGGAGAAAAAAATGAAGAAACTTATGTCACTTTGCACGACGGCAGTGCTGTCGGCCCTGCTGGGGTCCGCGGCGCTGGCCGAGGGATCGCTTTACTTTGGCCTGTCGGGCGAGCCGCGCACCCTGGACACCAAGGTCAATGCCGGGGCGACCGCGCGCACGATCCGGCTGGCCATCCACCGCGGGCTGCTGAACTACGGCACGGCGGGGGATCTGTCGCATGAACTGGCCGAGGGCTATGAGGTTTCGGCCGATGCGCTGACCTATACCTTCCGGCTGCGTGAGGCGCAGTTCCACGACGGCGCCCCGGTGACGGCGGCTGATGTCAAGGCCACGCTGGAAAGTCTGACGGCCGAAGACAGCACCGCGACCTACAAGGCCGAGCTTTCGGTGATCGATACAATCACCACGCCGGACGACCGGACGGTGGTGATCACCCTTGAAAAGCCCTTCGTGCCCTTCCCGCATTATCTGGCGCTGCCCGAGTCGGCGATCCTGCCGGCCAGCTGGCTTGCAGCCAATGCAGACACCCCCGATGCCGCCCCCATCGGCGCGGGACCGTTCCGCTTTGTCGGCTGGGAACGCGGCCGCGAGGTCGTGGTCGAGAAGTTCGACGGCTATTACAAGCCAGGCAAGCCCACGGTGGATGAGATCCACTATGTCTTCTACGGGGATGAAAACACCCGGGTCAATGCGATCAAGTCGGGCGATGTGGACATCATCGACTATGTGCCGTGGAAAGATGCCGCCGCGCTGGAGGAAGACCCGGCCATCGCGCTCGACAGTGTCGGCGGGCCGTTCATGATGCTGCAGTTCAACACCAAAGAGGGTCCCTTCTCCGATCCGCGCGTGCGTCAGGCCGTGTCCTATGCGATCGAGCGGTCATCGATCATCAATACCGCCTTCAACGGCCGCGGCACGCCGCTGTGGGGCATCGCGGTCCCGGAAGGCACCATGGGCTGGTCTGAGGCGGCGGCGAACCACTTCAGCCATGACCCCGAAAAGGCCAAGGCCCTGCTGGCTGAAGCGGGCTATCCCGATGGGTTCGAGGCGCGTCTTTTGTCCACCGTGCAATATGGGTTTCACCAGAACACCGCGATTGCGGTGCAGGCCGAACTGGCGAAAATCGGCATCAAGGTGACGCTGGATCTGCCCGACTGGGCCGGACGGATGGCGAAGAACACCGCCGGGGACTATGATTTCCTGGTGGCGGGGACGGCGGGCGATATCACGGACCCGGACTGGCTGTCGAACTTCTTCTACGGTGGCGAGACACTGGTGCGGCTCAACAACTCGGCCTGGTTCAACGACGCCGAGATCAACGCATTGCTGGACGAAGGGCGCACCACGCTTGACCCCGAAAAGCGGGCCGAGGTCTATGACCGCTTCATGCAGCGCGCGCTGGAAACCTCGCCCTTCGTCTTCCTGATGTGGCGCGATCAGAGCTTTGCAACCCGCAGCACGGTTGAGGGCTTCAAGAACCTGCCGGGCTTCCTGACCTTCCAGTCCGGGATCACGGTCGAGGATGTCGTGCTGAAATAAGCACGTCCAAAAGAACCGAAGGCGCCCGATGTCTTGTGCCGGGCGTCTTTGTCCTGCTGGTTCTGTGTCTTGCGCAACCGCGCCTGCAATCCCCCCCATCTGTGGGGGCGGCGCAACGTTTGCTCACAACCAAAAGTGCAAAGCGATTTGCGGCTCCGAAGGCTCTACTCCTGCAGCCATCGAATGCCCACATAGGCCTCTGCAAACCCTGAACCGGCCAGAAACCCCCCAGACATGCACCAGATTGAAACAGAACGACTGGTTCTGCGGAACTTCCGCAAGAGCGACGCGGAAGCCCTTTTCGCTTACCTCGAGTCGCCCGTGGCCAGCTGCTTTCTATCATGTGCCCTGGCGGACATGGATGCAGCCCTGGCCGATGCCACAAGGCGCAGCACGGCTGACGCAGAAATCGCCGTCTGCCTGAAGGAGACCGACCAGCTGATCGGTGATCTTTTCGCGCATCCCGAAGAGGATACGGTCTCTGTCGGGTGGAATTTCAATCCGGCGTTCTTCGGCAAGGGCTATGCACTTGAGGCGGCGCGGGCGCTCTTCGCGCATCTGTTCGACGATCTCCAGACGCGCCGCATCTATGCCTATGTCGAGGATCACAACCTGCCTTCGCAAAGGCTTTGCCAGCGGCTGGGGATGCGGCAAGAGGGGCTTTTTGTCGAATATATCTCGTTCAGGAATGACGATGCCGACAGGCCGGTTTACGAAAACACCCTGCAGTATGCGATCCTGCGGCGGGAATGGCAGGCGACCCAAAGCCGGTGACACGCCTGAAAAACGCGGTGTCGCAAAGGCGCGGCAGATCATAACCGAGCGGCTCCGGGCTTGCAGGATCAGGTGCCCGACATGGGCAAAGGCGATATTCAGCCGTCCCCGCACTGAAGACGGCTGCGGGACGTCTACTGCTGCGCCCTGTTCACGCGTGGCGCAAATGGCGCGGAAGGGGCCGAATGGACGAAACCTGAAACGGAGGTTTTGAAAGGGCCAAGGTCAGGCGTTCGGCTTCAGGAGCATCTGCAAATCGTCCAGACAAAGATCAGAAAAGTCTTTGAGGATCAGATCGGCCCCTCGCAATCTTGCAGCCTGATTGCAGCGATCAATTCCAACGCAGGCGAATCCACCAGATTTCGCGGCAGCAATTCCCGATACGGCATCTTCAAAAACGATGCAGCTGGACAGGTTCAAGCCCATGCGCCCTGCCGCAGTCAGGAATATCTCTGGATGCGGCTTGCCGTTCTGGATGTCATCGCCACCCACGATGGAGAGAAAGAAGTGAGCAATTCCCGCCTTCTCCAGAATGTAACGCGCATTCCGGCTGCTGGAGGCCGTCGCCATGTTGATACCTGCCGCATGGCAGACTGATATGAACCTGCGGGCGTCGTCAAAGATGCTGAACCTGCCTGCCTCGATCTGTTCAAGGAAATAGGCATCCTTGCGCAGGGCGGCGGCGGCAACGCGGGCCGGTTCAGCGCCTTGCATCACGGCGCCTGCCCCATCCAGGCGACGGCGACCGTCGACCTTTTCGTGATAGATCTCCTGATCAAAGGCAAAGCCTTCTTCTGCAAACATCCGCGCCCATGCCGCAAAGTGAGCGGGAACCGTATCGGCAATCACGCCGTCCAGGTCAAAAATAAGGCCTTTCAACGCCGACATGTTAGCTCTCCATCCTCAATGCGGCGGACGACGGCCGACCCGCGTTCAGAACAACCGTTCGCTCACCAACCCGTACCGTTTCCTGGGTTCCTGACGGGCCCGACAGCACGAAGGACATTTCAGCATGGCTGATCCGCACCGACAGCCGGTTGCCACGCCAGCGCAGCCCAAAGCGCAGTTCTGACCAGTCAGGTGGCAGCCATGGATTGAAGGACATCTGCCCGTGTTTCAGCCGGAACCCGCCAAAGCCGAAGACCAGCGCCTGCCATGTCCCTGCGGCTGATGCGATATGCATGCCGTCTTGGGTGTTGCCCTGGTTGTTGGACAGGTCGGCCAGGGCGGAACGCCTGAAGTACTGCAGCGCGCGGGTGGTGTCGCCGACCTCGATCCCCATGATCGAATGGATCGCCGGGCTGAGCGAGGATTTATGGAGTGTCCGTGGCTCGTAATAGGTATAATTGGCACGTTTGGCGGCCTTGCTGAATTCATCAGGCAGGATGTAAGTCAGCATGATCACATCTGGCTGTTTCAGCAGTTGCGTGCCGTTCAGGTTGAAATGGTCATACCCCGGCGGATAGCAGGGCATGTCATTGGCATCCCACTCGGTCACCGGAACATCGGTCAGGGTGAAGTAGTTCTCGAACTGTTCGACCAGCCCGCGATCCGCATCGAAGGGGATGAAGATCTCGTTCGCGACCGAAGCCCAGTGCCGTGGTTCCGTGGCGTCCAACCCGATCCGGGCTGTGATCCGCGCCAAGGCAGCAGGGTTGTGCGCCGCCATCTCATCGTAGATGCGGGCGGCCTGGACCAGATGCCATTGTGCCATCCGGTTGGTGAAGGCGTTGTTGTCCACATGCTCGTGGAACTCGTCCGGCCCGATCACCTGTGTCAGCACAAAGCAGTTGCGTGCTGGATCATGTTTCAGGCGCGAGACCCAGAAGCGGCTGGTCTCGAAAAGAATTTCGGCGCCGAAATCATCCATGAATTCAATGTCCGCAGTGGCGGCGACATAGGTCAACACCCCATAGGCCACATCGGCCGATACGTGGATCTCCTCTTCGCCCGTCCAAATGCGATGCTTGCCGTCCGGTGTCCATTTCGGGGTGGTTTCCAGCCCGGTATCCGCCGACTCCCAGGCGTATTGGGCCCCGCGAAAGCCGTTTGCCGATGCGTTCCGCCGTGCCCCGGGCAGGGTGTTGTAGCGATAGAGCAGCAGTGCCTTTGCCACATCTGGCTGGGTGTAGATGTAGAACGGCAGCATGAATATCTCGGTGTCCCAGAAGACATGCCCACGATAGCCTTCGCCCGACAGCGACTTTGCCCCGATATTGGCCTTTGGATCATTGCCATTGGCGGCAATCAGCAGGTGATAGATGCTGAACCGTGCGGCCTGGGTCGCCGCGGCATCGCCGCTGACGACAACATCACAGTCCGCCCATTTTTCCAGCCAGACTTCGCGGTTCGCCGCCAGCGCGGCTTCAAATCCCATCGCCGTGTGCCGGGCCAGAATTGTGTGACACTGGTCCTCGACCTCTTCCGCGGGCATGTCGCGCGAGGTGCAGATGGCGACGAACTTGTCGGCAACCACGCTTGCCCCCTGCGCCAGGGCAAATTCCATCCTTTCCGCCACGCGCTCATGGCTTCGAAGGTCGATGTTGCGGAGAGGTTCGACCGAGGGCAGGGTCGTGGCAGCATAGCCAAGCCGAATGCCGGTGCCGATCGTCTGCATTTCAAGGTACAGGCTCTCCGGAGCCGTGGTCGCCGCGACCTGCCGGAGATGGAGCGATTTTGCCCATTTCTCCCATTTGACTTCGGGCGCAAACTGCGGCGGGTCCAGATAGACAGGAAACCGGTCAAGGTTGAAACGGCGCCCGTCGATGGCGCTTTCAACTGTTATGTCGCCTGCGTAGTTCAGCGCCGTCACACTTACCCGCAGGACACAAAGCCGCTGTTCGGCATAGCTTGCAAAGCGCAGGGTCTCGATCCTGGTTTGCCGGCCCTGCGCATCCGCGAACAGCGTTTCGCGCCACAGCACGCCTTGTCGCATGTCCAGGGCGCGGCGATGAGACAGGATCTGGCACGTCTGCACATCCAGCCGCACCCCATTCGCATGGACAACCACCGACAGCCAGTCCGGTGCATTCACCTGGTCGATGACGGGTGAATCATGCCCGTCGAACACGCCGTTCAGATAGGTGCCGGAACGTTCCCCCTTGAAGCCCTCCTCCAGCGTGCCACGCGTGCCCAGATAGCCGTTTCCGACTGTCAGCAATGTCTCAAGGACATTTGCTGTGCTGATGTCAAAACCGGACTCTTCAATCCGCCAGTCCGTATCGTTCAAGAGGCTGTGCATCATGGGGCTCCGTAAGGGAGAAGATATCTGCGGTCTTGGGGGGATGGTCCGGTCTCAGGGACCGTAAGTCTCGGCGATCTGGCGGTCAGTCTCGTCGAGGGGTTTGTAGACGGCGATCTGCGAGCTGACACAACGCTGCGCGCCGACGGCATTGCCATACTGGCAGGCCTTCACGAAATCACGATGGCGCAGATAGCCGAAGGCCAGACCGCCCGCGAAGGAATCGCCGCATCCGGTCGTGTCCACTACCTTTTCGACGGGCACCCGCTTGACCACATGCTCACGCATGACACCCGCATCGTCGCAGAAATAGACGACGCAGCCATGCTGATCCAGGGTGACGCACAGGGCCTTCACGCCCCTGTCAAGGCAATGGCGGGCAAATCTGGGCAGTTCGTCCATCGCAAGCTGGGCGACAATCTGCAGCTCTTCTGCAGAGTATTCCGCATGGAACCAGCTGCAGGCTGCCTCTTCCAGATTCATCTTGAGAATGTCGACATAGGGGAGCCAGCTGTCCCGGTCTGCCCAGAACCGGTGATGGCGTTCGCCGTTGCGCGTCAGGCAGCTTGTCGGGCCATGCGCGTCAAGGATCGTCACACCACGGCTGTTTTCCTTGATGTGTTTCAGCGTCGCTCGGCTCACCTGATAGTCGGTGATCGGCACGCAGACAAAGGCATCGGCATCCAGAACGGCATCCATATCTTCCGGCAGGATCGGGTCCATGAACCCGGTCTGCCGTTCAATGCGCTTGTTCTGGTCCACATAGGTCAATTGGACGATGTCGCCCTGGTCCAGCGCGGATGTGATCCCTGACACGTCCACGTTTGCGAAGGGCGCAAGGATTTCGCGGATCGGCGCCTCGTCGCGCTTGCGGATGTGACTGACCGGATGAACGGTTCCCGCATCACCCAGAAGTGCGGAAAGGGCGGCCACGGTATAAAGGGTGCAACCGTATTTCTCGAGGGTCTCGCCGTTGTGAGTCTCGATACGATCCCGCGGGATCGGACCCAGCACGGCAATCTTCATTTTCTGCGTCATTCTCTGCCGTCCTGATCAAAGAAGATATGCAATCATCCGTCGGTCGCCCGGGCTATTCTGCCGGGGGAACCCGTTCGGCGCGATAGCCGCCCGAAGCAACAAGCGTGGCATTCATGGTGGCCCAGTCACCGCGTGCAGCGGCCGTTCCCGTATTCACAGGGTGCAGAACAGGCACATCGGCCCCGGCGGCCAGCGTCTCTTCGACCTGCGCCGCCCGCGCCAGCATCGAACACGCCACCCCGCCCATATGCCGGACTGCCGATTGGCGCATTTCCGTCCTCCAGAGGTTTGATGGCATCGGTTGAGGGCCTGCTGCGAACAGGGAGTGGGCCCGCAGCAGGCGCGGTTCGCTCACTTGCGCTTTTGCAAGACGTCGAACCATACTGCGAGGATGATGATGAACCCCTTGATGATCAGCTGGTAAAAGGCAGAAACCCCCAGCAGACTCATCCCGTTGTTCAGCACACCAATGATCAGGGCGCCGATCACCGTTCCACCGATGGTTCCCGAACCGCCTGCAAGGCTGGTGCCGCCGATGACCACCGCCGCGATGGCGTCAAGTTCGAACATGGTGCCAAGGTTCGGCGAGGCCCCGTTGAGGCGGGAGGCCAGCAGGATGCCTGCCAGCGCCGACAGGACCGATACGGCGATGTAGACGACCAGCTTGGTCCGGTAGACATCGATGCCTGACAGACGTGCCGCATCCTCGTTTCCACCCAAGGCGTAGAGGCGGCGGCCAAACCGGGTCTG
Organism: Gemmobacter sp.; assembly: GCA_034519525.1. Taxonomy (GTDB): domain Bacteria; phylum Pseudomonadota; class Alphaproteobacteria; order Rhodobacterales; family Rhodobacteraceae; genus Gemmobacter. The sequence continues at coordinate 31,708 of JAXHOJ010000043.1, read as the reverse complement.
GCCCAGCACATAGATACCCAGCCCGGCGATCACTGCGAAGATCGCGACCGGGATCGGAATGCCGTTGTAGCTGCCAAACACATAGAGGGCGAGCGCGACCCCGGCGCCGGCGATCAGCAGGTTCGACACGGTTTGCACCTTGTCCACGGGCGCGCCGATCGCCCTTGACCTTATCGCGCTACGGATGGTGGAAAACATGATCAGGCCGAAGACTGCCAGGATAATCACTGTCGAGGCCACCGGCGGGATATAGGCCCCCCCGATCAGCGGGAACGTCAGATCGGTGACGGGTACGGCGCTGCCATCCGAGATCGTAAGCGCCAGACCCCGCGCAATGGTCAGCATCCCCAGTGTGATGATGAAGGGGGGAATCCTGTAATGCGCGATCCAGAAACCGTTCCAGCCCCCGATCAGCACACCAACGACCCCCAGGGTAACGATGATCGAGATCCAGACATTCAGATCGTTCTGCATGAGGATGGTCACGACCACGGCGGCCAGTCCCGCGACGCTGCCGACCGAAAGATCAATCCCCGAAATCAGGATCACCATTGTCATTCCGACAGCGATGATGCCGATGATCGTGACCTGCCTCGCCAGGTTGCTCAGGTTGCGGGCCGTAAAAAATGAATCGTCCGCAAACCCCATACCCAGCGCCAAGACGATCAAGGCTATAAGTGTGGCATTCTTCTTGATGAACCCGACAGCGGCGTTGCTGTTCATTTGCTGTTTCCTCCCTTCACGCTTCCCGTCGCGTATTCCATGATCGCTTCCTTGGTCGCGCTGTCGCGATTGAACTCGGAAACGATTTCCCCCTCGGACATCACAAGAATCCGGTCACTGACGCCCAGCACTTCCGGCAGTTCAGAGGAGATCACGATGACCGCGACGCCCTGTTCGACCAGGCTGTGCAGCAGCTTGTAGATTTCGACCTTGGCACCGATGTCGATGCCGCGGGTAGGCTCATCAAGAATGAAGACCTTTGGCTTTGAATTCAGCCACTTGCCAAGAATGACCTTCTGCTGGTTTCCGCCTGAAAGCGTTCCAATGATCGTGTTGATGCTGGGGGTCTTGACCCCCAGCCGCTTGACATAGCCTGTCACCAGCTCCTGTTCCTGGGCGTGGTTGATCACGCCGACAATCTTGCTGCTGATCGTCTCCAGAGAGCTGATCGTGGTGTTGAAGCTGATCGGCTCGCTCAGGAACAGCCCAAGCGCCTTGCGGTCCTCGGTCAGCAACGCAATACCTGCGTCAATCGCGTCGCGGGGCGTTCGGATCGTCAGCTTCTTGCCGTCGAGCCAGACCTCGCCGCGTGCCAGGCCGGGATAGGCACCGAAGATGCCGCCGACCAGCTCGGTGCGGCCGGCCCCCATAAGGCCAGAGATGCCCAGGATTTCACCCTCATAGGCGACAAAGGACGATTTCTTGACCCGCTTCTCGCCCGGGATGGTCGGGTGGTCCACCTCCATACCCTTGACCTCAAGGATCGCCCGCCCCCGCCGCGCCGCGCGCTTGGGAAACATGTCCTTGATGTCGCGGCCGACCATCCGGCTGATGATCTGGTCCAGGGTGATTTCGGCAATGGGGGTCACGTCACCGATGGTCTGCCCGTCGCGCAGCACCACGATCCGGTCTGCAACCTGCTGAATTTCCTCCATCTTGTGCGAGATGTAGCACATGCAGACACCATCCGCCTTCAGTTTGCGGATGATGCGGAACAGGTCGGCCACTTCCTTTTCGGTCAGGGCCGAGGTCGGCTCGTCCAGCACCAGAATACGGGCCTTCTTCGAAAGTGCCTTGGCGATCTCGACCATTTGCTGCTTGCCGACGGTGATGCTGGATACCTTGTCGGTGGGCAGGAAGTCGCGGATGCCAAGTTCATCCAGCAGAAGCTTGGTTTCGTGGTTCAGACGCACCCAGTCGATCCGGCCAAAGGCATCGGTGAACTGGCGGTCGAGAAAGATATTCTCGGCCACGGTCATTTCGGGGATCAGGTTCAACTCCTGATAGATGATGGCAATGCCCGCATCTTCGGCCTGCCGGGTGCCGGAAAATGTCTTCTTTTCACCGTTCACATAAATGTCGCCGGTATAGGTCGGATAGGGCCAGACCCCCGACAGCACCTTCATCAGGGTGGATTTCCCAGCGCCGTTCTCGCCCATCAGCGCCAGAAGTTCCCCGGCACGCGCCTCGAAATTGACGTGACTCAGCGCCTTCACGCCGGGAAATTCCTTGGTGATGTCCACCATCTTCAGAACGATTTCATTCGACATCGCGACAGCGGTCTCCCATCTTGCGCCACCGGGCATCCGGCGGTGCTCTGTTGGTTTCTGACTGGATTTCTTGGGTGTGCCGCGTCGGCCAACCAGGGCGCGGGGCATCCGGGCCCTGCCCGGATCTTGGCCGGGGCAGGGCCAGGATGGGCCGGTCTACTGGGCGTAGACCTCTTCCTTGGTATAGAAGCCACCATCGATGACGGTGCTGTCCACGTTTTCCCGGGTGATCAGAACCACCGGCGTCACCACCGTCGGCACGTCCACCATACCGTTGTTGATGACACGATCTGCCGTGATCACATCGGTCACCGCCGCGTCGGGATTGCTGGCCAGATCAAAGGCGATCTGTGCCGCTGTTTCCGCAAGAGGCTCGATCTTCTTCCAGATCTCGACCGCCTGCTTGCCTTGCGCGACGAACTGGATGTTCACCAGATCCGCGTCGGAACCCGCCACAAACACCTTGTCCGCACTGGCCAGACCCTGCGCATCCAGGGCCGCGATCACGCCACGCGCCATGCCGCTGTTGTTGCAGATGAAGGCATCGACGCCATTGCCGAATTTGGTCAGCACGTTTTCCGTGGTGGCCATCGCCTTTTCGGACGACCAGCCCTCGTGCGCCTGTTCGGCCACCAGTTCCAGCCCCGGATTGGCCTTGATGATTTCCAGCGCGCCGCTGGACATCGCAATCGCGTTGGAATCGCCCGGCTGGCCCATGACCAGCGCGACCTTGCCTTCGACCTTGCCGCCCTTGTGGGCCTTCAGCCATTCGACCATGGCTTCGCCCTGAAGTTTGCCGACAGCCCAACTGTCCTGCATCACCATCGCATCCAGCGGCCCGTTGGACAGCATCGAGTCATAGCCGACGACCTTCACGCCTTCCATATTGGCCATCTGCACCATGCTGCCTGCCGTTCCGGTGTTCACCGGTTGCAGCACGATGACCTGTGCGCCCTTCGAGATCATGTTCTCGAACTTGGCCAGCTGTTGCTGTTCGTCGTTGTTGGCGGAATCAAAGATCACCTCGGCCCCCAGCGATTCCGCCTTGGCGGTGAAGACCGCCTTGTCCAGCTGATACCGCTCTTCCTCCATCGTCTTGAGAAGAAAGCCGATCTTCACGCCTGACTGCGCCCGCGCAAATTTGGGCAGGCCTGCCGTCACCACCATGACGGTCGCCGACAGCAGCATTCCACGTCTCGAGAATTGCATCCCTCTTCCTCCCCTGAAGAAACCTCTCGGTCCTGGCCTGAGTGCGCCTGGACCGTCCTCCTGATCTGAAAATTACCTGCCGCCATTCAACCTTGCCATAAGAATAACAATTTGGCATAAATATGCAGGAATGTTCATTTGGGAATGGCCGTGCGACACAAGCAATCAGGCACAATGAATGCGCGTGACACCCAGGCGCTGCAGGCCGCCTATCTGCGGGCGCGCCACGGCTTGTCTCAGGATGATATCCGGCGCCATCTGGGCAATGTGTCCCAGTCGCATGTCTCGCGCCTGCTGTCGCATGCCGCAGACATGGGATGGCTGGAAACCGAGCTTCGGTTTTGCGACACCGATCTTTCGCCGGAAACCCTGCGCGACTTGCAGCAACTGCTGGAGCCGCGCGGACTGGTGGAAGGGCTGCGCCGTTTCTGCGCCGCGGCCGACAGCCTGATGCCCGAGGTCCGAGTGTTCGACAGTGGCAGCGACTCGCCCACGGCCGGCGCTTTCGATCTGCGGTCCAGACGTCTGGGGCGATCATCTGCCGGGAGAATAAAAGAGCTGCTTCATCGGGCCAGTCTTGTCGGCGTCACATGGGGCAGAACCATTGGCGCCATCGTCGACGGGCTTGAAAGTGGCGGGCGCAGCCAGAAACGCGACTATGCCGTGCGCTTCGTCCCCGTCACGGCGGAGCTGGTGACGCTGGCCTCGCCGAACTATTCCTCGACTCTGCTGGCCGACAGGCTGAACAACCACGTTGAAGGCGAGGCCGAAGATCGCCTCCTCCTCGGCGGGGTTCCTGCATTCATCCCGCGCCGCTATGACCCGGCCAAGACCCAGGCCATTCGAGAGTACATTCACGATGCCGCATCATATCGCCGGATTTTTGTGGGGGACGATGCACTGGTTTGCCGCATCGACATGTTCCTGACCAGCGTTGGCTCCTCGGGCCGCCCTCTGGGGGGCGCCCTTGACGAAGTGCTTTCCGCAGGAGACATCACTGAAAGTGAGCTGCGCTCGCTTATTGCAGGCGACATCGGGGGAATCCTGATCCCAAAGCCCGGGCTCAGCCGCAGCGATGCAGAGCTTCTGTCCGCCATAAACGCGATGTGGACCGGGATCACGATGGCCCAGCTGTCGCAGTTGGCCGAAAAGGCCACCCGGAATGACACGCCGGGTGTTGTGGTCATCGCCATCGGCCGCGAACGCGCCGAAATTGTCCGAGAGCTGATCTCGCAGCGCTTGATCAACCAGCTGGTGATCGATTGGGATCTGGCGAAGGCACTGGAAGAACTGATCGGATCCTAGCGGCCCTTCGCGGCGCAGGCGTCAATATCCGCGGCCAGCAACGCAACGGCCCGGTCCTTCTGGCCGCCCCCCCCTGATTTTCTCTCGTGCAGAGGGGGCGTTTCAGGGGCCGTGTTCAGGGGCCGTGTTCGGGGGCCTGCATATGTTCGGCATCAATGGTCCGCATCTCGCCACTGGCCACCATCGTGCGGGTGGCGTCGATGGTCGCATAGGTCCAGAAGATGCGCATCGGCTTGTCCGAGGCGTTGATGAACCGATGCGGTACGTTGGGCGGAATCCATATGGTGACATATATGCCTATCGCAGAGGAGCGGAAGAGCATTGTTGTGCAAGGGATTACAGCAGGCCCAGCCGCTTCGCCCGCTCCAGCTGCATCTTCACCGATGATGGCTGCCAGCGCGACCGGCCGCGGGGCGTGGGTTCGCGCATGGCCTCCAGCCGGGCGCAGATGGCCTGCAGGGTGATCCCGGGGTCCGCGCCCCTGAGGGCGGCGATGATGGCGGGCAGGCGGTCGTCGCTTTCGCGGCGCCCGGCCCGGCCCAGTATCGTTTCGGGCAGGAAACCTTCGCGCACATAGGCGCGGACGGCGCGCAGCAGGCGGCCCTGGCTCCAGCGCCGCGCCGGGGGAAGCGGCGCGTTGATGAGCCGCAGCACATCTTCCCAGGCCATGTCGGGGCGCAGGCGGCGGACCTGCGGCACCCAGTCCTGCGCCGTCTGGTTCAGCCGCTCCAGATAGCCATCGGTCCGCGCCAGCTGCAGCTTGCGCAGCGCCGCCGGATCGCCGGTCTGCAGCCCCGGATTGCCACCAACCCGGCCCCGCATGCGGGCACTGGCCAGCCCGGCCCGGGTCCGCTCGCGGATCAGCGCGCGTTCGAACTCGGCCGCCGCACCCAGAACCTGCAGGGTGAACTTGCCCTGCGGGCTGGCCGTGTCGATCGGATCCTGCAGGGACCGGAAGAAGGCGCCCTTCGCCTCCAGCTGTTCGATCACCCCCAGCAGATGCGACAGCGATCGCGCCAGCCGGTCGATCCGCACCACCACCAGCGTATCGCCCTTGCCGATCCGCTCCAGCACGCGGGCCAGCACCGGCCGCGCGCGATTGCCGCCCGAGGCCTGTTCCTCATGGATCTCGGCGCAGCCTGCGGCTTTCAGGGCAAGGCTCTGCGGGCGGGGGGTCTGATCTTCGGTGGAAACGCGGGCATAGCCGATCAGGGGCATCAGGGGGGCCATTTTCAATTCAGGATATCGTAATCAAACGGTCATTTGTAAACCGATGCAAGCCCCGATCCGTCGGCCCCGGTGCCGGGATTTCCCTTGGTTTCCTTGCCTGTCCCTTGGCCGATGCGCCTGCCCGATGGCCGCCCGGCGATGGCCTGCGGGGGCTTTGGGCGCCTGCCCTGAAAAGCCTTGGCTGATGGTCACAAATTGCATATTCTGCACATATGACACCGCATATCCCTGTTATCCCTGCTGAAACCGGACAGGACGACAGCCGCCGCGCCGCCATTGCCGCCGCGCTGCTTGCCGATTGGGCCGGGGCCGAGGCCGGCTGTGCCGCGCGTCTGGCCCGGACGGCGGCGGCGCTTGGCGCGCTGGATGACCGGCTGCACCGCGGGCCAGAGGGCTGGCGGCACCGGCTGGCCATGATCGAGGCGGCAGAGATCGGCTGGTTTGCCGGGGACCGGGTCAGCCCGGACCGGCTGGCGCTCTGGATGGCGCTGCGCCTTGCCGGCGCGCAGGCAGACAGCGGCGCGCTGGCCCGCGTCGCCTGGGCCGCGCGGCGGCTGTCCGGCGGGGCCGGGCCAGAGGCGGATCTCGCCACCTTTCTGGACCGCCGCGATCCCCGGACCATCGCCGGTCACGCCGAACGGTTCACGGATCGCGCCGCGGGCTGGTGCGATCTGATGGCGGCCGCCCGGCCTTTGCATCCGATCACCCGCGCCTGCATGGGCTTTCACCTCTGGGGCCTCGCAGGTCTGGGCCTGCAGGGCGACGGGACAGAGGCCGCCGTCACCGCCGCGCGGATCGCGGCTGACACGGGTATGGGCGCAGGTATGGGCGCGGTCTTCGCGCCGCTGGCCATGGGCGGGGCGGCCGGGCTGCGGGCGGGGGGCACGCCGGACAAGCGGCTGGCCCGCTGGCTTGACGGGATGGAAAGCGGCTGCCGCGCCGCCCTGCGCCATCTGGGCGATATCGAGGCCTGGTGCCAGCGGGCCGAAGCCGCAATGGCGGGCCTGTCGGGCCGCACCCCCCCGGCCCTGCGCCGCGCGCTGCTGCAATGGCCCCTGCTTTCGGCCCCAATGGCCGAAAGGCTGACCGGCGCCAGCCGCGCCGCCGTCCAGCGCAATCTGGCCTGGATGGAGACCGCCGGCCTGATCCGCGAGGTCACAGGCCAGGGCCGCTTCCGCATGTGGCGCGCCGCCGTCTGAGGCAACACCTGACGCCCCTGATGCACCGTCGGGGTCGCCGGGCAAGCTGGCAGACGTGCAGATGGTTACCCCGGCTTCTGTGCAACTTGCCCGCGGCGGGACGCAGCAGCAGGATGCAGTTATCGCCAGCCGCCACGATGCCTGCCAGCCTTGCGGCCTGCAGGGCAAGCAGGCCGCTTGCCTGCCTGACCGGTCGCCCGCCAAAGCCATCCGCCCATAGGCATCGGGCATCGCATGAAAAGGCTGCCCGCTCCTCATCCGTCACGCCGCTGTTCGGCTTTCCATCTGGCTGCCAGCCCTTGATGGCCCGCACCTGCGACGACCGGCCGAGGCGAGACGCTGGCGAGGGTTTCACCAGCCCCGAGATGTGCCCGGATCATGGCAATCTCTTCTGGTGAAAGCCGGGGTTCGGGTGGGCGGCACGGCCCGCATATCCCGCTCACATCGCATCATGTACCACAAAGTACCGTTCCTGCCATCCGTCCTCACCGGACGGTTTCCGCTCCTCTGACGAGGAGCCCGCCCCGCGGAAACCGGACAGCCGGGGAGGACTCCACAGGGCGTCAGGGGGCGGCGGCAGAGCCGCTGCCGGACATCCTGCGCCGGGCCGTCAGGCCGCATGTGCCGTGACGCATTGCGCGGCAGTTGCCGAGAAAACATCCTGATCCGGAGAAGCCGCCGCTCCGGGCGCGCGCTTCGACAGAGGGCCAGCGCCGCTTTCAGCGGCACGTTGTGCCTGAAGGGCACGGGGTCCGGATTGCCCCGGTTGCTTGCGGGGGAAAACCACCTCCAGATATGCAAAGATGCAGACAGGCACAGGACAACGGCAGGCCGCACCGCCAGCAGGCAAGATTGCCAATGGGCAGGCACCCCGATCGCCTCTTCCCATCTTCCGGCCAGTCCGGGCCAGGATCCCCAGACACAGCACCGCGCGCGGGTCAGCCCAGCAGCAGGGCCAGGGCCATGGCCAGCCCCAGGATCGCAAAGCCCGCATCATGCAGCGGATCCCAGAAACCGTGGCGGCGGGCGATATGGGCCAGCATCGGATAGGCCAGCACCGTGGCCAGCGCCTGACCGGCCAGCGCACCGGGGATCCCGGCATAATGCACGCCCGCCAGAAACAGCCCCAGAAACAGCACCGCCCGCAGCAGCGCCAGCCAGAAGAAGCCGCGGGTATCCCCCGCCGACAGCGCCGACTGGTCATAGCTTAGCCCGATCAGCGCCGGGATGGTGGCGCAGGCAATGGCGCGCAGGATCTGCCCCGCCCCGGCATAGCGGTCGTCATACAGCAGGTTCACCAGTGTCGGCCCCAGCAGGGCCATCACCAGCACCATCAGCAGCAGCCCGCCCGTCAATATGGCGCGGACCCGCCGCACCCGGCGGGCGGCGGCCTTGGGATCTTCGGCCTCCGCGGCGCCGCGATAGACCGGGATCATCACCCGCGACATCACCGCAATGCCCAGCGACAGCGGAAAGCTGGCGAGGAAGAAGGCGATGTTATAGATGCCCAGCTGTTCCAGCGTCAGATATTTGCCGAGGATCGCCTTGTCGCCCTGCGCGATGGCAAAGCCCACGATGGTCGACGGGAAGATCCATTTGCCAAAGCGGATCAGCTCGGCCGCCGCCGCGCGATCCCAGTGAAAGCGGTTGGGCGTGCCGGGCAGCAGCTGCCAGGTCATCGCCAGCTTGACGAAGGCCCCCAGCACCAGCCCGATGACCAGCGCCCAGGCTGTGCCCATCGCCGCCGCCAGCCCGACCGAAATCGCGGTGGAAACCAGCGCCGTCGCCAGCTCCACCAGCGTCAGCCGGCCCAGCTGCAGATGGCGGTTCGCGGTTTCGATCCGGGTGGGCAGCAGCCCGTGGATGACGGCCGTAAAACCCGCGACCGGCAGATACCAGGCCAGTTCGGGCACGCCATAGAACTGCGCCACCGGCAGGGCCAGCGCGCAGCAGGCGATCCACAGCCCCAGACCCCGGATGGCCTGCATGGTGAAGGCGGTATCCAGAAACCGCGGATCATCGCCGCGGCGGCTTTGCAGGATGGCGGGGGTGATGCCCACATCCGAAAAGTTGTTCACCCCCTGGATGATGACCATGACCAGCGCCATGATGCCGAAGACATCGGGGAACAGCAGCCGCGTCAGGATCAGGTTCGATGCCAGCCGGATCGCCTGCATCCCGCCAAAGCCCAGCATGGTCAGCGAGGCGCCGCGCAGGGCGCGGATGCCCAGCCCCTGGCCCCGGAACAAGGATGCAAGACGGCCCGTGGTCACGATCTGTCCCTTTGTGCTGTCTGGATCAGTGCCTCCTGCACCGCCACCGCCAGCCGGTCATAGCGCGCGGCGATGCGCGGGTCGATCCCGCCTGCGCGCAGGGTGTCGGCGGGCAGGGTGGGCGGCAGGACGGGGTGCGCCGTGCCAAAGACGGCGGCATAAGTGATCATGGCCGCCAGCAGATAGGTGCTGGCCGTGCCATGGGGCGAGCGGTCGGCATAAAGGGCGGTCGCCTCGAGATCGGCCAGCAGATCGCTTTCCGCCAGCGTGGCCAGGATGCGGCCCACCGGGATCAGCGCGATCTCCATCCCCGGCCGTTCGGCCTGCAGCCGGGCGGTATATTCCACGAACCAGCGGTGATGGCCGTCGCGGCCCTGGGCGTGATAGCGGCGCAAGGCCGCGGCATCGGGCGGAAAGCCTGCGCTGAACGGATGCAGATCGGCCCAGCCTTCATAGATCAGGATGCGCGGGGCATCGGCATTGGCCTGCACCCAGTCCAGCACCTGCAGCGTGGCCTGCAGCGGCGAGGATCCATCCGGGTTCACGCCCTGATAGGGCCGGTCCACCGGATCATATTGAATGAAGTTTTCGGGCGTCAGCACCACGGTGTCGAAGCGGCCCGCGCGGAACGGCTGGGTCCAGGGATCCCAGGCGCGTGGCACGGCGGCGATCCGCCAGTTGGCAACCGGCGGCAGCTCGGCGGCGAAATCGCGCGGAAAGCCCCAGCGCCCTTCGGCGGCCAGGCGCTGCCCGCCCGCCTGCGCCAAAGCCGCCATCCAGTGCGGCACGGTTGTGGCATCGCTGTCGGTCAGGTGATGGATCAGGCTGTTGCCGAAAAAGAAGATCCGCGCGCTGTCGCGGCGTGGCGGTCCGCCCTGCGGGCTTTGGGCCATCGCCCGCCCGGCGGGCAGCAGCGCGGCCAGCCCCGCCAGCACGGCGCGGCGCGAGGGCGCGGGGGTCATGCCGCCTCTCCCAGCAGGCGGGGGCGCGGGGCGGGGCGCAGCAGCAGCATGTCCTTGATCCGCCGCTTGAAGGATCGCGCGGGCAGCAGCTGCCGGTCACACAGGAACCGCGCGCCATGCAGCGCAGGATCGCTGTCCAGCGCCAGCGCCACGCCCCAGGCGGCAGCGGTTTCGGGCGCGATGCCATCGGTCCGGCCCATGCCGGTGGCGAGGATGCCCGGGATCCATTCGCTGACGGTGATCCCCGGCAGCCGCCCCGCCAGTTCGGTGACCAGCGCCGCATCAAAGCCCCGGCAAGCCAGTTTCGACACGGTATAGGCCAGGCTGCCCGGCAGCGGCCCCTCGCCCGCCAGGCTGCCCACATTGATGATCCGCCCCCGGCCCCGCTCTGCCATGGCAGGCAGCACGGCGGCGGCGGCATTGATATAGCCACCCAGATTGATGGCGATCTGGCCGGTGATCTCTTCCGCCGGGGTGCTGATGAAATCGGCGCGGTGATAGACCGCGGCATTGTTGATGAGAATGGCAATCGGCCCGATCTCGCGCTCGGCCCCGACCACGATCCGGCGCAGGGCGGCCGCATCCGTGACATCGGCACTCTGCGCATGAAACAGGCCGGGGGCACAGCGGCCTGCGGTTTCGGCCAGACCGGCGGCGCCGCGCGCAATGCCCAGCACGGCATGGCCCCGCGCCGTCAGCGCCTGCGCCAGCGCGGCGCCCAGGCCCGCGCCGGCCCCGGTGACGAGGGCCACAGAAACGGCGGCGGTCATGCGGCACCCTCCTTCAGCCGGGCCACCATCCGGTCGGCCACGCGCAGCGCATTGGCCACGATGGTCAGCCCGGGGTTCACCCCGGTCGAGGTCGGCATGAAGGCGGCATCCGCCCCCCAGAGATTGTCCAGATCATGCGCCCGGCCCTCGGCATCCAGCACGCCGCGGCGCGGATCGGCGGCAAAGCGCAGGGTGCCGCAGGGATGGGCGATGTTCAGCTCCGGCCCCAGCGTCAGAAACAGCGAGCGGATGCCGCCCAGCCCGCGCTTGATGCGCCGCCGATAGCGCTGCCGGCGCGCCAGCAGTTCCGCCGACATGCGGTAATCGTAAAGGATATGTTCCGGCCGCGCCGGATCAAGCCGCACATGATTGGCATCATCCGGCAGATCCTCCAGCAGGCCCACGAACACCCGCGCCTCGCCCAGCAGCCGCGCCGCCGCCAGCGCAGGCAGCCGCATCAGCTCTTTCCCAGGGCCAAAGGGCGCCAGCGGCGACAGGTCATAGCGCTGCTTCAGCACATGCAGGATATTGCCATAAGAGGCGGGCAGACCCAGCGACTGGAACAGCCCCAGACGATCGGTGCCGTCGCGGTAGAAATCGCGCAGCGAAAACGCCTTGGCCGGGCCGCTGTCCGGCGCATCCGTCACCGCCGCCAGCGCCCGGCGCGGCGGCCAGATCGCGATGCGTTCGTTCAGATGGAACATCAGCCCGCGCCCGACCAGACCAGAGCTGTTGGCACAGCCTCGCGGCCAGGCCTCATTGGCCGAGGCCAGCAGGATGCGGGGCGACCCCAGCCCGCCCGCCGCCAGCACGAAACTGCGCGCCCGCAGATCATGCAGCTGCCCCTTGTGGCGCACGGTGACATGCGACACCTGCCGCCCCGCCCCCTGCAGCCGGGTGACCACGGCCTCTGCCAGCAGCACGGCCCGCCCCGTGGCCAGCGCCGGCTCCACCCCGGCAGAGCGGCCATCGCGCTTGCAGTCGCGCGGGCATTTATGGCCGATACATTCCAGACAGCCGGGCAGCTGGCGCATGGCGACATGGCTGCGATAGGGATGCAGGCCGCGCGCCTGCAGGGCCTGGCCCAGGGCCGCATCCATCGCCGCCAGCGGCCGGGGCGCGGCCAGCACCGGGCGCTGCCCATCCTCCACCGCCGACAGCGGATCGGGCGTGCCGTTCAGCGCCATGATGGTTTCGGCGCGGGCAAACCACGGGGCGAAGGCGGCATAGCCCACCGGCCAGCCGCCGGTCGGATGCGGCATCTCGGCGGTCTGGTCCATGTCATGCGGCTCCGGCCGCTCCAGCGCCGCGGCATAGAACACCGACGTGCCGCCCGGCCCCACCCCCTGCGCGCCCCAGCCGGTGGTGGCCGTGCCATTCACCCGCGCCTCGACCGGCGTGGGCCAGCAGCCGAACAGGGCGCGGGCAAAGGGATCGTCATGCGGCGATTCCATCGCATTCTGTGCCTGGCGCGGCCCGACCGGCCCCTGTTCGATCATCAGCACATGCAGGCCCGCCTCGGCCAGGGCACGGGCGCAGATGCCGCCGCCCAGACCGGCGCCGATCACGATCGCATCCCACAGCCGGGATTCAATATCCTGCATCATGGCTCGATCATCCCCTGCACCGGATAAAGATCCCGCAGCACGCGCGCGCCCGTGTTCGTCAGATGGTTGTTGTCGAAATACAGCGGCAGCCCGCCTGTCCCGCCCTCCTCGGCCATCACGCCACATTCCCGCGCATCGCAAAGCCGCGGCCAGGGGTCGATCAGCGTGATCTGCCCCGCCTCTGCCGCCGCCCGGAAGGGGGCCAGGCCAGAGGCCTCGCGCCGCTCGGCCTCGGCCCGGGGGGTGATGAACCGGCTGGGCGGCACGGGTTCCGCCCGCGCCATGGCCCGCGCCACCGCCAGCGAGGAATAGCCCGGAATTTCCGGCACCTGACGCATCACCCAGATCCGGCTGCCCGCCGCCGCCAGCTGATCCAGCGTCTGGCGCACGCTGCGGTCATAGGGGGCATCCAGCGTGATCCGGTTATGGGCATCCAGTCCCACGCCGCCGCCTTCGGCATAATAGCTCCAGCGCCCGACCAGCAGCAGCCCGGGCGGCGGATCGGCCCGGAAGGCCTGTTCGATCCGGGCATTGGCCGCATGGCAGGCGGCATCCTCCTGCGGGGTGGCGGCGCTTTCGGTCTTTGCCACGCCGAACAGCGGCGGACAGCCTGCCCGCCAGATCAGCCGCACCGGCAGGCCCGCCTCCTGCGCCGCCGTCTGCAGCCCCTCCTTGATGGCCCGCAGATGGGAATCGCCCCAGGCCACCAGCGCGGGCGGGCCGGGCGGGCCCAGATCGCAGATCTCCACCCCGGCGAAAGGCCCGATTTCTGGAATATGGCATTGCGACCAGTCCTGAATGAAATCGCGCGCCGCCGCCTCATGCACCAGAACCGGGGCAGGCCAGCGCCCCGGCACCCCGGCGGTGAGGTAGGGCCAGATCCCCAGCGCCAGCAGCACCGCCATCGCGAGCCCCGCCCCCGCCATCAGCGGCCGGGGGTCCGCCGCCGGTCTGCGGAACGGCTGTTCGACAAAGCGCCAGGACAGCACCGCCAGCCCGACCGACAGCCCGATCAGCGCCAGGGTTACCCCTACCCCCTGATCCGGCCCCAGCGCGAAATGCGACAGGCTGCGCACCGGCCAGTGCCAGAGGTAAAGCGAATAGGAAATCAGCCCCAGCGCCCGCATCGGTCGCGCCGACAGCAGCGCATTCACCGGATGCGCCGCCTGGCCGAAATGGATCAGCAGCAGGGTGCCCGCCACCGGCGCCAGCGCCGCCACCCCGGGAAAGCCATCTCCCGGCCGGATCAGCATCATGCCGCCCAGCACCAGCGCCAGCCCCAGCGCCGAACCCGCCAGCGCCCGCCGCCCGCCCTGCGGCGCGGGCCGCCCGGCGGTCAGGATCGCCAGCAGCACCCCCGCCACCAGCTCCCAGGCGCGGAAGGGAAACAGGAAGAAGGCCGCATCGCCGTTGCGCCAGGTCATCGCCAGCCCGGCTGCAAACGAGGCCGCCCCCCCGCCCGCGATCAGCGCGAAGGCCAGCCGGGGCCGCCGTGCGCAGATCACCAGCAGCAGGGGCAGCACCAGATAGAACTGCTCTTCCAGCGACAGCGACCACATGTGCAGCAGCGGCTTTTCCTCGGCCGCGCCATCGAAATAGCCGGTGCCGCGATAGAAATGGATATTGGCGGCAAACAGCGTGGCCGCGATCAGCGCCTTGCCCAGTTCGCGGAAATCATGCGGCAGCAGGATATGGTAGCCGGCGGCAAAGACCACGAAGGCCAGCACCAGCCAGGCGGGCGCCAGCCGCCGCAGCCGCCGCAGGAAGAAATCGCCCAAAGCGATGCTGCCGGTCTGCGTATATTCGCGCCACAGGATCGCGCCGATCAGATAGCCCGAAATCACCAGAAACACATCGACGCCGGTGAACCCGCCCGACAGGCCGGGCATCCCGAAGTGATATAGTACCACGCCGCCCACGGCGATCGCGCGCAGCCCGTCGATTTCGGGCCGGTAGGCAGAAGCCCCGCTCATAGAACCGTCCTGAGTTTTGGAGAAAGACCCGGCGCCACCGGCGCAGCCCCCGCCGGTTGCCAGACATGGGCCACATGGCCCAGCAGCGCCCCGGCACACAGCCAGGTCAGGGTGGTCAGCGTCGCATTGGGGATCAGATCGGCCATGCCCACGGCATGGATCACCGAAAGCGCCGCCACGGCGAGGCCCGTGCTGCCCTGCAGCCGGGCCGCGCCGCCGCGCCAGGCATAAAGCCCGCTGCGGATCGCCGCGCCGCACAGCAGGCCGAACATGCCCAGATAGCCGATGATCCCGAAGACCGACAGCTGGATGATCCACTGCCCATCCGTCACCGAGGCATAGCGGCCGGTTTCCGGATCGACGATCTGGTTGCGGCCCCAGCCCCCCCAGCCGGTCAGCGGTTTCAGCGTGGCGCGCTCCAGCAGGATCTGTTCATTGTCGAACCGGAATTCCAGCGATTGCCCGCGCTCGGCATCCAGCCCCACCGCGAAATCCGCCAGCGCATCGGCCGGAAAGCTGCCGGTCCAGCGCGCGATCGGATAGGCAAAGGCCGCCAGCGCGATCAGCCCGGCCAGGATCATCTGCCGCCGGGGCTGCATCAGCAGCAGGACCGGCACGAAGATCACGGCATAGATCAGGGCGGCCACGCTCTTGCACAGCACCAGCACCATGGCCAGCCACAGCAGCGCCGCCAGACGCATCCCGCCGCCGGGCGTGCCGCGCCGCAGCCGCAGCCAGACCGCCGCCGCCATCACACTGGTCGAGGCAAACAGCGCCAGCCACAGCCCATGCGCCAGAAACACCATGGGGCGAAAGCCGCCATAGCGGATCATCTGGCTGAAATCATGGGCGAAAAAGCCATAGATCCAGACATTCAGCTGCGGGCTGAGCCGGATTTCCACCAGCATGGGCAGCGAATAGGCCAGCCCTGCCAGCAGCAGCGCCCGCAGGATCTGCACCAGCGCCTCGGGGCTGGAGACGAAGCGATGGCCGATGTAGAACGGGATCAGCGTCAGCATCATCTCGACCGAAGAGCTGATCCCGTCATAGAAGGTCAGCCCCGGGCGCAGCGACATGCCCTCGATCAGCGGCTCGGGGTTCTGCAGCGCCGTGGGCAGCGGCGCCAGCACCATCACCAGCATCAGCAGCTTCACCCAAAGCTCGAACCGTGGCCCATCGCCCCCCCGCGGCGCCGTCAGCACCGCCCCCGCCAGCGCCGACAGCGAGGTGATGCTTTCCTTGTTCAGCATGATCAGCGGCAGATCTATGGCCACGACGGGCGGCAGCACCAGATAGCCGCCCAGCAGGGTCCAGATGATGGCATTCAGCGGGGGAAGGCGGCTGAACAGCAGGGCCGCGACCAGCGGCCAGGCCAGGATCATGATGACTGCAAACGAGTTCCCCATGCACTTCCCTGACCGTCATCCAAGCCTGTTTATAGTCCATGAAACCCTGTTGTTTCAACTGCGCCAGCCTTGTTTTCTGGCCGCGCGACCGGGTTGCCACGGGGGGCACAGGGGGGGCCGGGGCCTGCGATCCATGCCGCAAGCTGCCGGCTCTGGCCGCCGGATCGGGGCGCCGGCTCTGGGCGCTAGACCAGAAACATCCCCGGATCGAGATCGGCCAGATCCAGCCCGGCCAGCAGCAGGCTCTGCGCCCCGATATGCAGCACAACCCCGGCCTCTGTCGCCTCGGCCCGGCCCAGCAGCCGGTCAAAGGGAATATCGCGGTCGCGGATGTCGATCAGATCGGCGCCGGGGCGGAAATCCAGCAGGGTATCGGCCCCGAACCGGCCCCGAAACACAAAGACATCCCGGCCCGATCCGCCCAGCAGCGTATCGGCGCCGCCGCCGCCCCACAGGGTATCGGCGCCATTGCCGCCTTCCAGACGGTCGGCCCCGGCCCGGCCCAGCAGCAGATCGGCCCCCGCCTGCCCGCGCAGCAGATTGGCCGCGCCATCCCCCGCTAGCGTATCCTGGCCCCGGCTGCCCTCCAGATCCTCGATCCCGGCATAGCTGTCGCCCGCCGCATCGCCCAGATTGCGCGCGGGATCGGCCAGATCGGCCAGAACCCCGCCCATGGCGCCGCCATGGCTGACCAGATCGCGCCCGGCGCCGCCGTCGAACAGATCGGCGCCGCTGCCACCCAGCAGCGTGTCATCGCCATCGCCGCCCGACAGCGTATCATCGCCGCCCTGGCCCGACAGCCGGTCATCCCCCGCAAGCCCCATCAGCAGATTGGCCGCGCCATCGCCGGTCAGCCGGTCATCCCCCGCGCTGCCTTCCATATCCTCGATCCCGGCATAGCTGTCGCCCGCCGCCTCGCCCAGGTTGCCACCCGGATGAGTCAGATCGGCCCAGACCGGCCCCTCTGCCTCGGCATAGCTGGCCAGATCGCGCCCGGCGCCGCCCTCCAGCCGGTCAGCCCCCGCCCCGCCCGAAAGCACATCATCGCCCTCGCCGCCCAGCAGCGTGTCATCCCCCGCGCGGCCCTGCAGCCAGTCATCCCCCGCCAGCCCCGCCAGCCAGTTGCCGCCCGCATCGCCCGAAAGCGTGTCATCGCCCGCGCTGCCCTCCAGATCCTCGATCCCGACATAGCTGTCGCCCGCCGCCTCGCCCTGGTTCAGCCGGGGATCGGCCAGATCGGCCCAGACCGGCGCCGCAGCCTCAGCATGGCTGGCCAGATCGCGCCCCTCGCCGCCATCGAACAGATCGGCGCCGGCGCCACCCGAAAGCGTGTCATCGCCCGCGCGGCCCTGCAGCAGATCATCCCCTGCCATGCCGTCCAGCCGGTTGCCGCCCGCATCGCCTGCCAGCGTGTCATTCCCGGCGCTGCCCTCCAGATCCTCGATCCCGACATAGCTGTCGCCCGCCGCCTCGCCCTGGTTCAGCCGGGGATCGGCCAGATCGGCCCAGACCGGCCCCACGGCCTCGGCATGGCTGACCAGATCGCGCCCCTCGCCACCGTCCAGCAGATCGGCGCCGACACCGCCCAGCAGCGTATCATCGCCCTCGCCACCCGAAAGCGTGTCATCCCCCGCGCGGCCCTGCAGCAGATCATCCCCTGCCAGCCCCGCCAGCCGGTTGCCGCCCGCATCGCCCGAAAGCGTGTCATTTCCGGCGCTGCCCTCCAGATCCTCGATCCCGGCATAGCTGTCGCCCGCCGCCTCGCCCTGGTTCAGCCGGGGATCGGCCAGATCGGCCAGAACCGGCCCCGCCGCCTCGGCATGGCTGGCCAGATCGCGGCCGATGCCGCCATCCAGCAGATCGGCGCCCGCCCCGCCCAGCAGCGTATCATCGCCCGCAAAGCCGCGCAGTGTATCCGCCGTGGCCGCCCCCGCCAGCCGGTCAGCGCCGCCCAGCCCCCAGACGTGCCGCGGATCGCCCACCGCCCCCAGCGCAATCAGCTGCGGCCGCAGCAGCGCATAGGTGATGGCCATATTGGCCACGGCATTCAGATGCAGCGCATCCCCGGCCAGCGACCAGGGCAACAGCCCCTGCGCCTGGCGCGCCAGATCCTCGGCCGTGGGGGTCAGGCCGGTATCGCGCCAGATCTGCGCGCCCATCAGATAGGCCTGCACATCCAGATATTGCGCGCCATAGATCTGCGCCAGCGCCGCATTGGCCGCCATGACATTGGCATATTGCGGGCTTTGCAGCGTGCCGCCCGCCGTCACGAAATGCCCCATCACCAGCACGACATCGGCGCGGCCCTGCACATCCTGATAGGCGGTGCCGGTGGCCTGCACGGCCACCCCGGCGGTATTGCCCCCCCAGAGCATGTCATTCTTGCCGATGTTCAGGATCTCGACATAGGGCTCCAGATCCGGCGCATCGGGGATGAAGCGCAGCGGCCCCGCACTGGCCACCGCGCCGCCGCCGTCGCTGCGGCTGAACTGCCAGCAGGTGGCCGCGCTCCAGGACAGGGTGCCGGTGACGGTGGTGCCCTCCAGCACGCCGGTCAGCGGGCGGATCGCGCCGATCGCCTGGACATTGGATACGGTAACGGGCTGGGGCGTGCTGTCGGGACGGATGCCGCCCGCAAAACCGACAAGCGCGGGACGGCTGCCCTGCGCGGCCAGAATGGTATTGGCATAGGCCCCGGAAATCCCGCCATTGTGATAGGCGGCGCCAAAACTGCCGGACATGAGGGTGAGCGCGGCTTGCAACCCCTCGATGGAAGACGAGCCCCAGGCCAGAATACCTTTGGTCACCATATGCACTTTCTGAAACACCGGCCGGACAGAAGGCCGCCCGCCCAAACCCACCTTGCCACAATCCGTTCTGGCCGCTCGGGCCGTTCTGGCCGTTCTGGCGCGGGCAGATTATGCTGCAATCCCCCCGCCGTCGATGCCGATCTTGCGGGGGCTGCCTCAGATCCCGGGGGCTTGTACCAGTTCCGCCCGGCAGTCGCGCAGCGCCGCAATCAGTGCCGTGATATCCTCGCTCATCAACAGGGGCAGCAACTGGTCCACGGCTTCATCCGTCAGATCCCACCAACGCAACTCCAGCAGGGCGGCGATGATATCAGGCGCAAACCTATGGCGGATGATCCGACCAGGATTGCCTGCAACGATGGCATAGGGCGGCACATCCTTCACCACAACGGTCTTGGCACCGATCACGGCACCGTCGCCAATACGGATCCCGGACCCGATGAAGACATCCGTGCCGATCCAGACGTCATTGCCGATGATGACATCGCCCTTGCTGCGGTGATCTTCGATCCCTTGGGGCACGTGCTGCCAGTAGCGCTTCAGCGCCTTGAACGGATAGGTGGTGGCGATATCGGTCCGGTGATCGCCAAAGGCAATTTTCACTCCGCCCGCGATCGAGCAGTATTTGCCGATCACCAGTCGCGACATGCCCTTTTCAATGAACCCGGGCAGGCCATAGCTGTGTTCCCCGATCGACCATCCCAGGGTACGGATCTCTTCGGCCAGGGCATCGCGGGTGGGATTGTGCTGTGGGCGGCCTCGCTTTTCCATCAGGCACAGCTTGATATGCGGGGCAGGCAGATGCGCGCCACGCAGAATCAAAAGGCCATCCTTGTCCTGCACATCGGTCAGCCGCAGGGTCACCACGCGCTGCGCATTCAGAATCGTCAGCACACCGTCTTCGATGGCCCAGAACCGTTCATTTACATTCTGATGGCCGGTAATCGTGCCATCAGACAAAAAACTCAGCCATTCGGTGGAAACTGCACCGCCGTCATGGGCAAAGCGCCAGTGGCGGTGACCGATCCTGTCGTAATCAAGCTGCATTCCGAAATCCCTGTCTGTTCAATATCCTGTCATGCCACAAAGCTGCTGCGGCTACAGCAGCGCCAGTTCGGTGCGCAGCGGATAGCGGGCGGCGCGGTCGGTCTGGCGGGCGGCATCCAGCGCCGAAGGTTCGGCGCCTTCGACCGGCGGGTGGATCATGAAGCGTTCGGCCATCACCGACAGGATCACATCGGGGCCGAAAGCCGCCACGGCCTCGGCCTCATAGCCATGGGTTTCCACCACCAGCAGTTCCGAAAACGCCTCGGCCAGCAGGCGCTGCAGCACCCGGCCGCTGCCATCGGCCAGCAGCAGACCGCGCGGCAGATCCTGCCGCCAGTGCCGCCAATAGGCCATATGCCCCATGCCGCTGACGCCGTTCTGCCACAGCCTGCGCGCGCCCGGCTTGCGGATCACGCAATCGGTCTGGCGCCCTGCGCGCGGCGGATCGAGCCGGGCGCCCAGATCGGCGGTTTCGGGATCGCCGTCACCCGCGCGGGTCACGAAATCCACCTGGCCGCGTTCCGGCAGCGCCAGCGCAAAGGGCAGCTGCCGCAGCAGGCGGCGGCAGGCCCGATAGGCGCCAAAGCCCGTCCAGTGCTGACCCGCGCTGTGGCAGACCTCGCCCTGCGCCCGGGCGCGGCGCAGCGCCTCCAGCGGATAGCAGAAGCGCGGCCGCACCCCCAGCGCCTGCAGGATCTGCTGCACCGGGCGGCGGTGGTCGGTGCCATCCAGTTCGGGGATATCCTCGCGGTGGATGGCATGGGGATCGGGGGCGATCAGCAGGGCATATTCGGCCCCCGCCGCCCTGGCCGCCCGCACCCGCGCCGTCAGCAGTTCAGGCCAGAGCGCCAGCTGCGCGGCGGGCATCGGGCAGAGGCCGCGGTGCTGATCCAGCACCCGCTCCGGGCCATCGGCCAGGAACAGCCGCCCGTTGCGGCCGATCAGCACGCCATTTTCCACCGGCGCGGGGCGGGGCGGCGGCGAGGATCTGCTGACAGGGCCTTAAGCAGGAATACGGGCTGATGCGTTTCGCCAAAGCTCAGCGTATCGAAATGGCGCGAGGCCATCTGGATGGCGCAGAAATGCCGGGCAATGGTGGCTTCGGTGATGCCCAGATCGCGCGCATGATCCACCGCCGCATCATCGGCGAAATGCATCACCGGCGAACGGATGCCCACGGTCGGCAGCGCCGGGTCCGACATGGCGTAATAGCTGTACCAGTTGTATTCCCAGGGGGCGAGCCGGATGGCATCGTAGAAATTCATCCCCTGGGTTTCCAGCAGCGCCGAAAGCGCCTTGAGGACGACATCGTGAAAGATCTGCGTGGGCTGGGTGGCCACGGTCCGGGTCTCGAACAGCTGGCGGATATAGATCTCGCGCGCCCGGCCCGAGGCGCCGGGATCGGCGCGATGGGCGGCGCGCACCGCTGCCAGACGGGTGGCGAAATCATCGGTCCGGCCCAGCCGCGCGGTCAGCGGCGGCGCATCCTCGCCCTGCAGCAGCAGCCGGGTCAGCGCGGCATTGCCCGACCAGAATTTGGTATAGAGCGGCGAGGCGACCACCGGCAGCCGGTCGGGCGTGCCAAACAGCGCCTCGGGCACCGGGGCAATCAGATAGCTGTCGGAATCCAGCATCAGATAGCTGTCGGCAAAGCCGGTGCGATGGACGCACAGCTTGCAGACCTGCTGCTGATACCAGCCGATCTTCGACGGGGCGCCGGGGATCAGATAGGATTCATCCGTCACCACCGTCACGCCCCGGGGGATCTGCACCTGCTGCCAGAGCAGGTCATATTCGGCCTCGGGCACCGACAGCAGAAAGGGGATATGATCGTTCAGCCGCGCCCAGCTGGCCAGCAGCTGCTGGACACGGGGAAAATCGACCGTGTAGGTCTTGCAGAAAATCGCCTTCTTCACCGGATCCGTCTCTTTGCTTGGGGGCCGGTTTCAGGGGCCGGGGCCACCACCGGGGTCAACTGCTGTCCTTCACACCGCTGTGCTTCAGCCGCTCGCCCATCACCGCCGCCACGCGGGCGGGATCGAAGGGTTCGCCCAGAAAATCATACAGCGGGCGCAGGGTTTCGGGCCGGCCTGCGTAATCGTCGTAATGCAGGCGCAGGCTGCGGTCGGGATATTCGGCGGCGATGCGGTCGAACAGCGCCTCGGCGCTGCGCAATTCACGCGCCACGGTTTCGGGTTTCATCGTGGCCCACCAGCCCGACTGCATGGTGCCTGCATGGCTGCGGGTGTTCAGGATGAAGCGCGCCTTGGGAAAGAACCGCGCCATGAACTGGATGGGCAGCATCGGCCGGGGGGCGACCGTGTGGTAGCGGATCTCCTTGAACCCGGCCACGCGGGTGCCTTCCGGCAGGTTCAGGATATCGCGGGCAAAGACATTGGCCAGGATATGGCCCAGATGATCGGGCGAGACCGCCTCGGCGCCATACCAGGGATGGCCGGGATGGGTGGGCTGGCCCGCCAGGCGCAGCCCGCGCATCGGATCGGATTCGGCCACATTCGCCCAGGCGCGGGCCAGATCGGCCAGCATGTTGCTGTTCTCGCCCCGGATGCAGTAGCCCGGAATGTCATTCAGCAGGTTCTGCAGCAGCGTGGAGCCCGACCGGCCCCAGGTGATGACGAAGACATAGCCGCCCGCGGGCTGATAGAGCCGCGGATAGCGCTGCGCCAGATTGGCAGTGGCGACGGGAGCTGGCGCAGCGGGGACAGAAGGGGCGGGGGTATTCATTGATCGGCTGTCCTGCGGCTGCTATGCGACGGCCATGAACCTAGAGACTTCCGCAACGGGCGGCAACAGCCCGCAGGCTCCGGCGCCAGAGGACGGGCCCGAGACCATGGCAGAGCGTGGCCCGGATCAGCCCCCGGATCAGAACCGGGCGCCGCTGATCTCGGTCATCGTGCCGCTTTACAATGTGGCGCCCCATGCGGGCCGCTGCATCGCCAGCCTGCGCGCGCAGATCCTGACGGATTTCGAGGTGATCGTGGTCGATGACGGATCGACCGATGACAGCCTGGCCATGGCCCGGGCGGCGGCGCGGGGGGATGCGCGTTTCCGCTTTGTCAGCCGCGCGAATGGCGGGCTGTCGGCGGCGCGCAATACCGGGCTGGCGCTGGCGCGCGGGCAGTTTCTGGCCTTTCTCGACAGTGACGATGCGGTGACGCCGGGCTGGCTTTACCGGATGCACCGGGCGCTGGAGGATACCGGCGCCGACTGGGTGGCGACCGCCATCCGCTTCACCTATCCCGATGGCGGCACCACGCTGCATTCGGCCCTCCATGGTGCCCCCGCCCTGCCGCCTGCCGGGCAGGCAGAACCGCAGCGCCATGACATCACCGACTGGTGCGCAGCGATCCGGCATTTCCCCTCGGCTTGGAACAAGCTTTATCGCCGCAGCCTGATCGGCGATATCCGCTTTGACGAGGGCACCTATTACGAGGATCACGCCTTCTTCTGGCGGCTGGCCTGCCGCACCGATCATCTGCTGCATCTGCCCGAGCCGCTGTATCTGCATCTGCGCAACCGCCCCGGCCAGATCACCCGCGATGGCGGCGAGCGGGTGTTCGAACAATTCACCGTGCTGGAGACGTTGCAGGGCATCCTGCAGACCGCCCCCCCCGGCCATCGCAACGGGGCAGAGGCCTTTGCCCGCATCGCCACACGGCTGATCCATGAGCGGCTGGCGGTGCTGGCCGATCGCGACCGCCGGGCGCGGTTCATCGCCGCCGCCCGCGATTTCATGGCGCGGCACGGGCTGCGCTGGTCTGCGGGCTGGGATGCCACCATCCCGCGCGGGCCGGAACTGGCGCTGGTCGGGCGGCTGGCCTTCAGCATCGTGCTGCCCTCGGATGGCGATCTGGCGGCGGTGCAGGCCAGCCTTGCCGCACTGGAGGCGCAGCGCCTGCCGGATTTCGAGCTGCTGCTGGTGCCCACCACCCCGGCGGCGGCGGAACAGCTGGCGCCGCTGCTGGAAAGCCGGCCCTGGGCGCGGCTGCTGCCCTGCCCCGGGATCGCAGAAACCCCCGAAGCCACATCTGCCGAAACCAGTGTGGCGGCGGCGCGCAATGCAGGCCTGGCCGCCGCGACGGGCCTGTTCACCCTCTGCCTGGATGCGGGCGACCGGCTGCTGCCCTGGGCGCTGGCCGACTGGCTGGATGCGCTGTTGCGCCATGGCCCCGGGGAGGGCACCGCCCTGGACCCGGCGGATGCCGAGGCCACCACGGGCTGGGGCGCCGATATCGGCGCGGCGCGGTTCCGCATGGGCCATGCCACCGGCCCCGAACATTCCGGCTGGCACGACCGGCGCGGGGCCGAGGATCTGTGGCCGGGCGGGCCGCTGGCCCCCGGGGTGCAGCCCGCGCTGCGGCTTCATGCCCATCCCTCGGCCAAGGTCTTCCGCACCGCCTTCGTGCAGGAAACCGGGCTGCGCTTCCGGCCCGGCCCGCTGTCATCCTGGCTGTTCCTGGCCGAAGCGATGATGCAGGCCCGCCATACCGCCATGCCCGGCGTGCCGGTGGTGGTGATCGACGAGGCCCCGGCCAACCGCCGCTTCTGGCGCGCGCCGGTGGCGCCCGACCGGCTGGCGCAGGCGGTGGCCGAGATCGGCGCGGCACTGGGGGCCGGGCGGCAGGGTGCCAGCCCGCCCGCAGGCTGGCAGGGGCGGCTATTCGCCCGGGCGATCTGGGAAAAGCTGTATTTCGCCGATCACGGCTCGCCCCGCGCGACCGAGACCTTTCTGGCCGCCGCCCGCCGCATCGCCCGGGATCAGGGGCTGACCCTGCAGGGCGAAGAGGCCGATCCCTATCTGGGGCCGGAGGTCCGGGCGCTGCTGGCCCCCAGCTGATCTGACCGCCTGATCTGCGGGCCTGATCTGCTGGTCTGATCTGCCAGCCTGACCTTCGGGCGGCAGCCCGGCCTTCCTGCTTTACCCAAGTCCTGCCCCCGGCTAGGAAAGGGGCGGAATGGTGCAAAGGCCCTGGCGGCCACAGGCCCTGCGGCCATAGGCCCGGTAGCCATAGGGAGGTGCGAGGGTGTTCGGAACCAGATTGTCCGATGGGGCCACATTTTCCTGCGAAGTGGATTTCCGGGCCGACGATTACGCCAATATCTCGTTCTTCGATGCCTCACGCGCCGATATCCCGCTGCATCTGTCGCTGCGCCGCCTGCATGGCCAGATCGGCCATGACCGGCTGGCGGACGGGGCCTGGCTGGGCGCGCAACATGCGGGCGCGGATTTCCGGCCGCAGCGCAACCGGCTGGCGCTGACCTTCACGCAAGGCGCGGTGCAGGTGATGCTGAACGGCCAGCCGGTGGCCTTTCCCGATCTCGTGCCTGCCGATCCGGCCGGGCTGGTGGGCTTCGATCTGCAGGGCGCCTTTGTCGCGGGCAGTTTTCGGCTGGACGGGCCGGGGCTGGATCTGGTGTCGGGGCGCGGCGCGGTCGCGCTGGTGGCCCCCTTCACCCTGGCGGGCTGGGCCATCGACCCGCTGCTGGACACCCAGCATCCCGAATTGCGGGTGGCGGGCGATCCCGGCATTGCCGCGGTGGAGCCCTGCGCCCTGCCCGAGGTGGCCGCCGAACAGGGCCTCGGCAATCCCTGGATCGGCTTTCGCGCTGTGCTGCCGGGGCGGATCTGGCGCAATGTCGCCCCCGATGCGCCGGTGCTGCTGCATGCAGCCAGCAATGGCCGGGCCTGCGGCGATGCGCTGGCGCTGACCCGCGCGGATATTCTGGCGCAGATCGAGACGCTGCTGCCCGGGCTGGACTGGCAAAGCGATGCGCTGCAGGCGCTGCTGGTGGTGGAACATGTGCGCTTTGCCGGGCTCTGGCCCCGGCTGTCGCCCGATGCGGCAGAAACCCTGCGCCGCATTGCGGGCTTCTACCGCGTGGCCGATTTCCTGTGGCCCGAGGACAGCGCAGACACCGGCACCGCCGCCGCGCCGCCCCTGCCCGAGACAGATGCCGAAGCACAGGCCATGGCCGAAGCCGAGGCCGCCCGCGCGCTGTTTGCCACGCGGCTGCGGGCGCATGAGGCCGCAGGCACCCCCGACCCCGATCTGGCCCCCGATCTGGCAGAGGTGCTGGACAGCCTGCCGCCGCTGGCCCCGCCCGCCCGGCAATTGCTGCTGCTGTGGCTGGCCGAGGTGTTCTGCGGCGCCGACCGTTTTGCCGATCTGTACAGCCGCGCCCTGCAGGACGGGCTGGCCGATTTCGAACCCGGCCCCCATGCCTGGCGCAATTCGGCCATCCTGCCCTTTCTGTTTGCCGCAGGCCGCATCACCGAAGTGGCGCGCATCCTGACCGAACTGGCGCCGCCGCAGGAGGGCTGGCGCTCGGCGCCGGCGCTGGCCTGGCTGATGCGGCGGGTGGCGCAGGGCGGCGATGCGGCGCCGCGCCTGTCGGATGCCGATCGCGCGGCGCTGCTGCCGCCGCTCTGCGATTTTCTGGTGAACCGGGCCGGGGATTACTGGGATCTGGTGCCCAATGCCCAGCTGGCCGGGGCCTCGGCGGCCCTGGCGCGGCGGCTGGACCATCTGCCCGAGGATCTGGCCGGCAAGGTGCAGGCGGCCCTGCTGCAGGCCCATGGGCTGAGCGCGGAGTTCTGGCAGGCGCTGCAGGGGGCCGCGCTGCCACCGGGGCTGGCCGCCGCTGGCCGCGCCTTTGCCGCGATCCGCGATCATCTGGAGGGGCGGCGCTTTCAGGCCGAAGCGGTGCAGGAGGCGCTGGCCTTCTTTGCCGCCGCAGGCCTGCCCGATCTGCCGCGCCTGCGCCGCGAAGTTCTGGCGCCGGCAGGGCTGGTTCCGGGGGCCGTGCTGCCGCAGATCCTGCGCGCCGGGGCCACAGCCGCCGAAACGGGGCCGGATGCGGCCCCCAATCCGGGCACCAATCCGGGAGATGAGATGCTGCTGCGCCATCTGGCCTTTCCCGGCCTGCCGGAACCGGCGGGACCGGAGGCGGAGGCGCTGGCCGCCCTGGCGCAGCCTGCGGTGCGCCGCGCCTATGCGATCGTGCCGCGCGCGCCGTTCTTTGCCCTGCAACAGCAGATGGGGCAGGATCTGGCCGCCCTGCTGGCCCGCCCCGGCGCCGAGATGGCAGCCCGGGCCGATGCCGCCCTGCCCGGCCTGCTGGCGGGCTGCGACACGCTCTGCCAGCCCTCCAGCCGCTATCTGGGCTTTGGTCTGGCGGTCAGCCTGGCCGACGGGCTGCTGAAGGCAGAGGCACTGCAGGCCGCAGGCCGGGTGGCCGATCATCTGGCCGCCCTGCGCAGCGGGCTGGACCCGGAGGCGGCGGCCCGGCTGCACTGGGCGCCCGCGCTGCAATCGGCGCTGTTCACCCTGCGCCAGACTGCACAGGCCCTGCCGGACGGCCCGGCCCGCGCGCAGGCCGAGGATATCCTTGCGCTGTTTCCCGCCTCGGTCGACCTGCTGCCGCGCGCCTTCACCGGCACGGCGCTGGTGCCACCGGGGCCGGGGCTGCATGGCGATACCATCGTGGTCGTCATGTCCTGCCGCCCCAATCTGGAGACCCGCATCCCAGCGCTGCGCAGCGCCTGGCTGGAGACCCTGGCCCGCCACGGCATCCCGCATGTGGTGGTGGTGGGCGGCAGCCCCGATGGCCCCCGGCTGGAGGGCAATGTGCTGCATCTGGAAGCCCCCGATGATTACGAAGGCCTGCCGCAGAAGACGCTGGCGGCCATCGCCTGGGTGCATGACAACACAGCCTTCGCCCATATGGTGAAGGTGGATGACGATTGTTTTGTCGAACCCGGCGCCTTCTTCGGCGGGCTGAGCCAGCGCAAGTTCCATTTCTATGGCCGGCTGCTGATCCGCCGCCCCGGCCAGATGGATCGGGGCTGGCATTGCGAAAAATCCGCCTCCGACCGTGGCCGCTACGAACTCGACCGCTCGCCCGAACCTTCGGTCTATGCCGATGGCGGATCGGGCTATGTGCTCAACCGCATCGGCATGGCCATCGCGCTGCACCGCGCCCATACGCCCGAAGGCCGGGCGCTGATCCGCCATTCGCTGATGGAGGACAAGCTCTTGGGCGACCTACTGGCGCTGTCGCGGGTGGGGCCGGAAGAGGAAGAATATCACACCGCCGTGCGCCGCCGCAGCCATGGTGCCGCCCATCCGGTGCCGCTGTGGGTGAACGGCTTCCTGCCCAACCGGGCGGCGGGCACGAAACTGGTGCATCTGGACCGGGCCGCCGATCAGGCGCCGACCGCCGCAGGCCTGGGCGGGCTGCGGCTGCGGCCGGGCAAGATCTGGCCCAGCCATCTGGCGCCGCGTCTGGGCTACAACACCAATCTGCTGGAACTGCAAAGCCCCGAGGACAAGCTGATCCGGCTGAACCGCGCGCCGGTGGCGGTGGTGGCCGCCATGCGCAACGAGATGTTCATGCTGCCGCATTTCCTGGCACATTACCGGCGGCTGGGGGTCACGGCCTTTCTGATCGCCGATAATTGTTCGGATGACGGCACGCTGGAACATCTGCTGGCGCAACCCGATGTCGCCACCTTCAGCGTGGACAGCGATTACCGCATCTCGCATTACGGGGTGGCCTGGCAGCAGGCGATCCTGTCGCATTTCCGGCAGGGCCGCTGGAGCCTGGTGGCCGATGCCGACGAATTGCTGCTGGCAGAGCCGGCGCATGGTCAGGGCGCGGGTCAGGGCGGGGGCGGCCGGCGGCTGGAAACCATTCTGGCGGGCGCCGATTTCGCAGACGCCGATGCCGTGCGCGTGCGGATGCTGGACATGTATCCGCAAGGCCCGCTGTCGGCGGTGGATTTCGCCAGCGGCGATCCCTTTGCCGAAGCCGGTTTCGTGGAGCGCGATCCCTTCCTGACCAGCTGGCCGGGTCTGGGCCATTATGGCAATGGCCCCACCTGGACCAGCGCGCTGCGCCACCGGCTGATCCCCGGATCGCGCAGCGAGCTGTTCGTGGCCCAGAAGATCGCGCTGGTGAAATACCGGCCCTGGATGCGGTTTTCCGCCGGGCTGCATTATGCGGCAGGCGTGCAGCTGGCCCCGCGCGAGATGCTGTTTGCCCATTTCAAATATCACGCCGAATTCCGCCGCAAGGCGGAAACCGAGGTGCGCCGCCGCCAGCATTTCAACGATGCCGAAGAATATGCCCGCTATCTGGCCGTGATGAGCGAGGGGCGCGACGTGATCTTCGATCCGGCCCATTCCCTGCGCTGGGAGGATTGCGCCACGGTGCAGCGGCTGATCGGCGCGTGATCTGCACCTGAAAAAAAGGGGGCCGCAAGGGCCCCCTTCTGCAACCGTTGGGCGCCTGTCAGCCCCTGAGGGCTCAGGCGCGTTTCAGCGCCGGGCGCCGGGGTTCGGCCAGCGGCAGGGCCAGCACCTGATGCGGGGCGGGCATCCCGGCCGGATCATCGCGGAAGATCGCCAGCAGCTCATCCACATGCGCGGCCATCGACACCGGCGCCTGGGCGCGGGACCAGTAATCCGCCGCCGCAACCTCGCCCGCCAGAATGGCGGCCAGCCGTTCGGTGAAACTGTCGGTGCTGCCTGCGCGGAAGGTCATTGCCGGGCAATCCGCCAGTTCCTGCGCCCCGCCCATATCGGCGGTCAGAAGCGGGATATGCCGGGCGTGCATCTCGATCGCGACCTGCGGCAGGTTGTCTTCCCACAGGACCGGCACCACCCCCAGATCGACATCGGCCAGCAGGTCATCCAGATTGTCATGGCTGTAGCCATCGGCATAAAGCACATCGGCAAAACGTTCGACCAGCGCGGTGATCCGGCGCATGGTGGCATGATCGCCGCGTTTGGCACAGATCACCAGCCGGATGCGGGCGGCCATCTCGTCGGGCAGGTCTTCCAGCGCATCCAGCAGGAAGAAGAACCCCTTGTCCATCCGCATATAGCCAAGATAGGCGATGGTCAGCATCCCGTCAGCGGGCAGGATGGTGGGTTTGGCGCTGGTTTCGGCCCATTTCGGCGCCTGGGCGGTGCCGATATAGCTGGTGCGCAAGAGATCGGCGCGGATGCCGAAATGCGCCGCCACATCGCAGACCCGGCGCGACACGCCCAGCACGACATCGCAGTTTTCATTGATGAGCCGCACGAAATCGGCCCGGCGGCGGATGAAGCCCGCATGTTGCGACAGCTGGGTCAGCTGGCCGTTCTTCGCCCGGGCCGCCCCGCTGGCCACTGCCGCCGCCGCCAGCCCCGGCGACAGCTTGCGCCGGATGCGGCCGTAAAGCCCGATGGACCGGCGCGCCACCCTGAGCGCGGGCAGGAAGGCGCGGTCGAAGATGCGCGATCCGGGGCGGATGCCCCATTTCTTCAGATTGAAGGCCACGGCATTGGCCAGCCGCACCGCGCGTTCGTCATGCTGCCAGGGCAGGCAGCTGTCGCATTTGGCGCCATTGCGGAAATCGCGGCAGTTTTCCTTTTCGTCGAACCACAGGTTCACCTGCGGGCAGACCGGATAGTAATTGTGCAGCGAGAACACCACGCGGGTGTTCGGGAACCGCTGTTTCAGCTGCAGCACCGTGGCGGGCAGGCCTTCCAGATTGTTGAAATGCACCACATCGAACGGGCCCTTCTTGTCGAGGAAATCGAAGAAGGTCGCCGCGGTTTCGGCATGATCGATCTGGGTCTCGCTGGAAAAGGAATGATGCGAGGGGGCCAGCGTGCCGGAATTGACGATCTCGAAGCGCCGCGCGCGGTCTTCGGCGGCGCCATGGCGCACCTGTTCCCAGCGCGGGCGGCTGGAAAACAGATCATAGGAAATGCCCGAAGACAGGAACACCGCCTCCACGCCCTCGGGGGCCTGGCCCGGCGCCAGCGCCCGCATCACATTGCGCTGATAGACGGTGACCCCGCCGCCGCGCTTTTCATCATCCAGGTAATCGACCCAGTTGTAGAACAGGATACGCATCAGTCCTCGGTCTCGGTTTCGGCCGGGGCGACCATGTCGAGACGCGCCTCCAGCGTGGCAAGCCGGTCAGCCAAAGCGGGCAGCGTGCGGTTGATGCGCTTGCGCAGCGCCAGAAGCTCGCTCAGCACGAAGCCGGTCATCTGGATCTGATCGGCCAACGCCTGATCCTCGGGCTGCGGCAGGCGGGCGCGGAAGGCGGCAATATCGACATTGCTGGCGGGAATTGCGGAAATCCGCTCCAGCCCGCCGTCGATCCGGGCGCAGACATCGGCAAAGCCGGGCAGGCCGCGGGTCGCCAGCGCATCCTGCTGCGCCAGGAACTGCGCCGCCTGTTCGCGCACGGCCTCGATCGTGGTGCGGGCCAGGCCGAGGTTCTGGGCCATGCGCACCAGCTCCACCGCGCGGTCGTCGATGCGCGGGTTCGGGTCGCCCTCGGGCAGGTTCAGCCCTTCGGGGAAGGGCAGGCCCAGCACGCCCAGGAAATCCTGATAGATGCCGGTATCGCCGCCACGCCGCGCCGCATCATAATCGCGCAGCACCAGGTTTTCGGCCCCGAAAGCCGCAATCCAGGGCGCCAGCGCCAGATCGTAATCCAGATGGATGCGCTCGATCTCGCCGCGCACGGCGGTGGTGAAATCGGAAACCGGGATGCCCATCTTCACCAGCTGGTTGTACCAGGAGCGCAGATGCGAGGCCGGGCTGCGCAGATAGGCCA
>JAXHOJ010000046.1:0-148688 GCA_034519525.1 Gemmobacter sp. | reverse complement strand
GGCATGATGCGGACCGGGTGGTCGTGGGCTCAACAGGCGAAGGTGGCGCCATCGTGACGCTGCAAGGCGGCGGCAGCGTGACCGGCCCGGCGCAGCGCGACAGTGATACGGCGGATTTCCGCCTTTACCGTCAAACTCTCGGTCGATCTGGGGTCGCGCGAGGTGATGAGCAGTCAGGTAGCTTGTTGCGCGACATTGAAAATGTGATCGGCGGGGCGCGGGGCGACATGCTGACCGGCAGTAGCGCCGACAACCGGCTGGCCGGGGGTCGGGGCCGCGACATGCTGGAGGGCGGCGGCGGGGCCGATACGCCTGATCGGGGGGCCGGGGCGGATCGCTTTGTGTTCAACAGCGCCGCGCACCTATTACCGGGCTGGACGGCGCGACCGGATCTGGTGATCGGGTTCAACACCGCCAAGGGCGACCAGATCGACCTGCGCGGGATGGATGCCAACAGCACGCGCAGCGCGCGATCAGAGCCTTCACCTTCCTCGGGGCGGCCGCCTTTGGCAATGAGGCGGGAGCAATGCGCGCCCTGCGCCGGGGCGATCAGACGATGATCTCGGGCGATGTGAATGGCGATGGCGTGGCCGATTTCGGCCTGCGTCTGGATGCGGGGCTGACGCTGACGCGCGACCACCGCCTGCTGTGAGGTGAAAAGGGGCGCCTTGGCGCCCCCCTGATCCCCTCAGGCGCGGCAGATGCCGTCGCCGGTGACCAGATATTTGAAACTGGTCAGCTGTTCCGCCCCCACCGGGCCGCGGGCGTGCATCTTGCCGGTGGCAATGCCGATTTCCGCCCCCATGCCGAATTCGCCGCCATCGGCAAACTGGGTGGAGACATTGCGCATCAGGATTGCCGAATCCAGCCGGGCAAAGAACTTCGCCGCCGTGGCGTCATTCTCGGTCAGGATGCTTTCGGTATGCTGGCTGCCATATTTGCGGATATGCTCGATGGCCCCATCGACCCCATCGACCAGCTTCACCGCGATGATCATGTCCAGAAACTCGCGGCCGAAATCATCGGGCTTGGCCGGCACCGTGCCCGGGATGCGCGACAGCGCGCCCTCGGCCCGCACCTCGACCCCGGCCGCCAGCAGATCCTCGATCAGCACAGCGCCATGATCGGTCCAGAAGGCCCAATCCATCAGCAGACATTCGGCAGAACCACAGATGCCGGTGCGGCGGGTCTTGGCGTTCAGCAGAACGCGGCGCGCCTTGTCGATATCGGCATCGCGGTCGGCATAGATATGGCAGATACCTTCCAGATGCGCGAAGACCGGCACCCGCGCCTCTTTCTGCACCAGCCCCACCAGGCCCTTGCCGCCGCGCGGCACGATCACGTCGATGAATTCCACCGCCTGCAGCATGGCCGAAACCGCCGCCCGGTCGCGCGTGGGGATCAGCTGGATCGCGGCTTCGGGCAGACCTGCCGCCCGCAGGCCTTCCACCATGCAGGCATGGATCGCGGCCGAAGAATGAAAGCTTTCAGACCCGCCGCGCAGGATCACCGCATTGCCAGCCTTCAGACACAAAGCGCCGGCATCCGCCGTCACATTGGGGCGGCTTTCATAGATCACGCCCACCACGCCCAAAGGCGTGGCCACGCGCTGGATATGCAGCCCCGTCGGCCGGTCCCATTCGGCCAGCACCCGCCCCACCGGATCGGGCTGCGCCGCAATCGCCCGCAACCCCTCGACAATGGCGCCGATGCGCCCCTCGTCCAGCTTCAGCCGGTCCATCATCGAGGGCGCCAGCCCCTTGGCGGCCCCGAACGCCATATCCTGCGCATTGGCCGCGAGGATCGCCGCGCGCTGCGCCCAGACCGCATCCGCCGCAGCCTCCAGCGCCGCCGCCTTGCGCTCGGATGGCGTGAAAGCCAGCTCCGCCGCCGCCGCCCGGGCCGCAGCCCCGATGGTGCGCATCAGCTCTGCCATATCTTCCATCGCCTGCTCCTTCCTCTTGGTCAAAATACCCCCGCCGGAGGCATCCGCACTCACCATCCATGATCGGCGCAGGGCCCCCGCGCCGCCAAATTTCTTCGAAGAAATTTGCAAAAATCTTCGAAGATTTTTGCGCCTCACACCACCATATCGTCGCGGTGGATCAGCGCCGCCCGGCCCTCGTAGCCCAGGATCCCGGCAATATCGCCCGACCGGTGCCCGGCAATCGCCCGCGCCTCGTCGGAGGTATAGCGGATCAGCCCGCGCCCCAGCGCCGCGCCATCGGGGCCGATGATCCCCACCGGCTCGCCCCGGCCAAAGCTGCCTTCCACCACGCCTCAACACCGGCGGGCAGCAGGCTTTTGCCCGCGCGCAAGGCCTGCACGGCCCCGGCATCCAGCCGGACCCGGCCCTTTTCCTTCATCGCATTGATCCAGCGCTTGCGCGCCAGTTGCGGATCAGCCTGCGCGACAAACCAGGTGCGATGCGCCCCTTCGGCCAGCGCCTTCAGCGGCCGCAGGGTTGATCCTTCCATGATCGCCATGGCACAGCCGCCGGCAACGGCCGTCTTGGCCGCCATCAGCTTGGTCTTCATGCCGCCCTTGGACAGGCCGGAAATCGGATCGCCTGCCATCGCCTCGATCTCAGGGGTGATGACATCGACCAGATCAAAGCGCACCGCCGAAGGGTCTTCCTTCGGATTGGCCGAATAGAATCCGTCGACATCAGACAGCAGGATTAGCTGATCCGCCCCCACCGTCACCGCGATCTGCGCCGCCAGCCGGTCATTGTCGCCATAGCGGATCTCATCCGTGGCAACTGTGTCGTTTTCGTTGACAATTGGCACCACGCCCAGCCCCAGCAGGGTTTCCATCGTGGCGCGGCTGTTCAGATAGCGGCGGCGGTCTTCGGTGTCTTCCAGCGTCACCAGCACCTGTGCCGTGGTGATGCCATGCGGCGCCAGCACCTCTTCATAGGCGCGGGCCAGCCGGATCTGCCCCACGGCAGCGGCGGCCTGCGATTGTTCCAGCGTCAGCGCCCCGGCAGGCAGGCCCAGCACGATGCGCCCCAGCGCGATGGAGCCGGAGGATACCAGCACCACATCGGCGCCGCGCACCTTGGCCTCGGCCACATCCAGCGCCAGCGCCGACAGCCAGCCCTGCCGCAGCCCCCTTGCCCGATCCACCAGCAGGGCAGATCCGATCTTGATGACCAGCCGCTTTGCCGCGCGCACATCGGGCGCGACACGCTCCATCACGGTTGCCACGGCTTTACCTCGACCGGCATCTGCGCCCGGCGATCTTCGGTGATGCGGGCATACAGGATCCGCAACAGATCTTTGATGCCTTCGCCGGTGGCGCCGGAAATCAGATGCACCTCGCCGCCGCTGGCCTTTTCAAGCGCCCGTTTGCGGGTGCCGATGGTCTTTTTATCCAGCGCGTCGATCTTGTTCATGGCGAGGATGCGTGGCTTGTCGGCCAGATCTTCGGCATAGGCTTCCAGTTCGTGCACGATGGTGCGGTAATCCTTGGTGATGGTGCTGGAGGTGCCATCCACCAGATGCAGCAGCACCGAACAGCGTTCGACATGGGCGAGGAACTGATCACCCAGTCCGCGGCCTTCGCTGGCGCCTTCGATCAGGCCGGGGATATCGGCCATCACGAATTCATGCGCATCAATGCCCACCACGCCCAGATTGGGCACAAGGGTGGTGAACGGATAATCCGCGATCTTTGGCCGTGCGTTCGATACGGCGGCGAGGAAGGTGGATTTGCCGGCATTGGGCAGGCCCACCAGGCCCGCATCCGCGATCAGCTTCAGCCGCAGCCAGATGGTGCGTTCGACACCATCCTGCCCGGGATTGGCGCGGGCCGGGGCGCGGTTGGTCGAGGATTTAAAATAGAGGTTGCCGAAGCCGCCATTGCCGCCCTTGGCCAGCAGCACGCGCTGGCCCGGCACTGTCAGATCGGCCAGAACGGTTTCCTCGTCTTCGTCGATCAACTCGGTGCCCACCGGCACGCGCAGCACGATGTCATCGCCGGATTTGCCGGTTTTCTGGTTGCCCATGCCGGGCTGGCCGGATTTGGCGAAGAAATGCTGCTGATAGCGGAAGTCGATGAGCGTGTTCAGCCCCTCCACCGCTTCGGCCCAGACCGAACCGCCATTGCCGCCATCGCCGCCATCAGGGCCGCCGAATTCGATGAACTTCTCGCGCCGGAAGGACACGCAGCCCGATCCGCCGCCGCCCGAGCGGATATAGACTTTGGCAAGATCGAGAAACTTCATGGGGTGACCCTTCGGGAATGATACGGGTAAAGGCGATAGACCCGGAGCCTTCCGGGCGCAAGCGCAGCCTTGCCTGCAAGGCTGTATTTACGGCTGTGGTCGGTCGTCGAGCGTGGCTTCCATGAACACAATATCCAGCCAGCGGCCGAATTTCTGCCCCACCTCGCGCATCCGCGCGGTTTCCACAAAGCCCGCGCGGGCGTGAAGCCGCAGCGAGGCCGCGTTTTCCGCCGTGATCGCCGCGACCATCTTGTGTTTGCCGCAGGCCGCCGCCCGAGGCAGCAGCGCCGCCAGCAGGCGTTGCGCGATGCCAAGCCCGCGCGCCTGCGGATGGACATAGACCGAGTTTTCCACCGTGGCCCGGAAGCCATCGAACGGCCGCCAGTCGCCAAAGCTGGCATAGCCCAGAACATGGGTGCCGCGCACCGCCACCAGCACCGGATAGCCAGAGGCCGCGCGTAGCTGCATCCAGGCGATACGGTTGGCCACATCCACCTCGCCTTCCATCAGGATGGCGGTCGTGTGGCGCACGGCATCGTTATAGATCTCGGCAATGCCTGCCGCATCTTCGGGCGTCGCATCGCGCAGGGTGATCTGATCGGTCATCATGCCTTATCCTGCCCCGGCCTTGCGGGAATCTCCAGTGTCTTTGCGGCCCAGTCGGCGCGCGTCAGTTCACGCGCAGACCTGCGGCGCGTCACGGCCCAGAGAGCGGGCGAATTTCGCACGCCGCGCCCGGTTTCACGGAAGCCCAGCTTGCCCAGCACCTGCGCCGAAGCCGCATTATCGGCAAAGCGCCGCGCGATGACGGGCGTGGCATCGGTTGCCGCGAAATGCGCGGCCAGCACGCAAGACGCCGCCGCCGTGGCATGGCCCTGCCCCTGCGCCGCCGGGTCGATCCAGTAGCCCAGACCATCGACATTCAGGCCAGCGACACCGACGAAGCGCCCCGCAGCCTCGATCGCCCAGATCCCGCCGGGGGGCAGGCCGGGCAGCCAGGCGTCGAAATCGGCATGTGTATAGGGATGGGGAACCGAGGTCAGCCAGCGGCTGACCTCGAATTGCGACAGCACGGCCACAACGGCTGCCCTGTCTTGTTCCACAATCGGGCGCAGCAGCCTCTGCCCCGCCTGAAGCCGGGCCGGAAGCGCCATGTTCGCCCCTCAGTCCAGCTTGCGCAGATAGGTCCAGGTTGGCACCCGGGCATTGCGCGCCACCGAGAAGGTTTCGGCATCGCCCAGATACTGGAAGCCCGCATTGGTCAGGACACGCGCCGAACCGGGGTTATCCTGAAACACCTCGGCAAAGATGGTGCGGTTCTTTTGCGGGTTGGCGGCCACGAGGGCGCGCACGGCTTCGGAGGCAAATCCGGTGTTCCAGAAGGCGGGTGCCACCCAATAGCCGATTTCCGACTGGTCGCGGTGGAACTTTGCTTCGTCCATGCGTTTCAGAGAGATGACGCCCAGCACCTCGGCCAGACCATGGGCCGATCCGTCCAGCACCCAGATATCCTCGGCGCCCTTGCCACTGGTGGCACGGGTCACGAAATTCTCGGCCGCGCCCGGCGGCAGCGGATGCGGGATGGAGCGGGTGGCCTCGGCCACGCGGCGGTCGCCCGCATACATGGCAAACAGCCCGGCATCGGATTTTCGGACAGGGCGCAACACGAAACGGCCCGCACCAATGACACCGTCAACCACCTGGCCGAAGCCCGCAATCCCGGTGAAATCCTGATCCTTTGCAATCACATCCAGCTTCATCGCTTCCCTCCTATGAAGCGCATGACAGGTGCGGACCCCGCACCCCTGCACATACTCGTTCTCCCCTGCCTGCGACTTGGGGATTACCTCCGCCCGAAGCAAGACAACGGTCCTGCACCCGACGATCTTTAGCGCCCAATCCGCCAAATCGGTGGCGGAAATGAGAAAGGGGCCGACCTTACGGCCGACCCCCTTGTTACATACGGGATGTAACGGTTCGGCTTACTCGGCCGCCTCCGCAACCGGGAGGACCGAAATGAAGGTACGCCCCTTGAGGCCCTTCTTGAAGGTCACCTTGCCCTCGACAGTGGCGAAGATCGTGTGATCGGTGCCCATGCCGACGCCTTCGCCCGGGAACCAGGTGGTCCCGCGCTGACGGCAGATGATGTTGCCCGGAATGGCAGCCTGGCCACCATAGAGCTTCACGCCAAGACGACGACCGGCCGAATCACGACCGTTGCGGGATGAACCGCCTGCTTTCTTATGTGCCATGGGGTGTTACTCCTTATTCCGCAGCGACGGCAGCGCCGCCATTGTGGGCTGCACGGCGCGCATCGGCCGTGCCGGTGGCAGCCAGAACGCCGGTCGCTTCTGCACCCGAAGCCAGCACTTCGGTCACGCGCAGCAGCGTCAGATGCTGGCGGTGGCCCTTGGTGCGCTGCGAGCTGTGCTTGCGGCGACGCTTGACGTAGTGGATGACTTTCTCGCCCTTGATCTGGGCAATCACCTCGGCCTGAACGGCGGCGCCTGCCACGGTGGGCACGCCGACGGTCACGGTGTCGCCACCAACCATCAGGATTTCGTTGAACTGGACTTTGTCACCAGCATTGGCCGCGAGCTTTTCAACGCGCAGGATGTCACCAGCCTGCACCTTGTATTGCTTGCCGCCTGTCTTGAGGACCGCGAACATGGGTCTTTCCTTCCAGGTTGCCGCATCCTGTGGCCCCTATCGGCGCGGTTTCCCGGTGCCGGTTCGGTGTTGCCGGGTTTCCCCGCCTCGGACAGCGCGCCCCTAACGGGACGTTATTGAAAATACGAATCCCGGAGCAGACTGCATGCCTGTTCCGGGATGGGGGCTTATCCACAATCCCCCCTGTCCCGTCAAGCCCAAAGCGGGTCAGGCGTGTCCGCGCACACAGGGCTTGGGCAAGGGGTCAGATATCCTCGCCCTGCATCTGCCGTGCGGCGGCCATGCCAAGCTCTTCGCTGATCCGCAGGAAAATCGCATCGAAGGCCGCGAAGATCGCAGCGTTCAGGCGGCCGCCTTCCGGTGTGGCGGAAAAATCGGCATAGGCCTGCAGCTCTTCGTCCGACAGCGGGCCATAGGCCAGCGCCAGATAGGGCCAGAGCCATTCTTCCGTCTCGGCCCGCAGATCGCCTTCCTGCGCCCAGACATCGGCCAGAATATCTTCTTCCGTCATGGCATCGCCAAAGGCACCGCCGCGCGACAGCCCCTTGTAGAAGGCAAGGTTGGAATTCAGCGCCCCCATCACGTTCAGTTCGATCAGATCGTTGGTGGCGGCAAACCGCTGCAGCGCCTCGAAGCGCGGGCTGCTTTCGGCCTGCATCTGTGCGGCAGCCTCTTTGGCGGCGGCTTCCGTCGCCTCGTCCAGCAGGGCTCGCCGGGCCTCCAGCTCCAGTTCCAGGATCTTCTGCCCGCGCGGCGACTTGAAGAAGGTTGTCGCGGCGGCGGTCACCTCTGCATCCCCCGCAAGCGCCCGGGTCAGCCCGGCATCGAATTCTGCCCGCATCCGCAGGGGATCATAGATCTGTGCCACCGTGGCATCCCATGCGGCCCCGCCCTTGCCCGCGAACATCTCGTCCCGCAGGGTTGCGCCATATTCCACACCTTCGGCGCGCATCACATCCAGCACCCCGTCGATCTGCAGCACCTCGCCCAGGGCGCGGATCTCGGGCACCACTTTCGCATCTGTCGGCACAAGCTGTGGCGCAGGGTCCGTGGGGGCGGGCTGTGCGGGCACCGTCTGCGCCTGCGCGGCGCCGGACACCGCACCGGACAGGGCAAGGCTCAGCGCAAAGAGAGCGGGATAAAGGGATTTCGGTCGCGCCATTGCAGATCCTCCGGCTGGCCGCCATATCGGGCGCCTTTCGCGGGCGCCGTTCGGGATCAGAGCTAATGCCTGCCTGACGGCTTGCCAAGCACCTGCCCGTGACGATGGCGCACAGTCGCGTGAAAAGCACGGGATCGGCGGCGCGGCGCCCAGAAAACATCCATTTGCCAACAGAGCTTTGCAACCTGCCGACGGATCAGCGCCACCTGCGGCCCGGCACGGGAGTTTCAGTTCAGACGCAGCGGGGCCGGCGCATCCTCCAGCGTCACGAGCGTCGATCCGCCCTGCATGGCAATCTCTGTCACCATCATGGCGCGCGGCAGCTTGCCCGAAGACCACAGCTGGATCGCCGCATCGCCCGCAAAAGCCGCATCCAGCACGGACAGCAGGCCGGGACCAGACAGCCGCGCCACCACCCCGCCCTCGAAGGCATCAATGCTGACGGGCATGACACGCAGGGTGCCGACGATCAGTTCAGGCGCGGTGTGCAGGGACATTTCAGGCTTCACTTCTGGTTCGGAATTTGCAGCTGACAGGGGGCCGGGGTTCGCCCTCTGCGGATCACCGGCGCCGGTCATCCGGCGCCAGTCAGGTTTTCCGGTCACGCGCATCAGGGTGACATCCGGGGTGCAGGACCGGATCTTCCGATCCGGCGGCGCTTTGGGATGTCGCCCGACGGGCGTTTCAGCTGCAGCCGCTGGTGCCGCCGCAGGTGTTGCACTTCATGCAGGTGCCATTGCGCACCAGCGTGTAATTGCCACATTCGCCGCAGGGATCGCCTTCATAGCCCTGCATCTTGGCCTTCACGCGGGCATCCATCCCCACCGTGCCGCTGGCCAAGGCCGTCGTGGCCTGTCGCCAGTCCGGCCAGCGCGGTTTCAGGCACCAGCGTGTTCAGCGCGCCACCGGATCGACAGCCGCTGGCCGGGGCCATGCCGCCCTGCAGCACCATCAGTTCCTGCGGCAGCCGCTTGCGCAGATAGCCGGTGGAGGAAATCTGGCGCAGCACCTCAAGCGATTTCGAGGCGGCAGTGTCGCTGACCGGCTCTACATTGGCTTCGCGCTTGCCCTCGGTCACGCCGCCGCCCAGATCGTCGAAAGACGCGCCTTTGGGCTGCACATGCGCCAGATCGGTGCGGTCCAGATAGCTGACCGCCAGTTCGCGGAAGATGTAATCCAGGATCGAGGTCGCGTTCTTGATGCTGTCGTTGCCCTGCACCATGCCCGCCGGTTCGAATTTGGTGAAGGTGAAGGCATCCACGAATTCTTCCAGCGGCACGCCGTATTGCAGGCCGACCGACACCGCGATGGCGAAGTTGTTCATCATCGCGCGGAAGCCCGCACCTTCCTTGTGCATGTCGATGAAGATCTCGCCCAGACGGCCGTCGCCATATTCGCCGGTGCGCAGATAGACCTTGTGCCCGCCGACGATGGCCTTCTGGGTATAGCCCTTGCGCCGCTCCGGCAGCTTTTCGCGGTTGGTGCGGATGATTTCCTTGATGATCACCTTTTCCACGATCTTTTCGGCCAGAACGGCGACTTTTTCCTGCTGGCTGCCGGTGGCGAGGATCTCTTCGGCCTCTTCGTCATCCTCGACCAGTGCCGAGGCCAGCGGCTGGCTCAGCTTGGACCCGTCGCGGTAGAGCGCATTGGCCTTGATCCCCAGCGAATGCGACAGTTCATAGGCCGCCAGCGTTTCCTCGATCGTGGCCGAATTGGGCATGTTGATCGTCTTGGAAATCGCACCCGAGATGAACGACTGCGCCGCCGCCATCATGTGGATGTGGCTGTCCACCGACAGATAGCGCTTGCCGGTCTTGCCGCAGGGATTGGCGCAGTCGAACACCGGATAGTGCTCGGGCTTCAGGAAGCG
This sequence comes from Gemmobacter sp., assembly GCA_034519525.1. Lineage (GTDB taxonomy): Bacteria > Pseudomonadota > Alphaproteobacteria > Rhodobacterales > Rhodobacteraceae > Gemmobacter. The sequence goes on along the minus strand of JAXHOJ010000046.1, from coordinate 138,755 downwards.
GCGCGCCTTCCAGCGTCATGGTGCCGCAGACATGGTCGTTGGCGGCGTCGATCTGGGCCTTGGTGAAGCCCAGATGGCGCAGCAGGTCGAAGGTCGGATCGGCCAGCTTTTCGGCCGGGATGCCCAGCGTGCCCTTGCAGAAATCCTCGCCCAGCGTCCACTGGTTGAACACAAAGCGGATGTCGAAGGCCGAGGGCAGCGCCGCCTCGATCTTGTCGATCTCGCGCGGGCCGAAGCCATGGCCGATCAGCGCGGTGTGGTTGATGCCGGGGCAATTGCCGATGGAGCCATGGCCCACGGCATAGGCCACGATCTCGGCGATCTGGCTGGAGGCATAGCCCAGCTTTTCCAGCGCCGCCGGAACCGACTGGTTGATGATCTTGAAATAGCCGCCGCCAGCCAGCTTCTTGAACTTCACCAGCGCGAAATCGGGCTCGATCCCGGTGGTGTCGCAATCCATCACCAGACCGATGGTGCCGGTGGGGGCGATCACCGTGGTCTGCGCGTTGCGGTAGCCATGCGCTTCACCCAGCGCCAGCGCCTCGTCCCAGGCGGATTTGGCCAGGGCCACCAGCTCGGCGTCGGGGCAGTTGGCGGCATCCAGCGGCACCGGCGCCACGTTGACCGCTTCATAGCCTTCGCCATGGCCATAGGCGGCGCGGCGGTGGTTGCGGATCACGCGCAGCATGTGCTCGCGGTTGCGCGCATAGCCCGGAGAACGGCCCCAGTTCGCCCGCCATTTCGGCGCAGGTGGCATAGGTCACGCCGGTCATGATCGCGGTCAGCGCGCCGCACAGCGCGCGGCCCTCGTCGCTGTCATAGCCCAGCCCCATGTTCATCAACAGGCCGCCGATATTGGCATAGCCAAGGCCCAGCGTGCGGAAATCATAGGACAGCTGCGCGATTTCCTTGGACGGGAACTGCGCCATCATCACGCTGATTTCCAGCGTCACCGTCCACAGCCGCGTGGCATGCATATAGGCTTCGGCATCGAAACGGCCGTCCTTGAAGAAGGTCAGCAGGTTCATCGAGGCCAGGTTGCAGGCGGTATCGTCCAGGAACATGTATTCCGAACAGGGGTTCGACCCGCGGATCGGCCCGTCTTCGGGGCAGGTGTGCCAGGCGTTGACGGTGTCGTGATACTGGATGCCGGGATCGGCGCAGGCCCAGGCGGCGTGGCCGACCTGCTCCCACAGATCGCGCGCCTTGACGGTCTTGGCGACCGTGCCGTCGGTGCGGCGGATCAGCTCCCAATCGGCATCGGCTTGCACCGCCTTCAGGAAGGCATCGGTGACGCGGATCGAGTTGTTGGAATTCTGGCCCGAGACGGAGATATAGGCCTCGGAATCCCAATCGGTGTCATAGGTCGGGAATTCGATGCTGGTATGGCCCTGCCGCGCATATTCCAGCACGCGCTTGATGTAGGTCTCCGGGATCATCGACCTTCTTGCGCCTCGCGGATCGCGGCCTTCAGCGCCTGCGTTCTTGGCCGGGTCAGTCGGCATCCGCCATCGGTGCCGTCCCACGCCGTGATCGCCGCGAAAGATGCCGTTCAGCATCTTTTCGTGCATCTTGGACCCGGCGACGAGGCTGGCGACCTTCTGTTCCTCGATCACCTTCCAGTTGATGAACTCCTCGATATCGGGGTGATCCATGTCGACGATCACCATCTTGGCCGCGCGCCGCGTGGTGCCGCCCGATTTGATCGCGCCCGCCGCGCGGTCGCCGATCTTCAGGAACCCCATCAGGCCCGACGACTTGCCGCCGCCCGACAGCTTTTCGCCCTCGCCGCGCAGCGACGAAAAGTTGGTGCCGGTGCCCGAGCCGTATTTGAACAGCCGCGCCTCGCGCACCCACAGGTCCATGATGCCGCCGTCGCCCACCAGATCATCCTTGACCGACTGGATGAAGCAGGCATGCGGCTGCGGATGTTCATAGGCGCTGGTGGATTTGGTCAGCTCGCCGGTCTGGTAATCGACATAGTAGTGGCCCTGGCTCGGGCCGTCGATGCCATAGGCCCAGTGCAGGCCGGTGTTGAACCACTGCGGGCTGTTCGGCGCCGCCATCTGGCGGGCCAGCATGAAGCGCATCTCGTCGTAATAGGCGCGGGCGTCGGCTTCGGTGGTGAAATAGCCGCCCTTCCAGCCCCAATAGGCCCAGGCCCCCGCCAGACGGTCGAACACCTGCTTGGCGCTGGTTTCGCCGACGATGCGCTGATCTTCCGGCAGATCGGCCAGCGCCGCTTCGTCCGGAACCGACCGCCACAGGAATTCGGGCACGCCCTTTTCCGGCACCCGCTTCAGACCGCGCGGGCACGCCCGCCTTGCGGAAATACTTCTGCGCCAGCACGTCAGAGGCGACCTGGCTCCAGCCCTCGGGCACTTCGACCGCATCGTTGCGGAACACCACCTTGCCATCGGGATTGCGGATTTCCGAGGTGGTCGTGGTGAAGGCCAGAGCCCCATAGGCGCCGGTCGCATCCGTGGTGAACTTGCGCTCGATCTTCATCTGCCCCGTCGTCCCCTCTAGGGCGGGACCAACCCCGCCACCAAATCCGCATCCCGCGCGGGCGGCACGAACAGAACTACCCCGACCGGAAAACCGGACAGGATCGGGCAAAATCACCCGTAGCCCAAAAAATGGAACCTCTGCTCGATGGCTGGTGCCACACCATATCTAGTGGCTTCCCGCGCTACACACTCAAGTTGTCGGAAATTCGAACGGCGTGTTCAACGGAAATTTCGCCCGGCTGACGCCATGATTTGGTGTTGACGGTCATCTTACCCACAAGGGATGCCGCGCCTGCCCGATTCAGCGGCAGTGCCCGGGGCTTGTGGAAAAGTTTCTGGACAGTTTCTGCACAATCGCAGCTTCGCGGCCCAAGCGCCCAGCAAATCAAGATTCACCGCGCACCCGCCTGTGGATAACTTCCGAAGGGTGCTCTCGGAGCCCGGTTATCCACCGAGCGGGGCACAAGCTGCAGAATCTGCAATTGTGGCCAAAAGGCGCGCGCCGAACGGGGCGCAGACCAGCAAACACAGGCCCTCCGGCAAAACTGCCGCTGCGTCAGCCGCGCCGGTTGATCAGGATGATTCCCGCCGCCACCAGGACGCCCGCCCCCAATGTGGATGGCCCGAGCGACTCGCCCATCACCGCCCAGCCGAAGACGATGCTGAGGATCGGGGTCAGGAAGGAAAAGCTCGCCACCGTTGCCGGAGGATAGGATGACAGCAGCCAGAGCCAGGTGATGAAGCCGCCCGCCATCACGACGCCTGCCTGAAACACCAGCCAGACCCAGTGCATCGGCTCTACCGCGCGCAGCAGCGGGCCGAACAGGGGCGAGGCAAGGATCAGCAAGGGGCCAGAAACGGCAGCCATCCACAGCAGCTGCATTTCAGGGCCGACCTTGGCCATGGCGGGTCTGCGCGCCAGAAAGGCCGTGCCCGCCCAGAAAAGCGCGCCGGCAAGCGCGCACAGATCCCCCGCAAGACTGCCCTGCCCGCCGGTGCCGCTGCGATCCAGAATGGCCCAGGCCGTGCCCGCGAAGGCCAGCGCCAGACCAAAGGCGCGCAAGATGGTCAGACGCTCGCCCGGCAGGAAGAAATGCGCCAGGATCGCCAGCCAGACCGGCATGGAATAGAAGATGATCGCGGCGCGGCTGACCGTGGTCAGATCCAGCGCCAGGAACAGGCACAGGAATTCAACCGCGAAGACCACCCCGATCAGCAGGCCGGGCCAGGCTCGTGCCGCGCGTATCAGCGCAGTGGCACCCCGCGCCAGGCCATCCAGCCGATGATGAACGGCACAGCCAGCGCCGAACGCGCCCCGGCAAAGAAGGCGGGCTGCAGCCCGACGGTTGTGATCTTGACGATCACCTGATTGGCCGCCAGCAGCAGGGTCACCCCCAGAAGCGCCGCAAGGCCCACACCATCCAGCCTGTCATTGCGCATGATCGCCCCTTTTCTGTCAGGACGGAAGATTTCGGCCCCGCCCTGCGAAGTCAACCCGCCTTTCCCTATGGAGCCCGGCGCCCGATCGGCGTAAATCGGAAGTCACGGCCACAGGGGACGGCATGACCGAAGCGATCATCAGACGATGCGAGGCGAAAGGCCTGCGCATGACAGAACAGCGGCGCATCGTGGCCCGTGTCATCGGCGCGGCCGAAGACCACCCGGATGTCGAAGAACTGTTCGCCCGCGCCGCAGCGGTGGATCCGCGCATTTCGTTGGCGACCGTCTACCGCACGGTCAAGCTGTTCGAAGAGGCGGGGATTCTGGAAAAGCTGGAATTCGGCGATGGCCGCGCCCGCTATGAAGATGCCGACCGCGATCACCACGACCACCTGATCGACGTGAACAGCGGCGCCGTGATCGAATTTGTCGATCCCGAGATCGAGGAATTGCAGGAACGCATCGCCGCACGGCTGGGATACCGGCTGATTGGCCACCGGCTTGAACTGCTGGGCGTTCCGCTGAAGAAAGGCTGACATGACCGACGCGCGCGACAATTTCCGCGGCATCCTGTTGATGGTGGCCGCCATGGCCGGATTTGCCATAGAGGATATGTTCATCAAATGGGCGGCGGCCGATCTGCCCACCGGGCAGATTCTGCTGATGCTGGGGCTGGCAGGCACGCCGGTCTTTGCCGCCATGGCCCGGCGCGAGGGCAAACGCACCTTCACCGCCGAGGCCTGGAACCCGGGCGTCATCTGGCGCAACCTTGGCGAGATGATCGGCACCCTGGGCTTTGTCACCGCACTGGCGCTGACCCCGCTGACCACGGCGACCGCGATCTTTCAGGCCGCACCTCTGGCCGTGACGCTGGGGGCGGCGCTGTTTCTGGGCGAACAGGTCGGCTGGCGGCGGTGGAGCGCGATCTTTGCGGGGTTCATCGGGGTCATGATCATCATCCGGCCGGGGCTGGACGGGTTTCAGACCGCCTCGCTGTGGTCTGTGCTGGCCGTCATCGGCCTGTCGATCCGCGATGTGGCGACGCGGCGCATCCCGGCCAGCATTTCCACCACGCAGATTTCGGCCTGGGGCTTCATTGCCGTAGGCCTTCTGGGGGCGATGATGCTGTCGGTTTCCGGGGGCGCGCATGTGCCGGGGGCCGCGCACGGCCGTGGCATCTGGCGCGGGGCGCTTGGTCTTCGGGACGTTGGCCTATTGGATGATCACGCAGGCCATGCGGCTGGGCGAGGTATCGGCCATCACTCCGTTCCGCTATTCCCGGCTGGTGTTCGCCATGATGATCGGTGTGGTGTTTTTCGGGGAACGCCCTGATGCCCTGACGCTTCTGGGCGCCGCAATCATCATCGCTTCGGGGCTTTATACCTTCTGGCGCGAGCGTTTGCGCAAACGCTCCCTTCCCACATCAGGCGCCGCAGGGTAAAGACGCCGCGAGAGCATTGCTTCCTCAGGAGGAACACCCCCATGAGCACGATCATCGACATTCACGCCCGCGAAATTCTGGACAGCCGCGGCAACCCGACGGTCGAGGTGGATGTGACGCTGGAAAGCGGGGCGTTTGGCCGCGCTGCCGTGCCCTCGGGCGCATCGACCGGCGCCCATGAGGCGGTGGAAAAGCGCGACGGCGACAAGTCGCGCTATATGGGCAAGGGCGTGCTGGAAGCCGTTGCCGCCGTGAACGGCGAAATCGCCGAGGCGCTGATCGGTTTCGACGCGACCGAACAGGTCGGCATCGACCGCACCATGATCGAAATGGACGGCACGCCGAACAAATCGCGTCTGGGCGCCAATGCCATTCTGGGCGTGTCTCTGGCCGTGGCCAAGGCGGCGGCCGAAGTGTCTGGCCAGCCGCTGTATCGCTATGTCGGCGGCACGGCGGCCCGCGTTCTGCCGGTGCCGATGATGAACATCATCAACGGCGGCGAACATGCCGACAACCCGATCGACATTCAGGAATTCATGATCATGCCGGTCGGCTTCCAATATCCGCGAAGCGGTGCGCATGGGTTCCGAGGTGTTCCACACCCTGAAGAAAGAGCTGTCGGCGGCGGGCCTGTCCACCGGCATCGGCGACGAGGGCGGCTTTGCCCCCAACCTGTCTTCGACCCGCGACGCGCTGGATTTCATCCTGAAGTCCATCGAAAAGGCGGGCTACAAGCCGGGCGATGAGATCTATCTGGCGCTGGATTGCGCTTCGACCGAATATTTCAAGGGCGGCAAATACGAGATGAAGGGCGAAGGCAAATCGCTGTCCATCGGACGAAAATGTCGACTATCTTGGCAGCGCTGGCGCCGATTACCCGATCATCTCGATCGAGGACGGCTGTTCGGAAGATGACTGGGACGGCTGGAAGGCGCTGACCGACACGGCTGGGCAACAAGGTGCAGCTGGTGGGCGACGATCTGTTCGTGACCAACCCGCGCCGTCTGGCCGAAGGCATCGCCAAGGGCTGCGCCAATTCGATGCTGGTGAAGGTCAACCAGATCGGCACGCTGACCGAAACGCTGCAGGCGGTGGAGATGGCGCATCGCGCCCGCTATACCAACGTCATGTCGCACCGCTCGGGCGAAACCGAAGATGCCACCATCGCCGATCTGGCAGTGGCCACCAACTGCGGCCAGATCAAGACCGGCTCGCTGGCGCGGTCTGACCGGCTGGCGAAATACAACCAGCTGATCCGCATCGAGGAAATGCTGGGCGAAGTGGCCGAATACGCCGGCCGCAGCATCCTGAAGGGCTGACCCCCGATCCCGGAACGCGATGGGCGCCCTTTGGGGCGCCCATTTTCTTTGGCTCACCTGTTCCGGTGGGCGGATGCGGCTCAATGCGCCAGCATCTCCTCCACGATCTGCGCAGGCGTCAGGGCCGAGGGGTAATAGGTGGGCCAGTTTGTCACCTCTTCCAGCAGCGCGGCGCGGTCATCCCCCCAGTAGAGGTGATAGTGCCCCGCCTGCACGGGGGCGATGGCATGATCGCTGAACTGGATGAAACCGGGCGCTGCCGCATCACCACTGGCCTTGGCAAAGATGTAGCGCACGCCGCGATTGCCCTTGGCATAGGTGAGCACTTCATGGCCATCATCGGCATAGCGCCCTGAAACCACCCCCGCCGGGCTGTGAAAGCGGACCACGTCGCCCATGATTTCGATCCGGTTCACATCGGTCTTGTAGCCGGTTTCGTAATAGGCGCGGTATTCGCCGGTAGTCTTGTCACCCGTTGCGGCTTTCATCACCATCACCGGGTCCAGCGTGCCATCGGCCAGCAGCGGATAGACCGATTGCCAATCCCCTGCCCAATCGGCAAGCGGGCGCGGCTGGATCTGGTGATCTTCGAAATAGCCCTTGTAGATCGCGTCATCGGCGGAATGGGCATGATCGTGGGTATGGTCATGATTGTGATCATGGCCGGTCGTCTGCGCCCCTGCGGCAGTCATCAAGGCCAGCCCCATCAGCAGGCCAAACCCGGCCCCGGCGCGTTTCATGTTCTTCATTCCTTGCATGGCAAGCTCCTGTTCGTGACTCATATGTAATAACATTACAAAAACTTCCTAACCGCACTGCAGCCCGGCTGCAAGACCGGACCGGCGCGGAAGGACACCCGCCTGCCGCAGCCCCGTCCCGATGCGGCATCTACGACCACAAGCCGCTCGGCTGTTCCGGCTTTTCCCCCGATCCGTTCACGGTCGTAGAGACAATGGTGCCATTGTCCGGCCCATCCCCCCTGCCCGATTGTCGGCCCGACCGCCGAGCAACGGGCGGCATCAACGGGAGGAGACATAATGCACATCATCACCGCACTGGCCATTTCCATCGGCGCGCTGGCCGCCGTGGCCACCTGGCTTTGCCTGGGCACTGGCCTGGGGCTGCAGGTCTGGGCGCTGTTCGTCGGCTGGGGTAGCTTCTATCACACCGGCGGCAAGCCTGAAGGGCTGGGCAAATCCGTCATCAACCATGGCTGGGGCGTGCTGGTTGCCGCAGTCACGCTCATCGTGGTGGGCACGGTCGGCGGATCGGTCATTGTCACTTCGGCCATTGTCGGCGCTTCGGTCGTGGTGCTGGTGCTGGCGGCACATCTGCCGCAGCTTTCCACCATTCCGGCGGCGGTCTACGGCTATGCCTCTACCGCTGCCTTCTGCCTGCTGGGCGGGGTGGCGATTGCCGATCCGATGGCGACGGCCAAGGCAGCGGCCATGATCTTTGCCTCGCTGGTGCTGGGCAACCTGTTCGGGCTGGTGTCAGAGCGGCTGGGCGGCGCCCTGGCGCGGCCTGCGGCCTGATCGGGCCTATACCACAGCCGCGCCCTGCGCTACACCGGGCGCATGGCGCGGCTGATCCTTCTGAACAAACCCTATGACGTGATGTGCCAGTTTTCCGGCGATGGCAGCCGGGCGACGCTGGCCGATCTGGTGCCGGTGCCCGGTGTCTATCCCGCCGGGCGGCTGGATCGTGACAGCGAAGGCCTTGTGCTGCTGACGGATGACGGCCGGTTGCAGGCGCGCATTTCTGACCCGTCCCACAAGATGGCCAAGACCTATCTGGCGCAGGTTGAGGGTATTCCCTCGCCAGAGGCGCTGGCAGCCCTGCGCGCAGGCGTTCTGCTGAATGATGGGCCGACCCTGCCTGCCGGGGCGCGGGCGGTCGATCCGCCAGATTGGCTCTGGCCGCGCATCCCGCCGATCCGTGAACGCAAATCGGTGCCCGATGCCTGGGTCGAGTTGACCTTGCGCGAAGGCCGCAACCGGCAGGTGCGACGGATGACAGCAGCGGTGGGCCTGCCCACCTTGCGGTTGATCCGTATCGCGGTGGGCGACTGGCGGCTGGACGGTCTTGCCCCCGGCGACTGGCGCGAGATTGCGGTGGCCATGCCACCTGCCCCGCCCAAGAGCCCTTCTGCAAACCCCCAGCACAAAGGCCGCCCGGATGACCGAAGCCGACCGCCTCATCGCCGCCCTCGGGCTTGATCCACATCCCGAAGGGGGCTGGTATCGGCAGACCTGGGTGGATGATACCGCAGAGGGCCGCGCCTCTGGCACAGCGATCTATTTCCTGCTGAAGGCAGGCGAGCAGAGCCACTGGCACCGTGTCGATGCGGTTGAAATCTGGCACTGGCACGCGGGCGGCCCGCTGATCCTGTCCACCTCCGCAACCGATACGGGGCCTGCGCAGGCCACCCGCCTTGGCCCCGATGTTCTGGCCGGAGAGCGGCCACAGCTGGTGATTCCGGCGCATCACTGGCAGATGGCGCAGCCTGTGGGCGCCTTTGCGCTGGTGTCCTGCACCGTATCGCCGGGCTTCCGTTTCGACGGCTTCACCTTGGCCGCGCCGGGGTTTGACATTCCGCGCGCGTGATGCGCCATCCGAATTGTGCCCGGAACAAGTTCAGCATGGCAGCCCCCCTGCCGAACATCTAGGCAATGGGCATGATGCAACCGACCCAAGATTCGCCGCGCGGGCTGGCTTTCGCGCTTTCCGCCTATGTGATGTGGGGATTTCTGCCCCTTTACATGAAGGCGCTGTCTCATGTGCCCGCCGCCGAGGTGATCGCACACCGCGTCATGTGGTCGGTGCCGGTGGCGGGGCTGCTGCTGATCTGGCTGGGCCGCACCGGCGATCTGATGGTGGCGCTGCGCACGCCCCGGATGCTGACCATGGGGGCGGTGACGGCCCTGCTGATCTCGCTCAACTGGGGGATCTATGTCTGGGCGATCCAGCACGGCCATGCGCTGGATGCGGCACTGGGCTATTACATCAACCCGCTGTTCAGCGTATTTCTGGGGGCCACCCTGCTGGGCGAAAAGATGAACCGGCCGCAGGTTCTGGCCATCGCGCTGGCAGCCGGTGCCGTGGTGGTTCTGACGGTGGATGCCGGGCGGCTGCCGGTTCTGGCTTTGGGCATGACGCTGACCTGGGCCGCCTATGCCTATTTCAAGAAACAGCTGCCCATCGGCCCCAATCAGGGCTTCATGCTGGAGGTGCTGCTGCTGCTGCCCTTTGCGCTGGCCTATGCGATCTGGTTGCAGGTTACCGGGCAAAGCCATTTCCTGGGCAATGTGACGACAGACAGCTGGATGCTGGCAGCGGCAGGCGTGGTGACCGCGGTGCCGTTGATCTGCTATGCCAACGGCGCCAAACTGCTGCGCCTGTCGACCATCGGGATTCTGCAATATGTTGCCCCGACGATGATCTTTCTGGTGGCAGTGTTCATCTTTGGAGAGCCGTTCGGCGCGGCAAAGATGATCGCCTTCCCGATGATCTGGGCCGCGCTGGTGATCTACAGCTGGGGGATGCTGCGCGCGCGCCGCTAGACGCCCGGATAGCTGATCTGGCCTCCGCCCACATTTGCCGCCACCCCTGTGGTGCCGGGCCCGGAGGTTGGCAGGCCGCGCATCACCCGCACGGCGAGCCAGGCGAAGGCCTGTGCCTCCAGCATGTCACCATTCAGACCCACAGCTTCCACCGGCAGCACCTCGCAGGGCATCAGCTCTGCCAGATGGGCCATCAGCGTGGCATTGTGCCGCCCGCCCCCCGTGACCAGCAGATGGCTGACGGGTTCGGGGAAATGTTCGGCGCTGCGCGCAACGGCTGCAGCGGCGGCGCGGGTCAGCGTTGCTGCGGCATCTGCGTCTGGCAGTTCAGAAACATCTTGAAGAAGGTCATGGAAGTCATTGCGATCCAATGATTTTGGCGGCATCCGATGAAAGAAGCCATGCGCCAGAAAGCCGTCGATGATCTGGCGCTGCCAGCGGCCTTTTGCCGCCAGCGCCCCGCCCATATCCTGTTCCAAACCACGGCGGGCGCGCATCAGATCATTGATCGGGGCATTGGCAGGCCCGGTATCGAAGGCAAGGCAGGCGCCCTGCGCCTCTGGCATCGTCCTGCGCGGGTCAACCCAGGTGATATTGCCCACCCCGCCCAGGTTCAGGAAGGCGACCGGCGCCTGCGCCTCGATCCAGCGGGCACAGGCGAAATGGAAGAAAGGTGCCAGCGGCGCGCCCTGCCCGCCAAGCGCCACGTCGTTCGACCGGAAATCCCAGACCACGGGCAGGCCCAGCACCTCGGCCAGCACGGCACCGCTACCCGCCTGATGCGTGCCGCGCCCCCCCGGATCATGCGCGAGTGTCTGGCCATGAAAACCGATCAGCTCTGCCCCCGCGATCTGGCTGAGCAGTTCGGCATGAGCGGTCTCTACCACTTCGGCGGCCGGATCGACCTGCGGATCATCCGGCCAGCAGCCAAGGGCCGCGCGCAGCACTTCACGTTCGTCCGTCTCGTAGGGGCGATAGGCGGTTTCGCCGAATTCAAGAATACGCTCGCCATCGGTGAACAGCATGGCTGCATCCACCCCGTCCAGCGAGGTGCCAGACATCGCGCCCAAAGCCCAGACCGGCCCCGCTTTCAACATGGCTTCCCCTTATGCCCCATGCCCCGTATACGCGGGATATCGTCATAGAACACGAGAGAGCGATGACCTACCATCCAAAATCCGATTTCATGCGTGTGATGTTCGAGCGCGGCTATGTGGCCGATTGCACGGATTATCAGGCGCTCGACGAGGCTTTGGTCAAGGGGGTCGTGCCCGCCTATATCGGCTATGATGCAACTGCGGCATCCCTGCACGTCGGCCACTTGCTGAACATCATGATGCTGCGCTGGCTGCAGAAGACCGGGCACAAGCCGATCACCCTGATGGGCGGCGGCACCACCAAGGTGGGCGACCCGTCGTTCCGCAGCGACGAACGCCCGCTGCTGACACCGGAAAAGATCGACGAGAATATTGCGGGGATGAAGCAGGTCTTTGCCCGCTACCTTGATTATTCCGATGCGCCGAATGGCGCGATCATGCTGAACAATGCCGAATGGCTGGACAATCTGAACTACCTGGAATTCCTGCGCGATATCGGGCGGCATTTCAGCGTGAACCGGATGCTGTCGTTCGAATCGGTGAAATCGCGGCTGGACCGGGAACAGAGCCTGTCCTTCCTCGAATTCAACTACATGATCCTGCAGGCCTATGATTTCCTGGAAATCAACCGCCGCTATGGCTGCCTGCTGCAGATGGGCGGCAGCGATCAATGGGGCAATATCATCAACGGGATCGACCTGACCCGCCGGGTGATCGACCGCGAGATCTATGGCCTGACCTCGCCGCTGCTGACCACCAGCGACGGGCGCAAGATGGGCAAATCGGCGGGCGGCGCGGTCTGGCTGAATGGCGCGATGCTGTCGCCCTATGAATTCTGGCAGTTCTGGCGCAATACCACCGATGCCGATGTGGGGCGGTTCCTGAAGCTGTATACCGATCTGCCGGTGGAGGAATGCAACCGTCTGGGCGCGCTGGCCGGATCAGAGATCAACGGCGCGAAGATCATCCTGGCCAATGCGGTGACGGCACTGCTGCATGGCGAAGATGCCGCGCAGGCGGCCGAGGCGACGGCGCGCGAAGTGTTCGAAAAGGGCGGTATCGGCGACGATCTGCCCACCGTCGCACTTTCGGTTGCAGATGTGGCCGATGGCATCACCGTGGCGCAGCTGTTCGTGCGCGCGGGGCTGTCGCCCAGCGGCAAGGAAGCCAAGCGCCTGATCGCAGAAGGCGGCGCGCGGCTGAACGATGACATCGTGCTGGATGCCGGCCACAAGATCCATGCGGGCGATCTTGCCGAACCGCTGAAGCTGACCGCGGGCAAGAAACGGCATGCGCTGGTGGTGCTGGGCTGAACGCCGCCACGCGGCAACAGCAATGACAAAGGGCGCGGCAAATCCCGCGCCCTTCGCTTTCAGGGTATCAGAGTTCGACGACCAGCAGGTTGTTGTTCAGCACGATTTCAGCGGTCAGGGTGTTTTCCAGCACGACACGGCCACCATCCCCGTAAAGGATGCTGGCATGTGCGCCGTTCTGCACCAGCGAGAAGGTTTCGCCAGCCGCAAGCTCGATGAAGATCGTATCCAGATCGGCCTCGAAATCGGTGATGCGGTCGCTGCCGTCGCCCGGGCCGAAATTGAACTGATCGGCGCCGCTGCCGCCGGTCAGCGTATCCGGGCCGATACCGCCGGTGATCGTGTCATTGCCCGCGCCACCGTCGATGACATCAGCATGAAGGCCGCCGGTGATGAGGTCGTGTCCGGCATCGCCAAAGATGCGATCCTCGCCCAACCCGCCGTCGATGGTATCGGCGCCGTCGCCGCCAAAGATCTGGTCGCGGCCTTCGCCGCCCAGGATGGAATCATTGCCACCTGCGCCCAGGATGCGATCCACCCCACCGCCACCGTCGATGGTATCGGTGCCGTCGCCGCCATCAATGGTATCCTTGCCCGCAAGGCCCAGCAGGAGGTCGCTGCCCTTGCCGCCCTCAATCAGGTCATTGCCCGCGCCGCCATTCATCGTGTCATCGCCACCCGCGCCGGGCGCCTGGATCAGACGGTCATTGCCGCCATCGCCGAAGAGCGAATCGTTGCCGACCGAATCGCGCAGCTCGTCATTGCCAAGCCCGCCCATCAGCGTATCGCCACCGGCACCGCCAACCAGCGTGTCATTGCCGCCGAACCCCCAGATTGTGACCGCAACCTTCGAGAAGAAGCCCGCCACCGGGGTCAGCAGCAGCGAGTCGGCCCCATTCGTGCCATTCACCGTCCAGGGTTCGGCCGCCAGCAGCGCGGCAAGCCGTTGCGTGAAATTGGCCGAGGTCAGGCTGGGCAGATCATCCACATCCAGATCCAGCCCTATGATCCGGCCCAGGGTCTTTGTCGGCGCGAGTTCCTCGACCAGAAGCGTGGTGATGGTGCCCCCGGTGAATCCGGTAAAAAGCCCGTCCTGAATGTTATAGGCCATGTCCGTGCCGTTGATCAGATACCGGTGGTCAGCCGTCCTGATCTCGAAGGCGGTCGGCGTGGCGCGGGTCACCGTCGGGCCGTCGAGGATGGCCGACAGTGCCTGAGCGAAGGCGGTGGTCGATTGAACTTTGGCAAGTGTCGGCATGAAATTCCCCAATATGTCAGCAAGGACAAATCTTGGGCAAACAGTAGCGAGGCAGGTCGCGGTTCGTCAAACGAGAAAGGGCACCCCAACGGGTGCCCTTCCAAAATCGGCAGCCTGCCGGGCAATCGGGAACGGCGGCCTTATTCGGCCACCGTCACTTTCACCATGCGGTCGGGCGCGCTGACGGCGCCATTCGGGCCGTCGCCCTTCTTGATCGCATCCACCAGATCCATGCCCGAAACCACACGGCCCACGACCGTATACTGGCCATCCAGATGCGGTGCCGGGGCGAACATGATGAAGAACTGGCTGTTGGCCGAATTCGGATCCATGGAACGCGCCATGCCGACCACGCCGCGGTCGAAGCTGACCGACGAGAATTCGGCCGGCAGATCCGGCAGATCCGATCCGCCCATACCGGCCATATCACCGCCGGCACCCTTGCCATATTGCACATCGCCGGTCTGGGCCATGAAGCCGTCGATCACGCGGTGGAACACCACATCATCATAGGCCCCGCTTTTGGCCAGCGACACGATCTGCGCCACATGCTTCGGGGCGGCATCGGGCAGCAGATCCACCACGATCTCGCCCTGTGCCGAACCGCCGACCTCGATCACCAGATTGGGGCCGGGGCCATCCTCGGCCAGTGCGGGCGTTGCGGTCTGGCTGAGCATGAAGCCCCCCAGAGCCGCAAGGCCAAGGGCGAAGATGCCCCCCGCGATGAATCCGTCACGCGACATCGGCAGCCACCACAACCTTGATCATGCGGTCCGGGCTGGCCGGCGGCTCGCCCCGGGTGATGGCATCGACATGATCCATGCCCGAAACCACCCGACCGTAAACGGTATACTGGCCGTTCAGGAAATGGTTGTCCTTGAAGTTGATGAAGAACTGGCTGTTGGCCGAATTCGGGTTCTGCGACCGGGCAGCACCCAGGGTGCCCCGGTCATGCGGCAGCTTGGAAAACTCGGCCGGCAGATCCGGCAGATCCGAACCACCCGTGCCCGCGCGGCGCAGGTTGAAGTCTTTTTCCATATTGCCGTTTTCCACATCGCCGGTCTGGGCCATGAAGCCCTCGATCACACGGTGGAAACAGACATTGTCATAGGCGCCGGCGCGCGCCAGGGCTTTCATCCGCTCTGCATGTTTGGGTGCCACATCGGGCAGAAGCTCGATCACCACTTCGCCGCCTTTCAGCGTCATGATGATGGTATTTTCCGGGTCTTTGATCTCGGCCATCGGCGCGGTCTCCTCTTTGCTGGCGCGCAAGGTAATGGCGCCAGCCCGGAAGGAAAAGGGCAAAGCGCAAAGCCGGCAAAGCCCCGCCCGGTGGCGCGACATTTCATCGCCTTGCGCAGCGACGGATCAAGATCGGTTGACGCGGCGGCGGGTTTCGGCGGAAACAGGTGCCAACGCTGCGAGGAGGCTTTCATGGCTTGGAAAACGCTTGACGATATCGACCTGCAGGGCAAGACCGTCCTGACGCGGGTGGATATCAACGTTCCGATGGAAAATGGTGTGGTCACGGATGCGACACGCATCGAAAAGATCGTGCCCACGGTGAAGGATATTCAGGCCAAGGGCGGGCGCGTCGTGCTGCTGGCCCATTTCGACCGGCCGAAGGGCAAGGTTGTGCCGGACATGAGCCTGTCGCATGTGCAGGCCGCGCTGGCAGCGGCGCTTGGCTGCAAGGTGGTCTTCGCGGCCGATTGCATCGGCGCCCCGGCTGCCGCGGCGATTGCGGCCGCCAGCGGCGATGACGTGGTGCTGCTGGAAAACACCCGTTTCCACGCGGGCGAGGAAAAGAACAGCCCCGAACTGGCCGCGCAGATGGCCGAACTGGGCGATGTTTTTGTGAACGATGCCTTTTCGGCGGCACATCGCGCCCATGCCTCGACCACCGGAATTGCCCATCTGCTGCCCGCCGCTGCAGGGCGGCTTATGGAAGCCGAGCTGAAGGCGCTGGAAGCGGCGCTGGGGCAGCCGGTGCGCCCTGTCGTTGCCGTGGTGGGCGGCGCCAAGGTATCGACCAAGCTGGATCTGCTGGGCAATCTGGTCAGCAAGGTGGATCATCTGGTGATCGGTGGCGGCATGGCCAATACCTTCCTTGTGGCGCAGGGGATCGAGGTCGGCAAAAGCCTGGCCGAACGCGACATGGCCGGTACCGCGCGCGAAATCCTTGCCAAGGCAGCTGCGGCAGGCTGCACCATCCATCTGCCTGTGGATGTGGTGGTCGCCCGCGAGTTCAAGGCAGGTGCCGCCAATGAAACCGTGGCCGCGGATGCCTGCCCGGCAGATGCGATGATCCTTGATGCGGGGCCTGCTTCGGTGGCCGCTTTGGAAACGGTCTTTGCCAGTGCAAAGACCCTGATCTGGAACGGGCCGCTGGGCGCCTTTGAAATCGAGCCCTTCGATACGGCGACCAATGCTGCCGCCCGCTCTGCAGCCGCATTGACCCGCGCGGGTCAGCTTGTGTCGGTGGCCGGCGGCGGCGATACGGTGGCCGCGCTGAACAAGGCCGGGGCTGCTGCGGATTTCAGCTTCATCTCCACCGCAGGCGGCGCCTTCCTGGAATGGATGGAAGGCAAGGAACTGCCCGGTGTTGCCGCCCTGACGGCCACCCGTCACTGACCTCACCCATCCGGGTGATTGACCGTTTGGTTGCCGGTATTAAACCAAACGGTCAGAAGGCCCCGCCGGGCGTCGTTCGGCGGGGGATTGCTTTGAAAAAATTGGGAAAGACATGGCACCGATTTCGAACGCCCCCTCCACCGTCTGGCAGGGCACAAACGGCAATGACAGGAAGACTGGCACCGCCCGGTCGGAAATGTTTCTGGGCTTCTTCGGCAATGACACAATCAATGGCGGCGGCGGCAATGATGTCATTGACGGCAGCCATGGCAATGATGTGGTGAACGGCGGCGCCGGGATCGACACGCTGTCGATCATGGGATCTGACCGGCTGACCGGCGGGCCGGGCACCGATATCTTTGTGGCAACCGGCGTCCCGTTCAACCTGCGCCTGCCCTCCAACAGCTCTGTCATCACCGATTTCCGGCCAGCCGGGCCGCAGCGCGACATCCTGCAGCTCGCCAATTTCGGCGTGCAATGGGCGGACCGCGACAAGGATATGAACGACGGCTTCTCGATCACGCAAAAGGGCAAGAACGTTCTGGTACAGGTCGAGGATTCTGCGGGCAACCTGTACAAGATCACGCTGAACAACATCAAAGTCGGCGCGCTGAACATGAACAACGTCCAGCTGATCAGCAGCCCCTTTGCGGCGGCCGCTGCCGAGACGGGCGAAATCATCTATGGCACCGAACATGCGGATAGCCTGACCGGCACGAAACTGGGCGAGCTCATCATGTCCGATGCAGGAAATGATACGCTGAGAGGCCTTGGGGGTGACGACTCTCTGAATGGCCAATCCGGCGCGGACATGATGTATGGTGGCCGCGGCAATGACCGTATCTATGTTTCGGGAACAGACCGTGCCTGGGGTGGCGCTGGATCTGATACATTCGTGTTCACCAGCCGCGCGGCCTATCCTGCGATTGCGGATGGGGGCCGGGCGATCGTGCAAGATTACAAGCCTGTCGATGGCGTCATCGAATTCATCGGCTTTGATGTGGAATTTGCAGACCGTGACCGTGGGCTGGATGATGGCATGGCCTTCGTCCAGAAAGGCGCCGACACCCTTATCCGCGTGGTGGATGAAGACGGCGCTGTCATGGAGCTTCTGCTGAAAAACACCCGGTCGGCCGATCTGACCGCGGATAATTTCGCCTTCTTTTACTGAGCCGATCTTGGCCGGGGCCTCTGCGCCCCGGCATCAACTTGGCGATTCACAGCCGCTGCAAGCTGTGCCATACTGCCCGAAAGCCCCCGGATCATGAGGGGCACCAGAGGCAGCAGCATGACGACCAACCGCCCCGCCATCGGCAATCTGATGATATTCGGCCTTGCGCTTGCGCTTGGCGGCTATTTCACCTTTGCTGCGGTACAGGGCGATTTCGGCCTGTTCCGCCGCCTTCAGATCCATGCCGAGGCCGAAACGCTGACCATCGAGCGGGACCGGCTGCAAGCCGAACTGGCCGAACTGCAGAACCGCACCTACCGGCTTTCGGATCAATATCTGGATCTGGATCTGCTGGATGAACAGCTGCGCGATGTTCTGGGCTATGTGCGCGCCGACGAGATCGTGATCCGCTAGGCAAGCTTTGCCGGGCATCTGCCCCCGAATACTCCCCCCACCATGCCCGGCAACCGGCCGGGTTCATGCCGCATTGCAGCGATTGATTTTCTTGCGCGCCCTTGTTTTTCCGATATGCTACCGATAGTTTAACACTGAACTATTTTGCTTATCGGGAGGGAGCCGCATGGCCACCAAGAAGGCGCCGGAGAGACCGAATGTCTCGAAAGAGGAGCTTCTGAAATATTACCGCGAGATGCTTCTGATCCGCCGGTTCGAGGAAAAGGCGGGGCAGCTTTACGGGATGGGGCTGATCGGCGGCTTCTGCCACCTGTATATCGGGCAGGAAGCGGTGGTTGTGGGCCTTGAGGCCGCGACCAAGGAAGGCGACAAGCGCATCACCTCTTACCGCGATCACGGCCATATGCTGGCCTGCGGGATGGACCCTAAGGGCGTGATGGCGGAACTGACCGGCCGCATTGGGGGCTACTCCAAGGGCAAGGGCGGCTCGATGCACATGTTCTCGCGCGAAAAGCACTTCTACGGCGGCCACGGCATCGTCGGCGCGCAGGTGCCGCTGGGTGCGGGCCTGGCCTTTGCCGACAAGTACAATGGCAATGACAATGTCACCTTCACCTATTTCGGCGATGGCGCGGCGAACCAGGGCCAGGTCTACGAGACCTACAACATGGCCCAGCTGTGGAACCTGCCGGTGATTTTCGTCATCGAGAACAACCAGTATGCGATGGGCACCAGCGTCAAACGCTCCACCAAATCGCCGAGCCTGTGGGAACGCGGCGCCGCCTATGGCATCAAGGGCGAGGCTGTGGATGGCATGGATGTTCTGGCCGTGAAAGCCGCCAGCGAAAAGGCGGTCGCCGCCTGCCGCGCGGGTGATGGCCCTTATATCCTGGAAATGATGACCTACCGCTATCGCGGCCATTCCATGTCCGACCCGGCGAAATACCGCACGCGCGAGGAAGTGGAAAAGATGAAATCCGAAAAGGACGCCATCGAACATGTCCGCGACCTGCTGCTGCAAGGCGGGCTGGCGACAGATGAAGATCTGAAAGCCATCGACAAGGACATCAAGGCCATCGTCAACGAGGCCGCAGAATTTTCCAAAGAAAGCCCGGAGCCGCCCGTCGAGGAGCTCTGGACCGACATCTACGCGTAAGGGAGGGGAAAGACATGGCAGTTCAGGTTCTTATGCCCGCGCTTTCTCCGACCATGGAGGAAGGCACGCTGGCCAAATGGCTGGTGAAAGAGGGCGATGTGGTCAAATCCGGCCAGATCATTGCGGAAATCGAAACCGACAAGGCGACGATGGAATTCGAAGCCGTCGATGAAGGCATCGTCGGCAAGCTGCTGGTGGCCGAAGGATCGGCCGGCGTGAAGGTGAACACGCCGATTGCCGTGCTGGTGGAAGAAGGCGAAAGCGCCGATACCCCGGCTGCTGCAGCCCCTGCCCCGGCTGCCGCCGTGGAAGCGGCCCCGGTGGCTGCCGCGGCCCCCGCTGCCCCCAAGGCTGCGGTGGATGTGGTATCGAAAGCCTCGCCCGATTGGACCGAAGGCACGCCGATGAAAACCATGACCGTGCGCGAAGCGCTGCGCGAGGCCATGGCGGAAGAGATGCGGGGCAACCCCGGCGTCTTCCTGATGGGCGAAGAAGTGGGCGAATATCAGGGCGCCTACAAGATCAGCCAGGGCCTGCTGGATGAATTCGGCGCCAAGCGGGTGATCGACACGCCGATCACCGAACATGGCTTTGCCGGTCTGGCGGTCGGCGCGGCCTGGGGCGGGCTGAACCCGATTGTCGAGTTCATGACCTTCAACTTTGCCATGCAGGCGATTGACCATCTGATCAACTCTGCCGCCAAGACCAATTACATGTCGGGCGGCCAGCTGGGCTGTTCCATCGTGTTCCGCGGCCCGAACGGCGCCGCCGCCCGCGTGGGCGCGCAGCACAGCCAGGATTACGCGGCCTGGTATGCCGCCATTCCCGGTATGAAGGTAGTGATGCCCTATTCGGCATCCGATGCCAAAGGCCTGCTGAAAACCGCGATCCGTGACCGGAACCCGGTGATCTTCCTTGAAAACGAAATCCTTTACGGGAAATCCTTCGAGGTTCCGGCGGTGGATGATTTCACCATCCCCTTCGGCAAGGCCCGGATCTGGCGTGAAGGCACCGATGTCACCATCGTCTCCTTCGGCATCGGCATGACCTATGCGCTGGAAGCCGCCGACAAGCTGGCAGCCGAAGGCATCAGCGCCGAAGTGATCGACCTGCGCACCCTGCGCCCGATCGACTATGACACCGTTCTGGCATCGGTGATGAAGACCAACCGCTGCGTCACGGTGGAAGAGGGCTTCCCCGTCGGCTCCATCGGCAATCACATCGGCGCCACGATCATGCAGCGTGCCTTCGATTATCTGGATGCGCCGGTGATCAACTGCACCGGCAAGGATGTGCCGATGCCCTATGCGGCGAACCTTGAAAAGCTCGCCCTGGTGACGACCGCAGATGTGGTCGATGCCGTGAAATCCGTCTGCTATCGCTGAGGTCAAGACATGGCAATTCAAATTCTGATGCCTGCGCTTTCTCCGACGATGGAGGAAGGCACGCTGGCCAAATGGCTGGTGAAAGAGGGCGACACGGTGAAATCCGGCCAGGTGATCGCCGAAATCGAAACCGACAAGGCCACGATGGAATTCGAGGCCGTCGATGAAGGCGTGATCGGCAAAATCCTGGTGGCCGAAGGCAGCGCGGGGGTGAAGGTCAACGCGCCCATCGCCGTTCTGCTGGAAGACGGCGAGGATGCCTCGGCCGCCACCGCCGCCCCGGCAGCGGCCCCTGCAGCGGCGGCCCCTGCCGCCGCTGCCGCGCCTGTGGCTGCGGCTGCGGCTGCGGCACCCGCCCCGGCAGCCCCCGTGGCCGCCGGTGGCGCCCGCGTCTTCGCCTCGCCCCTCGCCCGCCGGATCGCGGCGGAAAAGGGGCTGGACCTGACGCAGGTGAAAGGCTCTGGCCCGCATGGCCGCATCGTGAAATCCGATGTGGAAGGTGCGGTTGCGGCGCCGAAGGCGGCCCCGGTTGCAGCGGCGGCGCCTGTCGCAGCTCCGGCCGCACCGGCCCCGGCTGCAGCGCCTGCCGCGCCTGCCGCGCCTTCGGCAGATGCGGTGAAGAAGATCTACGCCGACCGCGAGTATCAGGAAATCACGCTGGACGGGATGCGCCGCACCATCGCGGCCCGCCTCACCGAAGCCAAGCAGACCATCCCGCATTTCTACCTGCGCCGCGAAGTGCAGCTGGATACGCTGATGGCCTTCCGCGAGCAGCTGAACAAATCGCTGGAAGGGCGCGGCGTGAAGCTGTCGGTCAATGATTTCATCATCAAGGCCTGTGCCCTGGCGCTGCAGAAGGTGCCGGATTGCAACGCCGTCTGGGCGGGCGACCGCGTTCTGAAGATGAAACCTTCGGATGTTGCCGTGGCCGTGGCCATCGAAGGCGGCCTGTTCACCCCGGTCCTGCGCGATGCCGACAAGAAATCGCTTTCGGCCCTGTCGGCCGAAATGAAGGATCTGGCCGGACGCGCCAAATCCAAGAAGCTGGCCCCGCATGAATATCAGGGCGGCAGCTTTGCAATCTCCAACCTCGGGATGATGGGGATCGAGAATTTCGACGCCGTCATCAACCCGCCGCAGGCGTCGATCCTGGCTGTTGGCGCGGGCATCAAGAAACCCGTGGTGAACAAGGCGGGCGAGATCGTGGTGGCCACCATGATGTCGATGACGCTGTCGGTGGATCACCGGGTGATCGACGGCGCGCTGGGGGCTCAGTTCCTGAAGGCGATCATCGAGAATCTGGAAAACCCGATGATGATGCTGGCCTGAGGCCGGACTGAAGCACAAAAAGCCCCGGAGGAAACTCCGGGGCTTTTTCAATTCGGTTTCTGCGTTCAGGGCGATATCAGCAATCACAGCCTTTCAGCACCTGATCCATCATCACGGACGGCTGCGAACACCCTGCCTCTCCCACCACCTTGGCCGGAACGCCTGCCACAGTGGTTTTCGGCGGCACGTCATGCAGCACCACCGAACCGGCC
Source organism: Gemmobacter sp. (assembly GCA_034519525.1). Lineage (GTDB taxonomy): Bacteria > Pseudomonadota > Alphaproteobacteria > Rhodobacterales > Rhodobacteraceae > Gemmobacter. The sequence goes on along the minus strand of JAXHOJ010000046.1, from coordinate 116,513 downwards.
GCAATGCGCGAGCAGTGCCCGATCGTGATATTGCCCAGCACCTTGGCCCCCGCCCCGATCAGCACGCCATCCCCGATCTTCGGGTGCCGGTCGCCATCTTCCTTGCCGGTGCCCCCCAAAGTCACCGAATGGAGCATCGAGACATTATCCCCCACCACGGCGGTTTCACCGATCACGATGGAATGGGCATGGTCAATCATGATGCCACGGCCAACACGGGCCGCCGGGTGAATATCCACGCCGAACACTTCCGAGACCCGCATCTGCACGAAATAGGCCATATCGTGCCGCCCCTGCCCCCAGAGCCAATGGCCCACGCGGTAAGCCTGCACCGCCTGATAGCCCTTGAAGAACAGCATGGGCTGCAGATAGCGATGGCAGGCGGGATCGCGATCATAGACCGCCACCAGATCGGCCCGCGCGGCAAGCCCCAGCTGCGGATCGGTGCTATAGGCCTCTTCGGCAATCTCGCGCAGCAGCTGCTCTCCCATCTCGCCGGAGGCGAGCTTCAGGGAAAAGCGATAGGCCAGCGCGCGTTCCATCGTGGCGTGGTGCAGCAGGCTGGAATGTACAAGCCCCCCCATCAGCGGCTCATTCGCCACGGCGGCCAGCGCCTCTTCACAGACACGAGACCAGACAGGGTCGATCGGCATCAACTTCTGCTTGATTTCCGGCATATCCGCGCTCCATGGGCATGATCTGAACCCTATTATCGCAGATAGGCGCGGCGGTTTCCAGTTCAACTACGCCAGCCTTGCAGCCGGTCGATGACCAGCGCCAGCAGGGCCAGCTGCAACCGGGCCGAAGCCAGATCTGCCGCCGGCTCGCGCAGGGCGCGCGCCATCAGGCTGCCATTGCCCCAAAGCGGATGGCCACGGCCAAACCGCTTGGCATAAAGATGCGCGGCATGGGCTTCGCGCAGCAGCCGGTCCATCACCCGGCTGCGATCTGCCGGGGCCACGGGCGCCAGAACCCGCGCCGCCGCCAGCAGATCGCCGATCAGCAGCCTGCGCATCAGGGCGCAAGCTCCAGTCGCACAAAGGGGCCAGGGCCAAAGCTGGCCGAGATCTGCGCCACCTCGATCACCACCCCGGCCCCGTCGGCTGCGCGCTGCGCCGCGCCATAGGTCCATTCCGGGGCTGACAGGGTTTCTTCCCGCAGGATCACCCCACCCGACCGCAGGCGCAGCAGATAGCGTTCGCGTTCCTCGCCCAGCGGCACATCGGGAGCTTCCCAGCTGTCACCATCAATCCGCGTGCGGCGCAGCCATGTCAGCCGCAGATCCCCCCCCACGGCCGTGGCCCGCAGATGCGCAGGCCGATAGGGGCGCAGGCCAACCCCGGCAAAGGCACGTTCCACATGCCGCACCAGTTGGTCATCATAGCTGCGGCTGGCCCGGCCCACCCGGTAATGGCGCGAAAGCCCCCGGGCAGAGGCCGCCAGCTCCAGCTGCACCAGCGCCTCGTCCAGCAGCACCACCTGCGATCCCACCGGCCATTCCGCAGGCATGACGCCATCGCTGCCCAGCTGCCCGCGCAAGCGGCCTGTCAGATCATAGGTCGCAGGGCCAACCAGCGTGGCCGTGGTGAACTGGAACACCTCCCAATCCCCGCCTGCCGGATGGCCGATGGCCATGGCATTGGCACCGTTCAGCACCGCCGTTTCGCTGGCTGATGCCAGCTGCCCGGTGCCCAGCTTCACCCGCAGCGCTGCACCGCGATCCCACAAGCCCGGCGGCGCAGCGGCCAGCGCCGTCTGGCTGCGCCCCACCGTGGCCGAAACCTCGACCGTGCGGTTCAGCCGGTATCCCGCATCTTCCGATGAAGACCAGACCGCCACCTGCCCCGGCCAGGGCCGCTCCGCAATGGCCACATGCGGGGCATGGGGCACCTCTTGCCCCGTCAGCAGCGGCAGGTCCAGAAACACCGGATAGGCCGGCACTTCGGCCAAAGGTTCGGCCTGCAACACCCGCTCCTCCACCGGATCTGACGGGCGAAACAGGCCCGGTTCAGTGCGCGTGGCCTCGATCAGCCGCAACTCGCCCTGCTCCACCCGGTCGATCCGCCAATGCGCGCCCTCGTGCCGCAGCACATCGCCGGGGCCAAACCGCCCGCGCGACGGCGGCAGGTCAAAGCGCGCCACATCACGCGCCACCCGTGCTTCGGCCAGCCAGCGTTCGGCGGTGGCCATGCCCTCGGCCCGGGTCAGCACCAGCGGCAGATCGGTTTGCGCCACCACCGGCACCGGCGCATCCGGGTGCCGCATCTCTGCCTCGCGCAGCGCAAAATCCGCCTCGGCCTCGATATGGCCGACCAACACGCGCCCCAGCGATTCCGATTCCGGCGCCCGCGTGCGCTCGATGCTGCCGCCGATCTCGTCCGACAGGGCGAAATCATCCTCTGTCAGATCGGCCACCGCCACGCCCCGCCGCATGACAAAGCGCAGCACACCGTCCCGCTCCACCGCCTCGAACCCATAGGCCAGCATCAGCGGCTGCAGTGCCGCCCGCGCCGTGCCCAGCCCCGCCAGATCAAAGCCGCGCACCATCCCCTGCAGGTCGGATACGTCAACCGCCACCAGCCCCGCCGCCTCACAGATCGCCGCCACCACCGCCGCCAGCGGCAGCCCGCTGGCCCGGCCGTTCAACCAATGCCCGCGCGCGTAATTATCGCCATCACTCCAAAGGCTTGCGCGGTTCGGGAAGGCGGGAAACGGCCGCGCATCCCAGGCCCAGACATGCGCCCTCGCCATGTCAATCATCCGCCCGTCATAAAGATTGGCCTGCGGATTGCGCGCCGGATCTGCCCAATAGGCGTGAAAGGCCCGCAGATACTGCATCTGCATCAGATCGTCGCGCCGCCCGTCCGAAAATTTCGGCAGCGCCGATTCCGAAGATTTGGGGTCCAGAAACTTGTTCGGCTCGTTCGCACCCCGGTCGATGGCTGCACAGCCATATTCGGTAAAGACGATGGGCTTCGATCCCGGCACCCAATCCGTGGGCAGCGCCTGCCGCACCCCACCGATCCGGTCGTGATGGTGCTGCGACCACCAGCCACGCAGATCCTTGTAACGGAACACCCAAGGCTCCTGATGCGCGCCATCGGTGATCGGCCGCCGCCGCTGCAGGCGGGCGGCCTCGGCGCTGTCGTAATACCAGTCATGGCCCTCGCCACCTTCGACATTGGCCATCAGGTAATCCAGCCGGTACAGGCTGCCCCACCCCGCGTCGGCATGGGTTTCACCATCGCGCCAGTCGGACAAAGGCATGTAATTGTCGATCCCCACAAAATCCACATTCGGGTCGGCCCACAGCGGATCGAGGTGAAAATACACATCTGCCTCAACATGATAGCCGAAATACTCCGACCAATCGGCGGCATAGCTGATCCGCGTCTGCGGCCCCAGGATCGCCCGCACCTCGGCCGCAAGCTGGCGCAACGCCGTGACCGCCGGAAAGCTGTGCCCTGCCCCCCGGATCTGCGTCAGCGCCCGCATTTCCGATCCGATGCAGAAGGCGTCCACCCCGCCCGCTGCGGCACAGAGATGCGCGTAATGCAGAATGAACCGGCGATAGCGCCATTCTTCGGGGCCATCATAGCGCATCCGCCCCTCGCGCCATTCGAAATGCCCGGGCATGGCAGAGCCCAGAAAATCCGCCACCTCTGCCGCTGCAGCCGCCGTGCCATCCGCAGAACCGGGCATCCCCGGCGCCGCATCCAGCGTGATACGTCCGCGCCACGGCAAGGGCGGCTGGCCCTCTGCCCCCGTCCAGGGATCGGGCAGCGCATTGCCCGGCAGCTGTTCCATCAGGATGAAGGGATAGAACATCACCTCCTGCCCGCGCCGCTTCAGTTCGACAATCGCCTCGATCACCGCACCATCCGCCGGGGTGCCGCCATAGATCTGCCGCCCGTCCACCCGCGCGACCTCAACGCCATCCTCGCGCTTCAGCCCGGCCACATGCCAGGCCATCCCCGCGCCCTCCAGCTGCGCCTGTTCCACCTTGGGCCGGATCTGGCACTGGCCGCAGCGCAGATCATCCCCGAACCACGAAACCACCAGCGAGACCGACCCCACGCGCGGCAGTTCGGTCTGCAGCTGATCCAGCGAGGTTTCCAGATCACTGCGACCTGAACCGGAATTCACATTGGCCGAAACCGTGGCGTCGTCGCCGTCGGCGTAATGCACCTTCGTCGTGGCCAGCGCATATTCTCCGGTCCCCGGGATCAGCGCCACCGCCCGCACCGCCTGTGCCAGATCACCCACCGCCCCGGCCAGATCACCCTGCGCCGGGCGGATCACCTCGAACGACAGCTGCGGCACCCGGTTGCCATAGGGCGCCAGCTCCAGATCCTCGATCACCACATAGGCGAGGCCGCGATAGGCCGGGGCACGATCTGTGCCCTCTACCGCTGCGATCTTCGGATCGGGCAGCTGATCCTCGGTGCCGTGATACAGCCGCAGGTTCAGATCGCTGGGGCGGATTTCCACCCCATCCGCCCAGATCCGCCCGATACCGCCCACAGGCCCTTCGCACAATGCCAGCGCCAGGCTGAGTGAATATGAATAACTGGTCACCTTTGGGCGCGAAGCCCCCTTGCCCCCGCCGGATTTGCTGGCGGTCTCCAGGAACCGCGTGGCCCAGATCACCTGCCCGGCCAGCCGCGTGCGCCCATAAACCTGCGCCAGCGCCGTGCCTTCCGAGGCCCCCATCAGGCGGAACCGTTCCACCCGGCCCATCTCCACCGCCTCGGCCCCGGCGCCCAGCAACCGCTGGTCGATCACCCGGCCCAGGGTGGCGCCCACCGCCCGGCCGATCACCGCGCCGGTCAGCCCCAGCACCGATCCGCCAAAGCCCGATCCGATGGCCGCCCCGGCGGCAGAAAGTAGAAGCGTTGCCATTCACAGCGTTCCTTCAGGAAATGCGAACCGCGCCACAATCCGGCGCGCCCATGGGCCCGACAGCGGGCTTTCGATCACCCCATGCCCGGTATAGGCATGGATGAAACTCGCAGACGCGCCAGTTTCGGCCGCGATGCCCAGATGCTTGGCAATGCCGCCGTCCCGCATCCGGAACAGCAGCACATCCCCCGCCGCAGCACCCGGCTGCGGCTGCAACCAGCGCAGGGCGGCGGCCAGCAGCACCTCCTGCCCTGAAGGCTCTGCCCAATCCTGCGTATAGGCGGGCATCACCTCCGGTTCTGCCCCGATCACCGCGCGCCAGATCCCGCGCACCAGGCCCAGGCAGTCGCAGCCCGCACCCTGCACCGAACATTGGTGCTGATAGGGCGTGCCAATCCAGCGCCGCGCCTCGGCCACCACCTGAAGGCCAGTCATCCCCGCAGCCTCCCGCCATCATTCGCCGTGCCGGAAGAGGGGAAAGACGCCAGCCAATCATCGCCCGGAATATGCGGAAAGCCCCGGAAATTCAGAAAGTTGCCAAATTTCGCCGCACAGGTTTCCGCCCGCTTGTCGCATCCCGCCTCCAGCCGCAGCATATCGCCCGGCGCGGTATCAGCGCGCAGGCTCTCCCACAGCTCGATCTCGCGGCCACCATCCGCCAGCAGCCGGTCGCGCTTTATCAGCCCCATCAGCCCTGCCGCATCGCCACTTTGCACCACAAGCCGCCCCCGGTCGAACCAGCCAGCCGCCTGCCCGCCCGCCCCGGCAAAGCGAAAGATCTGCCGTTCCTCCACCACCTCCACCGCGCGCTCCACCGCAAACCCCGGCTGTTCCAGATCAAACCGGCAGGCCCCATCGCCCAGCACCGCCGCGCAGCTGCGATGATACACCCGGCCCTGCACCTGGTTCAGCACCTCGGCCAGCCCGCGCAATTCGGCCTCGAACACGCCGCCCACCCGGCGGATCTCGCCCAGGGTGCCGCGAAACAGCATCTCGCGCTGCGCCACATCCTGCCAGTTGACCTGCCAGCATCGAACCTCGGCCCCGTCGAACCGGCCCGCGGCAATATCCGCCTCGCGGATGGCGGCATCGCTCAGCGCGCCCATGGCCTGGGTATTATCCACCGCAAGCCCGGTGCCCTGCTGCAATGCCCGCGCCGTCAGCCCGGTATCGGCACGAAAGCGGATACCCTCGAATTCAAATCCCACATCATGATCGGTAAAGCCCAGCATCAGCCCGTCGCGCCGCCGCACCGCCCAGGCCCGGCAGACCGTGGTGCTGCCCGTGGCCAGATGCGCCAGAAACCCCTCGCGCGCCCCTGTCACAGCCGCACCTCCACCACCGGCACATTCGGCACATCCCCCGCCTGAAACGACGCAACCGAGGTCTGGATGCGGTCGGTATCAAACCGCACCGGCACATCGAATTCGAACCCCGCCGTAATCACCGTGCCCCGATCGGGCGCGGTGGCAAAGCTCACGATCCCCGTCGCAGCATCCACCGTAAACTCTTGCCCCGCCACCTTTTCATCCCGCGCAATCGCCACCCGCACACTGCCCGCCACCGGCTTCAGGATCGGCCGGGCATAGCTGGCCCCGCCCGACTGATAGGTTTTCACCAGCTGAAACGCCTGCGTCCGCCGGTCGCCCGTGCCGATGATCTGATCAAATGCCGTCACCCTGGCCGAAGGCAGGCAGGATCGGTAATCCGACCAGTCCTTCCAGCGAAACCCGTAAACCTGCCCGCGCCGCGCCTCGAAAAAGGCGATCAGGCTCTCCACATCGTCCAGCGACCGCAGCCCAACCCCCGCATCATAGCGCCGACGCGAGTGTTGCCAGGGCGTATTGCGCTCCTCGAACCCGTTCACCAGCGTCACGATTTCTGTCCGCCGCTCCGGCCCGCCGACAGACCCGAAACTCAGGTTTGCCGGAAACCGCACCTCATGAAACCCCATGGATCACCTCATCTGTTGCGCTGGCCACGCGCCATGGCGCGGGCTGCCTGGGCCGCGATCTGGCTCTGGCTGCGCTGAAATCCCTGCACATCGGGCGTGGCGATGTTCATCACGATGGTCACGGGCCGCCCGCCCCCGCCGCCCGCCTGCACCCCCAGCCGCCCGTCTGCCCCGCGCGCCAGCGGCAGGATCGCCTCCGGCCCCGCCTCGCCCATCAGCCCGGTGCCACCCCGCATCCGCAAAGGTCATGGGCGAAGACACCACGCCCCCCTTCGCAAACGGCATCACCCGGCCCTGACTGAAGGCCCCGCCCTTCGCAAACCCCGCAACGCCGCCCAACAGCCCGTTGATCCCCTCGGCCACCAGCCCGCCCAGCGCGCCCTGTACCGGCTTCATCGCCACGTTGTAGATCGTGTTCGCCATGGTCTGCGCCACGCCCGCCAGCGCATCCGACAGTTTCATCCCGTCGAACACCAGCCCGTCAAAGGCCCGCCGCAGCCCGCCACCGATCCCGGTGGACAGCTGGTTCACCTCGCGCCCGGTGAACATCAGGCTGTCCCGCATCCGCGAAAGCTCGCCCTCAAAGGCCCCCACCATGCCGGTGGCGCTGCCCAGCGTCGCCTCCAGCGCCGCCACCTGATCCTGCAGGCTTTCCACATCCGCCATCATCCGGCCTCCGTCCGTCGGGAAAGGCCGCGGCCAGCTCATCCAGCCGCGACCGTGTCAGCGGGGCGGCTGCGCGATCCACCCCCAGCATGATGCGCAGTTCCACCGGCGTCAGCCGCCAGAACACCGCAGGCTCCAGCCGCAGCTGATGCAGCCCCACCCGCAGCAGCCCCGGCCAGTCGATCCCGCTCATGCCTCACCGGGCAGGGCGAAGGCCCGCGCCAGCAGCTCTGCCGCCGCCCGTGCGGCCGCCACCGGCCCGCCCGCGATATCGGCCTGCGCCAGATCCGCCGCCGTGCCTTGCCAGCCCCCGCCGCGCAGCCCGGCGACGATCAGCGCCAGCACATCACGCGCCGAAAACTGCCCGCCCTCGAACCGCTCCACCAGATCGACCAGGGATCCGCTGGCCAGCGCCGCCTCCAGCTCGGCCAGCGCGCCCAGCGTCAGCTTCGCCACATGCCGCCGGCCGTCGATCACCAGCGCCACCTCGCCTGCCCATGGGTTCACCATCACAGCGCCGTAAAGGTCAGCGCCCCCGCCGAGGCCAGCGAAAGCTCATAGCTCGCCTCGCCATTATGGCTGCCCGCATATTCGATGGCGGTGATCTGAAACGGCCCCTGAACCACGCCGAAATCCGGGATGATGACCTGAAACTGCGGCACCTCGCCGTCAAAGAAGATCTGCCGCGCCCGTGCATCCGTTTCCGCATCCCGAAACACGCCCGAGCCAGAGATCGCGGCAGACCGCACCCCCGCCCCCGCCAGCAGTTCGCGCCAGCCGCCCGCACTTTCCAGGCTGGTCACATCCACTGTTTCGGCGTTGAAGCTGATCCGCGTCGCCCGCAGCCCTGCAATGGTTTCAAACTGTTCGCTGCCGTTCAGGTCGATCTTCAACAGCAGATCCTTGCCGCTTTGCACCGCCATAGAATTCTCCGATTTCATGCTGAATGCTGCAAGTTATCCGCAGAAACGCCGCAGCAATGGTTCGATCCGTGAAATTAGTCCTCCACCCGCGCCACAAAGCGCAGGTCGATCCGCCGGGCCCCGCCCTGATCCAGCCGCCGGGCCTGCGCCTTCAGGAAGCGCAGCCCCACCAGCCGCCCGCGATCCAGCATCAGCGGCGCATCCACCAGCGCATCCGAAACAGCCACCGCCACCTCCTTGGCCTGCAGAAACCCGGTCGCATCGGAAATCACGCTGACGACAAAGCGATGCTCCGCCCCGCGCCCGCTGCCGTCCGACGCATCCAGCACCTCTTCCGGCCCCAGCAGCACAAAGGTGCCGATCCCCGCCCCCGGTGGCAGCGCATCATGCACCGGCACACCCGGCAGCAGGCCCACCAGCCGCTGATAGACCGCAGCCTGCAGGGCCGCCGCCACGCCATAGCTCATGACGGCACCTCCTCGCGGGCAAAGCAGGTCAGATAGCGCGCGGCCGGATCGGCCTCGGTCACCGCCAGAATGGCAAACACCCGCGCCCCATCGCGGAACCGCTGCCCCGGCACCGGCCGCGCCGGGCTGCCCTGTGGTGCCCCCCGCAGCGTGATGCGATAGCCCACAACGCCCATCACCACCTCCTCGCCCGCCGCATCGCGCCCCGCCCCCGGCTTCACCTCAGCCCAGAGCGTGCCCAGCGCCACCCAGTCTTCGGCAAAACCGCCCGCGCCATCCGGCAGCCGCGCCACGCCCTCCAGCAGCAGCGCCCGGTTCAGCTGCGGCACGCTCATGCCCCGCCCCCGGTCAGCAGCCGCACATTGCGCCACCCCTCGATCAGCGCCTGCACCACACCCGGCAGCGCCATGCCACCGCCCTCGTGCCGCCGCTCATAGAACTGCGCCGCCAGCAGCAGCACCGCCTGCGCCAGATCAGAGGGCACCGCCGCCCAATCCGCGCCAAACCCGGCCTCGAACACCACTTCGGCCTGCCCGTCCTGCGGCACCTCCGGCAGCAGCAGCCCCACCGCCAGCAGCCGGGGCCGGTGCCGGTCCGCCTGCAGCCGGTATCGCGCCGGGGCCAGCACCGTCACCCCGCCCGCCGCATCGCGCAGCCGCACCTCGGCCACCGCCGATACCGGCGCCACCGGCAGCGCCTGCGCCCCCGCATCACGCCAGCAAGCCAGTTCCAGCCGGAACTGCCGCGCCAGCAGCGCCTTGCCGATCCGCGCCTCGATCGCCGCCATGGCCGCCCGCAGATGGCTTTCCAGCAACCCGTCCTGCAGCCCTTCGGTGCCAAAGCCGGTGCCCAGCCGCAGATGATCCCGCAAGGCCTGCACCGGCAGCGCCGCCGTGGGCACCGCTGTCTGCTCGATCAACATCATCCTGTCGCTCCTCGCCCCCTCCACAGGGCAGACGCGCGCGCCCCGCGCCACTCGGACGGAGGGGGAGCAGCTAGAAGGCGCCAGACCGGCGCGCGCGTCCTCTGGCCCGGCGCTGTCGCCGGGCCATCCGTCAAGCTGTCAGGAAACCGCGATCTTCAGCAGCTTGATCGCCGCAAAATCCGTCACCTCGCCCCCCACCCGCTTGCTGGCATAGAACAGCACATGCGGCTTGGCCGAAAACGGGTCGCGCAGCACCCGCAGATCGGGGCGTTCGGCGATGGTATACCCCGAGCCAAAATCGCCAAAGGCCATCGGATAGGCATCCGCCGCAATATCCGGCATATCCTCGCAGATCAGCACCGGATAGCCCATCAGCCGCGCCGGTTCCCCCGCCGCCAGACCATCCGACCACATGAACCGCCCGTCGGCATCCTTCATCTTGCGCACCGCGCCCGCGGTTTTCGAATTCATCACGAAGCCCGCATTGGCGCGGTAATCCGCCCCCAGCGCATAGACCAGCGAGATGACGCAATCCACCGCATTGGTGGTGGCAAAATCAGCCGCCGCCCCGGTGGGCACATAGCCGATGCTGCCCCAGGCCCAGGCCTCGTTCGCCACCTTGCCCGGCAGCAGGATGCCCTTCGGCTTGTCCACCCCGTCGCCATGGATGAAAGCCGCCGATTCCGCCCGGATGAACCGCGTGGCGATCTTGCCCGCAAGCCAGCCCTCCACGTCAAAGGCGCTGTCATCCAGCAGACGCTGGCTGGCCTTCGGCATGGCCGAAAGCTCGTGCAGCTTGATCGAAATCCGCTCCACCGCCGGTGTCGCGGTTTCCGCCGCAGCCACCGTTTCAGCAGCCCAGCCAGACCCCACTTCCGAACGGTCGATCAGCACATCGAACGACGGCCCGTCCACCTGCACCACATTGGCCACCGCCCGCAGCGAAGCGGTCGAGACCAGCATGGACCGGATGGTATCCGACGTGCGCGGATCCACCAGATAGCCGCCATCCGCCGCCACCGCGGTCGACATGGCCTTGCCTTCCAGCACCAGCCCGCGCAGCGCATCGTCATCCCCCGTGCCCGCCCCGGATCGGCCGGGCGCGGGCCTTCCACCTGCGCCCGCACCCATTCTGCCCCGGCCCGCGTCTTGCCCGCCCCACGCCCGCCCAGGATCACCCAGCTTTTCCAGGCCCCCTCCGGCGGCATCTGATGCGGCAATGCCCAGAATTCGAACACCCAGGGCAGAGCCAGCAGCGCCTCGTTGCTCAGGCTGCCCAGAAACTCATCCACCACCTCCGGCGTCACGGAGGCGAGCCAGCCTGCGCCCGATCTCAGCCCGGGCTGCGGCGAAATCCAGTTCTCCGGTGCCTCCTGCGGCAGCCCCGGCAACCTGCTTGCGAAGTTTGTCAACTCTTGTCCTCTCATCCATCACGATCTGGAATGCCTCGCGCAGATCCTTCACCGCCTTCACGGCGGCTTTCACCTCGTCCAGCTCTCCCTCGCGCAGCCGCTGCGTTGCCGCAGCCAGCTCCAGCGCGATATCCCGATACAAATCTTCCGATGCCTGAAGCAGTGCCTCAGGCCCCGTCTCTCCCCCGGAGAATTTCATTCCCATTCGCTGCCGCCCGCCTCTCATGCCTCCGCACGAGTGAAACGAAAAAGCGACAGTGCAGGGCTGCCCGCCCCAGACTGTCGCTCGTTCTTTCTTCTAGCATGGGCCCATCTTTGCCCCATCCGCCGCTGAATGTCAAATAATTTATTACTTTCAATATGTTAATGCAAAGAACGCTGCCCCACCGCCCCACGCAACACCCCCCGGCATTTCTGCACCAACCCTGCGCCTTTGCAGGGAATTTCCCCGCCCCGGCTTGCCGCGCATCCCCGCCTCGTCTAATCAGAAACCCAGAAGGACAGGGGCAGGAACCATGCGTATTCTCATCACCAATGACGATGGCATCAACGCGCCAGGGCTTGAGGTGCTGACCCGCATCGCCGAATCCATCGCAGGCCCCGGGGGCGAGGTCTGGACCGTGGCGCCCGCCTTCGAACAATCGGGCGTCGGCCATTGCATCAGCTATACCCACCCCATGCTGATCGCCAAACTGGGGCCCCGCCGCTACGCCGCCGAAGGCAGCCCCGCCGATTGCGTGCTGGCCGCCATCTATGACGTGCTGCAGGGCGCCAAGCCCGATCTGGTGCTGTCGGGCGTCAACCGTGGCAACAATTCCGCCGAAAACGTGCTCTATTCCGGCACCATCGGCGGCGCGATGGAAGCGGCGCTGCAAGGCATCCCCGCCATTGCCCTGTCGCAGTTCATGGGGCCGGAAACCTCGGATCTCGATGATCCTTTCGAGGCCGCCAGCACCCATGGCGCCGCCGTGGTGCGCAGCCTGCTGGATCGCGGGCTGTGGCAGCCGCAAGATGATTACCGCATTTTCTACAACGTCAACTTCCCACCCGTGGCGGCCAGCGCCGTGAAAGGCGTCAAGGTTGCAGCCCAGGGCTTCCGCCGCGATACCACCTTTTCCACCGATCCGCATATGGCGCCTTCCGGCAAAAGGTTCCTCTGGATCAAGGGTGGCCCGCAACACACCCCCACCCTGCCCGGCACCGATGCCGCCGTGAACCTCGAAGGCTATATCTCCGTCACCCCCATGCGCGCCGATCTCACCGCCCATGATCTGCTGGCGGATCTGCAGGCGCGTCTGGCATGACAAGCGAAGGGCCGGATCACGATGAAGACCCGGCCGAACGCAAGATGCGGTTTCTTTTTGCCCTGCGCACCCGAGGCGTCACCGATGCCCGCGTTCTGACAGCGATGGAACGGATCGACCGTGGCCGGTTCGTGAAGAACATCTTCTCGGATCGCGCCTATGAAGACATGCCTCTGCCCATCTCCTGCGGGCAGACCATCTCGCAGCCCTCGGTCGTGGGGCTGATGACCCAGGCGCTGAACGTGCAGCCCCGCGATGTCGTGCTGGAAATCGGTACCGGCTCCGGCTACCAGGCCGCCATCCTGTCGCTGCTGGCCCGCCGCGTCTATACCGTCGACCGCCACCGCCGCCTGGTGCGCGAAGCCGATGCCCTGTTCCGCGACATGAACCTTGCCAATATCACCGCCGTGGCCCGCGATGGCAGCTTCGGCTGGTCCGAACAGGCACCCTTCGACCGCATCATCGTCACCGCCGCCGCCGAAGATCCGCCCACCCCCCTGCTGCAGCAGCTGAAGCCCGGCGGCATCATGGTGCTGCCCGTCGGCCAGTCCGATACGCTGCAAAGCCTCATAAAAGTCACCCGCACCGCCACCGGCTTCGAATATGACGAACTCCGCCCGGTCCGCTTCGTCCCACTGGTCGAAGGGCTTGCATCCGAGTAAACTCCCCCCACTATAGGCAGAGTGTTCATCCAGACCCGGGCCAGCCGGGCAGTATCCAGAGGTCAGAGCAATGCGCAGTCTTCATCCGGCAAAAGCCCCCCTCCTGCACCGCCCGCTCCTGCAGGCCCTTGGCCTGACCACCGCGCTGCTGGCGCTCGGCGCCTGTTCCTCCGGTCAAAGCTTCGACTGGGATCTGCGCGGCGGCGGGCTCAGCACCGCCGAAGCCGCCCGGGGCGCCGCCCAGTCGCGCCCCACCCCCGATGCCCGCGGCGTGATCTCCTACCCCGGCTATCAGGTGGCTGTCGCCCGCCGCGGCGATACCGTCGCCACCCTCGCCGCCCGCGTCGGCGTCAGCCCGGCCGAACTGGCCTCCTATAACGCCACCCGCCCCGATGCCGCCCTGCGCGATGGCGAGGTGATCGCTTTGCCGCGCCGCGTGCCCGAACAGGCCGGCAGTGCCGCCATCGCCAGCCCCGGCGCCGTGGTCGGCGCCCCGATCCGCTCCGGCGCCATCGACGTGACCACCATCGCGGGCACGGCGATCAACCGCGCCGCCGCCCCTGCCGCCACCGGCACCCCCCCCACCACCGCGCCCAGCGGCTGGCAGAAAGGCCCCGATGCCGCCAGCCAGGCCGCAGGCATCGAACCCGCCCGTCATCAGGTGCAGCGCGGCGAAACCGCCTTCACCATCGCCCGCGCCTATAATGTCTCGGCCCGTGATCTGGCCGCCTGGAACGGGCTGGATGCCAATCTGACCGTGCGCGAAGGCCAGTATCTGCTGATCCCAATCACCGCCCCCGCCCCCACCGCCGTGGCCGCCGTCACCGCCCCGGGCGCAGGCACCCCCACCCCGGTGCCGCCCTCGGCCGCCCTGCCGCTGCCCGCCCAGGATGAACCGCCCGCCGCCGCCGCCAAGGCCGCCGCAGGCATCGCCACCCCGGCCCCGAAACCCGTGGTCGATCTCGGCAGCCAGCGCAGCACCGCCTCGGCCTCGAAACTCGGGATGCCGGTCTCCGGCCAGATCATCCGCGGCTATGCCAAGGGCAAGAACGAAGGCATCGACATCGGCGCCAGCGCCGGGGCCAATGTGGCCGCCGCAGGTGATGGCACCGTGGCCGCGATCACCAAGAACACCGATGGCGTGCCGATCATGGTGATCCGCCATGCCGACAACCTGCTGACGGTCTATGGCGGGATCGACGCGCTCACCGTGCAGAAAGGCGCCGCCGTCAAACGCGGCCAGACCATCGCCAAGGTCCGCGCGGGCAGCCCCGCCTTCCTGCATTTCGAGGTGCGCAAGGGGTTCGACTCCGTCGATCCGATGACCTACCTGCAGTAACAAGACCCATCCGCCGTTAGCCGCTACACGAAAGGGACGCCCGGATGTCCCGCGCGCCCCTTTCCTCTTGGCCCAAATACCCCCGCCGGAGGCATCCGCACCCGCCACCCGGCGCCACGCCGGGGCGGCAGCGCCAGCCGGGCCGAGTGGGGGCTCGATGCCCCCCGAGGCCCGCCCCCGTTAAGGTCACCCCGTTCAGGTCAGCGCCACCCCATGCCGCGCCGCCAGATCGGTGAAGAACTGCCAGGCCACCCGGCCCGACCGGCTGCCGCGCGTCGCCTGCCATTCGATCGCCTCGGCCCGCAGCACCTCGGGCGACACCTGCACGCCATAGGCCGCGCAATAGCCGTCGATCATCGCCAGAAAATCGTCCTGGCTGCAGGGGTGGAACCCCAGCCACAGCCCGAACCTGTCCGACAGCGACACCTTTTCTTCCACTGCCTCGCCCGGGTTGATCGCGCTGGACCGTTCATTCTCGATCATGTCGCGCGGCATCAGATGGCGCCGGTTCGAGGTGGCATAAAGGATCACATTCTCCGGCCGCCCCTCGATCCCGCCATCCAGCACCGCCTTCAGGCTCTTGTAATGCTGGTCATCATGGCTGAACGACAGGTCGTCGCAGAACAGGATGAACCGCGCCCGCGATCCGCGCAGCACGTTCAGCAGCCGCCCGACCGAAGGCAGATCCTCCCGCGCCAGCTCCACCAGCTTCAGGTCATGCCCTTCGGCGCGCACGGCGGCATGAACCGCCTTCACCAGGCTCGATTTTCCCATCCCGCGTGCACCCCAGAGCAGGGCATTGTTGGCAGGCAGGCCCCTGGCGAAATGGCGGGTGTTTTCCAGCAGCGTCTCGCGCGAACGATTGACGCCGACCAGCAGCGCCAGATCCACGCGCGACACCTGCGCCACCGGCTCCAGCCGGTCAGGGCCGGTATGCCAGACGAAAGCCTCGGCCCCGCCCACATCCGGCAGGGGCGGCGGGGGCGGCGCCAGCCGCTCCAGCGCCTCAGCAATCCGGGCCAGCGCATCGGCCTGCAGCAGATCCAGGCTCATTTATGCGCCTCCGCATCGGCAGCCGCTTCCGCGTCTTCCTCATCCTCGTCCCACAGGCCTTCGGCCCGCAGCTGCGCCTCGCGCTTCTTCTCGATCCGGCGGATCAGGAAGATCGACACTTCGTACAGCGGATAGACCGCGGCAAACAGGATCAGCTGGCTCATCATGTCGGGCGGTGTCACCAGGGCCGCCACCACCAGGATCAGCACGATGGCATAGCGCCGCATCGCCGCCAGCCCCTTCGAGCTGACGATCCCCGCCTTGCCCATCAGCGTCAGCAGCACCGGCAGCTGAAAGCACAGGCCAAAGGCCATCACGAAACTGGTGGTCAGCGACAGATACTGCTCCATCGAGCCCTGAAACAGCACCCCGGCCGGCGCGCGGGAGACTTCGCCCACCACATCGGTTTCGGTCGCCGCATAGGTCTGCTGGAAACCCAGAAAGAAATCAAAGGCGATCGGCAGCACGATGTAATAGGCGAAAGAGGCGCCGATCAGAAACATCACCGGCGAGGCCACCAGAAACGGCAGAAAGGCCGATTTTTCAGACCGATACAGCCCCGGCGCCACGAACCGCCACAGCTGGTATCCAATCACCGGGAAAGACAGCGCAAAGCCGCCCATCACCGAAATCCGGATGGCCACGAAAAACCCTTCCTGCAGCTTCACCAGGATCAGGCCACATTCCTGATCGCGGGCCGCAAGTGCGGCGCAGATCGGTTCGGTCAGGAAGTTGAAGATCGGGTTCCAGACCAGGAAACACAGGCACATCCCCACCACAAAGGCACCCAGCGAATAGAGGATGCGGTTGCGCAGCTCGGCCAGATGCTCGATCAGCGGGGCGGCGGTATCGTCAATATCGTCGGTCGTCATGCCGGATCTTTCGGTTCTGCGGCAGGATCAGCCGCGGATGCGTCGGGGGCCTGACGGGCGGAGAGCGCGGCCTGCGCCGCGGCCCGTTTCGCCGCCACCTCTTCGGCCAGCGCCGCCGTCGCGGGGCCCATCACGGGGGCGGCCGGCGCCACGGGGGCGGCCACAGCGGCCTCAGCCGCCGGGGCTGCGGCCACGGATGCCGCGCCGGTGACAGCCGTGGCCGCCGGGGCAGATGGCGTGGCCGGGCGGGGTTTCATCGGATCCCAGGCTTCGAACTTGCCCGCCGCCGATTTCACCGCATCCAGCCCCAGATTGCGCGCCGAGGTGGCCTTGCGCAGGTCATCCGCCACATCGCGCACGCCTGCCTCATCCGCCGCACTTTCCATCGCGCGCTGGAATTCCCGCGCCATGCCGCGCGCCTTGGCGGTAAATCGCCCCAGCGTGCGAAACAGCTCTGGCAGGTCTTTCGGGCCGATGACAATCAGCGCCACCACCCCGATGACCACGAGTTCGGTCCAGCCGATATCAAACATCTCTCGGTTCTCTCCCGACGCCTTGGCGCCGTCTGGTCACCATCAGGCGCAAGGGCGCCGTCCGGTCACTGTCGGGCGCCGGGGCGCCGTCTGGTCAATATCTGGTCTGTTGCGTCAGGCGCTGCCTCAGATCTTGTCTTTCTCGGGCGTCACCGGGGTCACCGGCGGAACCGCGCCGGGGGTCACGTCGCGCAGCTGTGCGGCTTCGCGGTCCTGTTCCTCGGTGGTTTCCTTGACGCCTTTCTTGAAGGCGGTGATGCCCTTGCCGACTTCGCCCATCAGCGAGGAAACCTTGCCCTTGCCGAAAAGCACCAGCAGAACGACGGCGATCAGAAGAAGGCCGGGAAGGCCGATATTGTTGAGCATGTCCACACTCCTTGTGGCCTGCGTCTGGCAGGCAGGATGATCCATATCCGAAACGCACAAGGCGCCCCGGTTATTCCAATGTCTTGCGCAATTTCCCCCGGCTTACCAGAGCCAAGCCGCCAGAGCGGGCCTGCTCCTGACAGCTAGATGTCAGTTGCCACCCCTTGACGGAAGCCAGCCGCAGGCGCACCCTGTGACATGAGCCGCAATGACCGCCTTTTTGATCTGATCCAGATGCTGCGCGACGGCAGGCTGCATCGTGCCACCGATCTTGCGGGCCGTCTGGGCGTCTCGACCCGCACCATCTGGCGCGATATGGCGGTGCTGGCCGCCTCTGGCCTGCCGGTGGAGGGAGAGCGGGGGGTGGGCTATATCTTGCGGGCGCCGGTGACGCTGCCCCCACTGATATTGACGAATGACGAACTTGCGGCGTTGCAGAACTATCTGGCCGTCACCGCCGAGGCGCCGGATGGCACTTTGGCGCGCGGGGCCAAATCGCTGGCGGCCAAGATCGCCGCCGTGCTGCCGGTGCCCGAAAGCCCCTGAGGCCGGGGCGTTCAGCCCGCCCGCGTGCCTGCCGGAAAGACGAAGCAGCGATCCCGCCGGATCATCAGCCACAGCACGGTGCCGGGCTTGGGCAGAAACACCCCGGGCACGGCGGCATTCAGCGTGGAGCCGTCATAATCCATTGAAAACTCTACCAGACTTTCACGGCCCAGAAAGCGTGCCCGCACCACGCGCCCCCGGGCCGGGGTGCCATCCATCGGCGTGGGATTGGGGCCGCGCCCGGCGCGATCAAAATCAATCTTCAGATGCTGGGGCCGGATGACGATTTCCACCTCGGCGCCATCAGCATGGCCGGGCGTGAGAAATTCGCCAAAGGGGGTACGGGTGAGCGCCCCGCGCGATGCCGCGCGTATCACGTTGATATCGCTAAAGAAAGCTGCCGCCGCCTTGTCTGCCGGGCTGTTGTAGACATTATAGGGCGATCCCATCTGCACGATGCGCCCGCCCCGCATCAGCGCGATTTCATCGGCCATGCGCAAAGCCTCGTCCGGTTCATGCGTGACCAGCAGAACCGCAGCGCCTTCCTGTTTCAGCACTTCCAGCGTGGTGTCGCGGATGCCGTCGCGCAGGCGGTTGTCCAGCCCGGAAAACGGCTCGTCCATCAGCATCAGCCGGGGGCGCGGCGCCAGCGCCCGGGCCAGGGCGACCCGCTGCTGTTCACCCCCCGAAAGCTGGTGGGGATGCTTGGTACCATAGCCAGAAAGATTAACCTTTTCAAGAAGTTCATCCACACGGCGGGCCTTGGCCTCACGCTCGCCCTTCAGGCCGAAGGCGACATTCTGCGCCACGGTCAGATGCGGAAACAGCGCGAAATCCTGAAACATCAACCCGATGCCGCGCGCTTCGGGCGGCAGGTTGCGGGCCGGGCCAAAGACCTCTGCGCCGTCAATCAGGATGGTGCCTTCATCGGGCTGTTCCACCCCGGCGATCATGCGCAAAGTGGTGGATTTGCCGCAGCCCGAAGGCCCCAGAAGGCAGGTGACCTGCCCCGGCGCAATGGCCAGCGACACCGCCTGCACCACCGCCCGACCGCCGAAACGGCGGGTCAGGGCGCGGATTTCCAGACGGGGGGCGGTATGGGGCAAGGCGCTATCCGACAGAATTGCTCGGGTTGCTGCTAGCAGCCCGGGGCGCCGGATACAAGCGGGGCAGGATCTGTCGGGTTATCGTCGGTTCTGCGTCGGCTCTGCGTCTGGCCCCTGTCGGGACAGCGGGCGTCTAGGTCACGCCCAGTTGTTCAAAGGGCAGCCAGCCGTGCAGCAGCCGGTTTTCCCGATGGTCCGCGCCCAGATCGAGGCTGAAGACACAGCCCTGCCGGGGCTGATCTTCGCGCCTTGCGATGGCGCGGCCCGTCAGCGCGCAAAGCAGCAGGGTGCCCACCGCGCCATGCCCCACCATCAGCAGATCGCCCGTGTCTGCCGCCGCCAAACCGCGGCGGAAGGCCGCAAGGATGCGGGCCTGCGCCGCCAGCGCGGTTTCCCATCCGGCGGCACTTTCGCCCGGCCGGGCGAACAGCGCATCGGCCAAGGCCTCGTGCCGGTCATGGGGCAGATAGCCGGTGGCGCGGCGATCCACCTCGCCGCTGAGGGCATCCTGTCGGGGCGCAAGCTGCAGGGCCGCGCCGATCAGCGCCGCCGCCTCTGCCGCCTTGCGTTCGGGGCTGTGGATCAGCAGCGCCGGGCGGAGGGCAGGCCAGCCCCGGCCCAGCAGCGCCACCAGCCGCGCCCGCCCGGCTGCCGACAGCGACCAGAGCGGAACCGGCACCGCCGGATCCACCTCCACCTCGGGATGGGTGAGGTAGGTCAGCCGCATCAGAGCGTGCTGTTCACCTGCCCGCCATCCAGCAGGATGTTCTGCCCGACGATGAAGCCCGCGTGCTGCGACGCCAGAAAGGCGCACATGGCGCCGAATTCGGCCGCGCTGCCATAGCGTTTGGCCGGAATCATCGCCATGCGCCGGGCGCGGGCCTCGTCAAAGCTGATGCCCTCGGCGGCCATCGCGGCGGTGTCGAGCGCCACCATGCGGTCGGTGTCGTGCATCCCGGGTAGCAGGTTGTTGATCGTCACCCCCTGGGCTGCCACCTGCCGCGCGGTGCCGGCGACAAAGCCGGTCAGCCCGGCGCGGGCCGAATTGGACAGGCCCAGCTGCGGGATCGGCGCCTTGACCGACGACGAGGTGATATTGATAACCCGCCCCCAGCCCTGCGCGATCATCCCGGGCAGGCAGGCCTGCATCAGCGCGATGGGCGTCAGCATATTGCCATCCAGCGCGCGGATGAAATCCTCGCGGCTCCAGTCGCTCCAGATGCCGGGGGGCGGGCCGCCGGCATTGGTGACAAGGATATCCACCGTGCCTGCCGCAGCCAGCACTGCAGCCCGGCCCGATTCGGTGGTGATATCGGCGGCCACTGCCGTCACCTGCACGCCATGGGCGGCGCGGATCGCCGCCGCCGTCGCCTCCAGCGCCTCGGCGCCGCGGGCGTTCAGCACCAGATCCACCCCGGCGGCGGCCAGCGCCTCGGCGCAGCCGCGCCCCAGCCCCTTGGACGAGGCGCAGACCAATGCCCGTTTGCCACGAATTCCCAGATCCATCTTGTGCTCCTCGCTTTTGCTGTGCCGGTTTGGCGTTGCGCAGGAGCCTAGCAACAGGCGGCACGCGCCGAAAGGGGCCTGCCGCCGCCAAGGGGCCGTAATTCCGGCGCAATCCGCCGCTTGACTGGGGCCAGATGACAGGGCGGCGGCTTGACGGCGCGGCGGCGGCGGGGTTTTCTGCCGCCGCGCCCGGGCAGAGCCATCCGCCCGCGCAGAAAGCCCGGCAGACCGATGATGACCCAGATGTGCGACACCCCGATCCCCGATCCCTCTGCCCGGACGCTGCCGCCCGGGCTGGCCTGCCCGGTGTTTCCGGCAGATGCCATCTTCGTATCGGCCGGCGTCAATCAGGGCGAGGCTCTGGGCCGGCCCGATGCGGTCTGCCCCGGTGATCTGTACGAGCTGGACCGCGATTATGCGGCGCTGCGGCTGGTGGTGGCGCGCGAGGCCGGGGTGCAGCATGTGGCGCCGGGTTCGGCCATCGGGGCGCCGGGCGATGTGCTGCATCTGCTGGGCCGCTATACGCTGATGGGCGATGACGGCAACCGGGTGGAGCTGCTGGTGCTGGAACTGCAGGGCGATCAGCCGGGGCTTTATGCCGCGCCGCTGTCACCGATGGCGGCGGGCACCGATCATGCGCTGGTCAAGGTAGAGGAAGCCCCGGATGCGGCGCCGCTGTCGGATCTGCTGTGCGTCAGCTTTGCGCGCGGCACCCATATCACCATGGCCGATGGCCAACAGCGCGCGATCGAGGATCTGGTGACGGGCGACCGGGTGCTGACCCGCGATCACGGGGCGCAGCCGGTGCGCTGGGTCGGGCAGGCCACGCTGCGCGCGGTGGGCGCCTTTGCCCCGGTGGTGATTGCGGCCGGTGCGCTTGGCAATGCGGGCGATCTGATCCTCAGCCAGCATCACCGGATGTTCCTGTATCAGCGCCAGCGCAACGGCGCCCTGCCCACCTCGGAACTGCTGGTGCAGGCGCGCCATCTGGTGAATGGCGAAACCGTCTTCATCCGCGAAGGCGCCTATGTCGATTACTTCAGCCTGGTCTTCGACCGGCATGAAATCGTCTATGCCGAGGGCATCCCCGCCGAAAGCCTGCTGGTCACCGAGGCGGTGCTGTCGCGCCTGCCCGGCGATCTGGCGCAAGAGGTGAAGGCGCGCTTTCCCGGCCTGACCCAGCATCAGCATTTCGGCACCGAAGCCGGGCGCCAGCTGCTGGATCAGATCGGCCCGCCCGGCAAGCCCCGCCCCGCCCGCAGCTGACGCCCGCCCCTTTCGCCACACCCCACCTTTATCTTGGCCCAAATATCCCGGGGTCCGGGGCAGCGCCCGGCGAAAACTTCAAAATATTAATTTATATGCCCCCCGCCTCCTCCATTGCGAAAATTCCCGGCCCGCGCTATGTGCCCGCCATGCTCGACAATCGCCCCACCCTCCCGCCCGAAATCGCCCGCCGCCGGACCTTTGCGATCATCTCGCATCCCGACGCCGGCAAAACCACGCTGACCGAAAAGTTCCTGCTGTTCGGCGGCGCGATCCAGATGGCCGGCCAGGTGCGCGCCAAGGGCGAGGCGCGGCGCACGCGGTCGGACTTCATGAAGATGGAGCAGGAGCGCGGCATTTCCGTCTCGGCCTCGGCCATGTCCTTTGATTTCGGCGCATACCGCTTCAATCTGGTGGACACGCCCGGCCACAGCGATTTCTCCGAAGATACCTATCGCACCCTGACCGCGGTGGACGCCGCCGTGATGGTGATCGACGGCGCCAAGGGGGTGGAAAGCCAGACCCGCAAGCTGTTCGAGGTCTGCCGCCTGCGCGACCTGCCGATCCTGACCTTCTGCAACAAGATGGACCGCGAAAGCCGCGACACCTTCGAGATCATCGACGAGATTCAGGAGAACCTGGCCATTGACGTGACGCCGGCAAGCTGGCCCATCGGCATGGGGCGCGACTTTCTGGGCTGCTACGACCTGCTGCACGACCGGCTGGAGCTGATGGACCGCGCCGACCGCAACCGGGTGGCCGAAACCATCCAGATCAACGGGCTGGATGACCCGAAGCTGGCCGAACATGTGCCCGCCGATCTGCTGGCCAAACTGCGCGAAGAGCTGGAGATGGCGCGCGAGCTGCTGCCCGCCTTTGACCGCGCGGCGCTGCTGAACGGGTCGATGACGCCGATCTGGTTCGGCTCTGCGATCAATTCCTTTGGCGTGAAAGAGCTGATGGACGGGATCGGCAGCTATGGCCCCGAACCCCAGCCGCAGCCCACGGTCAGCCGCAAGGTGGCGCCGGAAGAGGCGCCGGTGACCGGCTTTGTGTTCAAGGTGCAGGCCAATATGGACCCCAAGCACCGCGACCGCGTGGCCTTTGTGCGTCTGGCCTCGGGGCATTTCGAGCGCGGCATGAAGCTGACCCATGTGCGGTCGAAAAAGCCGATGGCGATGACCAACCCGGTGCTGTTTCTGGCCGCCGACCGCGAACTGGCGGAAGAGGCCTGGGCCGGCGATATCATCGGCATCCCCAACCACGGCCAGTTGCGCATCGGCGACGCGCTGACCGAGGGCGAGGACGCTGCGCTTCACCGGCATCCCCTCCTTTGCGCCGGAACTGCTGCAAAGCGTGCGCGCCGGCGACCCGATGAAGGCCAAGCATCTGGAAAAGGCGCTGATGCAATTCGCCGAGGAAGGGGCCGCCAAGGTGTTCAAGCCGATGATCGGCTCGGGCTATATCGTCGGCGTGGTGGGGGCGCTGCAATTCGAGGTGCTGGCCAGCCGGATCGAGCAGGAATACGCGCTGCCCGTGCGGTTTGAAGGATCGCAGTTCACCAGCGCCCGCTGGGTGTCTGGCGCCAAGGCGGAGGTCGAGACGCTTCGTCAACGTGAACAAGGGCCATATCGCCGCCGATCACGATGGCGACACGGTTTACCTGACCCGCCTGCAATGGGACATCGACCGCGTGCAGCGCGATCACCCGGAACTGCGGCTGACGGCGACGAAGGAAATGATGGTGTAATGCCCCATCCCAACCGCGTGCAGCCCGATGGCAGTTTTGTGGCCACGGCGGCACGCGGCGGGTTCATGGGCAATCGCGGGCGGTTGCATGATGCGGCGGGGGTGATCTGCCGCCGCTGGCAGGGCAAGGCCTGGATCACCTGCACTCTGCACGAAAAGCCGGGGCGCGCATCACCCGGCGTGCTGCCGCCCCGCGGCTATACCAGGCTGTTCTTTCAGGACGAGGCCGTGGCCTGCGCTGCCGGGCACCGGCCCTGCGCCGAATGCAGGCGCGCGGCCTATCGCGAGTTCCGCGCCGCCTGGGCGCGGGCCTTCGGCAGTTGCCCCGATGCGAAAGCCATGGATGACATCCTGCATACTGCGCGGATCGATCCGGCCAGCCGCCAGCCGCGCCGCAGCCATGCCCCTGCCGAAACGCTGCCCGCAGGCGTCTTCATCCTTCTGGACGGCGCGCCCCACCGGCTGACCGCCGATGCCGCCCTGCCCCATGCGCCCGGTGGCTATGGCCCGGCCCGGCCGCGCCCCCGGGGCCGCGTGACGGTATTGACCCCGGCGCCCTTGGTGGCGGTGATGGCGGCAGGCTGGCAGCCAGTGCTTGCCCCGGCGGATGACCGGCCGAACTGGCAGGCGCGGCACGGATCGGCGCACGGGGCTTGCGATCTGCCGCCCGCCGGGGAAGAATACACCCGACAGGGAGATCTGCATGACGTCACCCCGCGCCTTTCTGGTGGCCACGGCCAAGAATGAGGGCCCCTTCCTGCTGGAATGGGTGGCCCATCATCTTGAAACCGGCTTTACCGACATCGCCATCTATCAGAATGATTCCGATGATCTGACCCATGAAATCCTGACCCAGATGCAGGCGCAGGGGGCGATCCGCTATTTTCCCAATGCGGCGCGGCGCGGCGGGCATCAGGTGCGGGCCTATATCCGGGCGGCGGATCTGCCGGAATATGCCGCAGCCGATTATGCCATGGCGCTGGATCTGGATGAATTGCTGGTGGTCAAGGTGGGCGGCGGGCGGCTGCAGGATCTGCTGGCCGCCGCCCCGCCCTTTGATCTGATGATGGTCAACTGGCGGCTGTTCGGGTCTTCGGGTAAGCGGCAGCAGGGGTTCCGGCTGCAGGCCGAACGCTTCACCATGGCGGATTACGTCATGGCGGATGATGTGCATTTCAATGCCTTCAAGGCGCTGTTCCGCCCCGCGCTTTATGACCGGCCGGGCATCCACCAGCCGCGCCCTGCGCCGGGCGCCACTGTCACGCCGCGCATCACCAACGGATCGGGGCTGCTGCCCGGCCAGTTTCAGGTGAAGAACTACAACAGCACCGATCCGGGCGGGCAGAGCCTGGCGCAGATCAACCACTATATCACCCGCGATCTGGATACGTTCATCGTGAAGACCCGGCGGGGATCGGCGCATCAGGACGACCGCGAGGTGGGGCTGAAATACTGGGCGCAGCGCAACCGCAACTTCGTGCGGGATGACAGTATGCAGCCCTGGCTGCCGCGTCTGGTGACGCGGATGCAGGCGCTGGATGCGGCATCGGGCGGGCGGCTGATGCGGCTGCGGCGGCAGAGCATCGGGCTGCACAAGGAAAAATTCGTGACCGTGATGGAAGACCCCGAGGCGCGGCATCTGCGCCGCGATTGCCTGCGGTTTGACGGGCTGGCGCCGCTGGACGGATCTTATGGGGAATATCTGTGATGCACGGCAGAGCTTGACCTTTGCGCCAGTTTACGCTAACCGCGATGGTGGCTGCTAGCCACGACGCCGGGGCGCCCGGATAGATGCGTCCCAGACCAAATCCGCGGGCCGATCCCGCTGTGACAGGACGCTTATGACCAAATTCTCCGATCTCGCGCTCGACCCGCGCGTGTTGCAGGCCGTAGCTGATACCGGCTATGAAACTCCGACGCCGATCCAGGCGCAAGCCATCCCCCACGCGCTGCAAGGCCGCGACGTTCTGGGGATCGCGCAAACCGGCACCGGCAAGACTGCAAGTTTTTCGCTGCCGATGATTACCCTGCTGGGTCAGGGCCGCGCCCGCGCACGGATGCCGCGCAGCCTTGTGCTGTGCCCCACGCGCGAACTGGCGGCACAGGTTGCCGAAAACTTTGACACCTATGCCAAGCATACCAAGCTGACCAAGGCGCTGCTGATCGGCGGCGTGGCCTTTGGCGAACAGGACAAGCTGATCGACCGGGGCGTGGATGTGCTGATTGCCACGCCGGGCCGCCTGCTGGATCATTTCGAACGCGGCAAGCTGCTGCTGACCGGCGTGCAGATCATGGTGGTGGACGAGGCCGACCGGATGCTGGATATGGGGTTCATCCCCGATATCGAACGCATCTTCAATCTGACGCCGTTCACCCGCCAGACCCTGTTCTTCTCGGCCACCATGGCGCCCGAGATCGAGCGGATCACCAGCACCTTCCTGTCGAACCCGGTGAAGATCGAGGTGGCGCGCCAGTCGACCACATCGGAAACCATCGAACAGGCGCTGATCCAGTTCACACCTTCGCGCAAGGATCGCAGCTTTGCCGAAAAGCGCGCCGTGCTGCGCGCCCTGATGCGGGCCGAGGGCGAGGCCTGCACCAATGCCATCATCTTCTGCAACCGGAAGATGGATGTGGATGTGGTGGCCAAATCCCTGAAATCGCACGGGTTTGATGCCGCACCGATCCATGGTGATCTGGATCAGTCGCAGCGCACCCGCACGCTGGACGGGTTCCGCGATGGCACGCTGAAGATCCTTGTTGCCTCGGATGTGGCGGCGCGTGGTCTGGATGTGCCGGCGGTAAGCCATGTGTTCAACTTTGACCTGCCGTCGCATCCCGAAGATTATGTGCACCGCATCGGCCGGACCGGCCGCGCCGGGCGCAAGGGCAAGGCGTTCAGCATCGCCGCGCCGTCGGACGAGAAATATCTGGTGCAGATCGAGGCGCTGGTGAAGCAGCCGATCCCGCGCGGCAGCCTGCCCGAAGGCTTTACCCTGCCCGAAGCCGAAGCCCGGGGCGAACGCCGCGAAGAGCGACGCGATGACCGGGGGGAACGCAGCGAGCGTGGCCCGCGTGGCCGGGGCGGCAAGCCCGCCCGCGAAGGCCGCGAACCGCGGGAGGCCCGTGAACCGCGCGAGGTGGTGGAAGCCCCGCGCGCCGAAGCCCCCGCCCGCGAAGCGCCCGTCCGCGAAGAGCGCCGCACCGAGCGTGAGGCTGCGCGCCCGGCCCCGGCCCCGCATGGCCATGTGCATCACCACGGCACCAGCGCGCATAGCCCGCGCGAAGACCGCCGCCCGCGCCATGACCGGCACGACCGGGATGACCGCGTGGTGGGCATGGGCGATCATGTGCCCGATTTCATCCTGCGCAGCTTCAAGCTGGCCGAACGCCCTGTCGAAGACTACGAGGCCCCCGAGGCCGCGACGCAGGACATCGAAGTGGCGGATGCAGAATAAGAAAACGGCGCCCTGCGGGGCGCCTTTTTCATGGCGGGCTTAGCGGCGGGTTCAGCGGTGACACTTTGGGGCGGCGCCCCTCCAGCGTGATGAGCGCGACACCCGCCAGCACCACGGCCCCCCCGATCATGCGGCCGGTATCCAGCGCCTCGCCCAGAAAGACGATGCCGCCCAGCACCGAAAAGACAGGCAGCAGCAAAAGGTAGGGGGCCACGCGCCCCACCTCGTTGCGCAGAAGCAGGCTGTTCCACAGCCAGTAGCCGAAGGCCTGCATCACCAGCCCCAGATACAGCGCTGTCGCCCAGACCTGCCAGCCCGCCGCCTGCAGGGCGGCCACCTGCCCGGTTTCGAACAGGGCCGAGGCGATCAGCAGCTGTGGCACCGCCAGAACGGCAATCCAGGCGGTGATGGCGCGACCGTCCAGGCCCTTGATCTTGCGGATCACCACCTGCCCCAGCGCCCAGGTGAAGGCCCCGCCCAGCACCAGCAGGATGGCGGACAGGCTGCCCTCCATCCGGCCCAGACCACCGATCAGCGCCACCCCGCAAAAGGCAATGCCGATGCCCGCCCATTTGCGCAGCCCCGGGCGTTCGCCCAGCAGAAGGGCGCCCAGCAGCACCAGAAACGGCACTTCGGTCTGCACCACAAGTGCGGCCAGCCCGGCCCCCAGCCCGGCAAGGCCGGTGAAGGTGAGGGCATATTGGATGGTGCCGCCGACCACAGTGGTCAGCATCAGCCAGCCCCAGTTGCCGCGCGGATTGCGCAGGGCCCAGAACAGCGCCGCAGAGGTGACGACGAAACGCAGCACCTGCATCAGGATCGGCGGGAAATCCTCGGTGCCGCCCTTGGCCACCACAAAGCCCATGCCCCAGACCAGCGCCACAAGGATGGCGCGAAAGATATCGGCGGCGGGCATGGCGGGCATTGCGACCTCGGGGCTGGGCCTGTCCGGCTTGTCAGGCAGTCCGGCATGGCAGGCGGGCGGCGGGCCGTCGTGCCTGCGGGCGACATCTGTGCAGAAAAACAGCCGGTTCCGTGGGGAACCGGCTGCCAGTGTTGGTTCACTCTGCGATTTCCACCGCGATCACCGCCACGCAATCGCCGGGCTTCACCAGACCGGGGAAGTGCCGGGCGGTGAACAGGCCGGTCTTGCGCGCGGTCAGCGCCACGGGCTCCAGCCCGGTGCGGCCCGTGGGATAGATCAGCGCGATGGTCTGACCGGCGGTGACGGTATCGCCCAGATCGGCGCAGAAGCGGATCAGCCCGGCATCTTCGGAAAAGGTGAAGCAATCCCCATCCGGCATGTCGAGCCATTGCGTCGGCGCCGCCTCGACCTTGCCCGCCAGAATTCCCGCCGCGATCAGCAGATTGCGCGCGCCCTGCAGCGCAATCCCGGCGGTGCGGGCCGAGGCCGTGCCGCCGCCGCCCAGTTCGGTGGTGACGAAGACCTTGCCCATCTCTTCGGCGGCGGTATCATACATCCCCACCGCGTCGATTTCCAGCATCCGCACTGAATAGGGCGCCCCGAAGGCCCGGACCAGATCGAAGGCGCGGGCCTCCTGCTCTTTCGCGGGCAGGATATGGGCGGCGCAGAACGGCAGGAAATCCAGCGTCTTGCCGCCCGAATGGAAATCCAGCACCACATCGGCCATGGGCAGCAGCACGCGCTGAAAGTAATCGGCGATCTTTTCCGTCACCGTGCCATCGGGGCGGCCCGGAAAGCTGCGGTTCATGTTGCCGCGATCAATGGGCGAGGTGCGGGTTCCGGCGGCGAAGGCTGGCTGGTTCATCGCAGGCACGATGATGACGCGGCCCGAAACCTGATCGGCGGTCAGGCTGCGCGCCAGCTCATACAGCGCGATCGGCCCTTCATATTCATCGCCATGATTGCCGCCGGTCAGAAGCGCGGTCGGCCCCTGCCCGTTCTTCACCACGGTCACCGGGATCATCACCGAACCCCAGGCCGCATCGTCGCGACTGTAGGGCAGCCGCAGAAAGCCGTGCTGCACGCCATCGGCGTCGAAATCCACCGTCGCCGCCATGGGCGACGGTTTCAGACCGAGATTCATGATCAATCCTTCACAATCAGCTTGCGGGGCACATTGGCCAGACATTCCACCCCGGTTTCGGTGATGAGGATGCTTTCGGTGATTTCCAGCCCCATATCCTCCAGCCAGAGCCCGGTCATGAAGTGGAAGGTCATGCCCGGCTGCAGAACCGTGCGGTCGCCGGGGCGCAGGCTCATGGTGCGTTCGCCCCAGTCCGGCGGATAGCTGACGCCGATGCCATAGCCGGTGCGGTTGTCCTTGATGATCCCGTATTTCGCCAGCACGTCAAAGAAGCCGCGCGCGATATCTTCGCAGGTATTGCCGGGTCTGGCCGCAGCAAGGCCTGCCTCCATGCCTTCCAGCGTCGCCTGTTCGGCATCCAGAAAGGCCTGCGTCGGCTTGCCCAGAAACACGGTGCGCGACAGCGGCACATGATAGCGGTGATAGCAGCCCGCGATTTCGAAGAAGGTGCCCATGCCCCGCTGCATCGGCTTGTCATCCCAGGTCAGATGCGGGGCGCTGGCATCCCGGCCCGAGGGCAGCAGCGGCACGATGGCCGGATAATCGCCGCCGAACCCATCCGTTCCGCGGATGCCGGCATCGTAGATTTCGGCCACCAGATCGCATTTGCGCATCCCGACCTCGATCTTGTCGGTGATGCGTTCGTGCATCTTTTCGACGATCCGGCCCGCCTTGCGCATATAGGCGATTTCCTGCGGGCTTTTGCAGGCGCGCTGCCAGTTGACCAGGCTGTTGCAATCGCTGAACCGGGCATCGGGCAGATGGCGCATCAGGCTGCCATAGGCGGCCGCGGTGAAATAGTAATTGTCCATCTCGACGCCGATGCGCAGCTGGCCCCAGCCCTTGTCCTTCAGGATGGCCGACAGATAATCCATCGGATGGCGTTCGGTGCTTTGCACATAGTGATCGGGATAGCCGATGATGTTTTCTGCGCGCAGATAGGCGGTGAGTTTCGCGCCATTGGCATCCTGCCCCCGGCCAAACCAGATCGGCTCGCCCTCGGGCGGCACCACGACGCATTGATGCACATAGAACGACCAGCCATCATAGCCGGTCAGCCAGTTCATGTTGGACGGATCGGTGACGATCAGCAGATCGACCCCTTTCGCCGCCATCGCGTGGCGGGTCTTGTCCAGCCTTTCGGCAAATTCTGCGCGGGTAAAGCGCAGTTCGACATCGCTCATTTCTGCCTCCTTCG
Source organism: Gemmobacter sp. (assembly GCA_034519525.1). GTDB lineage: Bacteria > Pseudomonadota > Alphaproteobacteria > Rhodobacterales > Rhodobacteraceae > Gemmobacter. Next base: position 86,237 of record JAXHOJ010000046.1, on the reverse strand, counting down.
GGCGTCCTGCCCGGTGTGACCCATGCTGTCAGACGGTGAACTTCTGCCCGGCCCCTGCCGCCGCTGCGCGCGACACGGCAAGGGTGGCAATGGCGGTATCCTGAATTCCGGTGCCGGTCAGATCGGCCAGCGTGATCTCGCTGCCGCTGCTGCGGCCCGGGGCCAGACCGGCGATGATCTGGCCCAGTTCGGGGAAATCTGTCGCGGCCGGCACAACCCCCGCCGCAATGGCGTGATGCAGCTCGCCCAGGCGGCGGGTCTGCGCCAGCCGGTCGGGCACATAAAGCGACAGCGCCAGCAGCGCCGGGGCGATTTCAGTCTTGTGTTCGGCATCCGATCCCATGGCGGTGACATGGGCGCCGGGCCGGACGGCATCTGCGGTCAGGATCGGATGGTCCGAGGGTGTGGTGGTCACGATCAGATCGGCACCTGCGGTGGCCTCTGCCACGGATGCGCAGGCGGTGACGGGCAGGCCCAGCGCGGCGGTCATTTCGGTGGCCAATGCGGCAGCCTTTGCCGGATCGCGCGCCCAGATGCGGGCGCCGGTCAGGCGGCGCACCAGTGCCAGCGCCTGCAGCTGCATCCGCGCCTGCATACCGGCGCCCAGCACGGCGGCAACGCAGGCCCCGGACCGCGCAAGATGCCGCGCCGCCAAAGCACCTGCCGCCGCAGTGCGCAGATCGGTCAGATAGCCATTGTCCAGCAGCAGCGCCTGCACCAGCCCGGTGCGCGCCGACAGCACCACCATCATGCCATTGGTCGAGGGCAGGCCCAGTGCCGGATTGCCGAAAAATCCGGGGCTGATCTTGATGGCAAAGTGATCAAGGCCCGGAATATAGGCGGTTTTCACATCCACCTCGCCCCGGTGTTCGGGGATATCCAGCCGCAGGATGGGCGGCATGGCCACGGGACTGGTGGCCAGCGCGCGAAACGCATCCTCGATACAGTCAATGGCCGCCAGATCCAGCGGCATCAGCGCGCGCAGATCGGTTTCGGTCAGGATGGTGACGGGATCTCTCATACCAGCTCTCCGGCCAGAACACGGGCGGTGGTTTCGGGGGCGACATTGGCCCCGGTCAGCAGGGCGGCCACCGGGCCGTCTGGTGCCGGAAGATGGCCCGCCAGCAGGGCAGCCACCCCCACGGCGGCGGCCCCTTCCACCCAATCGCCGGTGGTGACGTGGATATGGCGCATGGCGGCGGCAATCTCGGGTTCCGATACCAGAATGACGCGGTCAAGCAGGCGGCGGCACAGCGCAAAGGTCAGCCGGTTGTGCAGGCCGATGCCGCCGCCCAGACTGTCGGCCAGGCTTGGCAGCTCTGCCACCTCCACCGGATGGCCTGCGGCGAGGCTGACGGCCATGGCGGCGCCCTGCTGCATGGAAATGCCGATCACCCGGATGTCGGGCAGCAAGGCCTTGGCAGCCACAGCCACCCCGGCGGCCAGCCCGCCCCCCGACAGCGGCACCAGAAGCGTGGCCAGATCCGGCCTCTGCGCCAGCAGTTCAAGCGCCAGCGTGCCCTGCCCCGCGATCACCGCCGCATCATCGAAAGGTGCAATTTCCGTCAGCCCTTCGGCCTGCACGGCGCGGGCAACCTCCGCCATGGCGTCATCCTGTGACTGGCCGATGATCCGCACCTCGGCGCCCAGCGCCTGAATGGCCTGCACCTTGTTGCCGGGCACCAGCCGCGACAGGCAGATCACGGCGCGTATCCCTTCGGCCCGGGCGGCATGGGCCAGCGCCCGGCCATGATTGCCCGTCGAGGCGGTGATGACACCGCGCGCCCGGGCGCCCGGCGGCAGCGACAGCAGGGCATTGGTCGCCCCGCGCAGCTTGAAGGCGCCGGTGGTCTGGCGGTATTCCTGCTTCAGCAAGATGTCCTGCCCCAGCCGGGCCGAAAGCAAGGCATCCTGCAGCAGCGGCGTCTGCCGCACATGTCCTGCAATCCGCACCTCTGCCTTGCGGATATCGTCCAGCGTTACGGTCATGGCAGGTTCAGCGTCATCAGATGGCCGGGCGCAGCGGCGGCGCTGTCGCCGCAATGGCGCAGCACATTCCAGGCGGCGGCGTAATTGGAGCTGATGACCGGCACGCCCGCCGCCGCCTCGATCCGGTCGATGATGCCTGCGGCGCGGATCGCGGTGCAGGAGATGAACAAAGCCTCTGATCCCGGCGCCACGGCGCTGCGCGCAAAGTCGATGATCTCGTCCAGCGCGACGCGGGCCATGTCGCGGTCATCCAGCATGTTCAGACAGGTGAACCGATCCAGCGTCAGGCCCTCGGCCTCGAACAGGCGGGCGAAAGGCGCCGAGGTTTCGGGGGTATAGGGCGTCAACACCGAAATCCGCCCCGCGCCCAGTGCCCGCAGCCCCTTCAGCACCGCAGAAATCGGGGTGATGACCTCGACTCCCGGCTTGCCACGCTGCACCGCCGCACGCACCGCCGGATCCCCGATCACCACCGAGGCCGAGGTGCAGCCGTAAACCACCGCATCCAGATCTTCGCCCGGCAGGATCAGCGCGGCGGTTTCGGCCAGATCGGGTTCCATGGCCGCCAGGGTTTCGGGCGTCACCGGATTGGCAAAGGCAATGCGGTTGGCATAGACCCCGATGCCGCGCGGCGCCACGATGCGGGCAAAATCCATCTCGAACGTGTGGTCGGTAGACAGGGCCAGCAGCCCGATGCGCCGGGGATAGGGGCGCGCATCCAGCCGGGGGCTGCGCGGGGCTTTCAGGATCTCGGTCATTTGGCTACCTTTCCAAAGCGGTGTTCCAGCCATTTCAGGATGACGACGGAGACAAGGCTGATGGCAAGGAAGAATACCCCCACCATCGTCATCGGCTCGATGTAGCGATAGCTGGAATTGGCCACAGATTTGGCCTGGTTCATCAGCTCCAGCACGGTGATGGCCGACAGCAGCGGCGTTTCCTTGAACATGGCGATCAGATAATTGGCCAGCGCCGGGATCATCGGCGGCACCGCCTGCGGCAGGATCACATGCAGCCAGGCCTGACGCGCCGTAAGGTTGGTGGCCTTTGCCGCCTCCCACTGGCCGCGCGGCACGTTTTCGATGCCACCGCGATACACCTCGGCGGTATAGGTGGCGTAATGCAGGCCCATGCCGATCACACCCGCCACAAGCGGCGGCAGACGGATGCCGATATCGGGCAGCACATAGAAGATGACGTAAAGCTGCACCAGAAGCGGGGTGCCGCGGATGAATTCCACAAACCAGCCGGTGCCCCGCGCCACCACGGCAACAGACGAGCGGCGCAGGATGGCAAAACCCAGCCCCAGCACCATCGCCACGGCCGAGGCCAGCAGCGTGATCAGCAGCGTCAGCTTCAGCCCTTCCAGAAGCGTGGGCATGATCTGCCAGACAAAGGCCCAATCCCATTCCATCTTAGCGCACCCCGTCCAGCCCGCGCGTCACGCGGCGTTCCAGCCAGCGCACCCCGCCCGAGATTGCCAGCGACATCAGAAAATACAGCCCCAGGATCATCGCAAAGGGGATCAGCGTACTGCCGGTCTGCGCGCGCACCACCTGAGCCTGAAACGTCATGTCGGTCAGCGAGATCAGCGAAACCACGGCCGTGGCCTTCAGCAATTCGATGGCATTATTGCCAAAGGTCGGCAGCATCAGCGGCAGGGCCTGCGGCAGGATCACATGGCGCATCCGCTGCATCCGCGTCAGATTGACGGCGATGCAGGCCTCGTATTGATCGCGGGGCACCGACAGCACGGCGCCGCGCACCACCTCGGCGCCATAGGCGCCGACATTCAGGCCCAGCGCCATGACGCCCGCCGCCAGCGGATCAAGGGTGATCCCGGCAAAGGGCAGCACGAAATAGACCCAGAACAGCTGCACGAAGATCGAGGTGCCGCGAAAGAATTCGATATACACCACCGCCAGCGCCCGCAGCGCGGCAAAGCGCGACAGGCGGCCCAGCCCTGCGACAAAGGCCATCACCAGCGCCAGCGCCGCCCCCATCACCGTCAGCTGCGCCGTGACCAGCGCTCCCTGAAGGATCAGGGTCATGTAACCTGACCAATCCGCCATCCTGCTGCCTTTCCGGTCAGGCGGTGCGCCGGGCGCACCGCCCCTGTTGCATCATTCGCCGCAAAGCGCCGCGCGCGAGGTGGAAATGGCCGCCGCCGCCGAGAAGCCATAGGGTTCGATGATGGCGGCAAATTCGCCCGATTCCTTCATCTTCGCCAGTTCGGCATCGAAGGCATCGCGCAGCGCGGTGTCTTCCTTGCGGAACGCGGCGCCATCGCAATAGACCGGGGCGCCGACCACCGGGGCCACCATTTCAAGGTTCTGATCGGCGGCCTTGGTCATCAGATCGGAAATCGACAGCACCGGCAGCGAATAGACGTCGATCCGGCCATCCTGCAGCATCTTCACACCCGATTGGCCATCCGGCACCACGATCACGCGATCCCGCGGCACCCCGGCCTCCAGCGCCAGTTTTTCTTCGGTGCCGCCGCCCGGCGCGCCAATCCGTGCCTGCGGATCGGCCGCGATATCGGCATAGGATTTGAAGCCCTTGGGGTTGCCCTTGGGCAGCAGGAAGGCCTCGGCATCACACAGCACGGGTTCCGAATAGGCCACGGCGGTGCAACGTTCGGGCTTCATGAACAGGCCTGCGGTGATGGCATCATGACGGCGGGCCTGCAGGCCCGGGATCATCGCGCCATATTCGCTGATCGAGGCGACAACCTCGGGCACGCCCAGCCGTTTGAAGACTTCGCGCGCCACATCGGGGGCAGCGCCGGACACCGTGCCATCGGCGGCAACGGCGGTGAAGGGCGGCTCGTTGGCGATGGCGATCCGGGCAAAGCCCTGTTCCTTCAGATCATCCAGCGTTTCGGCCATGGCGGGAAACGGCGCTGCCAGGAGCAGCGCGGCAAGAAGGGTATGTTTCATGGTCTTCCTCTCGGTTGGGTCAGACGCGGTGCCCTGCGGCGATGATCTTGCGCAGGAAGGTTTGGGTTCGTTCATGCGTCGGGTTGGAAAAGATGTGGTCCGGCGGGCCCTGTTCGATGATGTGGCCCTTGTCGAAGAACAGCACGCGGTCGGCAAATTCATGGGCAAAGCCCATTTCATGCGTGACCAGCAGCATGGTCATGTCGGTTTCGGCGGCGAGGCGTTTCATCACCAGCAGCACTTCTTCCACCAGCTCGGGGTCCAGCGCGCTGGTGACTTCGTCAAACAGCATGATGCGGGGCTGCAGCGCCAATGCCCGGGCAATCGCCACGCGCTGCTTCTGCCCGCCGGAAAGCTGCGCGGGCATATGGCCCGCCTTGTCAGCCAGACCGACCATATCCAGCAGATCGCGCGCCCGCTTTTCGGCCATGGGGCGCGCCTCGCCCTTGGTCAGCACCGGGGCGAGCGTGATGTTTTCCAGCACCGATTTATGCGGAAACAGGTTGAAATGCTGGAACACCATGCCGATGTGGCGGCGCATGTGGTGCAGATGCGCCTCGTCCGCCGGCACTTCGCGGCCCTTGCGCTGCATATGGTAAAGCTGTTCGCCGCAGACCTCGATATGGCCGCCGTTGATGGTTTCCAGCGTCATCAGGATGCGCAGGATCGTGGTCTTGCCAGAGCCGGAAGGCCCGATAAGCGCCAGTTTTTCACCGGGCATCACATCGAAGCTCAGGTTATCCAGAACGGTATGGGTGCCAAAGCTTTTTCGGATGCTGTCGATACGGATGATCGGGGCTGTCACTTGCGTCTCCTGCGATCAGATCGGGGCCGATCAGGTTGAACGCAAGGTGACCCGCATGACAAATCATGTCAATTTACTAAATAATATCATGACAATTATTCTACACGGCGCAACCCGCATCAAGACAAATTCCTGCTCAGATCGCAGGCAATGGCGGCTCTGATGCCTCTGTCAGCAGCGCAGAAAGAATGGAAAGCCCGTGCCGCAGCTCGCCCGCATGGGTGGAGCCCAGCGACACGCGCACCGAATCGTGCCGCCCCTTTTCGGTCGCGCGAAAGGCACTGCCCGCCGCCACTGCCACGCCCAGATTGCGCGCCTCGGCCACGAAAGCCTCTTCGCTGCGGCCCTCGGGCAGGCGCAGCCACAGGTGCAGGCTGTGCGGATGGCTGTCCGGTTTCAGCGGCCCCAGCACCTCGGCGGCGATGGCATGGCGGGCGGCCATCGCCTGCCGCTGCCAGCCCGCCAGCTCGGCCACGGTGCCATCCTGCACCCAGTGGCTCAGCAGATCGACCATGGGCGGCGTGGCCATCCAGTTGGCAACCAGATGCCGGTTCGCCACCGCCGTGGCATGGCGCGGCGGGGCGGAAAGATAGGCCAGCCGCAGCCCCGGCACGGTGATCTTGGTGAAACCGCAGATATGCAGCACCCGTTCGGGCGCCAGCGCGGCAAAGGCGGGCGGACGATCCGCGATCATGACATTCGAGGATGTCATTCTCGATGATCGCCAGATCATGCCGCCGCGCCAGCTCGACCAACTCGCCGCGACGGTCGGCCCCCATCTGGCAGGCCAGCGGATTGATGACATTGGGCTGCAGATACACCGCCCGGATCAGGCCGCGCCGCGCCACCTCGTCCAGTGCGGCGGGCAGCATCCCCTGCCCATCCATCGCCACGCCTTCCAGATGCAGGCCAAGATAGCTGCACAGCGGCATCAGCGTGTGATGGGTCAGCGCTTCGGGCAGCAATCCCTCGAACCGGGCGGCACCCACCCCCATCAGCGCGGCGGTGATGGCGGGCGTGGCGCCATTGGTGATGGCGATGTTCTGCGCCTCGGCCGGGATGCCGATCCGGTTCAGCCAGTCTGCCGCCGTGGCACGGTGCTGCGGCAGCACGGTATTGGGCCGGAAAGACAGGGCCGAGGCCGAAGCCAGATGTTCGGCCAGCCAGCCAAAACCCTGCCGCAGCCGCTCCAGATGCAGGGGTTCGGCCACGGGTTTCAGGATCGACAGATCCACCACCTCACCCGGGCGTTCGGGCAGATAGGGCTGTCGCGCCTCGGCCCCCGCCCCCAGAACGAAAGACCCGCGCCCCACCTCGCCCGCAATCAGGCCCCGGCGGATCAGCTCTTCATAGGCGCGGCTGACGGTCTGCACCGAAAGCCCCAGATCATCGGCCAGTTTCCGGTGTGGCATCAGACGCCCCCCCACCGGCAGCGCGCCGGATTCAATGGCGCGGGCGAATTGTTCCGCCAGCGACAGATAGGCGGGGCGGGCCAGGGTGCGGGGATCGGGCTTCCAGTTTGTCATGATTGCAAATCTGCGCAAAATCAGGTCAATCTGCAATTGCAAATCAGCGGAGCAGCCCATGAAACTCGATGCCATCGACCTGCGGATCCTGGAGGCGGTGCAACAGGATGGCCGCATCACCAAGCTGCGTCTGGCCGAACGGGTGGGGCTGTCGCCCACGCCCTGCTGGCTGCGGCTGCGCAAGCTGGAACAGGCGGGGATCATCGCGGGATATCATGCCCGGCTGGCGCCCCGGCGCATCGCCCCCATCGCCACGGTCATCATGGAAATCACGCTGGCCAATCACCGGCAGGCCGATTTCGATCGCTTTGAACGGGCGATTGCCGCACGGCCCGAAATCACCGCCTGCTGGTCGGTGGGCGGCGGGGTGGATTATTTCCTGAAGATCATGGCGCAGGACATCGACGCCTATCAGCGGCTGGTCGATGCCCTGCTGGCCGAAGAGATCGGCATCGACCGCTATTTCACCTATATCGTGACCCGCGCCGTCAAAGACGACGGCGCGGTGCCGCTGGATCTGTTTCGCACCTGACGGCACGCCCCTGCATTTCCCGCCTGACGGCTCAGGCCAGATACTTCGCAAACCACGCCAGCGTCCGATCCCAGGCCAGTTTCGCCGCCGCCTCGTCATAGCGCGGGGTCGAATCGTTGTGGAACCCGTGATTGGCGCCGGGGTAGATATGCGCCTCATAGGTCTTGCCATGTTCCTTCAGGGCAGCCTCATAGGCGGGCCAACCCTCGTTCACCCGCGTATCCAGCCCGCCGTAATGCAAAAGGATCGGCGCCTTGATCTTGGGCACATCCTCGGCGCTGGCCTGACGGCCATAGAACGGCACGGCGCAGGCCAGTTCGGGATAGGCCACCGCCGCCGCATTGGACACACCGCCCCCATAGCAGAAGCCGGTGATGCCCACCTTGCCGGTGGTCGCCTCATGTCCCATCAGAAATTCGATGGCGGCAAAGAAATCGTTCATCAGCTTGGTGCCATCGACCTGTTGCTGCAGCTCGCGCCCCTTTTCATCATTGCCCGGATAGCCGCCCATCGAGGTCAGACCATCAGGGGCCAGCGCGATATATCCCGCCTTGGCCACCCGGCGCGCCACATCCTCGATATAGGGGTTCAGCCCGCGGTTTTCATGCACCACCACCACGGCAGCCAGCTTGCCGGTGGCCGCCGCCGGGCGCACCAGATAGCCGCGCACCTCGCCATGCCCGTTGGGAGAGGGATAGGTGATATATTCCGCCACGATATCCGGATCGGTGAACGCCACCTGCTGCGCGAGCGCATAATCCGGCGACATGACCGACAGGATGGCCATCGCCGTCATGCCCCCAACAGCATATTTGGCGGCGCGATCCAGAAATTCGCGCTTGGTGATGCGCCCATGCGCGTAGAAATCGTAAAGCTCCAGCAATTCAGGAGAGAAATCCTTGGCTGTCAGTCGGGTCATCGCGCGTTCCTCGTTGTCACGGGTTTCGTTGTCACGGGATTCGTTGTCATGGGGCCGGAATGGCTTCCGCCGCAGAGTGTAAGGCGGGGCGCGGCGATTCCGCCCCGGCTCGCGCGAAAGTGAAAGCCGCGGATGAAGTGAAAGCCGCAGGTAGAGAGAGTCTCTATTGCAGCGCGAAATCCGGCATGAACGGACCAGAAGGCGGGGCATGTTTGGCCCCATCCTCTGCGATGGCGGTGGCATCCTTGTGGAAATCGCCAGCCCTGCGGAGATCGTGATGAACGCCCATATCCCCCACCCCCTGCCCCATGCCGCCCTGGCCCGGCTGGCCGATCCCCGGTTGCTGCGCGGGCTTGGCTATGTGAACGGCCGCTGGACGGCCGCCGCAGATGCCGCCGATTTCGCGGTGACAGATCCCGCCTCTGGCGCGCTGGTGGGCCGTGTCGCCGCCCTCGGGCCCGAAGAAACCGATGCGGCCATTGCGGCGGCCTGCGCGGCCTTTCCCCTGTGGCGTGACCAGCTGCCGCAGGATCGTGCCGCAATTCTGCGCCGCTGGGGCGAATTGATGCTGGATCATTGCGAAGATCTGGCGCTGCTGATGGTGCTGGAACAGGGCAAACCCCTGGCCGAAGCCCGGGGCGAGATCCGCTATGCCGCCAGCTTCATGGATTGGTTTGCAGGCGAGGCACTGCGGATCAACGCCGAAAGCGTGACCAGCCACCTGCCCGATGCCGAAATGATCCTGCGGCGCGAAGCCCTCGGCCCGGTGGGCGTGGTCACGCCATGGAACTTCCCCAGCGCGATGATCACCCGCAAGGTGGCGGCGGCGCTGGCGGCGGGATGCACCACGGTGGTGCATCCTTCGGCGGAAACCCCGCTGTCGGCGCTGGCACTGGCAGAGCTGGCCGAACGCGCCGGGCTGCCTGCCGGGGTGTTCAATGTGGTGCCGGGCGATGCGCCGCAGATCGTCGGCCAGATGTGCGCCGATGATCGGCTGCGCGGCATGTCCTTCACCGGCTCGACCGAGGTGGGGCGCATGATCGCCACACAATGCGCCCCGGGCATGAAACGGCTGGTGATGGAACTCGGCGGCCATGCCCCGCTGATCGTCTTTGCCGATGCCGATCTGGACCGGGCGGTGGATATCGCCATGGATGCCAAATTCGCCACCTCCGGGCAGGATTGTCTGGCTGCCAACCGTATCTTCGTGGAACGCCCGGTTCTTGTGGCCTTCACGACGAAACTTGCCGCCCGCATCCGCGCCCTGCGCGTGGGCCACGGGCTGGAGCCGGGCACCGACATCGGGCCGCTGATGCACGACCGGGCGCTGGCCAAGGTCGCGGCACAGGTGCACGATGCTGTGGCCAAGGGCGCCACCCTCGTCACCGGCGGCAAGGTGCATCCCGATATGCCATTGGCCTATGTGCCCACGCTGCTGGCCCATGTGCCCGCCGATGCCGACATCCTGACGGAAGAAACCTTTGGCCCGGTTGCCGCGCTGATGCCCTTTGACACCGAGGCAGAGGTGATCGCGCGCGCCAATGCCACCGACTATGGGCTGGTGGCCTATGTCATCACCCAGAACGGCGCCCGGCAGCTGCGACTGGCCCGCGCGCTGGAATTCGGGATGGTGGCGGTGAACCGGGTGAAAATCACCGGCGGGCCGATCCCCTTTGGCGGCTGGAAAATGTCCGGCCTCGGGCGCGAAGGATCGCGCCACGGGTTGGAAGCCTTCACCGAACTGAAATATCTCTGCATCGACACTGCCGCCTGACCGCGGGAAAGGAACACCAATGCTGGACCGTGAAAACGAACTGAACGCCTGGGATCGTGACCATTTCTTTCACCCCTCCACCCATATGGGCGGCCATGCGCGGGGCGAAACGCCGCGCCGGGTGATCGCGGGCGGCGAAGGCTGCTACATCACCGATACCGCTGGCAAGCGCAGCCTCGATGCCTTTGCAGGCCTCTACTGCGTGAACATCGGCTATGGCCGCACCGAAGTGGCCGATGCCATCGCCGCCCAGGCGCGCGAGCTGGCCTATTACCATGCCTATGTCGGCCATGGCACCGAGGCCAGCATCACCCTGGCCCGCATGATCATCGAACGCGCCCCCGCGCAGATGAGCCGGGTGTATTTCGGCCTGTCGGGGTCGGATGCGAATGAAACCAACATCAAGCTGATCTGGTATTACAACAACATCCTCGGCCGCCCGGAGAAGAAGAAGATCATCTCGCGCTGGCGTGGCTATCACGGCTCGGGCGTGATGACCGGCAGCCTGACCGGGCTGGCGCTGTTCCACGCGCATTTCGATCTGCCCCGCGCCCCGATCCTGCATACCGAGGCGCCCTATTACTTCCGCCGCGAAGACCGCAGCCAGACCGAAGAACAGTTCAGCGCCCATTGCGCGGCAAAGCTGGAAGAGATGATCCTGGCGGAAGGCCCCGATACCATCGCCGCCTTCATCGGTGAACCGATCCTGGGCACGGGCGGCATCGTGCCGCCGCCGAAGGGCTATTGGGCAGCCATTCAGGCCGTGCTGAAGAAATACGATATCCTCCTGATGGCGGATGAGGTGGTGACAGGCTTTGGCCGTCTGGGCAGCATGTTCGGCAGCACCCATTACGGCATGGAGCCTGACCTCATCACCATCGCCAAGGGGCTGACCTCTGCCTATGCGCCGCTGTCCGGCTCGATTGTGTCGGATCGCATGTGGCAGGTGCTGGTGCAGGGTGCGGATGATTTCGGCCCCATCGGCCATGGCTGGACCTATTCCGCCCATCCGATCTGCGCGGCAGCGGGTGTGGCAAACCTGAAACTGATCGACGATCTGGCACTCGTGCAAAATGCGGGCGAGACCGGCGCCTATTTCCGCGCCAGCCTTGCCGATGCGCTGGCAGGCCATGCCCATGTCGGAGAGGTGCGGGGTGACGGGCTGATGGCGGCGGTGGAATTCGTGGAAGACCGCGATGACCGCCGGTTCTTTGATCCCGCGCGCAAGATCGGCCCGGCTGTGGCCGCAGCCCTGCTGGAGCGTGGCGTGATCGGCCGCGCCATGCCGCAGGGCGATATTCTGGGCTTCGCCCCGCCGCTGTGCCTGACCCGGGCAGAATCCGATGTGGTGGTGGATGCCGCAGCAAGCGCGGTAAAGGCTGTGCTAGGCTGATCTGAAGGCGGGTTTCCGCTAGCAGACCGGCGGGATGACAGGAATTTCATCCCGCCGGTCTTGCCCTTTCAGGCGGGATTTGCACATTTCAGTTATGACCCCGCGCGATATCTCTGCCCTTCTGCTGACCGTGCTGATCGCCCTTGGCATCGGGGCCGTCACACTTGCCCCGCCTGCGGGTCTGCCTTCGGTACCCGGATCGGACAAGATGCACCATGTGCTGGCCTTTGCCCTGCTGGCCCTGCCCGCCGCCCTGCTCAGCCCGCGGATGCTCTGGGCCGTTGTGCCGCTGGCCGCAGCCTTTGGCGCGGGCATCGAAGTGGTGCAGCCCTTTGTCGGCCGCTCTGCCGAACTGGCAGACTGGGTGGCCGATATGGCGGGGCTCGCGGGCGGTGCCTCACTGGGTCTGATCGTCCGGGCGATGCGCCAGTTGCAGCGCCGCCGCGCCATCAACTGCTGATCTGCCGGACTTCCAGCTTTGAAACAGGCGTGATTCGGTCCACCCTCTTGGGACATTTCCCCAGAGACGAGGCCTGACATGCCCATCATCAAAGGTACGAGATTTTCCGATCAGCTTTCTGCCACCGCGACCAGGCAAGAGGAACTGCGCGGCCTTGGCGGCGATGACACTTTCCTGTTCCACTTCAACGACCGAAGTGACCGCTTCATCGGCGGCGCGGGCGATGACAGGCTGCAGATCGTCTTCCCCGAAGATATCGAACGATCCGCCCCCACCGGCCTGCTAAAAGATGTGAAATTCGTCGGCGGCCCCGGCTTTGACACCATCGAACTGACGTTCGACATGGAGCGGATCGACATTGTCCTGAACCTGAACCGTCAGGGTTTTCGCACAGGCTCTGCCGAAGCGATCGAAATCAACGCCATGTTCGCCACATATCTGGATGGAACGCCCGATTTCACCCTGCAAGGCACCGGCGGCACCGATATCCTGAATTTTCAGACCACGGCCTATACCACCGGAATGTTGCGCGCGATGACGGGCGGCGGGGCGGATACGGTTGCGATCAACGGTTTCGGGCGTATCCTCAATGTGATCATCAATACCGGCACCGGCAATGACACGATAAGGTTGGGATCAACGGTCGAAAGCACCACGGTCAACAGCGGCGCGGGGGCAGATACGATCTACACCAGCTGGCTGAATTCCGAACGCATCATGGCAGGTGGCGGCAATGATACGATCATTCTGGATGGCCACAACCACGGCGTGAGCCCCGATATCATCACCGGCGGCGCGGGGCGGGACCGTTTCGTGACGGATATCCTCCAATATGCCACATCGGCCATCATAACGGACTTCCGCGCCGGACAGGACAAGATCGTTGTGACGAATGATGATTTTAAGCCAGAGGATCTGGTCTTCGTCGAAAGGGCTGCCGATATCGGCAATGATTTTTCGACCCTCTACTTTGCGCGCCAGGAGGCAGAGCTGTATCTCAGAGGCAGTCTGCTGATTGATCTGGATGGCGCGGCACGGGTCGGCGCACGGGATTTCCTGTTCGAGCCTGAATGACCGCCACACCCCGGTCCGGTGCCAGAGATGGCGCCGGTCAGAACCACAGCCACAGCTTGTCGGTCCAGAATTCCGCCGAAATCTTCAGCTGCCGCATCGCGCCCGGTGACAGGTGATAGGCCTGATCGGGCTGGGGCGCCCCCTCGACCGGGAATTCATAGGTCACCCACAAAGCCTCGGCATCGCTCATGGCGCCCACGATACATTCGGCGCGCGCGGCGATGCGCTGACGCTCCTCACCCGAGGCGGGCGATCCCACCACACAGAGCGCGCGGCGGTAATCCACTTCCCAGCGGGTGAATTCATCGACATTCACCTTCCAGTGGAAGGCATCGACGATGGGCACCGCGCTGAAACGGTTCCAGTCCGCCCCGGGGATGCCGCCCAGCAGCTTCCACAATTCCACCCCTTCGATGGACAGCCGGCCGATAGTGGCATGAACCCCCGCCAGATTGCAGCGCAGCGGATAGGCGGGCTCGGTGCCTTCGGGGGCGAAACAGTCGATCTCGCCCGGCAGCGTCAGGCCCAGCGTTTCATAAACCTGTTCCTTTGACACCTTCGCATCGCCGGTCATCATCTGCGCCCCGGCCATTCCGGCAGGCAGCGCCAGCAGAACCGAACAGACCGCGCCGCATATATAGCCCTGCATCAAATTCCCCGCTCTGAACCCATGGCCCGCTGCCGCGCAGACCCGCCATATCATGACGCATACCTGTCCCGGGTTAACATAATCATGTCAGAACCAAGGCGGAATATCGTCAGGATTTGGAATAACATCTACCGGATTTAGTGGCATGTTTGCTATTTTCACGCAAGCAAAAGTGATCGCCCGCAGCATCCTGCGGACAGCCGCCAAGATTTCGCCGCATTTGCGCCGAATCGTGAACAGCCATCACACAGCAAGGCTGCAACCACCCAGCCCCGCCGACATCGTGCAAGAAGAAAGGGGGCGCTCGCGCCCCCTCTGGCCTGCGGCCATTCACCCCCTGAGGATATTTGGACAACGGGAAGATGACGCGCCGCAGCCTGCAGGCTTTCCCGTTGTGGAAATATCCCACGGGGGTGCGGGGGTGTGAAACCCCCGCTGCGACGGATCACCCTGCAACCGGCTTCAGCCCCGCCAGGAACCGCGCCGCATTGGCGCGGTAGCCTGCGGCGGATTTCAGCAGACTCTGTTGCGCGGCCTCGTCCAGCTGGCGCACCACGCGGCCCGGGGCGCCCATCACCAGGCTGAAATCCGGTATCTCCTTGCCTTCGGTAATCAGCGCGCCCGCGCCGATCAGGCAGAAGCGGCCGATCTTCGCCCCGTTCAGCACCGTGGCGCCCATGCCGATCAGACTGCCTTCACCAATCGTGCAGCCATGCAGCATGGCCTTGTGCCCGATGGTGCAATCGGCGCCGATCACCAGCGGATATCCCATATCGGTATGCAGCACGCAGTTTTCCTGGATGTTACTGCCGCGCCCCAGCCGGATTTCCTCGTTGTCGCCGCGCAATGTGGCGCCGAACCAGACCGAGCTTTCGGGTTCCAGCACCACCTTGCCAATCAGATTGGCATCGGGCGCCACCCAGGCATCGGGGGCGATCTGCGGGGCGATGCCATCCAGAGCATAGATCATCTTGCCTCAAACTCCCGGTTCAGGCCGCGGACGAAATCAGCCAGCCCGGGCTGGCGGTCGCGGCGCATACGTTCGGCCTTCAGGATCGTCACCAGCTCCTCAAAGGCCTGATCAATGTCGTGGTTGACGATGACATAATCATATTCCGCCCAATGGCTGATTTCATCGCGGCTTTTTGCCATGCGGCCCGCGATCACCTCTTCGCTGTCCTGGGCGCGGCCACGCAGCCGGCTGTCCAGCTCGGCAATGCTGGGCGGCAGAACGAAGATCGACACCACATCGCGGCCCAGGCTGGAATTGCGGATCTGCTGGCCACCCTGCCAGTCGATGTCGAACAGCGTATCGCGGCCTTCGGCCATGGCCTGCTGCACCGGCCCCTTGGGCGAGCCGTAAAGATTGCCGAAGACCTCGGCATGTTCCAGCATTTCACCGGCAGCGGCGAGGGTTTCAAATTCGGCGCGGGTCTTGAAGTAATATTCGCGGCCATCCTGTTCGCCCGGACGCGGCGCGCGGGTGGTGGCCGAAACCGAAAAGCGCAGCGTATCGTCCCAGTTCATCAGCCGCCGGGCCAGCGTCGATTTTCCCGCCCCGGAGGGCGAAGACAGGATAAGCAGCAAACCCTTGCGCGTCATTTTCATTCCACGTTCTGAACCTGTTCCCGCATCTGGTCGATCACCGTCTTGAGGTCAAGCCCGATCCGGGTCAGCGCCAGATCCTGCGATTTGGAACAGAGCGTATTGGCCTCGCGCATGAATTCCTGCATCAGGAAATCGAACTTGCGGCCCACCGGGCCGGTTTCGTCCAGCAGCGCACGCGCCGCGCCGACATGGGCGGCAAGGCGGTCCAGCTCTTCCGTGACATCGGTTTTCACCGCGATCAGCGCCAGTTCCTGCGCCACGCGCTGCGGATCGGCGCCATCGCTGTGATCCAGCAGCCGGGCCAGCTGGGCGCGCAGGGTTTCGGCCTGGCTGGCGCGCCTCGCCTCGGTGGCGGCACTGGCCTGGGCGCGCAGATCGTCGATCCGGTCCAGCTGGGCGGCGATCACGGCGGCCAGGGCCGCGCCTTCGGCGGCGCGCATGGCGGCGAAATCGGCCAGCAGTGGCGGCAGGTCGGCCAGAATGGCGGCGCGGAACGGTGCGGTATCCTCATCGGCCCAGCCGCTGTCCAGCACGCCGCGAAAGCCCAGAACCTCCATCGGGCTGGGGGCCGCCAGCGCCACCGCCGTTTCGCTGGCCGCGCTGCTCACGGTGGCAATGGCCCCCAGAACGGCGCGCAGGGTGGCCTGGTTGATGCGCAGGGCATCGCCACTCTCGCCCGCCTCGCGGCTGACCTTCAACGACAGGCTGACATTGCCGCGCGACAGGGCGCGCTGCAGCTCGGCCCGCAGCGCCAGTTCCAGCCCGTCGATCCAGTCGGGCACGCGCAGCCGCAGATCCAGCCCCTTGCCATTGACCGAACGGATATCCCAGGCCCATGTCAGCCCGGCCCCCTGCCCCTTGCGCGCCGCGAAGCCTGTCATTGAAATCGTCATGGCTTGTGCCCCTTCATCGGATCGGCGGAATTTACCATTCGTAAAGATTCTGCGCAGACATGGCGGAATCCGGTGTAGATTAACAGATAGGTAATCAATTCTGGCAGCCCCCGCAGAACCGCCCGGCCGGGCGAGATTGGCCGATCGGCGGCCATATGGCAATCGGGCGGTGCCGGGCGCGGGCAAGGAGGATGCGATGCGGCATGGCTGGTTTGGCGGCGACGGCGGTGCAGCACAGGCGCAGCGCCGGATGGATCTGCAGATCATGATTGCCGAAATGCGCGGCTATTGGGAATCCTTGCGCGATGGGGCGGCCCTGCCCAGCCGGGCCGAGATCAACCCGCGTGGCATCCGGGGCGCCTTGTCAGGGGCGTTTCTGGTTGAACAGATCGCGCCGCAATCCGGGCGGATCCGCATCGCCGGGCAGAATTTCACCGATCTTCTGGGGATGGAGGCGCGGGGGATGCCGCTTTCGGCCATGTTCGATCCGCCGGCGCGGGCGGCTTTCGGGCCTTTGCTGGCGCAGGTGTTCGACGCGCGGGCCATCGTCGATCTGCAGCTGGATTGCGAAACCGGCATCGGGCGGCCCCCGATCATCGGGCGCATGATCCTGCTGCCGCTGGCCGAATGTGCCCACCGGGGCCGCGCGGTGATGGGCTGTCTGGCCCTGTCGGGCGAGGTGGGCAAGGCGCCGCGCCGCCTGTCGCTGCGCGGCCATCGCAGCGAGCGGATCGGCGGCCCGCCCTGTGACAGCAATCAGCCCGATGTCTTTGCCGTCAAGGAAACGGCAAAGGCACGGCCCTATCTGCGGCTGGTCGATCTGGGGCGGTAATCAGCGGAACACCGGGTTGGACCAGGCGCGCCGCCCGGCGGCATCCACCACCGTAACCCGCAGCCAGGCCGAATTGTCGAACCGGGCCAGCGGGATTTCACACCGGGTCATGCTGTGCCCATGCACTGCCTTGGCCGCCGTGCCCGCGCCCTGCACCATGGCGGCAACCACTGCAGAACTTTCGATGATGACCCGGTCATCTTCGATCACCACATCCCGCAGTTCCGGCCCCTGGCTGGAATAGAACTCCCCGGCCTTCAGCGCGGCCAGCAGGGCATCGGGCGTATTGGCCGGTGATTTCACCATGACCCAGCCGCCGAAATGATCGGGTTCGCTGAAATGCGCATCATCGGTGGCGATCACGGTCAGCGCGCGGCCTTCTGTCAGCAACAGATCGGCAATGGCGAACCCATCCGGTCTGTCGCAGCCGGTGGCACAGCCGTGGTTGTAGATCTCAACCGCATGGGCCGCGGTAATGCTGCGCGCATCGGCCAGCGTCAGGCCAGACCATTGCGGATGCGCGATGGCCACGAAAGCCCCGGCTGCCACGGCCCGGGCGGCGATGTCGGGGCCGGATTCCATATCGGGATAAACGCCGAAATCCGGCGCCTGCGGGCGGGCGAAATCTTCGGGCAGGCCCACCGCCAGAATATGCCACAGCTCGCCATTGGCCATCGGGCCGGAGTGCAGTTCCGCGCCCAGGAGGGTGGTGAAGCCTTCGGCCCGGAACGGCCGGGTATCCACCACCGGATAGCCATAAAGCCCCACGAAATGATCTGTCAGCGCCAGAAAATCATACCCTTCGGCACGATAGCGGCGGCAGACCTCTGCGGGGGGCAGCACCCCGTCCGAGATGTTGGAATGGGTATGCAGATTGCCGCGCCAGAAGCGGCCGGGGGCGGTGAAGGCGGACAGGCGCTGGGTCATGGCGGTCTCCTCGGTTTGTCTCAGGGCTAGCCCATCCGCATGACGGCGGAATGTCAGCAGGCGACCTCGGCTGTCGGTGGCCGGGCAGGTTTGGCCAGATGTGCAGAGCTGGCAGGCTCGACTTGGCGGAAATGACGCTATATCCCCACGCAGGACAAAGTGCCGCAGACCTGCACGGGAAAGGCGCATCATGAAGGATACCATCAGAATGGCCGATGCCGTGGCAGAGCGTGATTTCCGGGATGCACTGGGCCGGTTTGCCACCGGCATCACGCTGGTTACAATCGCAGATGCCACGGGCCCGATGGGGTTTGTGGCCAACAGCTTTGCCTCCGTATCGCTGGACCCGCCTCTGGTCTTGTGGTCTCCGGCGCGGGCGTCCAGCCGGTTTGCGGCATTTGCGGCGGCGCAGGATTACAGCATCCATATCCTGGGGCTGGAGCAGTTCGATCTGATCGCGCGGTTTTCGCGGCGTGGCACGGGGTTTGACGGGCTGGAGCATGATGTCACGCCAGAAGGCGTACCGGTCTTGCCCGAAGCGCTGGCACGATCTGATTGCCGCCAGCACGCCACCCATGATGGCGGCGATCATCTGATCATCCTCGGGCGTGTCACCCGGCTTGCGCTGCGCGACGGGGCGCCGTTGGTGTTCAGCCAGGGCGCCTATGGCGGCTTTGTCCATGGTGGCTGAAGGCGGCATTTGAAAACGGCCCCTGTTACCTTTATATTCAGATGTATCCCTTCCCAGATGGTGCTGCCCGTGATGCGCCCCCTTTTTGATTGCACCGGTGATGACAGCAGACAGAATGACCCCCAAGCAGACAAAGCCTGCCCTTCTGACAGAGGATGAGCCAGAGCCTTGCACCACGCTTTCGGCCGAAGACATGATGGTGCAGGCCACGGCGGCGGCCGGTTTTCTGAAAGCGCTGGCGCATGAGGGGCGGCTGATGATCCTGTGTCACCTGCAGTCCGGCGAAAAATCGGTGACAGAGCTGGAAAACCTGCTGTCCTCGCGGCAGGCAGCGGTCAGCCAGCAACTGGCCCGGCTGCGGCTGGAGGGGCTGGTGGGTTGCCGGCGCGAGGGCAAGGTGATGTATTACTCGATCCAGGACCCCAAGGTGGCCACCGCCATCGGCATGGTCTATGAGATGTTCTGCGCCGCGCCGAAGCCCGCGCTGGCGCGGATCGGCTAGCAGTTTTTCCAGGGATTTCCGCACAGGGTGTTTGACCTCTGCCTGTTCTGACGGCAATCATGGCCGTTAGCGCAATCAGCAGGGGCATGTCCATGCGTTACCTTCTTGCCATCCTCTGTCTGGTGATCGCCGGTGCGGGCTGGCCCGTGCAGGCCCAGAACCGGGACGCAGATGGAGCCGAAGTGCTGACGACATGGCACCGGCTGGTGCTGGAACTGGTGCGCCATACCCCGACCTATTCGCCGCCCGTGGCCAGCCGGGCCTTTGGCTATGTCGGCGTCACCGCATGGGAGGTGGTGGCGGGCCTGTCGGGCGGGCGCAGCCTGTCAGGCCAGTTGAACGGGCTGGATATGCCGCCCCCCACCGCCCCGGCGGATATCGACCCGGCTTTGGCGATGCACGGCGCCATGGCAGCATCGGTGCAGTATTTCTTTGGCAATACCGGCCCCACCGGCCAGCGCGCCATGCAGGCGATGACGGACAAGACCGCCGCAAGGCTTGCCGCGGATCTGCCGCCCGAGGTGGCAGCGCGCAGCCTGGCGCATGGGGCCGCCGTGGCGGCACATATCATCGAATGGTCGCAGGGCGATGGCGGTGCTTTGGTGGAAAACATGGGCTTTCCCATGGAATACCTGCCGAAATCCGGCCCGGAATTCTGGGTGCCCACCTCGACCATCGTGCAGCAGCAGGCACCGCTTCTGCCGGCCTGGGGCCAGAACCGCCCCTTTGCCATGCCGGTGGGCAATGCCTGCCCGCTGCCGCCGCCCCCAGCCTATAGCGAGGAAGCGGGTTCCGCCTTCCGCACCGAGGCGCAGGAGGTTTATGACACCTCGCGCAGTCTGACAGACGAACAAAAGCTGATCGCGCGGTTCTGGTCGGATGATCCGATGCTGTCACCCACCCCGCCCGGCCATTGGGTTTCCATCCTGCTGGATGAAATGGACCGCGCAGATTGGCCTGCGGAGCGCCGGGCCGATGCGCTGGCGCGGCTGGGCATCGGCATCGCGGATGCGTTCATCGGCTGCTGGCATACGAAATTCGAATACGATCTGGTGCGCCCTGTCACCTATATCCGGCGTGTGATCGACCCGGGCTGGCAACCCATCCTGATTACCCCACCCTTCCCCGAATATCCCTCGGGCCATAGCACGCAATCGGGGGCGGCCGCCGGTATTCTGACGGCGCTGTTTGGGGAAAACCACAGCTTTGACGATGCCACCCACGCGGCGGATGGTCTGCCTGTGCGCCATTTCACCAGCTTTGCCGCAGCGGCGGAAGAGGCGGCGATCTCGCGGCTTTACGGCGGCATCCATTTCCGCGCCGCCATCGACCGCGGGCTGGCGCAGGGCGCCTGCATCGCCACCCATGCCAACCGGCTGGAGACACTGGAATGAGGCTGGTCCTTGCGCTGACCGTCATGGCCACCCCCGCGCTGGCCGATGAACCCGCCGTGCCGCGCTTTGCTGCCGAAACCGAAACTTCGGGGCTGGCGCACAGCTTTACCGGCGAGTGGGAATTCATGGTGGGCGGCGGTGTCGCGGCCTTCGATTGTTCGGGCGACGGCCAACCCGATCTGGCCTTTACCGGCGGCACCTCGGACAGCACGCTGTGGCGCAATGACAGCGCAAAGGGCGGCGCGCTGCGCTTTGCCCGCGTCGATAGCGGGATCGAGGGCACTGGCGCCTCCGGCATCTGGCCGCTGGATTTTGACGATGACGGGATCACCGATCTGGCCATTCTGCGCGTGGGGGAAAACCTGCTGATGCGCGGCCTCGGCAATTGCCGCTTCGAACGCGCGAACGAGGCGCTGGGGTTCGAAGGCGGCGATGGCTGGTCCACCGCCTTTGCCGCCACATGGGAGCCGGGCCAAAGCCTGCCCACGCTGGCCATCGGCAATTACATCGACCGGATGCAGGATGCCTTTCCCTGGGGCAGCTGCACCGACAACTGGCTGCATCGGCCTGCGGGCGCAAGCTATGCCCCGCCGCTGCCTCTGACACCCAGCTTCTGTGCCCTGTCGCTGCTGTTCACCGACTGGAACGCCAGTGGCCGCCCCGCCCTGCGCGTGTCGAATGACCGCGAATATTACAAGGGCGGGCAGGAACAGCTGTGGCATCTGGAGCCGGGCACCCCGCCGCGCCTGTATACCGAAGCCGAAGGCTGGCAAAGGCTGCGCATCTGGGGGATGGGCATCGCCTCGCGCGATCTTGACGCCGATGGCTACCCCGAGTTTTTCCTGACCTCGATGGCCGATAACAAGCTGCAGAAATTGCAGCCCCCCGGCGAAGGGCCGGTGCTGCCCCGTTATGCCGATATCGCCTTTGCCCTGGGGGCCCATGCGCAGCGGCCCTACACCGGGGGCGATGTGCGGCCCTCAACCGCCTGGCATGTGCAGTTCGAGGATGTGAACAACGATACCCGCGCCGATCTGTTCATCGCCAAGGGCAATGTTTCGGCCATGCCGGATTTCGCGATGGATGACCCCAACAAC
The DNA here is from genome assembly GCA_034519525.1 of Gemmobacter sp. Lineage (GTDB taxonomy): Bacteria > Pseudomonadota > Alphaproteobacteria > Rhodobacterales > Rhodobacteraceae > Gemmobacter. The sequence continues at coordinate 64,230 of JAXHOJ010000046.1, read as the reverse complement.
CTGCTGCTGCAGCGCGCCGATGGCAGCTTTGCCGAGGTGGGTGACAAGGCGGGCGTCGCCTCGATGCAGCCTGCCCGCGGCGGGGCGGTGGTGGATCTGAACGGTGATGGCTGGCTGGATATCGTGGCGGTGAACCGCAATGCACCGTCGGAGATCTGGCGCAATCTGGGCAGTGATGCCCCCGGCAACTGGATCGCCATTGCCCCGGAACAGCCCGCGCCCAACCGCCATGCAGTGAATGGCTGGGTGGAACTGCGGACAGAGGCCGGGATGCAACGGCGCGAGATCACGCTGGGCGGCGGCCATGCCTCGGGGCAGATGGTGCCGCATCACTTTGGGCTGGGCGCAGCCAGTAGCGCAGAGGTACGGGTGATCTGGCCCGATGGCCACGCGGGCGACTGGCAGACACTGGCGGCGGGCAAGGTCTGGACGCTGCCAAAACAGGGCGTGGCGGCAGCCGCCACGCCCTGATCCTTATTCCTCGATCAGCCGCGAGACGATGATCGTGGTTTCCGGCTTCTTGCCGATTTCCTCGATCGCCACCTGACGCAGCACGCGGCGGATGGCCTCTTCCAGCTTGTCATCATCGCGCAGCACCTTGACCGGGGCGGTGGCCAGCAGATCGTTCACCCCCGCCTCCATCATCTCGGCCAGGGCGGTGCCGCGTTTGCCGGCAGTGGGCAGCCCCATCAGCTCCACCCAGGCTTCGCCCAGCGGCTCGTCCTGTTCATCCAGGATGACGGTCGCCACGGCATGGCCGTTCAGCGCCATGCGGATACGGTCGCGCACCACACCATCCATCGCCCCGATCAGCGTGGACCCATCCAGATAAACCCTTCCGGTGTCGATATATTCGGCCACTTCGGGCACATCGCCGGTCAGATCAATCATCATGCCGTTGGTCGCAACTTCGGTGGCAATGCCACGCGCCGCGCCCAGTTTGGCATGTTCGCGCAGATGGCGGTGTTCGCCATGCATCGGGATCAGGATCTTGGGCTGCAGAACCTCGTGCATCTTTTCCAGATCCGGGCGGTTGGCATGGCCCGAGACATGGTAGCGGCCATTGGTATCATCCACCACATCCACGCCCATTTCCGACAGCGCATTCCAGATGCGCAGCACACCGCGTTCGTTGCCCGGAATGGTTTTGGATGAAAACAGGAACATGTCGCCCTCTTTCATCTCCATCCCCAGATATTTGCCCCGGCTCAGCTGCGCGGTGGCGGCGCGGCGTTCGCCCTGGCTGCCGGTGACGATCAGCATCAGGTTCTGCCGCGAAATCTCGGCCGCCTGCTCCACCGGCACGGTGGGCGGGAAGCCGGTCAGCACGCCGGTTTCCCCCGCCACCTTGACCATGCGCTGCATCGCCCGCCCCAGAAGGCAGACGGTGCGGCCTGCCGCGCGCCCGGCCTCGGCCAGGGTTTTCAGCCGCGCCACATTCGAGGCGAAAGTGGTTGCCACAACCATGCCGCCGGCATTGGCGATCAGCCCGTGGATCGGATCGGCCAAAGTGGCCTCAGACCGGCCCGGATGCGGGGTAAAGACGTTCGTGCTGTCACACATCAGCACCTTGACCGGGCGTTCCGCCGCGATCTGGCGGAAGGTTTCCTCGGACCAGGGCTCGCCCACGATGGGCGAGGCATCCAGCTTGAAATCCCCGGAATGAACGATCCGCCCTGCCGGCGTGTCGATCACCAGGGCCGAACTTTCAGGGATCGAATGGGCCACAGGCACGAATTGCACCTTGAACGGCCCCGCCTCGATCACGGCAGGGCGCGGTTCCACCGTCTGGATCATTTCCAGCGGATGGCCCTGCTCTTCAAATTTCAGACGGCCGATGGCGGCGGTAAAGCGGCGGGCATAGACCCGCTTCTGCAGCATGGGCCACAGATGCCCCAGCGCGCCGATATGGTCTTCATGGGCATGGGTGATGAAGATCGCCTCGATCCGGTCAGCCCGTTCGACCAGCCAACGCATATCCGCCATGATGAGGTCGATCCCGGGCGAGGATTCCATATCCCCGAAGGTCACGCCCAGATCCACGACGATCAGCCGTTCCCGATCTTCCGGCCCATAACCATAGACATAGGCGTTCATGCCGATCTCGCCGGCGCCGCCAAGGGGCAGATAGATCAGGCGGTTGGTGCTCATGCGGTTTCCAGTTCCTTGTTGTGGCGGTGGATGAGAACGAGGCCGTGCATCGTCAGATCATCTTCCACCGAATCGAATAGCGCGGTTCCTTGCTGGAACAAGGGGGCAAGCCCCCCGGTTGCGATGACTTTCATCGGCATCACGCGCTCTGCGCGGATTTGCCTCACGATGCCCTCGACAAGCCCGATATACCCCCAATACACGCCAGATTGCATACAGGCCACCGTATTCGTGCCGATGGCGCTGGCCGGGCGGGCGATGTCGATATGCGGCAAGGCGGCGGCGGCCATGTGCAGCGCCTCCAGGCTCAGGTTGACACCGGGGGCGATCACACCGCCGATATAGGCGCCGTCGGTATCCACCACATCGAAGGTGGTGGCAGTGCCGAAATCCACCACGATCAGATTGCCGCCATGCCGGTCAAACCCCGCGACCGTGTTCACCAGCCGGTCAGGGCCGACGGTGGTGCCCTGATCCACCCGCGGATCGACAGGCAACGCACATTCCGGCTTGCCCACCACGATCGGGCGGCAGTCGAAATAACGGTTGCACAGCACACGCAGGTTGAACACCACGCGCGGCACCGTGCTGGAAATGATGGCCTCGGTGATCTGCGCTTCGGTCTTGGTCAGCATCATCAGCGATGACAGCCAGACGAAATATTCATCCGCCGTGCGCTTGTGATCGGTGGCGATCCGCCAGGTGGCACGGAAAGCCGCACCATCCCAGATCGAAAATACAGTGTTGGTATTGCCGCAGTCGATGGCAAGCAGCATGGGCCAAGCCTTTCAGAAAAAGACCTCGGCGGCGGGAATGGCCTCCCGCCGTCCGTCGATGTTCAGGACCAGCGCGCCGGTGGCGTCGATGGTTTCAAAGATGCCCTGACGTTCGGAGGTGCCGGTGCGGGCGCGGATCCGTTCGCCCAGCCGCGCCGCTCGCTCCAGCCAGGCATCGCGCAGGGGGGCAAACCCATCAGCCGTGAACCGGGCTTCCCAATGGGCAAAGGCGGCGGCCAGATGGGTCAGGAAGGATTCGGGCATCACCCGCAGCCCGGTTTCGGCCAGCAGACTGACCGGCGGAACCGCGCCCGCCTCCACCGCTTCCACCGGGGGGGCGGCGATCAGGTTGACCCCGATGCCAATCACCAGATGCGATACCCGGCCCGCGGCACCGCTGCTTTCCAGCAGGATACCCGCCAGCTTGCCGCCGTTCAGCAGCACGTCATTCGGCCATTTCAGGGCAAAGGCCTGCGGCAGCCCGGTCAGGCCCACACAGGCATCGTGCAGCGCAAGGGCGGCGGTAAAGCTGCGCAGCGCCGCCATATCCGGCGCGCCCTCGGGTTTCATCACCAGGCTGCCGTAGAAATTGCCCCGCGGGCTGTTCCACGGTCTGCCGCGGCGCCCCCGCCCGGCGGTCTGTTCGCCCGCAACGACCCACGCCGGACCCGTAAGGCCCGGCGCGAGGGATGCCGCATAGGCATTGGTGCTATCGACCGAGGGCAGCGCGTGTCTGGCCACGCCTTCGGGCCAGACAGGATCAGCGAACAAGGGCTTCCGCCGCCACTGCCGCCCAGCTTTCGATGCCCAGCAGCTGCACCGCCGCACCGAAGGTCACGACCAGCACAGCCGCCACGAAGGACACCCATTGAACCGCGCTCATCCGGCTTTCCACGCCATCGGTTTCCTTGCCGAAGAACATGAAATAGACGATGCGCAGGTAATAGAAGGCCCCGATGGCCGAAGCCACGGCGCTGGCGATCACCAGCCAGGTCAGCCCGGCGCTGACAGCAGCCTGCCACACGGCATATTTGGCGAAGAAGCCAATGAAGGGCGGCACACCCGCCAGGCTGAACATCAGCACCAGCACGGCATAGGCCTTCATCGGATCGCGCTTCGACAGCATGTTCAGCGAGTCAATCGAAGTGACAGGCTTGCCGTCTTTTTCCAGCGACAGGATGAAGGCGAAGGTGCCGATGTTCATGGTGACATAGATCGCCATGTAGATCAGCATCGCCTGCACACCCAGGCTCGTGCCCGCCGCCAGACCCAGCAGGGCATAGCCCATATGCGCGATGGACGAATAGGCCATCAGACGCTTGATGTCTTTCTGCCCGATCGCCGCCACGGCACCGATGAACATCGACAGCAGCGACATGACCGCGATCACCTGTTGCCAGTCACCGCTGATGGTGCCGAAGGCATCATGCGCCAGACGGGCGAACAGGGCCATGGCCGCCACCTTGGGCGCCGTGGCGAAGAACGCCGTCACAGGCGTGGGCGAGCCTTCGTAAACATCCGGCGTCCACATGTGGAAGGGCGCGGCAGAAACCTTGAAGGCCAGACCGGACAGCATGAACACCAGACCGAACAGCAGGCCCAGCGGCACGCCCTCGTCCAGGGTAGAAAGGATGCCCGAGAACAGCGTGGTGCCCGCATAGCCATAGGTCAGCGAAGCCCCATACAGCAGCAGGCCCGAGGACATGGAGCCGAGGACGAAGTATTTCAGGCCGGCCTCGGTGGATTTCGCGCTGTCACGGCGGATCGAGGCAAGAACGTAAAGCGCCAGCGACTGCAGTTCCAGCCCGACATACAGCGCCATCAGATCGCCCGCCGAAACCATCATCATCATGCCGACAACGGACAGGGCAACCAGGATGGGATATTCGAACCGCGCCAGACCCCGGCGCTGCATGTAATCCTCGCTCATCACCAGAACGATGGCCGCCGACAGCAGCACCGTGACCTTGGAGAAGCGGGCAAAGGGATCGTCGATGAACATGCCGCCAAAGGCCGCACGTTCGCCGCCACCGCCAAGTGCGATCCAGGCGGCAATCACCGCAAAGACCACGGCGGTGGACCAGGTCAGCAGGCCGGTGGCCTTGTCCTTGGAGGTATATACGCCGAACAGCAGGGCGGCCATGGCGTAAAGCGCCAGCGCAACCTCGGGCAGAACGATGTTGAAATCGGAACCAGTCATCTTTCGGCCCTCAGTGCGTTGCCGCTTCCGCCACGCCGGTCGGCGCGGGGATGGCAGCGTGGTATTCGGTCACAAGCTGTTCCACCGAAGGCCCGATCATGTCGGTCACCAGCGAAGGATACACGCCCAGAAGCAGGGTCATCACCACAAGCGGGGCAAAGATCGCCTTTTCGCGTGCGGTCATGTCGGTGATGGATTTCAGCGCCTCCTTGATCAGATCGCCGAACACGACACGGCGATACAGATACAGCGCATAGGCCGCCGACAGGATCACGCCCGAGGTCGCGACAGCGGCCACCCAGGTATTGACCTGGAAGATCCCCATCAGCGTCAGGAATTCACCGACGAAGCCCGAAGTGCCCGGCAGGCCGACGTTGGCCATGGTGAAGAACATGAAGATCAGCGCATAGGCCGGCATCCGGATGACAAGGCCGCCATAGGCGTCAATGTCACGGGTGTGCATCCGGTCGTAGATCACGCCGACGCAAAGGAACAAAGCGCCCGAGATGAAGCCGTGGCTGATCATCTGGAAGATCGCGCCGTCGATACCCTGCTGGTTGGCGGCAAAGATCCCCATCGTCACATAGCCCATATGGGCCACCGACGAATAGGCGATCAGCTTTTTCATGTCCTGCTGGGCCAGCGCCACGAGCGAGGTATAGACGATGGCGATGGCCGACATCCACAGCACGATCCCGCTCATTACATCCGCGCCCACCGGGAACATCGGCAGCGAGAAGCGCAGGAAGCCGTAGCCGCCCATCTTCAGCAGGATGGCCGCCAGCACGACGGAACCGGCGGTCGGCGCCTGAACGTGGGCATCGGGCAGCCAGGTATGCACCGGCCACATCGGCATCTTCACCGCGAAGCTGGCAAAGAAGGCCAGGAACAGCAGCGTCTGCAGACCGCCGATGATCTGGAACCCGCCGATCGACAGGGTTTCAGAGGCAAAGCTGTGCGACAGCAGCGCCACGATATCGGTGGTGCCCGCATCCACATACATGGCGATCATCGCCACCAGCATCAGCACCGAGCCGAGGAAGGTATAGAGGAAGAACTTGAACGCCGCGTAGATGCGATCCTTGCCACCCCAGATGCCGATGATCAGGAACATCGGGATCAGACCCGCTTCGAAGAACAGGTAGAACAGCACCAGATCAAGCGCACAGAACACGCCGAGCATCAGCGTTTCCAGCATCAGGAAGGCGATCATGTATTCCTTGGTCCGCGTCTCAACGCCCCAGCAAGAGGCGATGGTGACCGGCATCAGGAAGGTGGTCAGCAGCACGAACAGCACCGAAATGCCATCGACGCCCATCTTGTATTTCAGACCCAGAACCCAGTCGTATTCTTCAACGAACTGCATCCCGGTATTGGCCGGATCAAACCCGGTCAGGATCGTCAGCGACACGAGGAAGGTGGCAGACGGTGGCCAGCAGCGCCACCCATTTGGCGTTGCGCTGCGCCGCCGCATCATTCCCCCGCAGGAACAGCGCCAGAACGGCGGCTGCCACTGCCGGAATGAAGGTAATGATGGAAAGAACGTTTTCCATTAGTGCGCGCCCCCCGAGAGCGACATCCAGGTGATCAGGGCAGCGATGCCCAGAACCATGGCGAATGCGTAGTGGAAGATATAACCCGACTGCAGCCGGTTCACGAAGCGGGTGACGAAGGGAATGAAGCCCAGAGCCAGGCCGTTCAGCGCCCCGTCGATCACCGCACCGTCGCCCTTCTTCCAGAGGAAGGCCCCCAGCCAGCGCGCAGGCGCCACGAAGACAGCGTTATACAGCTCGTCGAAATACCACTTGTTCAGCAGGAAGTCGTAAAGCGGGCGCTGCGCGGCAGCCAGACGTTTCGGCAGGTCAGGTTTGCGGATGTAGAACTGATAGGCCAGCAGGAAACCCAGGATCATCGCGACGAAGGGCGAGACCTTCACCCATTTCGGCACCGAATGGGCGGCGGCGATGATGTTGACCGGCTCGTGATGGCCCTCGCCCTCGTGGAAGCCGATGCGCGCCTTCACCGCTTCCAGCTCTTCCGGGCCATAAGGCAGGATGCTGATCGCGCCTTTGGGCGCAGCGGCAACCATGTGGCCTTCGGGCGCAGCTTCGATGGTGGCATGGGTTTCGGTCGCAGCTTCGGTGGCGGCATGATCGGCAGCAGGCGCTTCGGCCGTGGCCGGGGCCGCGTGATCGCCTTCGGTATGATGTTCGGCCACAGCCTCCATCCCGAACCAGGCGCGCATCTTGGCCTCGTCCCCGAAGAAGACGTTATACCAAAGCATCCCCGAGAACACCGCACCCAGAGCCAGCACCCCCAGCGGGATCAGCATGACCATCGGGCTTTCATGCGGTTCATGGTGGCCGTGGCCGTGATCGTCATGGCCATGCCCATGGGCATCATGGCCGTGATGATCGTGGCCGTGCGCGTCGTGATGCCCATGTGCCCGGCTTTCGCCATAGAAGGTCAGGAACATCAGGCGCCAGGAATAGAACGAGGTCATGCAGGCCGCGATCACCAGAAGCCAGAAGGCGTAATCCGATCCGACATAGGCGCTTTCGATGACCGCATCCTTCGACAGGAAGCCGGCAAAGCCGAAATGCGTCAGCGGGATGCCCACGCCGGTGATGGCCAGCGTACCGATCATCATCGCCCAGAAGGTCAGCGGGATCTTCTTCCTCAGGCCCCCATAGTTGCGCATGTCCTGTTCATGATGCGTCGCATGGATCACCGAACCGGCGCCAAGGAACAGCATCGCTTTGAAGAAGGCATGGGTGAAGAGGTGGAACATCGCCACCGGATAGGCGCCCACACCAGCCGCCACGAACATGTAGCCCAGCTGCGAACAGGTGGAATAGGCGATGACGCGCTTGATATCGTTCTGCACCAGACCCACGGTCGCCGCGAAGAAGGCCGTGGTTGCCCCCAGAACGGTGATGAAGGCGGTGGCCTGCGGCGCATATTCAAACACCGGCGACATGCGGCAGACCAGGAACACCCCCGCCGTCACCATGGTTGCGGCGTGGATCAGCGCGGAAACCGGCGTCGGCCCTTCCATCGCGTCAGGCAGCCAGGTGTGCAGGCCAAGCTGCGCCGATTTGCCCATGGCGCCGATGAACAGCAGCACCCCGATCAGGTTGGCGGCGTTCCATTCCGTCCACAGGAAGCCAAGGCTGGTTTCGGCCAGACCGGGCGCTGCGGCAAAGACATCATCAAAGCGGATGCTGTCGGTCAGGAAGAACAGCGCAAAGATCCCCAATGCGCAAAGCCGAAATCGCCGACACGGTTGACGATGAACGCCTTCATCGCCGCAGCATTGGCCGAGGGCTTGCGGTAGTAGAAGCCGATCAGCAGATACGAGGCGACACCCACGCCTTCCCAGCCGAAGAACATCTGCACCAGGTTGTCACTGGTGATGAGCGTCAGCATGGCAAAGGTGAAGAACGACAGATAGGCGAAGAAGCGGGCCTTGTAATGCTCGCCCTCGTGCCAGTTGTCGTCATGCGCCATATAGCCAAAGGAATAGAGGTGCACGAGCGCAGAGACCGAGTTCACCACCACCAGCATGATGGCTGTCAGCCGGTCCAGTCGGATCGCCCATTCGGTGGCAAGGCTGCCGGATTCGATCCAGCGCAGCAGCACGATCTGTTGCGTTTCGCCGTCGAAGCCCAGGAAGATGACCCAGGACAGGATCGCCGCCAGAAAGACCAGGGCGGTGGCAATCACCTGCCCGGCAAATTCTCCGAAGAAACGCCAGCCGAAGCCGCAGATCAGGGCGCCGACCAGCGGCGCGAGGAGGATGATCGTGGCCATGGCTTCAGCCTTTCATCACGTTGGCATCTTCAACTTCGATCGTGCCGCGGGTGCGGAAGAAGCTGACAAGGATCGCAAGGCCGATGGCCGCCTCGGCGGCAGCCACGGTCAGCACGAACATGGTGAAGACCTGCCCCACCAGATCGCCCAGGAACGACGAGAAGGCGACGAGGTTGATGTTCACGGCCAGCAGCATGAGTTCGATCGACATCAGGATGACGATCACATTCTTCCGGTTCAGGAAGATGCCGAAGATGCCAATGACGAACAGCGCAGCCGCCACCGTCAGGTAATGTTCAAGTCCTACCATTCTCGTCCCTCCGGGTCGTGTTGCCCGTTGTTCCTTGTCGGCAGCCAGAAAAGGGCCGCCCTTTGTTCTTCAGGTCAGGCTTACAGCCCCTGCCCCGGTTTCACGTCTTTCAGTTCCATTGCCTGCGCCGGGTCGCGCCACATCTGATGCAGCACATTCTGGCGCTTCACGTCCTTGCGGTGGCGCAGGGTCAGCACGATGGCACCGATCATCGCAACCAGCAGCACAAGACCCGAAGCCTGGAACAGGTAGATGTATTTGTCATAGATCAGCAGACCCAGCGCCTTGGTGTTTTCCACCTGGCCCGCATCCGGGGTCACGGCCTGACGCAGGCCAAGCGCCCCGTCGGCCTGCACCCAGGCGGCATAGGCCATGGCAAACTGCATCAGGATCACCACACCGACCAGCAGCGCCAGCGGCATGGTGCGGGCCATCTCCCCCTTCAGCTCTTCGAAATCCACATCCAGCATCATGACGACGAACAGGAACAGAACTGCAACCGCGCCGACATAGACAATGATCAGCAGCATGGCGACGAATTCGGCGCCCAGCAGCACGAACAGCCCGGCAGCAGACAGGAAAGAGAGGATAAGCCACAGAACCGAATGGACCGGGTTGCGCGACACCGTCACCATCAGGCCCGCCGCCACCGTCACCACGGCAAAGCTGTAAAAGGCGTAATCCGCAACGCTCATGCGTTCTTCTCCTCGGTTTCCGCAAAAACCGCCTGAGCCATCTCAAGCGCCTTCTGCATGGCGGGCAGGCCGCCGAACATGCTCATCTGCCAGATCACTTCTGCAATCTCGCGTTTTGTAGCCCCCGCCTCCAGTGCATGGCGGATGGTCAGTTTCAACTGTGCCTCGGCATGGGCGCCCAGAACCGTCAGCGCCGCAATCGTCACCAGAAGCCGGGTTTTCGCATCCAGCCCCTCGCGGTTGAAGGTGCGCCCGAACCACATCTCCATCATGTCTTTCGTCATGGTGGGGAAGAAATTCTCGAAGCCTTTCACCGGCATGTTTTCCAAAGACGGGTTGAAGGCGCGGACCATCTCCTGCCCCTGTTCCATCATCGTCTTGAAAAGTTTGGTGAAATCTTCGTTCATCAGGGTCACCGATACGGAGCGTCAAGCTCGAGGTTGCGGGCAATCTCTGCCTCCCACCGCGCGCCGTTCTCCAGGAGTTTTTCCTTGGAATAATACAGCTCTTCACGGGTCTCGGTCGAGAATTCGAAGTTCGGGCCTTCCACGATGGCATCCACCGGGCAGGCTTCCTGGCAGAAACCGCAGTAAATGCACTTCGTCATGTCGATATCGTAACGCGTGGTGCGGCGGCTGCCGTCTTCGCGCGGTTCGGCGTCGATGGTGATGGCCTGCGCCGGGCAGATCGCCTCGCACAGCTTGCAGGCGATGCAACGCTCTTCCCCGTTGGGATAGCGGCGCAGCGCATGTTCACCGCGGAACCGGGGCGACAGCGGCCCCTTTTCATGCGGATAGTTCAGCGTGGCCTTGGGCGCAAAGAAGTAGCGCAGCCCCAGCGCGAAGCCTTTGACGAAATCCGCCAGCAGGAAATACTTCGCAGCGCGGTTATAGTCGATGGCGCGGTTCATACCCATATCAGCCCCCGATGGCCCAGCGTGCCCAAAGGCCGCCCAGCACTTCAAACTTTGCAAGGAACGCCACCAGAACCACCCAGCCCAGCGACAGCGGCAGGAACACCTTCCAGCCGATCCGCATCAGCTGATCGTAGCGATAGCGCGGAACGATGGCCTTCACCATGGCGAACATGAAGAAGAAGAACGCCATCTTCAGCACCATCCAGAAGGCGCCATCCGGCAGGCCCGGAATGGGCGACAGCCAGCCGCCGAAGAACAGCAGCGAAATCAGCGCGCACATCAGGAAGATGGCGATATATTCACCGGCCATGAACAGCAGGAAGAGGGTGGAGCTGTATTCAACCTGATAGCCGGCCACCAGTTCGGATTCCGCTTCGGGCAGGTCGAAGGGCGGGCGGTTGGTTTCGGCCAGGGTGGAGATGAAGAACAGCGCGACCATCGGCAGATGCGGCAGCCAGTACCAGCCGAACAGGCCATAGCCGGTATCCTGCGCCGCGACGATGTTCGAAAAGTTCATCGACCCGGTCGAGATGATGATCCCGATGATGATGAGGCCCAGCGACACTTCGTAGGAAATCATCTGCGCCGCCGACCGCAGCGAGCCGAGGAACGGGTATTTGGAGTTGGACGCCCAGCCCCCCATGATGACCCCGTAAACCTCCAGCGAAGACACGGCCAGCACGAACAGGATCGCCACGTTGATATCCGACAGCACCCAGCCGTCAGAGAACGGGATCACCGCCCAGGCGATCATCGCCAGCACGAAGGACAGCATCGGCGCCAGGAAATACACCGGGCGGTCGGCACCCGCCGGGATCACGACCTCTTTCACCACATATTTCAGGGCATCGGCCACCGATTGCAGCAGGCCGAAGGCGCCCACCACGTTCGGGCCGCGGCGCATCTGGACAGCGGCCCAGATCTTGCGGTCGCCATAGACGAGAAACAGGAGCGAGATCATCACGAAGGCGATGACCAAAAGGCACTGCGCTGCGATCAGCAGCGCCATCCCCAGCCCGGTTTGCAGAAATTCAGCCATTTTGCCTTGATCCCTCAGCCCATTCTTTCTCGTTCATACCGTCGGTATCCCCTGCTCGCCGCAATCGCGCACCGTCACTTCGGCGTCGATCGTGCGCAGCCCCCGAGGCAGCGCGGCAGAGATCGTATAGATCGCATCGCCACGCCAGGTTGATTGCGCCACATTGGTGCGCACATGGCGCGCGAACCCGAATCCCCGGATCAGCGCATATTGGGCCGCAGCGCAGCGCGCATAGGCCTCTACATCCTGAATTTTCCGCCCGCATTGGCCATGGTGACGCGGAAATTCACCAGATCGCCGTCCAGAAGGATCGTCTCGATCCCCTTGTAAACAGCGGCCTTCGGCGCGGCATCCGACCCGTCCCCCGCGCAGCCGACCAGCACCGCCAAAGCGGTGACCAGGCCAAAGCTGCGGGTCAGACGGGTCATGCGTTCACTCCGCCGCCAGGGGCGCGTCAAGCCGCGGCCGCGTGCCAGCGCCGACAATTCGCCCATCAGGGCAGAGGCGCGGGCAATCGGGTTGGTCAGATAGAAATCGCTTCACGGCCTGACCGAAGGGCGGCATTGCCCAGCTGTGGCGCGCGGCAGGGCGGCCCCCTCGTTCACCGCCACCTCATCGATGCGCGCCCAGATGCGGATGTGCGGCACAGCATGCGGCCGCGCAGCTGGGCCAGGCTGTCCCAGGCCAGCGTAGAGCCGATCTCGGCCGACAGCGCCCGCAGGATCGCCCAGTTTTCCTTGGCCTCGCCCGGTGCAAAGCCTGCGCGCATCGCCAGTTGCGGGCGGCCTTCGGTGTTCACGAACAGGCCGTTTTCCTCGGTATAGGCCGCGCCCGGCAGGATGATGTCGGCGCGGTGCGCGCCCCGGTCGCCATGGCTGCCCTGATAGATCACAAAAGCACCCGGGGCGATTTCCACCTCGTCAGCGCCCAGGTTATAGATCACCTCGGCGCCTTCGGTTGCGGCCTTGATCCCGCCTTCGGTCGTGCAGCCCAGATCCAACGCGCCCACGCGGCCGGCGGCGGTATGCAGCACCAGCAGCTTTGCCCCGGTGGCCTCGCACAGCGCCATCACCTCGGCCAGAACGGCAGCGCCATCGGCCTCGGTCAGGGCACCCTGCCCCAGAATGACGAGGGCCGCCTTGCCATCCGGGGCTTTTTCGGTGACGCCGGTCCGCCAGCAGCCCGGCCAGCGCCTGACGATCCGTGCCCAGATGATCGTAATCATAGGTCAGATCGGCCTTCAGCGCCGACCAGCCCGATATAAGCCCCGCGCGCCCAGGCCTTGCGGATCCGGGCGTTCAGCACCGGCGCCTCGTTGCGCGGATCGGTGCCCACCAGCAGGATGGATTGCGCCGCGTCGATATCTTCGATCACCGCCGTGCCGACATAGGCCGAACGGTTGCCCGCAGGAAGACTGCGCGCCATCGACGCGGCACTCCACCGTGCCACCCAGCGCATTCCACCAGCGTTTTCAGGCTATAAGCCGCCTCGACCGGCACAAGATCGCCCACCAGACCGGTCACGCTTGCTTGCCGCGTCATTGCAGCCGCAGCAGCGGCCAGCGCCTCGCCCCAGCCCGCTTTGCGCAGGCGGCCGTTTTCACGGATATAGGGCGTATCCAGCCGCTGGCGGCGCAGGCCATCCCAGACGAAACGGGATTTATCGCTCAGCCATTCTTCGTTCACGCCGTCATGGTTGCGCGGCACGATTCGCATGACTTCGCGGCCCTTGGTGTCGATGCGGATATTGCTGCACAGCGCATCCATCACGTCGATGGATTCGGTCTTGGTCAGCTCCCACGGGCCGTGCGGTAAAGGCATAGGGTTTCGACGTCAGCGCGCCCACCGGGCACAGATCGATGATATTGCCCTGCAGGTTCGAATCCAGCGTCTCGTTCAGATAGCTGGTGATCTCGCTATCCTCGCCGCGCCCGGTTTGGCCCATCTGGTGAATGCCCGCCACCTCGGTGGTAAAGCGCACGCAGCGGGTGCAGGAGATGCAGCGGGTCATCTTGGTTTCGACCAGCGGGCCAAGGTTCAGGTCTTCGCTGGCGCGTTTCGGCTCGCGGTAGCGGCTGAAATCCACGCCATAAGCCATGGCCTGATCCTGCAGGTCACATTCGCCGCCCTGATCGCAGATCGGGCAATCCAGCGGATGGTTGATCAGCAGGAACTCCATCACCCCTTCGCGGGCCTTCTTCACCATCGGGCTGTTGGTCTTCACCACCGGCGGCTCGCCATTCGGGCCGGGGCGCAGGTCGCGCACCTGCATGGCACAGCTGGCGGCGGGCTTCGGCGGGCCGCCGACAACCTCGACAAGGCACATCCGGCAGTTGCCCGCAATCGACAGACGCTCGTGATAGCAGAAGCGCGGGATCTCGATCCCGGCGATTTCGGCTGCCTGAATGATCGTCATCGCGGCGTCGACCTCGACCTCGATGCCGTCGATGATGATTTTCTTGAGGGTGCTCATCCGCTTACTCCGCCGAAATCCGCGACAGGGCCATGCCCCGCGCCGTCATCTGTTGAAAGAGGGTCATGCGCAGCCCCCTTCGAATATCCATGCGCCCGCCATCAGCGAACCGGCCCATCCGTTTCGGCCGGCCGCGCTTGACAGAGCGCGCCCTCGGCCCTGTTCGCAGGCAATGCGCGCCAACAGTCCTTGCGCTTCCATCTGGCCGCTGATCCAATCCCGCGCAACGCGCCGCGCCTACGCTCAGCCCGCGGCACCGCAACCGCGCCCTGCGCCCCTTCCAAAAGAAAACCGAAACGGCTCAGCGCCTTGCACCCGCGGCGCCCCACCGGTCAGCGTATCGCATCGGCCCTGAACAACCTGCGCAGCATAGGCGCCCCCGTCCACCGCCACAGCATGGGCCCACAGTCGGCTCCGGCCCCCTCTGCGGCACGGGTGCAGCTGCGCAGGCCGAAAGGCCCGCGACAACACCCAGGCTGAGGGGGGCCCGGTTCATCTTATTCCGCCGCCATCGCGCCCATGCGGCCGGTCTTCTTGGCCTTGATACGGTCTTCGATCTCTTCGCGGTAATGCCGGATCAGGCCCTGGATCGGCCAGGCCGCCGCATCGCCCAGCGCACAGATCGTATGGCCTTCCACCTGCTTCGTCACACTCAGCAGCATGTCGATTTCCTCGACCTCGGCCTCGCCGCGCACAAGGCGATCCATCACGCGCATCATCCAGCCGGTGCCTTCGCGGCAGGGCGTGCACTGGCCGCAGCTTTCATGCTTGAAGAACTTGGCCAGACGCCAGACCGCCTTGATGATATCCGTCTGCTGATCCATCACGATCATGCAGGCGGTGCCGAACGAGGATTGCAGCGCGCGCATCCCGTCGTAATCCATGATGGCATCTTCGCATTTGTCAGCCGGGATCACCGGGCAGCTGGCGCCACCGGGGATGACCGCCTTCAGATTCTTCCAGCCGCCGCGCACACCGCCGCCATGTTTCTCGATCAGTTCCTTCATCGAGATCGACATGGATTCTTCAACCACGCACGGTGTGTTGACATGGCCGGACATGCCGAACAGCTTGACACCCGCATTGTTCGGGCGCCCGAAGCTGGCGAACCATGCCCCGCCGCGACGCAGGATGGTGGGGGCAACGGCGATGGATTCCACGTTGTTCACCGTGGTCGGGCAGCCATAAAGGCCGGAACCCGCCGGGAACGGCGGCTTCATCCGCGGCATCCCCTTCTTGCCTTCCAGGCTTTCCAGCAGCGCAGTTTCTTCGCCGCAGATATAAGCGCCCGCCCCGTGGTGCAGGTAGACATCGAAATCATAGCCCGACTTGCAGGCATTCTTGCCGATCAGACCTGCATCATAGGCCTCGTCAATCGCCGCCTGCAGCGCCTCTTTCTCGCGGATATATTCACCACGAATATAGATATAGGCGGCCACGGCATTCATCGCGAAACCGGCAACCAGACAGCCTTCGATCAGCGTATGCGGATCGTGGCGCATGATTTCGCGGTCTTTGCAGGTGGCCGGTTCGGATTCGTCGGCATTGACCACCAGATAGGACGGGCGGCCATCGCTTTGCTTCGGCATGAACGACCATTTCATCCCGGTCGGGAAGCCCGCACCACCCCGGCCACGCAGGCCGCTGTCCTTCATGATCTGGATGATGCCATCCCGGCCAAGTGCCAGCAGCCCGGCGGTGTTATCCCAATGGCCGCGCGCCATGGCACCCTTCAGGGAACGGTCGTGCATCCCGTAAAGGTTGGTGAAGATCCGGTCCTGATCCTTCAGCATCTCATGCCCTCAATTCCCCGGTGCGCGGCCTTGTGCCGTCGCCAGATCTGATACGTGACAACCAGCGCCCAGAAGAACGCGGCCAGTGCGGCAAGATCGAACAGAAAGACATAGCGGGCATCCAGCCCCATCTTTCCACCCAGCCATTGCGCCCCCATCCACAGGATCATGGTCCCCGCGATGACAAAGGCAACCATGCGCGCATCGCGCGCCAGCCGCATCTGCTCGGGGGTGGGAGCGGTCATGCCCTGCCCTCAGTAATCGTTGGTCGCGGCGCGGCGCTTGAATTCCTCAAGCCCCTGTTCCACGATGATCTTCGCCTGTGACACCCATTTGTCACGGGTCACGCGGCCTTTGAAACCCGCCAGATTGCTGTCCATCCAGGACACCTCGGCAACACCCCAGGCGGCGATCTGATCAAAATGCCAGATGCCCAGCTCGTGGCACAGGGCCTCCAGCTTGGGGCCGATGCCTTCGATCACCTGCAGATCATCGGCAGCCCCATCGCGCGGCGCGGCAAGGGCCACAGGCTGCGCCCCTTCGGCAACTGGCTGACCGGGGGCCGCCACAGCCACGCCGCCCTCAGGCGCGGGGCTGGCTTCGGGCTTGGCCGTCAGCGCTTCGGCGGTTTGCGGAGCGATGCCACCGGCAGCCGGGCTGGGCGTGGTTTCGGCCGCAGCAGAGGCGGTGACTTCGGCCTTCTGCCGCCAGGGCGTCAGATTCGGCACTTCGGTGCCGTCGATCCGTTTCACCGTATCGCCGATATCCACCGCCAGCTGCACCGAGGCATTATACTGGGTGCGGCCGGAATCATATTCCTTCAGCGAGGTCAGGCCCGAAGCCGGTTCTGACGAATAAGCGCCCGTTCTGCGGCCCCGGCACCGGCACTTCGCCCTTGGCAGAACTGCGGCGATCAGCTCGCGCAGGCTTCTCGGCGGTCAGGTCTTCGTAATAGTCCTTGCCGATCTGGGCCATCGGCGCATTGGCGCAGGCGCCCAGACATTCGACCTCTTCCCAGCTGAACTTGCCGTCCGGGGAAACGGTGAAGGGCTGCGCCGAAATCATTTCCTTGCAGACCGCGATCAGATCTTCTGCGCCGCAGATCATGCAGGACGTGGTGCCGCAAATCTGGATATGCGCCACAGAACCCACGGGCTGCAGCTGGAACATGAAGTAGAAGGTCGCCACTTCCAGCGCGCGGATATGCGCCATGCCCAGCATATCGGCGACATATTCGATCGCGGGACGGGTCAGCCAGCCCTCCTGTTCCTGCGCGCGCCACAGCAGCGGGATGATGGCCGAGGCCTGACGGCCCTCGGGATATTTGGAAATCTGGCCTTGCGCCCATTCCAGATTGGCCGGGGTAAAGGCGAAGGAGGCAGGCTGTTCTTTGTACAGGCGGCGCAGCATTAGCGGTCGATCTCCCCGAACACGACATCCATCGTGCCGATGATGGCGGCCACATCGGCCAGCTGGTGGCCCTTGGCGATGTAGTCCATGGATTGCAGATGCAGGAACCCCGGCGCGCGCAGCTTGGCGCGGTAGGGTTTGTTGGTGCCATCGGCGACCATATAGACGCCGAATTCGCCCTTGGGCGCCTCGACCGCGGCATAGACCTCGCCCGCCGGAACGTGGAACCCTTCGGTGTACAGCTTGAAGTGATGGATCAGCGCTTCCATCGAGGTCTTCATGTCGCCGCGCTTGGGCGGGGTCAGCTTGCCGCGCGCCAGAACGTCACCCTTTTCCACCTTCAGCTTGGCAACAGCCTGACGGATGATCGAGGTCGATTCCCGCATTTCCTGCATCCGGCACAGATAGCGGTCATAGCAATCGCCATTCTTGCCGACCGGGATCTTGAAGTCGAATTCGTCATAACATTCATAGGGCTGGGCGCGCCGCAGATCCCAGGCGAGGCCCGAGCCGCGCACCATGACGCCGGAATAGCCCCAGGTCAGGATGTCCTCTTCGGTGACGATGCCGATATCGGCATTGCGCTGCTTGAAGATGCGGTTTTCGGTCAGCAGCCCGTCGATGTCATCCAGCACGCGCGGGAATTCTACCGCCCATTGGTCGATATCATTCAGCAGTGCCTCGGGCAGATCCTGATGCACGCCACCGGGGCGGAAATAGGCCGCGTGCAGACGCGCGCCGCAGGCGCGTTCATAGAACACCATCAGCTTTTCACGCTCTTCAAAGCCCCAGAGCGGCGGCGTCAGCGCGCCCACGTCCATGGCCTGCGTGGTGACGTTCAGCAGGTGGTTCAGCACCCGGCCGATTTCGGAATACAGCACCCGGATCAGCGAGGCCCGGCGCGGCACCACAGTGCCCGTCAGCTTTTCGATGGCCAGACACCAGGCATGTTCCTGGTTCATCGGCGCCACATAATCCAGCCGGTCCAGATAGGGCAGGTTCTGCAGATAGGTGCGGCTTTC
The DNA here is from genome assembly GCA_034519525.1 of Gemmobacter sp. Lineage (GTDB taxonomy): Bacteria > Pseudomonadota > Alphaproteobacteria > Rhodobacterales > Rhodobacteraceae > Gemmobacter. The sequence continues at coordinate 45,633 of JAXHOJ010000046.1, read as the reverse complement.
CATCAGCTTTTCGGTGCCGCGGTGCAGCAGGCCGATATGCGGATCGCAGCGTTCCACGATCTCGCCGTCCAGCTCCAGCACCAGACGCAACACACCATGCGCCGCAGGGTGCTGCGGCCCGAAGTTGATGTTGAAGTTGCGGATCTTCTGTTCGCCCGTCAGCGCGTCGTCGAATTGTCCGTCCATCATGCGTGAACCTCATTCAGGGTCTTGCGCCAGCTTTCCGGCAGGGCCGGAAACAGGCGGGCGACGAAGTCGTATTGGGGCCGCAGCACGGCCAGAGCCTTGGCTTGCAGCCGGGGCGGCAAGGGCAGCGAAACACCTTCCAGCACACGGCGGCCGAAATCGGCCTGCCCCGCACCGATGCCCAGAAAGGACCAGAGCCGGGCCAGCCCTGCAGCCGTCAGCATATCATCCTGAAACATCACCATAAGACGCTGCGGCGCGATGACCGCCTGCATCCGGGTGATGGTTCCGGCGTAATCCTCGCGGTCGGTCTTGCCGCCCGCGATATCGCGGATGGCCTGCCGCATCAGCATCAGCGCCCGGCGCGGATAATCGGCGATATCGGCCACCTGGCGCCGCGCGGTCATGCGCATCTGGCTCCACAGCCGCGAAACCGGGTCGCGCAGCAGATAGACAAACCGCACATCCGCGCCCAGTTCCGCCATCTGGCGAAAGCGGTCTTCGGGCAAGGGCGCATAGCCCGGCGTCAGATCAGCCACCAAAGCCTGCCCGGCATGGCCGCCCAGCAGATAGTTGCGATAGGCCTGCAGATCATCGGCCCGCAGATCGACCACGGCCCGCCACTCCGCCACATCGGCCAGCTTGCGGTCCAGCCGGGCCGCGGCGCGGGCCGGTGCCCCTGCCCGCTCGGCCGTCAGCGCGGCGGCACGCCGGGTCAGGCCCGCCAGATAGCGATCAAAGTTGCGGTGATGCTGCATGTCGAAATAATGCAGTTCCTTGATGCTGCGCAGATGGCAGTCGGGATGCATGCGCAGGTGATCGTAAAGCCAGGATGTCCCTGCCTTTGTCGCACCTGCACAGATCAGGACTGTCGGCTCCCCGCTCACCCTGGATACCCCTTACACCTTGGCCTTGTCGTCGCCGGGCAGCACATATTGCGCGCCTTCCCACGGGCTCAGGAAATCGAACTGACGATATTCCTGCACCAGCTTGACGGGTTCATAGATCACGCGCTTCTGCGCCTCGTCATAGCGCACCTCGGTATAGCCGGTGGTCGGGAAATCCTTGCGCAGCGGATAGCCGCGGAACCCGTAATCCGTGAGGATGCGGCGCAGGTCGGGATGGCCGGAAAACAGGATCCCGAACATGTCGAAGACTTCGCGTTCAAACCAGTTGGCCGCGGTGTGAACCGGGGTGATCGAGGGCACCATCTCATCCTCACGCACCGCCACCTTCAGCCGGATGCGCTGGTTCTGGTACATCGACAGGAAATGATAGACCACGTCGAACCGCGCCGGGCGTTCCGGGTGATCGACGGCGGTGATATCCACCAGGGTCGAAAACCGGCAGCTGCTGTCGGTCTTCAGAAAATCAATGAATTGCACCAGTTGCGACAGCGCAACCTCGACATTCAGCTCGCCGAACGCCACTTCGGCAGCGATCACCGCCTGCGGGCGTTTCAGCGTCAGATGTTCTGCAAGCTGGGTCAGGGCTTCGGACATATCAACCGCTCCTCAGCGAACCAGCGTGCCGGTGCGGCGGATCTTCCGCTGCAGCGCCAGAATACCATACATCAGCGCCTCTGCGGTGGGCGGGCAACCGGGCACATAGATATCCACCGGCACCACGCGGTCGCAGCCGCGCACCACTGTAGCTGTAGTGGTAATAGCCGCCGCCATTGGCGCAGCTGCCCATCGAGATCACATAGCGCGGCTCTGGCATCTGGTCATAGACCTTGCGCAAAGCCGGGGCCATCTTGTTGGTCAGCGTGCCTGCCACGATCATCACGTCAGACTGGCGCGGGCTGGCGCGCGGGGCGAACCCATAACGTTCCACATCATAGCGCGGCATGGCGGTGTGCATCATTTCCACCGCGCAGCAGGCCAGACCAAAGGTCATCCAGTGCAGCGAGCCGGTGCGCGCCCAGTTGATGATGTCTTCGGTCGAGGTCAGCAGGAAGCCCTTGTCCTGCAAGTCGCGGTTCATCGCGGCCACGGCGACATCCAGATCATTCGCCGCGGTGATTGGCGCCGGTGCCATCACGCCCATTCCAGCGCCCCTTTCTTCCATTCATAGGCAAAGCCGACGGTCAGCACGCCCAGGAACACCATCATCGACCAGAAGCCGACCATAGACAGCTCGCCAAAGGCCACGGCCCAGGGGAAGAGGAAGGCGACTTCAAGGTCGAAGATGATGAACAGGATCGACACCAGATAGAAGCGGACGTCGAATTTCATCCGCGCATCGTCAAAGGCGTTGAACCCACATTCATAGGCCGACACTTTTTCGGGGTCCGGGTTGCGCACTGCCAGGATCAGGGCGGCGAGGATCAGCACAAGGCCAAGACCGACCGCAAGTGCCAGAAAGATGAGGATCGGAAGATACTCTCGGAGAAGTTCGTCCACGAGTGGCTCCTTCGGCTGGCGGCAGGGGCGAGGGACGCCCGGCGCGCGCGGATCGTTGCTGGGTTCCGTTTACTCCCCCCCTTGTGCCGGGTCAACCGAAGCCAGAGCGAAAAAGCCTCTGCGGGACCGCGATTTGCTGGCTGCATACCGTCGCACACAGAAAAATCGCCGCGATGCGGCATTGCGCGTCGCGGCGGGAAAGACCCATGGATTCTCTCGGGCTTCTGCGGCGGTCAGACAGCCCAGCCCGGTTTGCGCTTTTCAAGGAAGGCCGCGATTCCCTCGGCGGCCTCGGGGCTTTCCCAGCGGTCGACCAGCAGGCCGATGGTGGCGGCGACCATGGCGCGGTCTGGCGGCGGGGCGAGCAGCGCGACCAAGGCCTTGGAGGCCGCCACCGCGCCGCGGCGCGCAGGCCAGAAACGGCGCGACCTCGGCCTCCACCGCCGCGTCCAGATCCTCGGGCGCCACCACCCGGGACAGCAGGCCGATGCGATGCGCCTCGGCCGCATCAAACAGCCGGGCCGACAGGAAATGCCGCCGCGCCGCCGCCCCGCCGATCCGCGCCACCACATAGGGCGAGATGGTCGCCGGGATCAGGCCCAGCCGGGTTTCCGTCAGGCCAAACTTCGGGCCCGATCCACGCCGATGCAGCTGTCGCAGACGGCCATCATGCCGATACCGCCGCCATAGGCCGCCCCCTGCACCCGCCCGATCAGCGGCTTGGGCAGGGCGTTCAGCGCGCCCAGCATATCGGCCAGCGCCGTGGCGCCCCTAGCCGCGCGGGGCTCGGCATCGCGCGTCGATCTGCGCCTGCATCCATTTCAGATCGCCGCCCGCGCAAAAGCTGGCGCCCGCGCGCCGCCAGCACCACCACCCGCACCGACGGATCACGCGCCCAGCGCGCCGCGGCGGCGTCGGTCAGCTCGGCGATCATCTGCGCCGACAGCGCGTTGTGCTTGTCCGGCCCGCGTCAGCGTCAGCGTGCGCCGACGCCGCGCGGCGTCCGTGGTCAGGCTCGACGGTCTCCAACATCGCCCCGTTCCTCCCCGCAATCTGCGAGCCTGATCTCTCGCAAAGCTCCTGCGCTGGCCGCAGGCATCGCGCGCCATATCCGGCCGCCTTGTCCAGCACCGCCGCATCCAGCCCGGTGTCAAAGCCAAGGGCCGCCAGCCGCGCCGCCACCGCCTCGGTCGCCACATTGCCCGCCGCGCCCGGCGCATAGGGGCAGCCGCCAAGCCCCCCCACCGCCGCATCAAACACCCGCAGACCCAGGCCCAGCGACGCCTCGATATTCTCCAGCGCGCGGCCTTGCGTATCGTGGTAATGCCCGGCCAGCCGGTCGGGCGGCAGCTCGGCCAGCACCGCCTGCAGCATGGCGCGGATGGTTTCGGGGCGGCCATGGCCGATGGTATCGCCCAGGCTGATTTCATAGCAGCCCAGATCGCGCAGCGCCGCCGCCACGCGGGCCACCTGCGCCGGGGGCGTTGGCCCGTCGAAGGGGCAATCGGTCACCACTGAGACATAGCCGCGCAGCGGCATCCCGTCGGCCCGCGCCGCTTCTGCCACCAGGGCGAAACGATCCAGACTTTCGGCGATGGAGCAATTGAGGTTCGCCCGGCTGAAGCCTTCGGAGGCAGAGGCGAAGATCGCCACCTCATCGGCCCGCGCGGCCCGCGCCGCCTGATAGCCCCTGAGGTTGGGGGTCAGGGCCGCATAGCGGATGCCCGGCGCCCGGGTGATGCGCGCCAGCACCTCGTCCGCATCGGCCATCTGCGGCACCCAGCGCGGGGAAACGAAGCTGGTCACCTCGATCCGGCGGAACCCGGCCTGAGACAGCAGATCGACCAGCGCGATCTTGTCGGCCGCCGGGATCAGCCGCTTTTCATTCTGCAGCCCGTCGCGCGGGCCCATTTCGAAGATCTCGACATGGTCAGACATCCGGCACCTCGTAGAAATCGCGGGCATAGAGCGTGCCCGCGCCATCCCGCGCCTGCGCCCGCTGAAAGGCGGGCCGGGCGGCCATCCGTGCCGCATAGGCCTGCAGCGCCGGGAAGGCATCGCCCCGCACGAAGCGGAACACCGCCGGGATGTTGAACCCATAGGCCACATCCGCCGCCGAAAAGCCCCCCGCCAGCAGGGTATCCTGCCCCGTCAGCGCCCGATCCATCGCCTGCATCGTCACCGCCAGCCGCCGGGCCAGAAGTTTCATCAGCACCGGCGAGCGGGCCGTTTCGGGGCGCAGGAAGATGTGCTGGATGTTCAGCTGTTCCAGCAGCGCGGCCTGGGTTTCGGAAAAATGCAGCCATTCCAGAAACCGTGCCCGATCCGCCGCGCCGGGCTGCGGGGCCAGCCCCGCCTGCGCGTGGCGTTCCAGCAGATATTGCAGGATGGCGCCGCTTTCAAAGATCGCCTGCCCGTCGATTTCCAGCGCGGGCACCCGGCCTGCGGGCGACAGCGCCAGAAAATCCGGCTGGCGGGTCGATCCATCATCCAGGCGATAGGGCTGGATTTCATAGGCCAACCCGAGTTCTTCCAGCAGCCAGAGGATGCGGAAGCTGCGCGAACCGGGAACGTGATGCAGGCGGATCATGCCGCCACCTCCTCTTCCGCCAGAAGGATCAGCGCGGCCCCGGCCTCCACCTGACTGCCGGGGGCCGCCAGCACCTCGGCCACCACGCCGTCCCGGGCGGCGGTGAGGGTATGTTCCATCTTCATCGCCTCCAGCACCGCCAGCCGGTCGCCCGCCGTCACCGCCTGCCCCGGCACCACGAACACCGCCTTCACCAGCCCCGGCATGGGCGAGAGCGTGGCATTGCCTGCAGCGCCTGCATTGGCCTCGCGCGCCAGCGGATCATGGGGGGTGAAGCTGTGGCACTGGCCCCTGTCGAAGACGTGGATCTGCCCGTGACACCGCCTCGCACGGCACCGGCAGTTCCGCGGCGAGCAGCCAGCCTCCGCCGGCGCACGGTGATCTGCGCGCCCGCCAGCGCCACGAATTGCAGGCCGTGCCCGCGATGGTCTCGCGCCGCAACTCGATCCACCGCCAGCCCGCGTGCCAGCGGCGCCCAGAGGGTGAAGCCCTGCAGCGGACCGGCACCCAGACCGGCGGAGGCCAGCAGCGCCGCCGCCTGAACGGCAGCCGAAGGCGCGGGGGCGGCGGTCAGCGCCGCCAGATCGCGTTCGATCAGCCCGGTATCCACATCACCGGCGGCAAAGCCCGGATGCCGGGCCAGCGCGCCCAGAAAGGCCAGGTTGGTGGTGGTGCCCGCCACCTGCGTTTCCTGCAGCGCGCGGGCCAGCTGCGCCAGCGCCACGGCGCGGGTGGGGCCATGGACGATCACCTTGGCGATCATCGGATCATACCAGGGGCTGATCGTATCGCCCGTGCGCACGCCGGTATCGGCGCGGCATCCGGTCGGAAAGGCCAGATGCGCCAGCCGCCCGGTGGCGGGCAGGAACCCGGCGGGCACGTCCTCGGCATAGAGCCGCGCCTCGAAGGCATGGCCATGGATCGCCAGCTGATCCTGCCGCAGCGGCAGCGGCTCGCCCGCGGCGACGCGCAGCTGCCATTCCACCAGATCGATGCCGGTGATCGCCTCGGTCACCGGATGTTCGACCTGCAGGCGGGTGTTCATCTCCATGAACCAGAAGCGGTCGGCGCGCAGGCCTTCGGAGGCATCGACGATGAATTCGATGGTACCTGCGCCGCTGTAGCCGATGGCGCGGGCGGCGCGCACCGCGGCCTCGCCCATCGCCGCGCGCATGTCTGCGGGCATGCCGGGCGCGGGGGCCTCTTCGATCACCTTCTGGTGGCGGCGCTGCAGCGAACAATCGCGTTCAAACAGATGCACGGCATCGCGGCCATCGCCAAAGACCTGCACCTCGATATGGCGGGGCTTTTCGACGTATTTCTCGATCAGCACCGCATCATTGCCAAAGGCGGTGGCGGCCTCGCCCCGGGCGCTTTCCAGCGCGGCGGCAAAATCCTGCGGGCGGGTGACCTGGCGCATCCCCTTGCCGCCGCCGCCCGCCACGGCCTTGATCAGCACGGGATAGCCGATGGCATCGGCGGCGCCGGCCAGATGTTCGGCATCCTGATTGGCGCCGTGATAGCCCGGCACCACCGGCACGCCGGCCTCGGCCATCAGCGCCTTGGCGGCATCCTTGAGGCCCATGGCGCGGATCGCCTGGGCCGAGGGGCCGATGAAGGTGAGGCCCGCCGCCGTGACCGCATCGACGAAATCGGGGTTTTCGGACAGGAAGCCATAGCCCGGATGGATCGCCTGCGCGCCGGTGGCCAGCGCCGCCGCGATGATCGCATCGCCGCGCAGATAGCTGTCGCGCGGCGCCGGGCCGCCGATGGCCACCGCCTCATCCGCCAGCTGCACATGGCGGGCGCCGGCATCGGCTTCGGAGTAAACCGCCACGGTCGTCACGCCCATGCGGCGGGCGGTGGCGATGATGCGGCAGGCGATCTCGCCGCGGTTGGCGATCAGGATCTTCTGGAACATCGGTTCCTCTCCTTGATTTCGGGATGGGGCGCTGCCCCCTCGCCGGCGAACATGCGCCCGGCGACCCCGGGATATTTGGACAACGGGAAGGGGGGAAAGGGCTTTCCCTTTCCCGGCGGCGGCTCACATGCGGAACACGCCGAAGCGCGTGGGTTCGATGGGGGCGTTGAGGGCGGCGGAGAGGCACAGCGCCAGCACGTCGCGCGTCTTGCGCGGGTCGATGATGCCATCATCCCAGAGCCGGGCCGAGGCATAGAGCGGGTGGCTTTGACGTTCGAACATGTCGATGGTGGGGCGTTTGAACTCGGCCTCTTCCTCGGGCGACCAGGTGCCGCCTGTGCGTTCGATGCCGTCGCGCTTGACGGTGGCCAGCACGCCTGCCGCCTGTTCGCCGCCCATCACCGAGATGCGGCGAGTTCGGCCATGTCCACAGGAACCGCGGCTGATAGGCGCGGCCTGCCATGCCGTAATTGCCCGCGCCGAAGCTGCCGCCGACGAGCATGGTGACTTTGGGCACATTGGTGGAGGCCACGGCCGTCACCATCTTGGCGCCGTGGCGGGCGATGCCTTCGTTTTCGTATTTGCGGCCCACCATGAAGCCGGTGATGTTCTGCAGGAACACCAGCGGGATGCCGCGCTGGCTGCAGAGTTCGACGAAATGCGCGCCCTTCATCGCGGCCTCGGAAAACAGCACGCCGTTGTTGGCGACGATGCCGACCGGGCAGCCCATGACATGGGCAAAGCCGGTGACCAGGGTCTCGCCGAAGCGCGCCTTGAATTCATCGAACCGCGAGCCGTCCACCACGCGGGCGATGACCTCGCGGATGTCATAGGGCGTGCGCAGATCGCCGGGCACCACGCCGAGGATTTCCTCGGGGTCATAGGCCGGGTCTTCGGGGCTTTGCCATTGCACGGTGGCGGGTTTGCTGCGGTTCAGATGGCTGACCGCGCGCCGCGCCAGGGCCAGCGCATGGGCGTCATCCTCGGCCAGATAATCGGCCACGCCCGACAGGCGCGTATGCACATCGCCGCCGCCCAGATCCTCGGCGGTGACCACCTCGCCCGTGGCGGCCTTCACCAAGGGCGGGCCGGCCAGAAAGATCGTGCCCTGATCGCGCACGATGATGGAGACATCCGACATCGCGGGCACATAGGCCCCGCCTGCGGTGCAGGACCCCATCACCACGGCGATCTGCGCGATGCCCGCCGCCGACATCCGCGCCTGATTGTAGAAGATGCGGCCGAAATGGTCGCGGTCGGGGAAGACCTCATCCTGATTGGGCAGGTTGGCGCCGCCCGAATCCACCAGATAGACGCAGGGCAGCGCACATTCCGCGGCGATTTCCTGCGCGCGCAGGTGTTTCTTGACCGTCATCGGGTAATAGGTGCCGCCCTTCACGGTGGCGTCATTGGCCACCACCATGACCTCTTGCCCATGCACCCGGCCCACCCCGGCGATCACCCCGGCACAGGGCGCGGCGCCATCATACAGCCCATGCGCCGCCGTGGCGCCGATTTCCAGAAACGGCGAGCCGGGGTCCAGGAGGCCCGCCACCCGGTCCCGCGGCGGCATCTTGCCGCGCGCCACATGCCGCGCCATGGCCTTTTCGCCGCCGCCCGCCGCCGCCTGTGCCGCCGCCTGGCCGATCGTGTCCAGCATGGCCAGATGCGCCGCGCGATTGGCGCGGAACATATCGGAGCCTGTCAGAATGCGAGATTTCAGAATCATGTTTTTCAGCCTCTTTCCAAGAGGTTATACCAGACGGACCTGAGCCGGAATGTCGCAGGCCGAAGCGGTGGCCGTTTGATTCAGGTCAAGGTTTTGTGACAGCCATGGGCGCCAAGGTCGCCCCGCAAACAACCTGCGAGAAGACCCATGAAAACGCTTGCTCTGGCCCTGATCTCTGCCGCCGCGCTCACCACACCTGCCCTTGCCCAGTCGGCGGGCGACATGACGCTTGGCCTCGGGCTCGGCTTTGTCCAGCCGAAGGATGACAACGGCATCGTGGCCGGTGGCACGACCGAGATCGGCAGCAACACCCGGCCGACGATCACCTTCGAATATTTCATCCGCGACAATATCGGCCTTGAGGTGCTGGCCGCCCTGCCCTTCAAGCATGATATCAAGATCGGCGGCGCCAAGGTCGGCAGCACCAAGCACCTGCCGCCCACCGTTTCGGTGAACTATCACTTCCCGACCGGCGGCGCGCTGAAGCCGTTCATCGGCGCAGGCATCAACTATACCACCTTCTTCGAAGACCGCTCGCCGCTGGGCGATCTGAAGATCGACAACAGCTGGGGGCTGGCCGCCCATCTGGGGGTGGATTACGCCATCAGCGAAAAGGGCGCGCTGCGGATGGACCTGCGCTATCTGGATATCGACAGCGATGTGAAGCTGAACGGCGCCAAGGTCGGTCGGGTGGAGGTTGATCCGCTGGTGGCGGGCGTTGCCTATGTGATGAAGTTCTGAACAACAGAACCACGGGGGGGTATCGGGGCGCGGGGCCAACCCGCGCCCTTTTTCATGGCCTGTCATGGCTGCGCCATCAGCTCGCGCCCGATCAGCATCCGGCGGATTTCAGAGGTGCCCGCGCCGATCTCCATCAGCTTGGCATCGCGGAACAGGCGGCTGACGGTCGAATCGTTCAGGAAGCCTGCGCCCCCCAGCGCCTGCACCGCCTGATGCGCCTGCACCATGGCCTGTTCGCTGGCATAAAGCACGCAGCCCGCGGCATCGGCCCGCGTCACCTCGCCCCGGTCGCAGGCGCGCGCCGCCTCGTAGACATAGGCGCGGGCCGAATTCAGCGCCACATACATGTCGGCGATCTTGGCCTGCATCAGCTGAAAATTCCCGATGGGCTGGCCGAACTGATGGCGTTCGCGGGCATAGGGCACCACCTCGTCCAGACAGGCCGCCATGATGCCAGTGCCGATGCCCGACAGCACGACGCGTTCGTAATCGAGGCCAGACATCAGGACGCGCACGCCCTTGCCCTCGGTGCCCAGCACGTTTTCGAACGGCACTTCGCAATCTTCAAAGATCAGCTCGCCGGTGTTCGATCCGCGCATCCCCAGCTTGTCGAAATGCACGCTGGTGGAAAAGCCCTTGAAGCCGCGTTCGACGATGAAGGCGGTGATGCCTTTCGCGCCCGCCTCGGGGTCGGTCTTGGCATAGACGATCAGCGTATCGGCATCGGGGCCATTGGTGATCCAGTATTTGCTGCCGTTCAGAACGTAGTAGCCGTTGCGCTTTTCGGCGCGCAGCTTCATCGACACCACATCCGACCCGGCGCCCGGCTCGCTCATCGCCAGCGCGCCGACATGGGCGCCCGATACCAGACCGGGCAGGTATTTCGCCTTCTGCTCGGGGCTGCCGTTCAGCTTCATCTGGTTGACGCAGAGGTTGGAATGGGCGCCGTAAGACAGGCTGATCGAGGCCGAGGCGCGGGCGATTTCTTCCGTGGCGATGACATGCGCCAGATAGCCCATGCCCGCGCCGCCGAATTCTTCCGGCACGGTGATGCCCAGCAGCCCAAGATCCCCCATTTCGCGCCACAGCGCGGCCGGGAAGACATTGTCACGATCCACCTGCGCCGCGATGGGCTTCAGCCGGTCGGTAGCCCAGCGGCTGACCATGTCACGCAGGGCGGCGATATCCTCACCCAGATCAAAGCGCATTGACGATGTGAACATCATCCCCTCCCAAGAATTGAACACACGTTCAATAAATGCCAGATCGCGAGTCGCGTCAAGCATTTCTTCCGGCGCGGCCTTGCGCGGCAGGCCCGGCGCTGCCAGTTCTGGGGCCAGTTCTGGGAAAAGCACAGGAGGATATGGCATGAAACGGGTTCTGGCCTTGGCAGCCATGGCATTTGCAGGCCCGGCGCTGGCCGAGGAAGTGGGCAAGGTCGGGGTCGACTGGGTCGGCAATGATATCGTGATCGAGGCCTTCCCGGACCCGGATGTGCAGGGCGTCACCTGCCATCTGGCCTATTTCGAACGGTCGATGATCGACAGGCTGCAGCAGGGCAACTGGTTCGAAGACCCGTCCTATTCGGCGGTGGATTGCGTGCAGACCGGGCCGATCGTGCTGGGCGACATCGACCGCAGCGGGGATGGCGAAGAGGTGTTCAGCGAAGGCCGCTCGCTGATCCTGAAATCGCTGAAGGTGACACGGGTGTTCGATGCCCGGAACAACGCGCTGGTCTATCTCGCCCATGCCAGCGAACTGACGCAAGGGTCTGGCAAGATGTCGCTCTCGGTGATCCCGCTGGGCGCGGCGAACTGACGCCGCCCCCGGCCCCGCCGCCGACGGGGGGCTGCCTGCCCCCGTCGGCGGTTGGGCTCGGCCCAATGGCGCACAACCGGCGACCCCCCGAGGATATTTGAGCCAAGATAAAGGAGGGTTTTGCGCTTTCCTCTTGGCCCAAATACCCTCAGGGGGTGAATGGCCGCAGGCCAGAGGGGGCGCGAGCGCCCCCTGCGACGGTTCAATCGGCGCGGGCGGTCTGGTCGGGCGCGGATAGATCGCCCTGATAGACCGCCGAAACCTCGGCGCGGATGATGCGGCCGATCAGCGCGCAATCCTCCAGGCTGAAGGTCAGCGGCAACCGCATGTCGATAATGCCCGCCAGCACGCGGTCGGTGGCGGGCATGGCTTCGCTGGGGGCATAGGTCCAGCTGTCGTAGCGCGAAGTGAAGGCCACGGGTTCTGCGGCGCCGAACCATTTCAGCTCGACCCCGCGCGCGGCGCAACGCGCCAGCACGGCGCGGATGGCGGGTTCCGCCCAATCCAGCAGCAGGAACTGGAAGGAGGAGGCGACGAAATCCTCTACCGCAGGGCGCGGCACCAGGGTCAGGCCGGGTGTTGCCACCAGCTCTGCCTCGACCGCGCGGTAACGGTCGTTCCAGCGGGCACATTGGCGGGCGAGGTCGCGCAGTTGCGGGCGCAGGATGGCGGCGCGCAGATTGTCCATCCGCCCCGAGATATTGGGGGTGACCAGCCGCAGATCGGCAAAGGCTTCGCGCGGCGGCGCGGCGCGGTGGCGGTCATAGAGCATGTAGCTGCCCGACAGCAGGATGGCCCGTGCCATCATCTGCGGATCGTCCGAGATCAGCAGCCCGCCTTCGCCGGAATTGGCGTGTTTGTAGGTCTGCGTCGAAAAGCAGCCGATGGCGCCCCAGCGGCCGGTCAGGCGGCCCGCCCAGCCCGCGCCCATGGTATGGGCGCAATCCTCGATCACCGTAATGCCCGCCGCATCGCAGATCGCCATCAGGCGCGCCATGTCGCAGATATGGCCACGCATATGGCTGAGCATCAGCACACGGGCCTGCCCGGCCTTGGCGGCCAGATCATCGAGGTCGATCACCAGCCCTTCGGTGACGCCCACGAACACAGGCACGGCGCCGACCGAGGCGATGGCGCCCGGCACCGGGGCGAGGGTGAAGGCATTGGTCAGCACCCTATCCCCCGGCCCGACGCCGGCGGCACGCAGCGCACAGGCCAGCGCATAACCGCCCGAGGCCACGGCCAGGCAATAGGCCGCGCCGGTCTGGGCGGCGAATTCCTCTTCCAGCAGGGCCGCCTCGGCCAGTTCGCCGGGGGCGGTGTTGTAGCGGTGCAGGCGGCCTGATTGCAGTACGCGCAGCGCCGCGTCGATGCCTTCCTGCGGGATCGGTTCCTGCTGGGTGAAACTGCCGGTGAAGCGTTCCATCTCAGGCCCCCAGCAGCCGGTCGGCCAGCGCGGGCAGATCGGCATAGCGGTGCAGCATCGCCTCGGGCTGCAGCCGCGCGATGGCCGCGCCTTCGGGGCCAAAGCTGACCAGCACGCAGGGCACGCCCGCAGCGGCGGCGGTCAGCCGGTCGGTTTCGGTATCGCCCACCAGCAGCGACCGCGCGGGGTTGCCGCCCGCCTGCCGGACCGCCGCCAGATAGGGTGCCACATCGGGCTTGCGCGTGGGCAGGGTATCGGCGCCGATCAGGCTGCCGAACAGCCCGCGCACGCCCAGCCGCTGCATCAGGGTTTCGGCCAGCCCCTCGGGCTTGTTGGTGCAGATCGCGGTGGCGTAACCGGCGCTGCGCAGCGCCTCGACCGCATCCACCGCGCCGGGATACAGGCGGGTATGGGTGTCGATCCCATCGGCATAGGCGGCCAGCAGCACCGGGTATTGCGCATCCACCAGTGCGTCATCCCCCAGACCCAGACGCGAGAAGCCCAGCCGCAGCATTGCCCGCCCGCCGTGAAATGCCGTCAGCGCATCGGCGACAGGGTCCAGCAGGTTGCCATGGCCCAGCCCGCGGAAACAGGCATTGGCCGCCGCCACCAGATCGGCGCTTGTATCCGCCAGCGTGCCATCCAGATCGAAAACCACAGTGCGCATGAAAGCCTCTTTGGGGTTGAAACCTGCCGAAAGGATGTGTGATGGGGCTTGCCTTGCGCGCCCCGCCAGCCGGGTTAAAACGGTCGCAGCTTGAAGGAAAGGGGTGTCATGCCGGTTTCGCTCGTCATTCTTGCCGCGGGGCAAGGCACGCGGATGAATTCCGATCTGCCAAAGGTGCTGCATCAGGTGGCCGCCGCGCCGCTTTTGCACCATGCGATGCAGGCGGGGCTGTCGCTGGACCCTGAAAAGCTGGTGGTCGTCACCGGCCACGGCGCCGAGGCGGTGGGCAAGGCCGCCCGCGCCTATGACGCGCGCTGCGACACCGTGATGCAGGCCGAACAGCTGGGCACCGGGCATGCCGTGGCACAGGCCATGCCGCTGCTGGCGGGCATGGCGGGCGATTGCTTCGTGCTGTATGGCGATACGCCTTTCATCCGCCCCGAAACGCTGGAGGCGATGCTGGCCGCCCGCGCCCGCCATGCCGTGGTGGTGTTGGGGTTTGAGGCGCGCGATCCGGGCCGCTATGGACGGTTGATCGCAGAGGGCGAGGCGCTGCGGCGGATTGTGGAATTCAAGGATGCCACAGATGAAGAACGCGCGATAACCCTTTGCAATTCCGGGGTGATCTGCGCGGATACGGCTGTGCTGGCCGATCTGGTGGCGGCCATCGGGAACAGCAATGCGGCGGGTGAATATTACCTGACCGATATTGTGGAAATCGCGCGCAAGCGTGGCCTGTCCGCCGGGGTGGTGATCTGTGACGAGGCGGAAACTTTGGGCGTGAATACCCGCGCCCAGCTGGCCGAGGCCGAGGCCGCGTTTCAGGCTCGCGCCCGGGCTGAGGCTTTGGACAATGGTGTGACCCTGACCGCGCCGGATACCGTGTTCTTTGCGCTGGATACCCATGTGGGCCGCGATGCGATCATCGGGCCGAATGTGATCTTTGGCCCCGGTGTCACCATCGAAAGCGGCGCCGAGATCCTGGCCTTCTGCCATCTGGCGGGCTGCCATGTATCGCGCGGCGCGACTGTCGGCCCCTTTGCCCGGTTGCGCCCGGGCGCCGAACTGGCCGAGGATGTGCATGTCGGCAATTTCGTGGAAATCAAGAATGCCATTCTGGATGAGGGCGTGAAGGTCGGGCACCTGACCTATCTGGGCGATGCCGATGTGGGCGAACATACCAATATCGGCGCGGGCACGGTGACCTGCAATTACGATGGCGTGAACAAGCACCGCACCAGGATTGGCAAGCGCGCCTTCATCGGATCGGATACGATGCTGGTGGCGCCGGTCACGGTGGGCGATGGCGCCATGACCGGGTCAGGATCGGTCATCACCGAAAACGTCCCGGCCGAGGCTGTGGCCCTGGGCCGGGCCAAGCAGGTGAACAAACCGGGCCTCGCCCCAAAATTGTTCGATATGTACAAGGCAGCCAAGGCCAAACGGCAGAAAGACCAAGCATAATGTGCGGAATTGTTGGGGTTCTGGGCAACCATCAGGTCGCGCCGTTGTTGGTGGAATCGCTGAAGCGGCTGGAATATCGCGGCTATGACAGCGCGGGCATCGCCACGGTGAACGGCGGGCGGCTGGATCGCCGCCGCGCGGTGGGCAAGCTGGTCAACCTGTCGGATCTGCTGGTGCATGAACCCTTGGCCGGGCGCGCGGGCATCGGCCATACCCGCTGGGCCACCCATGGTGCCGCAACCGTGGCCAATGCCCATCCGCACAAGGCGGGCAATGTGGCGGTGGTGCATAACGGCATCATCGAAAATTTCCGCGACCTGCGCGCCGAGCTGATGGAACTGGGCCACAGCTTTGAATCCGAGACCGATACCGAAACCGTCGTGGTGCTGATGCGGCACGAGATGGGCCAGGGCAAGACGCCACAGCAGGCCGCCGCCGTGGTGCTGCCCCGCCTGCATGGCGCCTTTGCCCTGTGCTTTCTGTTCGATGGCGAAGAAGATCTGCTGATCTGCGCCCGCAAGGGCAGCCCGCTGGCCATCGGCCATGGCGATGGCGAGATGTTCGTGGGCTCGGATGCCATTGCTTTGGCGCCGATGACCGACCGCATCACCTATCTGGAAGAGGGCGACTGGGCGGTGATTACCCGCGCCGGTGCGGAAATCTTCGATGCCCGCAATGCCCGGGCCAACCGCGCCATGACCCGGATCCAGATCGACGCGACGCGGATCGAGAAGGCCGGCTACAAGCATTTCATGGCGAAAGAGATCGCGGAACAGCCGGTGGTTCTGGGCGATGCGCTGAAGCACTATCTGACCGATGGGCCGGAAGGCGCGATGGTGCGCTTGCCCGAAGCGGTGGATTTCACCGGGATCGACCGTATCACGCTGGTCGCCTGCGGCACCGCGCATTATGCCTGCCATGTGGCGAAATACTGGTTCGAACAGCTGGCGGGCCTGCCCTGCGACATCGATGTCGCCAGCGAGTTCCGCTACCGCGAGCCGCCGCTAAGCGACCGGAGCTGGGCAATCTTCGTCAGCCAATCGGGCGAAACCGCCGATACGCTGGCCGCGCTGCGCTATACGCAGGACAAGGTGGCGAAGATTCTGGCGGTGGTGAACGTGCCCACCTCTTCCATCGCGCGCGAGGCGGATCTTGCGCTGCCGATCCTGGCCGGGATCGAGGTCGGCGTGGCCTCGACCAAGGCCTTCACCTGCCAGCTGTCGGTTCTGCTGCTGCTGGCGATCAAGGCGGGCGCCGACCGGGGCCGCCTGTCGCCCGCGCAGGTGGCCGATCTGCTGGCGCAGTTCCGCCTGCTGCCGGGGCTGATGAACCATGCGCTAGGGCTGGCGGGCGAGATCGAGAAACTGTCGGAACAGCTGGCCGAAGCGCAGGACATGCTGTTCCTGGGGCGCGGCGCGATGTATCCGCTGGCGCTGGAAGGCGCGCTGAAGCTGAAGGAAATCAGCTATATCCACGCCGAAGGCTATGCCTCGGGCGAATTGAAACATGGCCCCATCGCGCTGATCGACAACCGTGTGCCGGTGATCGTGCTGGCCCCGCATGATGCCTTGTTCGAAAAGACCGTGTCGAACATGCAGGAGGTGATGGCGCGGCATGGCAAGGTGCTGCTGCTGTCGGATGCCGCAGGCGTGGCCGAGGCGGGCGCGGGGTGCTGGAAAACCCTCACCCTGCCCAAGGTGCCTGATGCACTGGCGCCGATCCTCTATGCGATTCCGGCGCAGCTTCTGGCCTATCACACCGCCATCGCCAAAGGCACCGATGTCGACCAGCCGCGCAATCTGGCGAAATCCGTGACGGTGGAGTGATGGCGAAGCAGTTTGCGGGCTTCACCGAAGATCACACCGGCTTCATTGCGGCACAGCCGCTGTTCTTCGTGGCGACCAGCGCCCCCGAGGCACGGATCAACCTGTCGCCCAAGGGGATGGATTCGCTGCGGGTTCTGGGGCCGAACCGGCTGATCTGGCTGAATGTCACCGGATCGGGCAATGAAACCGCCGCCCATCTGCCACGCGATGCCCGGATGACGGTGATGTGGTGCAGCTTTGGCCAGCGCCCGCTGATCCTGCGCGCCTATGGCACGGCACGGGTGATCCACCAAAGCGATGCCGACTGGCCTGCGCTGGCCGATCAGCTGCCCGCCCTGCCCGGTGCGCGGCAGATCTGCGACATGGCAGTGGATCTGGTGCAAAGCTCCTGCGGCTTTGCCGTGCCCTTGCTGGATACCCCGCGCGAACGCCCGGTGCTGCGCGACTGGGCCACACAGAAAGGCCCCGAAGGCCTGTCAGCCTATTGGGCCGAAAAGAACCGCCACAGCATCGACGGCCTGCCCACCGGCATCGACGCCAATCTGGGACATGCCGAATGAACCTTGCCGAAGCCCTCGCCCTGATCGAAGCCGCTGCCGAACCCGGAAAGGCCGCCGAAATGGCCGCCTATCACAAGGTTGACCGGCGCTATCTGGGCACCTCTGTTCCCACGATCGACGCTTTGGCGCGCGACTGGCGCAATGATCTGTCCCTCGACGACCGGCTGGCGCTGGCCGATGATCTGTGGCGCAGCAATATCCACGAAGGCCGCGTGGCTGCCGCCAAGCTGCTGGCGCAGGCGCGCATCCGCCCGGATGACAGCGGCGCCTGGGCGCTGATCCAGTCCTGGGTGCCGGAATTCGATGCCTGGGCCATTGCGGATCATGTCTGCAGTGCCGGGCAGAAACGCATCATGGCCGATCTGTCGCGCCTTGATGCCGTCGAAGGCTGGACCACCTCCGAAAATTTCTGGGTGCGCCGCGCGGCTTTGGTCATCACCCTGCCACTGACCAAGCTGAACTTCCCGAAACCGGAAGAAGCCGCCGCCCGGGAACGGGTACTGGGTTGGGCCGCAGCCTATGTGCCCGACCGGGACTGGTTCATCCAGAAAGCGGTGGCCTGGTGGCTGCGCGACCTGTCGAAACACGATCCCGCCCGCACCGCCGCCTTCCTTGATGAGCATGGGCCCCAGATGAAAGCCTTCGCCCGCAAGGAAGCCGCGCAATATATGCCCGCCGACTGACCGGGCGAGGAAAACTGCGCGACAAAAACTTATCCACAGGCTGGCGCCCCCCTTCCTCTTGGCCCAAATACCCTCAGGGGGGAGGCCCGGCACGGGCCGTGGGGGCGCGAGCGCCCCCTACCGCCGCGACACCTCGACCTGCGGCAGATCGGTCAATCCCAGCCCCAAGGCACGAAAGGCTGCCAGCGACAGCTGCGCAGCCCCGCTGCCCGGCAGCAGATCAACCTGCACCGTCTGCCCCGCGGCGGTCTTCACCACACCCGGCGCAGGCGCGCTGACCAGCCCGCTGCGCAGCCAGAAGCCCGGCGTCGTCACATCGCCCAGACTGACCACAACCTTCCCGAGGCTGGCCGAGGGCGCAGCGGTGACCGGGGCCATGGCCGCCGCTTTCTGTTCTGCCGTGGTGGTATCCAGCGCTTCGGCCGTGCGGGCCCCTGCCGGAACAGCCGGCGCCATGACGGTACCGGGCGCGGGCAAAGCCTCTGGCTGCACCACGGCAGGCTCTGCTGCATCTTTTTTCCACGGCATCATCTCTGCCACCCGGCTGCACCCGCTTGCGAGCAGGGCAACCGTCGTCAGAACCACCATCTGCCGCAGCCTGTCATTGCCTTTGGTCATGCCGGGTCTCCTTTTTGCGTTGAACCAGACGTTAGTGGGCACAGCCGCCCGCATCAACCGCTGCCTTCGCCCTTGCCGGAGTTCTGCCGAAAGCCTAGGCTTTCCGAATGAACGCACCGCTGATCGACCCGTTCGTGCGGGCCATCACCTATCTGCGGGTATCGGTGACGGATCGCTGCGATTTTCGCTGTGTCTATTGCATGGCCGAAAACATGACCTTCCTGCCCAAGGCCGACCTGCTGACGCTGGAAGAGCTGGACAGGATGTGTTCCGCCTTCGTCGGGCTGGGCGTGCAAAAGCTGCGGATCACCGGCGGCGAACCGCTGGTGCGCAAGGGCATCATGACGTTTTTCCGGGCCATGTCGCGTCATCTGGAATCGGGTGCACTGAAAGAGCTGACCGTGACCACCAATGGCAGCCAGCTGGCGCGCTTTGCCGATGAGCTTGCCGCATGTGGGGTGCGGCGGATCAATGTCTCGCTGGATACGCTCGATCCTGACAAATTCGCCGCGATCACCCGCTGGGGTCGGCTGCCACAGGTGCTGGAAGGGATCGAGGCTGCGAAACGTGCCGGGCTGCGGGTCAAGATCAATACCGTGGCATTGAAGGGTTTCAACGAGGACGAGCTGTTCCGTCTGGTCGACTGGTGCGCCGCCGAAGGCCATGATCTGACCTTTATCGAGGTCATGCCGATGGGCGAGGACATGGGCGAGCGAAGACCGGCTGGATCAATACTGGTCGCTGAAGGATCTGCGCGCCCGGCTTGCGGAACCCGTTGGACCCTGACCGATACTGATTATCGCACGGGCGGCCCGGCGCGCTATGTGCAGCTGGCGCCGAAACCGGGCAGCGCGTGGGCTTTATCACACCCCTGACCCATAATTTCTGCGAAAGCTGCAACCGGGTGCGCATCACCTGCACCGGGCGAGATTGTACATGTGCCTGGGCCAGGAGGACGAGGCCGATCTGCGGGCGCCGCTGCGCACCTGCTACCGATAAGGCCGCTGCTGGAATCCGCGATCCGCGCCGCCATCGCCCGCAAGCCCAAGGGCCATGATTTCGACTATTCGCGCCAGCATGTCGGTGGCCAGATGAGCCGCCACATGAGCCATACGGGCGGGTGATCCGCAGCCCTAACCGAATGTTTTCAGCAGCTGCACGACATGGGCATCTGAAAACGGCATGTCCAGCAGATGGCAGGGCCCCAGACCTTCGGGCATATCGTCCCGCATCAACACGATCTTGGCCCCCAGTTCGCGCAGGCGGGCGATGAGGCCGGAACTGGCAGCCTCTTCGATCCGCAGTTCGATGAAAGCGGCGCTGAGCGTTGTCTTGTCGCGAAGCAGATCCATGGCCTCGCTGGCCGTGGCGGCCAGCAATACCCTTGCCCCCGGTGCCGCATCGCACAGCACCTGCGCCAGATCTTCCGCGATCAGGGTCACTGGCACAACGACCAGAAAGCGGCGGCTGTGTTCGTCTTGCATGGGTTTTCCGTCCTTGGTCAAGCAAAGGGGGACCATGGAACGGATTGCCGCATCGCGCATTAAACTGTGACATAGTCAGAGATGGAAAAAGACACAGATGCCAACCCGCTGCAAAGACTGCCCGCTGCATTGCAAGCCGCTCTTCCAGCCACAGACGGATGCCGAAACCACCTTCATGCAGCAGTTCAAGCGCGGCGAATTGCAGGTGCAGGCAGGCACGACCCTTCTGCTGGAGGGCGCCGCCAGCCCGCAGCTTTACACTGTGCTGAAAGGGCTGGGCCTGCGCTACAAGACGCTGGAGTGAGAGGCGGCAAGTGCTGAACTTTGCCTTTCCGGGCGATCTTCTGGGGCTGCAATCGGCGCTGATGGGGGAAATGAGCCATTCGGCCGTTGCCTCGACCGTGATATTTGGTGTGCCCTGCGTGTTTCGACCTCCTCGGCATGGCGGACCTGTTCCGTGAACAGCCGGGCCGGGGATATGATCTGACATATCTGGCCGCGCAGGAAGAGCACTTTCTGGGGGATGCCCTGGCAACCATCGGCCAGCGCGAGTCTGCGCCTGGAGCGGATGTCCTGGGCCATCCTGAAACTGTGGCGGCGGGCAGAGGCGCTGGAGATGACCGAGGGTGACAGCGTGGCCCTGCCCTGGCGGCAGCAGGATCTGGCCGATGCGCTCGGCCTGTCACTGGTTCATACCAACAAGACCCTGGCGCGGCTGAAACGTGAAGGGCTTGTGACTAACATGGCAGGAGAGGGCTCGTCGCTTGCGCATGGGTCAGCACCGTCGCTCCTCGTGCTGGCGGAGCTTTGGCCATTCCGGCAGACGGATGGCGAGATCTATCACAAGGCCGCTGTTCTGAGAAAGCCGGTTCTTGAGGCCGGTTTATGGTCGCATCCTCGCCCCAGAAAAGGGGGAAGCCCTCTCCCCGCAAAAGGGGAGGGAGGATCGGGGGAAAGGGGGAGAAGACCGGAGCAAGGCCCCCTGCCTTACGCCGTTCTCTCCGCAGGCATCCGCGCCTCGACCATGCCGGCATACCAGCTGGAGCCGAAGGGGATGGCATTGTCGTCAAAGTTATAGGCCGGGTGGTGGACCATCGCGGTGTCGCCGTTGCCCAGGAGGATATAGGCGCCGGGGCGTTCCTGCAGCATGAAGGCCGAAATCCTCGCCCCCCATGACCAGCGGCGCGTCGGCGCAAGTCGCCCGAGACGGATCGCGCCACGTCGGCCGCGAAGTCGGTGCTGCTCCTGCGAGTTGACCATCACCGGGTAGCCCTTGACGTAGGTCACCTCGGCCCGGCCCCCGAAGGTTGCGGCGATGCCCTCGCAAACTGCGGGGCACGCGGTTGCCGGCCATGTCGCGGTTGGCCTCGGACATGGTGCGGACCGTGCCCTTGATCGTGACCCGCTCGGGGATCACGTTGAAGGCCTTCGATTCCGTCTCGAAGGGGGTAGACCGAGACGACGATCTGGCTTCGATCGGGTCGGCGTTGCGGGCCACGATCGTCTGCAGCGCCACCACCGCATGCGCCGCCATCACGGTGGTGTCGATCTCTCCTGCGGCTTGGCGGCATGCCCGCCCTTGCCCGAGAAAGCGCACCTCGAAGGTGTCGGTCGCGGCGAAGAAGACCCCGGCGCGGATCGCGAAACTGCCCACCGGGACGCCCCGGCATGTTGTGCATGCCGTAGACCTCGGTGATGCCGAAGCGGTCCATCATGCCGTCGGCGCACCATCTCGCGCCCGCCGCCGCCGCCCTCTTCGGCGGGCTGGAAGATCACCGCGACCGAGCCGTCGAAATTGCGCGTCTCGGCCAGGTATTTCGCGGCCCCCAGCAGCATCGCGGTATGGCCGTCATGGCCGCAGGCATGCATCGCGCCGGGCGTCGTGGAGGCATAGTCGAGGCCCGTCGCCTCGATGATCGGCAGCGCGTCCATGTCGGCGCGCAGCCCGATGGTCTTGCCCGAAGTGGTCGCGCGGCCCCGGATGATCCCCACCACGCCGGTGCGCCCGATGCCGGTCACCACCTCGTCGCAGCCGAATTCCCGCAGCTTGTCGGCCACCAGGGCGCTGGTGCGATGGGTCTCGAACAGGATCTCGGGATGGGCGTGGATGTCGCGGCGCCACCCGGCGATCTCGGGCTGCATTTCGGCAAGGCGGTTCTTGACGGGCATGGTTGTGGCTCCCTGTTTGCGCGCGGTAGGTCCGGGGGAAGGCCCGGGCAAGGGGCCGGGTCCGGCTGTCGCGCAGGCCTGCCACCCCGTCCCGCCGGCTTCAAGCGCTCACAGGTTCGGCCCCGGCGCAAAGCCGCGAGCCGTCGTGGAAGCGGGCGAAGCGAAAGCGGTGCATGTCGTGACCCGCCTCGCGGCCGCAGGCCATGTCCGCAAGGATGCGCCCGAAGGCGGGGCCGATGCCGAAACCGTGGCCGCACATGCCCGTCGCCACGATCAGCCCGGGCAGCGCCGCGGCACGGTCCACCACCGGCACCACGTCGGGCAGCGCGTCGATCATCCCCGCCCAGGCCGCGCGCACCGTCACCCGGCCCCACCTGCGGGTAGATCTGCGCGAAGCGCCGCGCCAGTTCGGCCACCCGCGCCGCACTGGGCGCGGGGTTCGGCACCCGCATCCGCTCGAAGGGGCTGACTTCGCCGGCGCTCCAGAAACGCGGCGTCGTGATCGCGTCGGGATAGCCGCTCGGCGCGGGCGGGCGAGGATAGGTGTCGAACTCGCCCGACAGCGCCAGCGGCAGGTAGTGGCGCAGATGGCGCAGCAGATCGGGGCCCAGGAACAGCTCGGCAAAGGCGGCAGGCGCCAGAGTGTAGCCGCCATCCTCTCGCGGGCGCAGCGCCAGGCGATCATCCACCGCCGCCGTCGCCACCACCTGCGGCATGGGCCCGGTCGCCAATGCCGTAGCAGCCGGACCGAAAGTTGCGGAATGATCGATGCCGTGCCGGCGCAGGAACAGTGACAGACCACGCCCCCCGCCAACACCACCTGCATCGGCACGCGATGCGGCCCTGTTCGGTCACGACGCCCATCACCCGGCCCGCCTGCGCGGTCCGAGCGCCCGCACGGCGCAGTTCCTCGATCACCCGCGCCCCTCGGCCTGCGGCCAACCGCGCCATCATTCGGGCACCGCCACCCAGGGTTCGGCCTTGTGCGTCGGATGGGCGTGAACAGCGCACCGATCCAGGGCTTTTCGCCGCCGGTGACGGGCGGCCCATCAGCCCGCGTCTGCGTCCGGCCGATCGGGTCGCAAGCAGCCGTGGTGCCGCCATCGCCAGCCAATCTTCGAACCCGGCCATCTCCTTGTCGGTCTTGGCCAGATACATCACGCCTTCCTGACGGAAACCCAGCCCCTCGCCGAGCCTGCGCATCGAGCGTCGTCCAGAGGCGCAGCGCCTCCTGCGCATGATGGGGAGTCTCAGCGCGGATCGCGGCCCTGCTGGCGCACCCAGCCCCAGTTGCGGCTGCTCTGTTCCCCCGCGATGCGGCCCTTTTCGCACAGGGTGACGCGCAGGCCCTTTTCGGCCAGATGCCAGGCCGTCATCACCCCGATGACGCCGCCGCCGATCACCACCACATCGCAGGCGGCGGGCAAGGGGCCGGGAAAGCGCACCGGCGTTGCTTCGGAAATCGGGAAAGCCATCATTGGCACAGATCCTTCACCACATCCTGCATGAACTGCCAGCCGGCCTCGAACTGATCCACCGCCAGCCATTCGTCGGGTTGATGCGCCTGCGCAATGTCGCCCGGGCCGCAGACGACGGCGGAATAGCCTTCCGACTGGAAATGCCCGGCTTCCGTGCCATAGCTGACCACCCGCACCGCATTGTCCCCCGTCAGCCGCCGCGCCAAGGCCTCGGCCGCGCCCTCCTGTTCCGGCACAAGCGGCGTGACCTCGAATTTCTCTTCCAGTGTAATGCCTGCATCGGGATGCACGGCCTGCATTTCCGCCGCGATCCGGGCGGCTTCGGCCTTCAGCCGCGCCACCCAATCCAGCGGGTCTTCGCCGGGCACCACGCGGAAGCCCAGGCCAAAGCTGCAATCCTTCGCGGTGATGTTTTCCGCTGTGCCGCCGGTGATGGTGCCCACATGCAGCGTCGTCCAGTGCGGATGGAACAGCGCGCCCAGTTCTGTGGCGGGGCGGGCGGCGTTTTCGGCGTTCATGCGGTTGGCCCAGTCGATCAGCCGCGCGCCCTGCATGATGGCACTGACGCCTTCGTGCATGATCGAGCTGTGAACCTCATGCCCGCGCACATGCACGCGGAAGCTGTGGCCGCCCTTGTGGCCGGTGACCACCTTCATCATCGACGGCTCGCCCACGATGACCGCGGCGGCGCGTGGCAGCCCTGCCGCCATGGCGCGGATCATCGGCAGCGCGCCGGTGCAGCCCAGCTCTTCGTCATAGCTGAGGGCGATCTGCAGCGGCCGCTTCACCCCGGATTGCAGCGCCAGCGGCAGCGCGGCCAGCGCCAGCGCATCGAATCCCTTCATGTCGCAGACCCCCCGGCCAAACAGGCGGCCATCGCGTTCAACGACGCTCCAGGGATCGGACGACCAGTTCTGCCCGGCAACCGGCACCACATCGGTATGGCCCGACAGAATCACCCCGCCCGGCACGTCGGGCCCGACGCTGGCATAAAGCGCGGCTTTCGTCCCCTCGGCGTTATAAACCCGGTGGCTGGCAATCCCCCAGCCTGCAAGCCAAGCCTCAACCCAATCAATCAGATCCAGATTGCTGTCTGTGCTGACGGATCGGAAACGCACGAGGTGTTCAAGAATCTCGCGGGGGGACAGGTGTTCAGGCATGATCTGCTCCGTTTTGAGGCAGAGCCTGCCCGCTCGGGCCGCCCGGACGACCCTGGCAAGGCGCCCGGGGGCAAGCCCGCCGAGGACGGCAAAGTCATGATGCCCAAAGGATGGGCAATTCGCCGAAAGATTCTTGCGAGACGTGCGAAAATGACTAACACTTGACCAAATGGTCAGGGACAAAGAAGCCACTGGCCAAGAATAACCAACAAGCAAAAGACCAAAAAACATGGGGAGCCAAGCCGTAACCGCCCGACCGGGGCAGACGCACCGTCTAACGTGCTGAGGTCCGTGGCCTGAAGACCGTTTTCCGCACCCGTGGCGGAGAGGTCCATGCCGTGAATGACGTGAGCTTTCACCTGCGGCCCGGCGAATTGCTGGGTGTTGTGGGCGAAAGTGGCTCTGGCAAATCCGTCACCATGATGTCGCTGATCGGCCTGCTGCCCTCGCCCCCCGCCGATGTCTGCGGCGGGCAGGTGCTGCTGAGCGGGGTGGATATCCTGAAAGTGCCACGACGACGACGCTGCGCGACGTGCGGGGCGCCCGCATCGGCTTTGTCTTCCAGGACCCGATGACCATCGCTCAACCCGGTGTTCACCGTGGGCAACCAGATCATGGAGCCGCTGCGCACCCATATGGGGCTGAACAAGGCGCAGGCCGAAGCGCGGGCGGTCGAGCTGCTGGAGCTGGTCGGCATCCCCGACGCCCGCAAGCGGCTGACGCGACTATCCGCACCAGTTTTCGGGCGGCATGCGGCAGCGGGTGATGATTGCCATCGCGCTGGCCTGCGACCCCGAGGTGCTGATCGCGGATGAACCGACAACGGCGCTGGATGTGACGATTCAGGCGCAGATCCTGGAACTGGTGAAGGAGCTGCGGCAGAAGCTGGGGATGGCGATCATCTGGATCACCCATGACCTGGGCGTGATCGCGGGCATCGCCGACCGGGTGATGGTGATGTACGGCGGCCAGGTGGTGGAACAGGCGCCGGTCAAGGAGCTGTTCGCCAATCCGCACCACCCCTATACCCGCGCCCTGCTGAAAACCGATTCCCACGCTGCGCGGCGCGCGCGCAGCACGCGCCTGAAGGTGATCGACGGGCAGCCCCCGATCCTGACCCGCCGCGCCCGTCGCCTGCGCCTTCCGCAGCCGCTGTCCTCTGGCCTTTGCGCGCTGCGAGGCCGAAAACCCGGCACGGCGCCCGGTGGATGGTTTGCCGCTGGGTGAAGGCCATGATGCCGCCTGCCATCTTGTCGGTCAGCCTGCGGAGGCAACCCATGTTTGACACCCCGCCCCCGCCGCTGGTTCAGGTGCGGAACCTGAAGATGTATTTCCCGATTCACACCGGGGTGCTGCGGCGCCATACCGGCGATGTGAAAGCGGTGGATAACGTCAGCTTTGATATCTTTCCGGGCGAAACGCTGGGCCTTGTGGGCGAATCGGGCTGTGGCAAATCCACGGTCGGGCGCGCGCTGCTGCGGCTTTATACCCCGACCGCCGGTTCTGTGGTGATCGACGGCGAAGATGTGGCCCGGCTGTCGCCCGAGGCCCTGCGCCAGAAACGCCCGCAGATGCAGATGGTGTTTCAGGATCCACAAGCCAGCCTGAACCCCCGCATGACAGTGGCCGACATCATCGGCGAGCCGCTGGACGAACATACCAGCCTGACGAAACAGGAAAAATACGCCCGCATCTATGAGCTGATGGATCAGGTCGGGCTGAACCGCAGTTTTGCCAACCGCTACCCCGCATGCCTTTTCGGGCGGCCAGCGGCAGCGCATCGGCATTGCCCGCGCCCTGGCCCTGAACCCGCGATTCATCGTCTGCGACGAACCGATCGCCGCGCTGGATGTGTCCATCCAGGCGCAGGTCGTGAACCTGCTGGAGGAGCTGCAGGAACGACTGGGCCTGACCTATCTGTTCATCAGCCATGACCTGTCGATGGTGCGCCATATCGCAGACCGGGTGGCGGTGATGTATCTGGGCCAGATCGCCGAGATCAGCCCGCGCGACGCGCTCTATGAAAACCCGCTGCACCCCTATGCCCAGGCGCTGCTTTCCGCAGTGCCGGAACCTGATCCCAACCGCGAGGGTGCGCGCCAGCGCATCATCCTGAAGGGCGATGTGCCCTCGCCCGCCAATCCGCCCAAGGGCTGCAATTTCTGCACCCGCTGCCCCAAGGTGATGCCCGTCTGCCACGAGATCGAACCCGTCCTGACCGAGGCGCTGCCCGGCCGGTTCGTGGCCTGCCATCTCGTGACCCCGCCGGAACGTGCCAGAGCCGGATGAACCGGCCGCCCAAGGCACCGTCAAGACACCTTTAGCGCCACAACCAACTAGGAGCGAACCGCAATGAAACTGAAAACAGTCCTCATGAGCGCGGCGGCAGCCTTCGTGCTTGCCCCCGTGGCCGCCCAAGCCGAACGCGGCACCGACGGCGATCTGAAAATCCTTTATTACCAAGCCGTTTCCACGATGAACGCCTATCTGTCCTCGGGCACCAAAGATGTCGAGGCCGGTTCGCTGGTGCTGGAACCGCTGGCCTCTTTCGATCAGGATGGTGTGCTGGTGCCGCGCCTTGTGACCGAAATCCCGACCCTGGAAAATGGCGGCGTCTCGGCGGATCTGACGACCATCACTTGGAAGTTGCTCCCCGGTCTGGTCTGGTCGGATGGCAGCGCCGTAACCTCGGAAGATGTGATCTTCACCTGGGAATATTGCACCCACCCCGAAGGCGGCTGCGCCCAGGGTGCGAAATATGAAGGCATCAAGTCGATCGACACGCCGGATGCACAAACCGTTGTGATCACCTTCGAAGGCCCGAAACCCTTCCCCTATCAGCCCTTCACCGGCGCAACGGCGCCCGTGCTGCAGAAAGCCCAGTTCGAAGCCTGCCTGGGCCCGGCCGCGGCCTCCTGCACCGATCCGAACAGCAAGCCGATCGGCACCGGCCCGTTCATGGTCACCGATTTCAAGGTGAATGACGTCATCACCCTGGCCGCCAACCCGAACTTCCGCGATCCGGCAAAGCCCGCTTTCGCCACTGTCACCGTCAAGGGCGGCGGCGACGCGCTGGCCGCAGCCTCGGCCGTGATGGAAACCGGCGAATTCGATTACGCCTGGAACACCCAGATCAACCCCGAGCAGCAGGCCCAGATGGAAGCCGGCGGCAAGGGCAAGTTCGTCAACGCCTTCGGCACGCTGGTCGAACGGATCGAGATGAACATGACCGATCCCTCGCCCGCCCTGCCGGAAGGCGAACGCTCCACCACCAAGCATCCCCACCCTTTCCTGTCGGATATCAAAGTGCGCAAGGCGCTGTCGATGGCCATCGACCGCAATGCGCTGGTGGAAATCGGCTATGGTGGCGCAGGCCGTCCGACCTGCAACCTGGTGCCCGCCCCGGCGCTTTATGCCTCTGACAACACCGAATGTCTGACGCAGGATGTAGAAGGCGCCAAGGCCCTGCTGGCCGAGGCAGGCTGGACGGATACCGACGGCGACGGCATCGTCGACAAGGACGGCAAGAAGATGTCGATCCTCTATCAGACCTCGGTGAACCCGGTGCGCCAGGACTTCCAGGCGCTGATCAAGGGCTGGTGGAATGAAATCGGCGTCGAAGTCGAACTGAAGAGCATCGACCCGGGCGTGTATTTCGGCGGGGATGCGGGTTCGCCCGACACGTTCCAGAAGTTCTATGCCGATGTCGAAATGTATGCCAACAACTTCGATGGCACCGACCCGGAGCCCTATCTGTCGCAGTATCTGTGCAACAAGATCCCCGGCCCCGACAACCAGTGGCAGGGTGAAAACATCAACCGCTTCTGCGATCCGGCCTATGATGCGGCGCTGAAGGAACTGTCGACCACCGCCGATCCCGAACAGCGCGGCGCCCTGGGCAAGAAGCTGAACGAGATGCTGACGAAAGACAGCTATGTTGTCGTTCCGCTGGTCGACCGTGGCCGTTTCTCGGCACAGTCGAACGCGCTGGGTGGCGTCATCATGAACTCGTGGGACAGCGAGCTGTGGAATGCAGCCGACTGGTATCGCGTGAAGTGATCTGAAACCGGCGTGGTGCGGCACGATCCGCACCACGCTGTCCTTCCCACCGTCAGCCATAAAAGCAAAAATCGCGGGGGCCCATGCTGACTTTCACCATCCGGCGATTGCTGACCGCAATCCCCACCCTTCTTCTCATCAGTCTGGTGATCTTCCTGCTGGTCGATTTCGCACCGGGCAGCCCGATGTCCGATATTCCGCTGACGGTGCCACCCGAAATCCGCCGCAAGATGATCGAGGCGATGGGCGCGGACCAGCCGGTTATGGTGCGCTATGTGCTTTGGCTGAAACAGTTTTTCATCGTTGAACCCCAATACATGTTCGATGCCCTGTTCGGCACGAATTTTGCGGATGGCGCGCAGCGCATCATCTCGTGGCAATCCAAGGTGCCGGTGTTCCAGATCATCGGCCAGCGCCTGCCGCAGACGCTGACCGTTGTGGGCACCGCCTATGCCATCGGCGTGCTGATCGCGCTGCCCATCGGCATCTATTCCGCCTACCGGCAATACAGCTGGTTCGATCAGGCGGGCACCTTCTTTGCCATGGCAGGCTTTTCGGTGCCCACCTTCTTTACCGGCAACCTGCTGATCCTGATCTTCTCGGTCAAGCTGGGCTGGTTTCCCACCATCTTCGACACCAATCTGCAGATCACCGACTGGGCCAGCTTCTACAAGATGGTCATGCAGATGGCCCTGCCCGTCACGGTGCTGGCGCTGTTCAACGCCGCCGAGATCAGCCGCTATACCCGGTCCTCCATGCTGGAAAACCTTGGTCAGGATTATGTGCGCACCGCGCGGGCAAAAGGCCTGACCGAACGTGTCGTGGTGCTGAAACATGTGCTGCGCAATTCGCTGATCCCGGTGGTCACCGTGATCGCGCTGGGTCTGCCCACGGTTTTCGGTGGCGCCATCGTGACCGAGCAGATCTTCAAGATCAACGGCATAGGCGCTGCGCTGATCGGTGCCATCCATGTCAGCGATCTGCCCACGGTGCAGACCATCACCTTCATCTTTGCCGTGCTGATCGTCGGCTTCAACCTGATTGCCGATATCCTCTATGGTATGCTTGACCCGCGGATCCGCTATGACTGATACGATCAAGATCCAGAAACCGCACAGCCAGTGGCATGATGTCTGGGCGCAGTTCCGCCAGCACAAGGGGGCCATGGCGGCGCTGATCCTGCTGATTACGCTGGTGGTCTTTGTGGTGATCGGCCCGCTGGTCTGGCGGATCGACCCGAATTTCATCGAGCCGAATACGGTGAAAATGTTCAAGATGCGGAACCTGCCGCCCAGCCTGGCCCATCCGATGGGCACAGATCAGCTGGGGCGCGACATGCTGGCACGGATGATGTTCGGCGGGCGCATCTCGCTTGCGGTTGGTCTGGTGGCCATGCTGGTGGCCGTCTGCATCGGCACCACCATTGGCGTTCTGGCGGGTTACTTCAGCCGCATTGACGGGCTGCTGATGCGGCTGACCGATCTGTTCCTGGCGCTGCCGCTGTTGCCCTTGCTGCTGGTCATGGTCATGCTGTTTTCCGAGATCCGTCGCGACAGTGCTGGGGCCCCGGCTGGGCACCTTCCTGCTGATCGTGCTGGCCATCGGCGTGACCAGCTGGATGCAGGCGGCGCGTGTGGTCCGCGGCGAAGTTCTGGCCCTGAAAGAGCGTGAATTCGTGCTGGCGGCCCGATCCATCGGCGCCCCCAACCGCCGGATCATTCTGCGCCACATCCTGCCCAATGTGCTGTCCCCCGTGCTGGTGGCCGCCACCCTGGGCATCGCCGCCGCGATCATCACGGAATCGGTGCTGAGCTTTCTGGGCCTTGGCTTTCCGCCGGATTTCCCGACATGGGGGCGGCTGCTGTATGATGGCATCGACGCGATACGCACCTATCCCGAACGTGTGGTCTGGCCGGGGCTTGCCATCTCGCTCACCGTGCTTTCGGTGAATTACATCGGTGACGGGCTGCGCGATGCACTGGACCCGCGGGTGCGCGGTCGGTAAGCGAAGGGGGGCTGTCTGCCCCCCTCTTGGCCTGCGGCCAATTCACCCCCGAGGGTATTTTTGCCAAGAGGAAGGGGCAAGGACACCCCTTCCTCCGGCTTTCAGTGCATCGCCTTGCGGATGCGGCGGATCATCAGCCAGACACCACCGATCACCGGCAGCACCAGGAGCGCCGTCAGCATTTCCTTTGACAGATGCGCCAGCTTTGCCAGTGGATAAGTGGCATAGGCCGCCAGGCTGACCGCGTAATAGCTGATCGCCACCACAGACAGGCCTTCGACCGTATGTTGCAGGCGCAGCTGCATGTCGGCGCGGCGATCCATGCTCTCCAGCAGGCGCTGGTTTTGCGCGCTGCGCTCTACATCCACCCGCGTGCGCAGCAGTTCGGCGGCACGCTGCGCCCGTTCGGCCATGGTCTTCAGCCGCGCCTCGGCCGATTTCACGGTCCGCATGGCCGGATCGTAGCGACGCATCATGAATTCGGCAAAGGTCTGCCGCCCTTCCAGCCGTTCCTCGCGCAGCACGTCGATGCGCTGATTGACGATGGCCTCATAGGCCGCAGTGGCGCCAAAGCGGAAGGAATAGCGTACGGCAAGGCTTTCCAGCTCGGCCGAGATCGCCAGCAGATCATGCAGCGCCGCCTCGGCAGATTGCGCCCGCCCGTCAAGGCCGGAGACCAGCGCCGACAGTTTCGGATCCAGTGCATTCAGCCGCTCTGACAGATCGCGGGTGCGCATCAGCCCCAGCATCGACATGGCGCGATAGGTTTCCACCTCGCACAGCCGCTGCACGATGCGGCCAACCCGTCGGGCCCCGGTGCCGGGCCGCACGAAGACGGCAAACCGCAGATGGCCTGCCGGGTCGATGCGGAAATCGCCCGCCACCATCGCCGAACGGTCCAGCACCCAGGCCACCGCCAGGCTTTCCGCGACGAACCAGCTGTCCAGTTTCTGGGCCACCGATGCCATGTCATCCGGCAAGAGTTCGACCCGGATCAGCACAGAGGCCAGCCGTCGCCCCGGAGCCGCAGCCAGCCAGTCTTCGGGGAAGACCTCTGCCTCCATCGGATCAAAAGGCCGGTCAGACAGGCCGGGCGTGAAGCCGGAATAGGCCACGAATTCGGTATGGCTTTCCCATTTCAGCTCTGCCCGACCGATGGGGCCGGAAAAATGCGTGG
Source organism: Gemmobacter sp. (assembly GCA_034519525.1). Classification (GTDB taxonomy): domain Bacteria; phylum Pseudomonadota; class Alphaproteobacteria; order Rhodobacterales; family Rhodobacteraceae; genus Gemmobacter. Next base: position 13,467 of record JAXHOJ010000046.1, on the reverse strand, counting down.
CCCCCGGCTGCGGATGCGCCGACCCGTGGCGATCCAGCAGCGCCAGCAGATGCGCCCGGTCGGCGGCGCGGTCGCGGTTGGCGGCGTCGATGGGTTCCTTGATCGCCACATAGGCGGCGGTGCAGGGCGCCTGCAGGATGGGAAAGGGGCGCGCGTGCAGCTCGTTGACAAGGGCGTAACGCAAGGGATGGTCTGGGATCAGGGTCATGGGGCGGGCTCCGGCTCTGATCCCTGCATAGCGCCGATCAGGCGTGGCGCTACTGTATTTTTCAATCAAAACAGCCGGTTCCGGGCATACTTTGGGATACTTGCAACAAGGCCACATTCCTGCCGGGAAACCTGGGCCACAGGGCTGCGCGGCTGCGCGATGCAAAAGGCCCCCGGGTGATCCGGGGGCCTTCGGGGGTTACGCGGCTTTGCCGATCACTCGATCATCGGCAGCAGCGCGTCGATGCTTTTCTTGGCATCGCCATAGAACATCCGGGTGTTTTCCTTGTAGAACAGCGGGTTCTCGATGCCGGAATAGCCGGTGCCCTGGCCGCGTTTCGACACGAACACCTGTTTCGCCTTCCAGCATTCCAGCACCGGCATCCCGGCGATGGGGCTGTTCGGGTCTTCCTGTGCCGCCGGGTTCACGATGTCGTTCGAGCCAATGACGATGGCCACATCGGTATTCGGGAAGTCTTCGTTGATCTCGTCCATTTCCAGAACGATGTCATAAGGCACCTTCGCCTCGGCCAGCAGCACGTTCATGTGCCCGGGCAGACGGCCTGCCACCGGATGGATGGCAAAACGCACAGTCTTGCCCTTGGCGCGCAGTTTGCGGGTCAGTTCCGAAACCGATTGCTGGGCCTGCGCCACCGCCATGCCGTAACCCGGGATGATGATGACCGAATCCGCATCGTTCAGCGCCGCCGCCACGCCATCGGCGTCGATGGCGATCTGTTCGCCGGTCACTTCCATCGCCGGGCCGGTGGTGCCGCCAAAGCCTCCCAGGATCACCGACACGAAGCTGCGGTTCATCGCCTTGCACATGATATAGCTCAGGATCGCACCAGACGAACCCACCAGTGCACCCACCACGATCAGCAGGTCATTCGACAGCGAAAAGCCGATGGCCGCCGCCGCCCAGCCGGAATAGCTGTTCAGCATCGACACCACCACCGGCATGTCGGCGCCGCCGATGCCCATGATGAGGTGATAGCCGATGAACAATGCCGCCAGCGTCATCACCAGCAGGGCCAGGGTCGAGCCGGTCTGCAGATAGACCAGCAGCAGCACCACCGAGATCAGCGCCGCACCCGCGTTCAGCAGATGCCCGCCCGGCAACTTTTTCGCCTTGCCATCCACCTTGCCCGCCAGCTTGCCGAAGGCAATGACCGAGCCGGTGAAGGTGACGGCACCGATGAACACGCCCAGGAACGTCTCGACCCGCAGGATCGAAATTTCCACCGGGGTCTTATGCGCCACAACGGCGGCAAAACCCTCCAGCGCGGCCTTCGCCGCTTCATCCATGCCCGCGACGCGGACCAGTTCGATATGGGTGTTGAAGCCGATGAACACGGCGGCAAGGCCCACAAGGCTGTGCATCGCCGCCACAAGTTGCGGCATTTCCGTCATCTGCACCCGCTGGGCGACAACCCAGCCGATGGCACCGCCGCCGATGATGAGCACCGCCGACAGCCACCACAGGCCCGCACCCGGACCTGCCAGAGTCGCCGCCACCGCAAGCGCCATGCCCGCAATGCCGTACCAGACCGCGCGCTTGGCGCTTTCCTGCCCGGAAAGCCCACCCAGAGACTGGATGAACAGAACTGCCGCTACGACGTAAGCCGCCGTGGTAAAACCGAATTCCATGGCTGCCTCCTTACGACTTCTGGAACATGGCGAGCATGCGCCGCGTGACCATGAACCCACCGAAGATGTTGATCCCGGCCATGAACACCGACAGCGCCGCCAGCACGATCACCAGGAACGACCCCGACCCGATCTGCATCAGCGCGCCCAGAATGATGATCGACGAAATCGCATTGGTCACCGCCATCAGCGGCGTATGCAGGCTGTGCGACACGTTCCAGATCACCTGAACGCCGACATAGACCGACAGCACGAAGACGATGAAATGCGACATGAAGCTGGCCGGCGCAAACAGCCCCGCCAGCAGGATCAGCCCGCCACCGATCACCAGCATCCCCACCTGATTGCGGGTCTGGGTCTTGAAGGCCGCGGTCTCGGCTGCGCGCTTTTCTTCCGGCGTCAGCTCCTTGGCCTTTTCCTTCGGTTTCTGCGCAGCGATGGCTGCAACCTTGGGCGGCGGCGGCGGGAAGGTGATGGCGTTTTCATGCACCACCGTGGCGCCGCGGATCACGTCATCTTCCATGTTGTGGAAGATCACACCATCTTTCTTGGGCGTCAGATCCGTCAGCATATGCCGGATGTTGGTGGAATAGAGCGTCGAGGCCTGCGCCGCCATGCGCGAGGGGAAATCGGTGTAACCCACGATGGTCACGCCGTTTTCCGTCACGATCTTTTCATCCGGCACCGTCAGGTCGCAGTTGCCGCCCCGTTCGGCGGCCAGATCGACGATCACCGAACCCGGCTTCATCATCTGAACCATATCTTCGGTCCAGAGCTTCGGCGCGGGCCGGCCCGGGATCAGTGCCGTGGTGATGACGATGTCGATATCGGGTGCCAGTTCGCGGAACTTCTTCAGCTGCGCTTCGCGGAATTCAGGGCTGGAGGGCGCCGCATAACCGCCGGTCGCCGCACCATCCTGCGCGTTTTCCGCGAAATCGAGATAGACGAATTCCGCCCCCATCGATTCAATCTGTTCGGCCACTTCCGGCCGCACGTCGAAGGCGAGCGTAATGGCGCCAAGGCTGGTCGAGGTGCCGATGGCGGCAAGCCCGGCCACACCGGCGCCCACGATCAGCACCTTGGCCGGGGGCACCTTGCCCGCTGCCGTCACCTGCCCGGTGAAGAAGCGGCCAAAGTTGTTGCCCGCCTCGATCACCGCGCGATAGCCCGCAATGTTCGCCATCGAGGACAGCGCATCCATCTTCTGCGCCCGGCTGATCCTCGGCACCATGTCCATGGCCACCACAGTCGCGCCACGGGCCTTGGCGGCCTCCAGCAGTTCGGCGTTCTGGGCAGGCCAGAAGAAGCTGATGAGCGTCTGGCCGGAGCGGAGCATCTCCACTTCCGAAGCCTCGGGGCCGCGCACCTTCACCACCACATCGGCGGCGGCAAACAGGTCGGCCGCAGTATTGGCGATCTCGACCCCGGCCTTCAGATAGGCCGCGTCCGAAAAACCGGCCTTCTGCCCTGCCCCCGCCTCGATCACGCAGCTATGACCCAGCTTCTGCAATTGCAGCGCAGAGTCAGGCGTCATCGCAACCCGGTTCTCTCCACCATATATCTCTCTCGGTGCACCGATCTTCACGGTTACTCCCCCGTTCTGATGCGCCTTGCGGCGCGGCCTGTCCCAAACTCGTGATCCGAGCGCGTCAACCTGTTTAGCCTGCGCGCAACAATATTACAAAACCTACTTTCTGCCATGCGGCAATATTGCGATACCACATGCGAATTCATCAAATCCAGCGCCTCACCCTGCTGCGCCAATGGGCGAAATCGTCACCAAAGCGCGCATGAAGGCGCAGTTCTTCGGCCAGGATGAAGCGCTGTGTAATCACGGCCACAAAGCCCGCCACGACGCAAAGCCCCAAAGGCGCGCCCAGCCAGACAGCCACGCCCAGCAGAACCAGCGCATCCCCCAGATAGATCGGATTCCGCGACAGGCGGAACACGCCATTCGTGACCAGCACAGCAGGTTGACCCCGCGGGTTCACCGTCGTGCGCAGGGCCAGCATCTGCGCGGCCGCCACCATCATCAGCAGCCCACCTGCCAGAATCACAACAGCACCGGGCAAGGGGCGGTTTTGCAAACTCCATATCTGATCGAGGCCGAAGATCAGCCCGATTCCAGCCAGCGTCCAGACAGGCGGCCAGTCAAATATGGTTTTCAGATGGATCATTGGCCTCTCAAGCGCTGGCTTGCGGCATAATCCCTGCCATTTGCGACTTTGCAACCGAGAAACGTCCCCCGGGATTAAATCAGGAAACCTGACCTTCCTCTGCGTCACACAAGAGCCTGCCCTTGCACGCACCGCCGCCCTGACGCAGGCTGTGTGCCTGCCCCGGAGGAGCCGATGACGACTGATTTCACCCAGACCCGCGCCATGTTCGATCTGCCCGATGGGGTGATCTACCTTGACGGAAATTCCCTGGGGCCGATGCCCCGCGCCGCAGCGGACCGCGTGGCCCAGACGGTGACCCAGGAATGGGGCAAGATGCTGATTACCGGCTGGAACAAGGCCGGCTGGATGGAACAGCCCACGCGGGTCGGCAATCGCATCGCGCGCCTGATCGGGGCAGAGCCCGGGCATGTGGTGATGGGCGATACCCTGTCAATCAAGGTCTATCAGGCGCTTGCATCGGCACTGGAGATGAATCCCGGGCGCAAGGTGATCTTGTCGGATACCGGCAACTTCCCGTCAGACTTGTATATGGCGGAAGGCCTGTGCCGCACGCTGGGGCCCGACTACAGCCTGAAAACGGTTGCCCCTGACAAGGTGATGGAAGCGCTGGATGACAGCGTGGCGGTGATGATGGTGACCGAGGTGGATTACCGGACGGGCCGCCGACATGACATGGCGGCCTTGACCGCACGCGCGCATCAGATGGGCGCACTGGCCATCTGGGATCTGGCCCATAGCGCGGGCGCGCTGCCGGTCGAGGTGGCCGCAGGTGGCGCCGATTTTGCCGTGGGTTGCACCTATAAATATCTGAACTCCGGCCCGGGCGGCCCGGCCTTCATCTATGTGGCACCGCGCCACAGTGATGTGGCGCGCCCTGCCCTGTCCGGCTGGCTGGGACACGAATCGCCCTTTGCCTTCGATCTGTCATACTGCCCCGGCTCCGGGATCGAGCGGATGCGCGTTGGCACCCCCCCGGTGTTGCAACTGGCCGCGCTCGAGGCCGCGCTGGATGTGTGGGATGGCGTGGATATGGCCGATATCCGCGCGGCCTCGCTGGCGCTGACTGACCGCTTCATCGCAGGCGTCGAGGCCAGCTGCCCGGACCTCGTGCTGGCCACGCCCCGCGGCCATGCCGAACGTGGCTCCCAGGTCAGCTTTCGCCACCCCGAGGGCTATGCGATCATGCAGGCCCTGATATCGCATGGCGTGATCGGTGATTTCCGCGCGCCCGATATCCTGCGTTTCGGCTTCACACCGCTGTTCATCGACGCGGCCGACGTGGATGGCGCGGTTGAAATTCTGGCCCGGATCATGCGCGACAGCCTGTGGAACCGGCCAGAGCATCGGATCCGTGCGCGCGTGACCTGACGCGCCCGCGCGACCTGAGCCCCCTATGCAGGCGCGCCGCATCTGGCACGATTTCGCCCATGCGTCACACAATCGTGACCTATCCACCGCCGATTGTGGCACCCGTGCCATTCCAACGGCAATTTCTGGCGTGGACCCTTGCGCCCGGCTGCGGTTACCCTGTTCACAAGAGTTCAACAATATCTGCATCTGAAGATCAGGAGTGCTTGAGGAATGCTGCGTCAACTCGTGAGCCTGCTATTGGGGACCGCCCTCATCGGCACGCTCGGCGCCTGTGTCGACCCGTCGCTGACGGGCGCAACCAAAACGCCGGAGGCTGCGGCCCCGGTTATCAAGCAGCCGGTGCCCGAAGATTTCGTGAATGCCTATGCCGCAAAGCAGGATGGGGCCTTTGCCATTCCGGCGGTGCCGGAAGACAAGATCCCGCCGCAGCTGAAGCGGCAGGAAGTGGTGTACGAAACCGTCGATCCGCCGGGCACCATCATCATTGATCCCACCGCCAAGACCCTGCATCTGGTCACCGCCCCCGGCAAGGCCATGCGCTATGGCATCGCTGTGGGCGCCGATGGCTTTCAATGGGCGGGCGAAGCAGAAGTGACAGGCCGCCGCCACTGGCCGACCTGGACACCGCCGCCGGAAATGATCGACCGCAAGCCCGAGCTGGAAAAATGGAAGGACGGCCAGCCCGGCGGCCCGACCAACCCGCTGGGCGCCCGCGCCCTGTATCTGAAGACCAATGGGGTGGATTACGGCTTCCGTATCCATGGCACACCCGAATGGAAATCCATCGGGCGCAATGCGTCGTCCGGCTGTTTCCGCATGATCAATCAGGATGTGATGGATCTGTATGACCGTGTGCCGGATGGTGTGAAGGTTGTCGTGCTGAATGCCGATGGCAGCCGCCCGACCGCACTGAAGCTGCCGCCGCCGAAACCGAAAAAGGCGATCAGCGTCAAACCGGCGGCAAAACCCGAGGCGAAGCCCGCAGCCCTTGGCGCGCCGGCACCCGGCTTCCCGACGATGACGGCGCCGGTCATGGCGCCCCCGTCCTTGGGCGGTGTGCCTGCAGCCCTTGTCGCGCCAACCACGCCCAGCGCGACTCCGGCTGTTACGGCCCCTGCGACTGTGGCACCTGTGCCCCCGGCGCTGGTTGCCCCGGCTGCCGTTCCCGCCACGCCTGCACCGGCTGACACCCCTGCCGCAGACACGCCCCCTGCGGCAGAGCCCGCCACACCGCCTGCTGCGGCCTGCATCCCCGCCGCGGGAACCATCTGCCCCTGAGCAGCCCTGCCACATCAGAAACAAAGGGCGGCCCGATCAGGCCGCCCTTTGCAATTCATCCGTTTCCAAAATTAGGCGAGGCGCCACCCCTATTCGGCAGCCCGCCGGTCAGCCCATTGCCCCGCCGCACGATGGGCTGCCCAGTCGCGGGCAGCATCGCCAAAGGCTTCGAACAACGGGCGCGACACCGGATCGCCCACGGCGTTCCATTCCGGATGCCATTGCACCGACAAGGTAAAACCCGGCGCATCCTTGACATAGATCGCCTCGGGCGTGCCATCCGGCGCAACCCCTTCGATGACGATCCGTGGCCCGGGGCGGTTGATGCCCTGCCCGTGCAACGTATTGGTCATCACCTCATCCGCGCCCAACAACTGCGCGAAGATGCCACCGGGGGCAAATCGCACGGGATGGCGCAGGGCGAATTTCTCTTCAATCGTGCCATCGGGCGGCATCCGGTGGTTCATCCGCCCCGGCAGATCGCGGATTTCCGGGTAAAGTGTGCCACCCATCGCCACGTTCACCTCTTGAAACCCCCGGCAGATCCCGAAAAACGGCTGCCCACGGTCCACACAGGCGCGGATCAGCGGCAGCGTAATTGCATCGCGGCACCGGTCAAAGCACCCATGCGCCGGGGTTTCCGGCTCGCCATATTCCTCGGGATGCACATTGGGGCGCCCGCCCGTCAGCAGGAAGGCGTCACACATCTCCAACAGCTCTGCCACATCCACCAGCCGCGGATCGGCGGGCACAATCACCGGCAGGCATCCCGAAACCTGCGCCACCGCCTCAGAGTTCATCGTTCCCCCCGCGTGAACGGGATAAGTATCGTTCAGCAGGCTCATGTTTCCGATGATGCCCACAACGGGGCGGCGGGTCATGCTGGGCATTGGTCTGGGTCCGTCTGTCGCATTGCACCAATCTATGCGCGCAGTCCCGCAGAAAGAAGGGGAAATCCTGGCGGTTTCGGTGCATCAGCGCAGAACCAGCCTGCTATTCAGGCGCAATTTCCGCCAGATGCCTGCCCGGCTCACGTCGTGGTGACTTGCCTTCCCCCTGCCGGAAGGTTGCAGTCTGCACCCCTCACAGAGATGGAGCCACCGATGAAACCGCTTGCCGCCAGCCTGATCGCCAGCCTTTCCCTGATGCCATTCGCGATCTCTGCGCAGACCATGGATCATTCTGCACACTCCGGCCATTCGCAGCCCGCCGCAGACACTTCGGCCGCGACACAGGCCTTCATGGCTGCCAATGCCCGGATGCACAGTGACATGGATATTGAATTTACCGGCAATGCCGATGCCGATTTCATCCGTGGCATGATCCCGCATCATCAAGGCGCCGTCGAAATGGCCCGGATCGTGCTGGATCATGGCACCGATCCCGAAGTGCGCAAACTGGCCGAAGCGATCATCGCCGCGCAGGAAAGTGAAATTGCCTGGATGACCCGCTGGCTGGCGGAGAACGGACACTGATCCACTCACCTGTCCTGCCCTCCCCCGAACGGGGGATGGGCCGCATCTGGCCCCGGCTGTAAACCGGATTCAAGGCGCTTTGCCAAAAAGCGCTGCCGGATTCAGCAGGAGGAAACCAAATGGCCCGACAGATCAGCGGCGTGAAAACCTGGTTCAGCAATACCGCCCTTCTCGACATGCGCACGATTGATATCGACACGCTGAGCAATGGCAAGGTTCTGGTGGCGTTCGGCGGATCTGCGGGTTTCAATTCTGTGGTGCATACGGCGGTCGTGAACGGCAGCACCGGCAAACTCGGCCCGGTTACATCGGTTGAAACGGCAACCACGCCCGGAGGTTTTGTCCCCGTCAGCACGCTGCATGACGTGGAAATCACCGTGGCCGGAAATGGCCGGGCGTTGCTGACCACCAAATATTTCAATGCCCAGATCGACGGCAATGACAGCAATTTCGCCATTGCGACCCAGCTCTACAACGGCGCAGCCCCGGTGGGGGGCACCGGAGCAGAACCGGAATCCATCACCCCAGGCGATCCTGCCGCCAATCTCAGTGCGCCTTTTTCAACCCTGCGGCTGAAAAGCGGGGCTTTTGCCACCTTCTACAGCGAACCGGGTGCCGGCATCACGGATCTTTCGCAGGGCATCTACATGACCCGCTTCAAGCCGAATGGTGACCCGCTTGGCCCGACCAAGCTGGTGATCGGGGATCGCACCGTTCTGCCCGCGATCAATCTGGAGGCCAATCCCGAACAACCCTCTGCCGTGCTGATGGACAATGGCAATATCGGGCTGCTCTACAAGGAATCACTCGCCACCGGCTCCCCCCGCATCCTGTTTCAGGAGCTGACAGCCACGGGGGCCAAGGTTGGCCGGGCCGTCGAGGTTGCAACCGGGGTGGCCAATGCGCAGGCCACGGTGCTGGACAATGGCCGGGTGGTTGTCAGCTGGCTTGATCCGGCAGATGGCGGGCAGCACATGGCCCGTATCCTCAGCAAGACCGGCGATCTTGCAGGCCCGGCTTTTGCCATCGGCACCGACACGATCGGGCTCTGGTCCACCATGAAGGTCGTGGCGCTTGGCCAGAACACCTTCGGCGCCAGCTGGTGGGATGCCGAAAACGGGCTGATGCTGGGGCAGCTGTTCAACTCCAGTGGATCGGCCCGCACCGGAACCTTTCTGCTGACCGAAAACGCCGCCGATTTCTCGCCGCAGTTCGGCGCGATTGGCGAGATTTTCCGCCAGGGTGCAGGCTTTACGGCCTGGATGCTGGGCAAGGGCGACTCAGGTGATACACAACATCTGGATGCGCAAAGCTATGCCCTTACCCCCACCATCGGGATTTTGCGCAACGGAAAGGCCGGGGCTGACGCTCTGAACGGCACGGCCAAGGATGACAGGCTGAATGGTGCAGGCGGCAATGACAAGATCAACGGCGCAGGCGGCAATGACAATCTGACCGGCGGCGCCGGGAATGATGTGCTGACCGGTGGCGCAGGATTTGACCGGCTGGACGGTGGCGCCGGCGCTGACCGGCTGGATGGCGGCGCAGGCACAGATATCCTTGCCGGGGGTGACGGGGTCGATGTCATCCTTGGCGGCGCGGGCAGCGATCGGATCGAAGGCGGCGCCGGGGCAGATATCGTGACCGGGGGGGCCGGAGCGGATGTGTTTATCTTCAACGGCCGCACCGAAGGCGGTGACCGGATCACCGATTTCGACCAGGCGGCGGGCGACCGGCTGAAACTTCTGAGTTTCGGTTTCCTGGGGTTCTTCGAGATCGCGCAGGGCACCGAGGCAAACCCCGATGACATGGGGCTTTATTTCAACACAAGGACGAAGATCCTGAGCCATGATGCCGATGGCGCAGGATCGGTTTACGAACGCGTCGTCGTCGCGCATCTGCCGGGGGTGGACAGCATCACCATGGAGGCGATCCTGACCTTTTGAACGGAATTGGGGGGCTTTCCGCCCCCCACGGCCCCTTTGGGGCCTCCCCCGGAGGGTATTTCAGCCAAGAGGAAGGAGAAGGGACGCCCCTTCACATCTTGGCCGGAAACCAACCGGGATATCGCGGTTTCAGCGCAGATGGTGCGGCGCCGTCATGCCCCAGACCGGCGTATCCAGCCCGGCCTGCCGCGCCTTCAGCTGCAGCGCTAGATAGCGGGAATAGTGCCGCGACTGGTGCAGGTTGCCGCCATGGAACCACAGGCCCGGCTGCATCGTGGGCTTCCACATGTTGCGCTGCTCCCCCTCCCATGGGCCGGGGTCTTTCGTGGTGTCGGACCCAAGCCCCCAGCACTTGCCAACCTTGTCAGCCACTTCGGGGCTGATGAGATCGGCGGCCCAGCCGTTCATCGAACCATATCCGGTGGCATAGATCACCAGATCGGCGGGCAGTTCGGTGCCATCCTCCAGAACCACGGCAGTCTTCCGACAGATGGCTGATCCCCTTGCCCGACTGCAGCTTGATGCTGCCATCGATCACCAGATCGCAGGCGCCCACGTCGATGTAATAGCCCGAACCGCGGCGCAGGTATTTCATGAACAGCCCGCTTTCATCATCGCCGAAATCGAGCATGAAGCCTGCTTTTTCCAGCGCGGCATAGAAATCGGCATCGCGGCGCTTGATCTCGTCATATTGCGGCACGTGGAAATCGGCCATGATCTTGTAGGGCACGCTGGCAAAGATCATGTCGGCCTTGTCATGCGTGATGCCATTGGCCACCGCCTGTTCAGAGTAAAGCCCGCCAAGGCAGACCTCCATCAGGCTGTCGGACTTCACGATATGGGTGGAGGAACGCTGCACCATGGTCACATCCGCCCCGCCCTCCCACAGGGCCGCGCAGATATCATGGGCCGAGTTGTTGGCACCGATCACCACCACCCGCTTGCCGCGCCAGGCATCTGGGCCGGGGTGCTGGCTGGAATGTTGCTGTTCGCCCTTGAACACATCCTGCCCCGGAATCACCGGAACATTGGCCTTGCCTGACATGCCGGTGGCCAGCACCAGCTGTTTCGGGCGCAGCACAACCTCTTCGCCGTTGCGGTCGACGATGATCGTCCATTCGCCCGTGGCTTCGTCATATTGCGCAGATTTTGCCGTGGTGGAGGACCAGTAGTTCAGTTCCATCACCTTGGTGTACATCTCCAGCCAGTCGGCGACCTTGTCTTTCGGGGCAAAGACCGGCCAGTTGTCGGGGAAAGGGATGTACGGCAGGTGGTCATACCACACGGGGTCATGCAGGCAGAGCGACTTGTAGCGCTTGCGCCAGCTGTCACCTGCGCGTTCGTTCTTTTCCAGGATGATCGCAGGCACGCCCAGTTGCCGCAGGCGGGCGCCCAGGGCAATGCCGCCCTGCCCGCCGCCGATGATGACGACATAGGGCTGTTCTTCATAGCCCAGCCGCTGCGCCTCGTCCTCGCGCTTTTCCTTCCAGGTCTTGCGATGCGGATCATGGCCGTGTTCCGCCCCCATCGGGCGGCGGATGCCGCGCGGCTCTTCATGGCCCTTCAGCTCGTGCAGCGTGGTCAGAAGGGTCCAGATCTTCCCTTCCTTCATGCGGATATAGCCGACGCCGCGCCCGGTTGCGGTTTCGAACTTCAACCAGCCCTCGGTGACGCCACCCGCATCGCTGATCGGTTCTGACGGATCAAGGTGCAGCATCTGCGGTGCAACCTGGCTCAGCTGTGCCGCAGCCATCGCCCCGATCTCGGCGCGCCCTTCGCAGGTTTTCAGGTTCCAGGTAAAGGCCGCCAGATCGCGCCAGAATCCGGTTTCCAGAAACAGATCTGCGACGCCCTGCGCATCCTGTGCCACCAGCGCGCGTTCCAGATCCGCGACCAATGCCGCCAAGGCGCCTTCGTTCGATGTATCGAGCATGGTTTCCTCCCTATTGCTCTTGATGGAAGCGGCCTGCGCGGGGCCTCCCAACCCCTTTTCCTGCGCAGGCCACGGGATTTCAGGTCAGATCAATCAGGATCTTCAGCTGCGTGCCTGCCGGATCCAGCAACACGTCAAAGCCTTCGGTCACCGCCTGATCCAGACGGATCTTTTTCGTCACCACCTTGGACGCCGGAATGGCACCCGTGGCGATCAGGTCGATCACCCGGGGCCAGAGATGGGTCGGATAGGCCCATGAGCCCCGGACATCGACATCCTTGAAGGTGACATTGAACCAGTTCAGCCCGCTGTTGCCGGGATGCAGGCCCACCTGCACGATCACGCCCTGCTTGCGCACGGCATCCAGGCAGCTGCCCAGGGCCTTTTCATTGCCCACACATTCCAGCGCCACATCGCAGCCCACACCGCCTTCGGTCTGCGCCTGGATGGCCGCACCGATATCATCGCGTTTCGGGTTCAGCGTGATGACCCCGGGCAGGATGTGGCGGGCAATTTCCAGCCTTGTGTCGTTCAGGTCAGAGACGAACAGCTTCGTGGCGCCAAAGGCCCGGGCTGTCAGCAGGGTCAGCATCCCGATTGGCCCGGCACCCGTCACCAGTACCGAATTTCCGGCCACCACGCCGCCGCGATCACAGGCATAGACGGCAACGGCCGTGGGTTCCACCAGCGCCGCCTCTTCATCCGACAGCGTATCCGGGATCTTCACCACGTTGTAATCGTTCAGCACGGCACCTTCGGCCATGCCGCCCGACAGCCAGCTGAGCCCGGCCAGCGCCAGATCGGGGCTCAGGTGAAACAACCCGCGATCCGCAAAGTAATCACCCGAGCGCGGCATGATCAGCGGCTGCACCGATACCCGGTCGCCCGGCTGCACATGGGTCACCCCCGCACCAACCGCTGTCACCACCCCGCCGAATTCATGCCCCAGAACCTGCGGCCCATGGGCGCCGGTAAAGGGATGTGGCTCTTTCGGAATGAAGATCGGCCCATAGGCATATTCATGCAGATCGGTGCCGCAGATGCCGACAAAACGGTTGCGAATCGCAACTTGCCCTGGCCCCGGTGCGGGCAGATTATCAATATCTTCAATCCGCAGATCCTTTGCGGCATGGAAACGTAACGCCTTCATGGCTCCCCCCTTCGATGTGTTGCAACACACTGCGCACCGGGGGCGCCGAACGCCAAACCCGGCATCCTGTGGTGCGTGAATTCAATGACTTAGCGGATTGACCTGTGGCAAGGCACCGCCCAGCTGTGGCATCTGGCGCCACACCCCCCTGCCCAAAGGCCTATTTCCCCGGCTGCCCCGCGTCGGTACGATATGCAGACGCAGGGAGGACGCGATGCAGACCGATCTCCACCATATCCGCGAAATCGAAACCGTGTCGCAGGAGCAATACGTGGCA
>JAXHOJ010000020.1:0-6675 GCA_034519525.1 Gemmobacter sp. | reverse complement strand
GGAATTCGAACAGATCCACCAGCAATGCCAGGCTCTGGCCGAAGCGGGCGATGCCGAGGGGTATTATCGCCACAATTCGCTGTTCCACCACTGCATCTATCGCGCCACCCATAATGCCTTTCTGGAACAGGAAGCCGCAAGATTGCACGCCATGCTGCAACCCTACCGGCGGATGCAGCTGCGGGTCCGGGGCCGCATGTCACGGTCGTTCAGCGAACATGATGCCGTGGTGGCGGCAATCCGCGGCGGCGATGCCGAGGCGGCGGCGATGGCGCTGCGCGACCATGTGATCGTGCAGGGGGATCGCTTTCACGATCTGCTGTCGGCCTTGCGGCAGGCGGATGACAAGCGCGCCGAAAGATAGGCCTGGCCAGACAACCGGCAGCCATCAAGGCGTCGGCTGTCTGGCCAGGCCAGCCCGTTACATGTCTTGGAACCTTGTGATGACGGTCGCCCCGATGGACTGGAACTTATCCATGTTCATCAGCGCCTCGGGCGCATCGGCGAGGCTGATCCTGTCGCCCACAAGCCGGGCCGGATCCAGTTTGCCGCTGGCGACCATATCCAGCATCGCCCCATAGCGATGCGCCTGCATCCCGTGCGAGCCCAGCAGCTCGATTTCCTGCCCGACGATCTTTGGCATCGGCACGGCGGGGGCGGCATGTTCGCCCAGCATCAGGCCAACCTGAATGTGCTTGCCGCGCGGCCGCAGGCACAGGATCGAATTCGTCATGGTCACCGGATGGCCAAGCGCATCCAGCGAGACATGCGCCCCCCCGCGCGTGATCTGCCGGATGGCATCGGGCACATCGGCCTCGCGGCCGTCGATCGCCGCCACGGCGCCAAGGTCTTTGGCAAGCTGCAGCTTGGCCGGATCCAGATCAACCGCGATCACATTGGCCCCCGCCGCCGTTGCGATCATCACCGCAGACAGGCCCACCCCGCCGCAGCCATGCACGGCCAGCCACTGCCCGGCACTGACCTTGCCCTGATCGATCACCGCGCGGAATGATGTGGCGAACCGGCAGCCAAGGCTGGCCGCCGTGGCGAAATCCATGCTTTCGGGCAGGGCCACAAGGTTCAGATCGGCCTGATGGATGCCGACATATTCGGCAAAGGATCCCCAATGGGTGAAGCCCGGCTGTTCCTGATGCAGGCAGACCTGCTGATGGCCGGCATGACATTCGGAACAGCTGCCACAGCCACAGATGAAGGGCACTGTCACCTTGTCGCCCACCTTCCAGCGGGTGACATCCTTCCCCACGGCTTCGATCACCCCCGCCAGCTCGTGCCCCGGAACATGCGGCAGGCTGATGTCGCTGTCATGCCCCATCCACCCATGCCAGTCGCTGCGGCAGACACCCGTGGCCGCAACCCGCAGCACAACGCCATGCGCCTGCGGGCTGGGGTCGGCCACGGTGACAAGTTTGGGCGCTTCTTGGAACTTTTCGAACAGGACGGCTTTCATGGCAGGGTCTTTCGGTTTCAGCTGCAACTGACCGCGATCATAGCGCGGCCGAAAGGGGAATACCTTTGCCAATCTTGCCAGTATTGCGCGACTTCAGGGCAGATAGATCGCTTTTCAGCGCCGCCTTCACGGGTATCTGCAAGGCGCTGCCTGCGCAGGCCGGGCAGGTTGCAGGCAGCGCACCCGCACGGGCCATCAGGGCCGTGGCCCCTTTGGCAGGTCTGCGCCAGTGGCAAAGGCGCGCGGCGCCTCCTGCCTCGCCCAGTCCGCCGGGCTGAAGCCTGTCACCCGCCGGAACTCGCGGTTGAAATTGGATTTGGTGTTGAAGCCGCTGGCCAGCATCGCTTCGGTGATCGTCTCGCCCGCCGCGATCAGCGCGCAGGCATGATCAATGCGCCACTGGTTGATGTGGCGCGACAGGTTGCCCCCGGTTGCGCGGTTGACGGCGGCGGACAGCCGCTTTTCCGGCAGCCGCATCCGCCGGGCAAGCCGCTGCAGCGTCAGCCCCGCGTCCAGATACAGCCGGTCCTTCCGCAAAAGCGCATCCAGCTGTGCCAGGATATCCCGATCCTCTTCTGTCGGGGCCGCATCGGGGGCGGCGGGCGGCGGGTCTTCGGCGGCGTCTTGCGCAATGCCGCTGGCATCCGGCGCGCTGCTCAGGATGCCGATGCACAGCAGGATCAGCGCGGCCACAAGGCTGATGATCCCCCCGGCCCAGCCATCATGCCCCCGGCTGTAGGCGGCGGAAATCAACATGTCACTCAGCGCCGAGGCGATCAGCAAGCCACCAATGATCTGCCACAGCCGCCGGGGCTGCGCGCCCGCCCCGATCCGCGCCAGCGGCAGATCGGGGACGCGCCGCAGATGCCGCAGGATCGCCACGCCATAGCCCGCAAAGACCAGCGAAACCGCCAGATCCAGCGTCTCTGGCGCGAACAGCCGGCAGAACAGGCAGAACACCGGCGCGGCAAGATGCGGCCAGTCCTGCCGCCATGACAGCGGGCGAAACAGGCCCGCGCGGAACGCAAGCCAGGCCAACGGCGGGATCATGGCCGCGCTCACCGGCAGGACGGGGCGCAGGCCCGCCATCCCGAACCCTGCGGCCAGCGCGATGCCCAGCGATTGCAGCGCGCAGGCCATCAGAAACACCGCCAGCCCCCCACGCCCGCCCGCCAATGCGGCGCGCAGGGCAAGGAAGATCAGGCACAGGGCGATAAAGGCCGGAATCGGCAGCATGAACATGGCAACACCTCTCCGCCCGCTTTTGCGCCGAAATCCGGTTTCAGGCGACCTGAAACCCGGATCAAGGACGCCAAGCGCGGATTTTTCGACGATCTGCACCGGCATGATGGAGGTGACCATGAAACGTCTTGCTGCCCGCCTTGCGGCCATTCTTGCTCTTTCCGCGCCGGTTCTGGCGCTGCCATCTGCGGCAGAGCCGGTGCCCGGCATCGCCGTTCTGGCCGATGATCCGGCGCAGGACCGGCCGCTTTCGCTGTCGATCTGGCATCCGGCCACAGCCGGGGTTGCCATGCAGATGGGCGGCAATGCCGTCTTTGCGGGCACTGCGGCGCAGCGTGACGCATCGGTTGCGGGGGGGCCGTTTCCGCTGGTCCTGCTGTCGCATGGCGGCCTGAGGTCTGCGGCGGATTCGGGCGCCTGGCTTGGCGCCCTGCTGGCCGCGCACGGGTTTCTGGCGGTCGAGATCAACGCCCCGCCCCCGGAAACGGCACAGGCGGCGGTGGACGAGATCTGGCGCCGCCCCCGCGATATCCGCCGCGCGCTGGATCTGATGCTGGCCGATCCGCATTGGGGCGGATATGTCGATCCGGCGCGGATTTCCGTTGTGGGCTTTGCCCTTGGCGGCACGGCGGCCCTGACGCTGGCCGGGGCGGAATTCGATGCTGCAGCCTATCTTCGCACCTGTTCCGGGCCAGAGCCGGATGGCCCCGATTGTGCCTGGCTTGCCGCGCAGGATGTATCCCTGCAAATGGCCGATCCGGCGGGGCTGGCACAGATGGGGCGGGACAGGCGGGTGGCCTCGGCCATCGCGCTGGCGCCGGAATATCTGCCGGCCTTCCAGGGGAAGGGGGATGCAGACGGCGCCCCAGTGCTGATCCTTTCGCTGGGGCAAGAGGCCGGGCCAAAGCCAGCCCATGCCCGGCAGAGCCTGATCCCCGATGCGCAGACCTCCGATGCCTTCGCCCTTTGCACCGATGCCGCCCCGCAGATCCTGCTGGACGAGGGGGAAGACCCAGCCCTTTGCGGCAGAGGCCAGGCAGCCCGCGCCCGCATCCACCAGAAGATCGCTGAGGTGATCCGCGGGTTCCTGGGCGGGTGATGATTGGGGGGAGCGGATGGGCGCAAACACAGACCGCCGCGCAGATGCGACAACAAGCGGATATCCTGCGGTGATCCGTGCTGCTATGGTTGATGGGGCATGACACGCCTTGCCCCTCCCCTCACCTGCCTCGCCCATCATGATACAATGACGCGGCCGCACGGTCCGCATGGCGGCGCGTGCACAGACCGTTGAACCCGCAGGAAACCGCATGACGCTGGCAACCGATACAGAAACCACCCCTCCCGCAATCAAGATGCCGGGCACCGCTGAAACCGGCACGCTGTCATGACCGAATACCGCGTTGCCGCCCGCCGCATCGACAGCCACGGCAGTCTGGCGCGGGCGAAAGAGGCCGAGGTGGTGCTGGACACCGATATGGCCGGGCGCCGCGATGCGATGAACCCGGTGGAACTGCTGCTGTCGGCGCTGGCGGCCTGCATGTTGAAGGGGATCGAGCGGGTGGTGCCGATGCTGCATTTTCAGCTTGAGGGCGCCGAGGTGCAGCTGGAGGCCATCCGCCAGGATGCGCCGCCAAGTGCTGACGCTGATCCGCTATCAGATCACCGTGGACAGCGCCGAAACGGAACAGCGGCTGGATCTGCTGCATCGCAACATACTGAAATATGGCACCATTTCCAACACCCTCTCAGGGGCCGTACCGCTGGAAGGAAGGTTGATCCGCAAGGTCTGACAGGCGCGCGGCTTGCAGGCCGGCGCCTGTCAGACAGCCCTTAAACCCGGGAAAAGGCCGCACAGATACTGGTCCAGATGCGGCTTCCAGAGGGCTGGCTTGAACAGCAGCGCGTGACCCGCCGGGGCGGAGACAAACTGCCCCTGGCCGCCAGAGGCCAGAAAGCGCGCAAAATTGGCGCGGCAGTGGCCGATGCGATAATAGGGGTCATGGCTTCCATGCAGCCAGACGGTGGGAACGCCCGCCAGCGCACCACGCTCAAAGAGAAGCGGGTTCACGGTTTCATGGCTTGGGCAGGCGCGGCCAAGCCAGCCGCCGTTGAAGTTGATGGCCCCGCTGAACCGGCCCGGCCTCATCCCCGCATAAGCAATCGCAAGTATGCCGCCCCGGGAAACGCCTGCGATGACCAGCCGGTTCTGGTCAACGTCATGCAGATTCTGCAGATTGCCAACCACATCGTCCAGATCTTCAACCGCCCGCTCAAATCCCGCCACGGCGATTTCGGCATCACAGGAATAGCCGGATCCATCGGCGGCCAGCCCCTCGCCATAGGCACCGCCCGATTTCCCCCGCCCCCGGCGCTGAGGGAAAAGCGTCATCCATCCCCGATCCGCGAAGTACCTTGCGATGATAGCCGGGCTGATGGTTCTTTTGTAAACCGCCTTGTTCTGCCCGCGCCCGGTGGAGCCGTGGTTGAAGATGACTGTCGGAAACGGCCAGCGTGCCGGGGTTTGGCCACGACAATCTCCAGAGCCACCCCGGCCTCTCTGGATGGAACGAATATTTTCCGCGCCTGAGGGTGTCAGCCAATGATCCGTCCAATCCGATCTGCGCGGCGCCTGTGCCATGAAACGGAAGGCCACTGCCGGGCAAAGGCCTTGCACCGCCCTGCCCCGGGTGGGGAAGATGCCCCGCGATCCCCCTTCACGTCGCCGCCGACAGGTTCACCCTTTTCATCAACGCCTCGGCACTTTCCTTGCGTTCGGAATAGCGGTCCACCAGATAGCCGGCGCGGTCGCGGGTCAGCAGGGTGAATTTCATCAGCTCCTCCATCACATCCACGATCCGGTCGTAAAGGGCCGAGGGGCGCATCCGGCCAGCCTCGTCAAACTCCTGAAACGCCTTGGGGATCGAGGATTGGTTGGGGATGGTCAGCAGCCGCATCCAGCGCCCGAGGATGCGCATCTGGTTGACCGCGTTGAAACTTTGCGATCCGCCCGACACCTGCATCACCGCCAGCGTTTTGCCCTGCGTCGGGCGCACGGCGCCTTCGGACAAGGGGATCCAGTCGATCTGCGTTTTCATCAGGCCGGTCATCGCGCCATGCCGTTCGGGCGAAGACCACACCATCCCCTCGCACCAGGCCACCAGATCGCGCAGTTCGCGCACCTTGGGGTGGCTCGCGTCCACACCGTCATCGACCAGCGGCAGGCCGGAGGGGTTGAAGAACCGCACCTCGGCCCCCAGCCGCGCCAGGATGCGCCCGGCCTCTTCGCCCGACAGGCGGCTGAAGCTGCGCGGACGCAGCGAGCCATACAGGATCAGGATCCGTGGCGCGTGGGTCTTGTGCGGCGGGGCCAGCAGGGCCCCGTCGTCAATGCCGGGAAACAGGGCGTCGTCGATGTTCGGTGTGTCAGACAAGACGGTTTCCTTCCGCGTCGATGATCCATTGGCCGTCTTCCCTGGCAAACGGCCCGGGCGGCATCTGCGCCAGCAGGTCCAGCACCCGCTCAGAGGGGCGGCAGAGGCGCACACCTTTGGGCGTGCAGACGATGGGGCGGTTCACAAGCACCGGATGGGCGATCATCGCCTCCAGCAGCTGATCCTCGGGAAGGCCCGGCGCGGTCAGCCCCATTTCCTCGGCCGGGGAGCGGATGCGGCGCAGCGCCTCGTGCGGGGTGATATGGGCGGCGGCAAACAGCGCCAGAAGCTGCGGCCGCGTCCAGCCTTCGGCCAGATAGTCGATCACCGTCGGCGCATAACCCGCCGCCCGGATGATCCCCAGCACATTGCGCGAGGTGCCGCAGCCGGGGTGATGATGGATGACAACCGGAAAGCTCACCCCGGAAACCTTTCCCGGGTACGGTTGGCAAAGGCCACCAGCGACAGCATCACAGGCACCTCGACCAGCACGCCCACCACCGTCACAAGCGCAGCACCCGAGTTCAGGCC
>JAXHOJ010000012.1:0-57015 GCA_034519525.1 Gemmobacter sp. | reverse complement strand
TGATGTACTTCGTTCAGTTGTATTGCTTGCTGCATGATCTGGTAGAGATCGACACCGGCGATCATCCGATCCATCTTGATCACGATCTGCCTGCGGTTGCCTTGGCCGAAGATGCCGCTGCCGCGCGGATCTTCGGCCTGCTGCCCGCAGATCAGGCAGGCACGCTGCTGGCGCTGTGGCGCGAGTTCGAGGCGGCGGAAACCCCGGATGCCCGCTTTGCCAAATGCCTGGATCACGCGCAGCCCATCTTGCAGGTGCTGCGCAATCCGGCCCTGCTCAGGATCATCTGGATGTGGTGCGCGACAACCTCGCCACCGGCCGCGCGGCGCGTTTCCGGCAGGAATGGCCAGAGTTTCACACCTTCGCAACGGCCCTCCTGAATGGTGAAAGTACATCAGGAACGGATCGCAACCTATTGTCCTGTATTGATTTTCTTGCAGAAGCAGACAGGTTGAAATCCGTTCTGCGCGCCACCACACTTTGCGACGGGTCGCGCTGCGAAAATTCAGGGGAACACAGCTGGCATCTGGCGCTTTATGCGCTGGTCCTGTCCGATCACGCGAAACAGGCGGTCAATGTGCCGCGGGTCATCTGCATGTTGCTGCTGCATGATCTGGTGGAAATCGACGTGGGCGATGTGCCGATCCATTCGGCCAATGGTCTGGCGCATGGATCCGCAGATACGCAGGCCAAGGAACTTGCGGCAGCTGAGCGTATTTTCGGATTGCTTCCCAATGCCTTGGGGCGCGATCTTAAATCTCTTTGGCAGGAATTCGAGGCTGCAGAAACCCCCGATGCCGTCTTTGCCAAAAGTCTGGATCGGGTGCAGCCGGTGATGGCCAACCTGATGTCGGGCGGCGGCACCTGGGTCACCTATCGTGTCACGGTGGAACAGCTGGAAACCCGGGTCGGCGCCAAGGTTGCGCGGGGGGCGCCGGGGATCTGGCACTGGGTCCGGGCGCAGACATCCATTTACTTTGAAGGCCCGGCGCAGCTTGGCCAATGATCTGCGCAACGGCCTGATGAAATCAGTATACAACGGCATACCGCACTTCCCAAGCATCGCAATTTCCGCTATGCAGCAATCACCCGAATCCTCAACCTGAAAAGGCCAGGCGCATGACCAAGATCAAGGTGGAAAACCCGGTCGTCGAACTCGACGGCGACGAGATGACCCGGATCATCTGGCACTTTATCAAACAGAAGCTGATCCTCCCCTATCTGGACATCGACCTGAAGTATTACGACCTCGGGATCGAAGAGCGGGATCGCACCAACGACCAGATCACCATCGACAGCGCCGAGGCGATCAAGCAATACGGCGTCGGCGTGAAATGCGCGACCATCACCCCGGACGAGGCGCGGGTCGAGGAATTCGGCCTGAAACAGATGTGGAAATCGCCGAACGGCACCATCCGCAACATCCTGGGCGGCGTGATCTTCCGCGAGCCGATCATCTGCAAGAACGTGCCGCGCCTGGTGCCGGGCTGGACCCAGCCGATCGTGGTGGGCCGTCATGCCTTTGGCGATCAGTACCGCGCCACCGATTTCCGCTTCCCCGGTGCAGGCAAGCTGACGATGAAATTCGTCGGTGAAGATGGCACCACCATCGAACGCGATGTCTATTCCGCCCCGTCCTCGGGCGTGTTCATGGGCATGTACAACCTCGACGATTCAATCATCGACTTTGCGCGCTCGTCGATGAACTATGGCCTGCTGAAGGGCTGGCCGGTCTATCTGTCGACCAAGAACACCATCCTCAAGGCCTATGATGGCCGGTTCAAGGATCTGTTCGCCAAGGTCTATGCCGAAGAATTCGA
This sequence comes from Gemmobacter sp., assembly GCA_034519525.1. Classification (GTDB taxonomy): domain Bacteria; phylum Pseudomonadota; class Alphaproteobacteria; order Rhodobacterales; family Rhodobacteraceae; genus Gemmobacter. The sequence continues at coordinate 55,195 of JAXHOJ010000012.1, read as the reverse complement.
AGACAAGTTCAAGGCGGCAGGCATCCATTACGAACACCGCCTGATCGACGATATGGTGGCCTCGGCCATGAAATGGTCGGGCGGCTATGTCTGGGCCTGCAAGAACTACGACGGCGATGTGCAGTCGGATACCGTGGCGCAGGGCTTCGGCTCGCTGGGCCTGATGACCTCCGTGCTGATGACGCCCGATGGGAAAACCGTGGAAGCGGAAGCGGCGCATGGCACCGTGACCCGCCACTTCCGCCAGCACCAGCAGGGCAAAGAGACCTCGACCAATTCGGTCGCCTCGATCTTCGCCTGGACCGGCGGCCTGAAGCACCGCGCCAAGCTGGACGGCAACGAACAGCTGATGCGCTTTGCCACCACCCTGGAAAAGGTGACCGTGGATGCCGTCGAAGATGGCTACATGACCAAGGATCTGGCGCTGCTGGTCGGCCCCGATCAGAAATGGCTCACCACCATGGGTTATCTGGAAAAGGTCGACGAATATCTGAACAAGGCCCTCGTCGGCTGACATGCACATGAACGGGGGGCCAGCGCCCCCCGTTTCCATTTCCGGCCCGTGCCGCGCAAATTTCTTGCAAGAAATTTGCAAATCTTTTCGAAAAGATTTGCCGCTTGCCCCACCCCTTGCCGCCTGCCATCCGCTGTGCCATCACCTCGCCATGACAGAGATCATTCCAGAAAACCCCGCCCGCCATACGCTGATCGACGATGCGCAGGGCATCGCCTATGGCAGCTTCATGGCGGCCTTCGGGATCGTGATCCTCACCCATCTTGGCCTTGTCACCGGCCAGACGGCGGGGCTTGCCGTGCTGATCTCCTATGCTTCCGGGTGGCCTTTCGGGGCGGTGTTCTTCGTCATCAACCTGCCATTCTACTGGCTGGGCTATAAGCGCATGGGGCCTGCCTTCGTGGTGAAAACCTTCATTGCCGTGGCCCTGCTGTCGGTCTTCTCGGCCTTCCTGCCCCGGCTGATCGACTTCAGTCTGCTGAACCCCGCCGTTGGGGCCGTGCTCTTCGGCTTTGTCTCCGGCTCTGCCCTGCTTGCCCTGTTCCGCCACGGCGCAAGCCTTGGCGGCGTTGGTATCGTGGCGCTTTGGCTGCAGGATCAGACCGGCTTCCGTGCGGGCTGGACACAGCTGCTGTTCGATGTGGTGGTATTCGGGCTGGCATTCCTGCTGCTGGATGTCGTCACGGTGCTGTGGTCGGCACTCGGTGCGCTGGTGGTCAATCTGGTCATCGCCCTGAACCACCGCCGGGATCGCTATATCGCCACCTGAGCCATGCCGCAGGCGCAGTGCTGCCCCGCAGCATCGGCAATGGTGCGAATCTGCCATTTGCGCCAGAAATAGGTCATGAACGCTGACCTTCCATCCCGCCCGCATTATTCGCTGTTTGAAGATGTGCAGGGCCTGCTTGCTGCCTCGGTTCAGGCGGCCCTTGGCATCCACCTGCTGCGCACCGCCGGGCTGATTACCGGGGGCACGGCCGGGTTGGCCCTGCTGATCTCCTATGCCACCGGCTGGGGCTTCGGGATCACCTTCTTCACCGTCAATCTGCCCTTCTATCTGTTCGCTTACTGGCGCAAGGGCCTTGCCTTCACCATCAAGAGCTTTGCCAGCGTCACAGTGGTTTCGCTGATGGCAGATTTCATGGCGCCTTTCGTGCCGGTGAACGGCATCCACCCGGCGGCGGCGGCGATCCTGTTCGGGGTGATCTGCGGTGTCGGCCTTCTGGGGCTGTTCCGCCACGCCTCCAGCCTTGGCGGCATCTCCATCGTGGCGGTGATCCTGCAGGACAGAACCGGGATACGCGCGGGCTGGATCCAGCTTGGCTATGACGTGACGCTGTTCCTGATCGCCCTCGCCTTCATCGAGGCGGACCGCGTCGCCTGGTCTGCCCTGGGGGCGGCAATCCTCAATTTCATCGTCGCGATCAACCACCGCCGCGACTGGTATGTGGTCAGCTAGAATCTGCCGCGGCAGTTAGGTTTCACTGGCCTTTCCGCCAAGGCTCCTGTAAGGCGCCGGCGCAACACAGATAGAGAAAAGAGACCCCTCCGATGGAGCTTCGCAACATCGCGATCATCGCGCACGTTGACCATGGCAAGACCACCCTCGTGGATGAACTGCTGAAACAGTCGGGCACCTACCGCGACAATCAGGCGACGACCGAGCGCGCCATGGACAGCAACGACATCGAGCGCGAGCGCGGGATCACCATCCTTGCGAAAGCCACCTCGGTGGAATGGAACGGCACCCGCATCAACATCGTCGACACCCCCGGCCACGCCGATTTCGGCGGCGAGGTGGAGCGCATCCTGAACATGGTGGATGGCGTGGTTCTGCTGGTGGATGCCGCCGAAGGCCCGATGCCGCAGACCAAATTCGTGACCTCCAAGGCGCTGGCCCTGGGCCTGCGCCCGATTGTGGTGCTGAACAAGGTCGACAAGCCGGATGCCGAACCCGACCGCGCCCTGAACGAGGTCTTCGACCTGTTCGCCAACCTCGGCGCCGACCGACGAGCAGCTGGATTTCCCGCATCTTTATGCCTCGGGCCGCGCCGGCTGGGCCGATGTGGGCCTGGATGGCCCGCGCAAGGATCTGAACGCCCTGTTCGAACTGGTGGTGCGCCATGTGCCGGCCCCCAAGCAGCTGGCCAAGCAGAACGAGCCGTTCCAGATGCTGGCCACCACGCTGTCGGCAGACCCGTTCATCGGCCGCATCCTGACCGGCCGGGTCGAGGCGGGCACGCTGAAAGTGGGCGCCACGCTGAAAGCGCTGACCCGCACGGGCGAGCGGATCGAACAGTTCCGCGTCACCAAGATCCTCGCCTTCCGCGGCCTGGGCCAGCAGCCCATCGACGAGGCCGTGGCGGGCGACATCGTCACCATCGCCGGCATGACCAAGGCCACCGTGGCCGATACGCTGTGCGATCTGTCGATTGAAACAGCGCTGCCGGCCCAGCCGATCGACCCGCCGACCATCTCGGTCACCTTCGGCATCAATGACAGCCCGCTGGCCGGGCGTGATGGCAGCAAGGTGCAAAGCCGCGTCATCCGCGAACGCCTGATGCGCGAATCCGAAGTCAACGTGGCCATCAAGGTCGAAGATACGCCGGGCGGCGAGGCGTTCATCGTCTCCGGCCGTGGCGAACTTCAGATGGGCGTGCTCATCGAAAACATGCGCCGCGAAGGGTTCGAACTGTCGATCTCGCGCCCGCGCGTGATCTTCGGTGAAGAAAACGGCGTGCGGATGGAGCCGGTCGAAGAAGTCATCGTCGATGTGGATGACGAATATTCCGGCGCCGTGATCGACAAGCTGACCGGCGAACGCAAGGGCGATCTGGTCGAGATGAAACCGGCCGGCGTGGGCAAGACCCGCATCGTCGCCCATGTGCCTTCGCGCGGTCTGATCGGCTATCACGGCCAGTTCCTGACCGACACGCGCGGCACCGGCGTGCTGAACCGCATCTTCCATGGCTGGGTGCCGCACAAGGGCCCGATCCAGGGCCGTCGTCAGGGCGTGCTGATCTCGATGGAAAACGGCACCTCGGTGTCTTACGCGCTGTGGAACCTGGAAGAGCGCGGCAAGATGTTCATCGGCGCGCAGGAAGCTGTCTATCAGGGCATGATCCTGGGCGAGCACAACCGCGACAACGACCTGGAAGTGAACCCGCTGAAGGGCAAGCAGCTGACCAACGTGCGCGCCTCGGGCACGGATGAAGCGGTGCGCCTGACGACGCCGGTGCGGATGAGCCTGGAAGAGGCCATCGCCTATATCGACGATGACGAGCTGGTGGAGGTGACGCCGAAAATCGTGCGCCTGCGCAAGCGCGAGCTTGACCCGCACGAACGCAAGCGCGCCAGTCGCGCACGCAATGATCCGGCCAGCGGGGGGCCAGCCCCCCGCACCCCCCGGGATATTTGCGCCAAGATGAAAGGAAACCGCGCAGAGGATACCCGGCTGTTTCTTCATTTTACCTTGGAAAAATATCCCACGGGGGTGCGGGGGTGTGAAACCCCCGCTGCCTCAGGCCGCCGCCGCGAGACGGCAAGGCAGGAACGGCTCGACCGTCAACCCCTGGCCTTCGAAGGTGCAGAAGCTGGCGGTCGGGATTTCCAGCCAGTCGCCCTCATCGGTTTCCAGCGGTTCGGAAACGATGGCGCGACCCATGCGGGTATCGGACCAGCGGTGGTACAGGCTGGGCGCGTTTTCATCGGTGGCATAGCGCATGGCATAAAGCCTTTCGCCATCCGACATGGCGACGGTCAGCCGCAGATGCGGCGCAGTGCCCTTCTGGCGCGACAGGCGGATGAAGGACGCAGCCGCCCGTTCCATGGCACCGCGCGGATCCTGCTCCAGCCCCTCTGCCAGCGCCGCGAGGAAAAGCGCCTCACTATCCGTCGCGCCCTTGCGATGCGGATAAAGCGCATCGGGGATCAGCATGTCGGCATCGCGGCGAAACGCCTCATAGCCGCCGACCTGGCCGTTGTGCATGAAGCTCCAGCGCCCGAAAGTGAAGGGGTGGCAGTTGTTCCGGCTGGTCGCCGTGCCGGTGGAGGCGCGGACATGGGCCAGAAACAGCCCCGATTTCACCGAGGCCACCAGAGACCGCAAGTTCGGATCGCTCCAGGCCGGCATGACATCGCGGTAAAGCCCGGGCTCGCGCCGGTCACCATACCAGGCGATCCCGAAACCATCCGCATTGATCGCGGTATGGCAGCGCGTGGCACAATGGCTCTGATGGATCAGCGAATGGCCGGGGCGGCTGACGATATCTTCAAGATAGATCGGCTTCCCGATATAAGCAGCCCAGCGGCACATTAACGCCCACCTGCGCGCAAAACTCCGGCCTCTGATGCCCAAAACCCTGCCCTTTCGGTTCTGATTTTGGTCAGTTTAGCCGATGTATCAGAAAGATGAAGGGGGTTCTGCGCTGCGGCATCGAATCGGGGCGCGGTGTTGCCACCGCGCCCGTTTTCCTTATTCAGCCTCTTCAACCACGACCAGATCGCGGATGCTGGCACCTTTGGCATGGGCCAGCGCCGCCTGATATTCGGCGCGGTGATAGCAGGCTACGGCCTGTTCCAGCGAGGGGAAACGCGCCACCACGTTGCGCGGCCGGTCGTTGCCTTCCAGCTGCACATGGCGGCCACCGCGCGCCAGAAACTTGCCGCCATGGGCTGCGATGGCCGGGCCTGCGGCTACGGCATACTTCCCATAGGACTCGGGTTCGGTGACCTGAACATGAGCGATCCAGAGCGCGGTGGGCATCATTCAACCTCCGATAACAGATTCTGCAGCGGCAATGGCCTGATCGGCCAAAGCAATATCCACGCCACCCGCCTGGGCCATATCAGGGCGACCGCCGCCGCCCTTGCCACCCAGCGCTTCGGCTGCGGCCTTCACCAGTGTCACCGCCGACAGCCTGCTGGTCAGATCGGCCGTCACCCCGGCTGCGACCGCAGGCTTTGCGCCGGTATCGGCGATCAGCAGCACAGCGCCAGACCCAAGCCGGGCCTTCATCTCGTCGATCAAGCCCGGCAGATCCTTGCCGGACACGCCCGGTCAGCACCTGAGCGATGAATTTCACCCCGGCAATCTCTTTCGCCTCCGGCCCGCCGGACTTGCCGCCCATCGCCAGCTCACGCCGCAGATTGGCAACCTCATTCTCCAACTTGCGGCGCTCGTCCAGCAGGGCCTTCGCCCGCTCTGCCAGTTCGGGGGCGGGCACTTTCAGCACGGCCGCGACATCGGCCAGCAGCCTGGTCTGCTCTGCCACATGGGCCATGGCGCCCTGCCCGGTCAGCGCCTCGATCCGGCGCACACCAGAGGAGGAGGCGCTGTCCGACAGCAGGACAAAGGCGCCGATTTCGCCCAGATGCCGCACATGGGTGCCGCCACACAGCTCGATCGAATAGGTGTTGCGATCCATGCCCTTGCCAGAACCGCCCAGACGGCCCATCGACACGACACGCACCTCATCGCCATATTTCTCGCCAAACAGCGCCTGTGCACCCAAGGCCCGCGCATCATCGGGCGACATCAGCCGGGTTTCCACCGCGCCGTTCTGGCGGATATAGGCGTTCACCTCATCCTCGACCGTCTTCAGCTCTTCGGCGGTCATCGCCTTGGCATGGGCGAAATCAAAGCGCAGCCGGTCAGCGGCGTTCAGCGATCCACGCTGCGCCACATGATCGCCCAGCACATTGCGCAGGGCCTCGTTCAGCAGATGGGTGGCAGAATGGTTCGCCCGGATCGCCTGGCGCCGCGCGTGATCCAGTTCCAGCTTGGCAGGCTGGCCACGGGCCACAGCGCCCTCGACGATCTCGGCCACATGATAGACCACACCGGCAGCCTTGCGGGTATCCGTCACCCGAGCCAGGCCGGTATCAGTGCGGATCCAGCCCTGATCGCCCACCTGGCCGCCGCTTTCGGCATAGAAGGGTGTCTGGTTGACCACGATATTGACCACCGCCCCCTGCGCATCATCCGAAGATCCAATGGATGCGCCATCCTTCACCAGCGCCAGGATCTGACCCTCGGCCACTTCGCCGTCATAGCCCAGAAACTCGGTCGCGCCGTGCTTTTCGGCCAGTTCGAACCAGATACCGGCATCCTTCGCCTCGCCCGAGCCGGACCATGCCGCGCGGGCCTTCTTGCGCTGTTCTTCCATCGCCGCATCGAACCCGGCGACATCCACCGCCCGGCCCTTTTCGCGCAGCGCATCCTGCGTCAGATCCAGCGGGAAGCCATAGGTGTCATAGAGTTTGAACGCCGTCGGCCCCGGCAGATCGGCGCCTTCCGGCAGGTCAGACAGCTCTTCGTCCAGCAGTTTCAGGCCGCGATCCAGCGTCGTGCGGAACCGGGTTTCCTCCAGCCGCAGCGTTTCTTCGATCAGGCTCTGGGCGCGCACCAGCTCGGGATAGGCGGTGCCCATCTGGCGCACCAGCGCGGGCACCAGCTTGTACATGGTCACGTCGCGGGTGCCCAGCATGTTCAGCATGGCGCATGGCGCGGCGCATGATCCGGCGCAGCACATAGCCGCGCCCTTCGTTCGACGGCATCACCCCATCGGCAATCAGGAAAGAGGTCGAACGCAGGTGATCGGCCACCACGCGGTGATGCACCTTGCCCGGGCCATCGGGATCAGCCGAGGTCAGATGCGCCGAAGCCTCGATGAGGCTGCGCATCAGATCGGTGTCGTAATTGTCATGCTTGCCCTGCAGCAGCGCGCCGATCCGTTCCAGCCCCATGCCGGTGTCGATCGACTGCATGTCGAGATCGACCATCGTGCCGTCTTCGAACTGTTCGTTCTGCATGAAGACGTTGTTCCAGATCTCGATGAAGCGGTCGCCATCCTCATCGGCGCTGCCCGGCGGGCCGCCCCAGATATGGTCGCCGTGATCAAAGAAGATCTCGGTGCAGGGGCCGCAGGGGCCGGTGGGCCCCATCTGCCAGAAATTGTCACTGGTGGTGATGCGGATGATCCGGTCATCCGACAGGCCCGCGACCTTCTTCCAGATCGCCGCGGCCTCGTCATCGGTGTGGTAGACCGTGACCAGCAGCCGGTCCTTGGGAATATCGAAATCCTTGGTCAGCAGTTCCCAGGCGAAAGCGATCGCTTCGTTCTTGAAATAATCGCCAAAGCTGAAATTCCCCAGCATTTCGAAGAAGGTATGGTGGCGCGCGGTATAGCCCACATTGTCCAGATCGTTGTGCTTGCCGCCTGCGCGCACGCATTTCTGCGCGGTGGTGGCGCGCTTGTAGTCGCGCGTCTCAACCCCGGTGAAGCAGTTCTTGAACTGCACCATGCCCGAATTGGTGAACATCAGCGTCGGATCATTGCGCGGCACAAGCGGAGAGCTGTCGACGACAGCATGGCCGTTGCGCTTGAAGAAATCGAGATAGGTAGACCGGATGTCGTTCAACGACGGCATGGATGCGAGGCTCCAGTCAGTGCGGAAGCAATGTCGCGCCGGTTTAGCCGCGCGTGGCGGGCCTGTCCACCTTTGCTGGCACCGCGCGTTGCCATGCAGAAAAGGGCCGCCGAAAGCGCGACGCCCTGGCTTGCCGGCCCTGTGCACAGGCAGGCGCTTACATGTCGACCATCATCTTCGGCGCAGCGTTTTCGGTCATGTGGAAATCAAGCCCGTTGGCGGCGCGGATCTTGTCTTCGATCTCCAGCGCGACGCCGGGATTGCCTTCAGGAAGGTCTTCGCGTTCTCGCGCCCCTGCCCGATCCGTTCATCGCCATAGGAATACCAGGAACCCGATTTTTCAACCACGCCGGCCTTCACGCCGATGTCGATCAGCTCGCCGGTCTTGGAGATGCCCTCGCCATACATGATGTCGAATTCCACCTGCTTGAAGGGCGGCGCGACCTTGTTCTTGACCACCTTCACGCGGGTCGTGTTGCCCACAACCTCGTCCCGGTCCTTGATCGCGCCGATGCGGCGGATATCCAGCCGGACCGAGGCATAGAATTTCAGCGCATTGCCGCCGGTGGTGGTTTCCGGGCGAGCCGAACATCACGCCGATCTTCATGCGGATCTGGTTGATGAAGATCACCATGCAGTTCGACCGGCCGATCGAGGCGGTCAGCTTGCGCATGGCCTGGCTCATCAGGCGGGCCTGGCTGCCCATCTGCATATCGCCCATGTCGCCTTCGATTTCCGCCTTCGGCGTCAGCGCCGCAACCGAATCCACCACCACAAGGCTGACCGCCCCGGAGCGCACCAGCGTATCGACGATTTCCAGCGCCTGCTCGCCGGTATCCGGCTGGCTGATCAGCAGCTCATCCAGATTGACGCCCAGCTTTTTCGCATATTGCGGGTCAAGCGCATGTTCTGCATCGACAAAGGCGCAGACGCCGCCTTTTTTCTGTTCTTCTGCAACCACATGCAGCGTCAGGGTCGTCTTGCCGGAGCTTTCGGGCCCATAGATTTCGATGATGCGGCCCTTCGGCAGCCCGCCGATCCCCAGCGCAATATCCAGCCCCAGCGAGCCGGTCGAGGTGGCTTCGATATCCATCGCCGGGTTATTCCCGCCCAGCTTCATGATCGAGCCCTTGCCGAACTGCCGTTCGATCTGTGCCAGTGCGCTTTCCAGCGCCTTCTGCTTGTCCATGTCGCGCTTTCCGTTCAGGTCGAGAAGGGTTGCCGTTGCCATTCCATGCTCCTTATCCCATAGCCGAAGACGCGGAGCAATGCACCGGACCTGCCGGATGTTCGCGCGTTGTTCTCATCTTATGCGATCAAAACGAGAACATTGCAATCCATTTCTCCGTGCTTCCAGTTTTTGCGCAGTTTGGTTAAGGGATAGTTTACCGAGACCCTCCACAACGGGGGCGGATACCGATCAGGAGGCAGGAATGCTGGTTTTCTGGCACCAGAAGCTCACGATGCTCGCCACCCCCAAGACGGGCACCACGGCGATCGAAGCCGCGCTCGAATCACTGGCCCATGTCTCGATCCAGCGGCCACCGCAGCTGAAACATGCGTCGGTGCGCAAATATCACCGGTTCATCGGCCCCTGGCTGGAGAATGTGGCGGGCGAAAACTTCACCGTCATCGCCCTGATGCGTGAGCCGCGCGACTGGCTGGGCAGCTGGTATCGCTATCGCCAGCGCGAGGATATGGGGCGCGAGGAGAAAAGCACCGCCGGCCTGAGCTTTGATCAGTTCGTGCGCGACTACTGCGCCGATACACCGCCCGCCCATGCCGCCGTCGGTGCGCAATCGCAGTTTCTGGCCCCCAAGGCGGATCGTGGGCTAGACAGGTTGTTCCGCTATGAAATGATCGGCGAAGTGATCGAATTTCTGGAAGAGCGGCTGAATTGTGAAATCATCCTGCCGCGGCTGAATGTATCGCCTGTTGTGCCGCTGGAGCTTGATCCCGCGACGGACCGCCTGCTGCGCAAGGTCGCCGCGAAGGATTTCGATCTTTACAGCCGGGTCTGTGACGGAAGCTGGCAGCCGCACAGCTGACCGGATCAGTGGATCTGGCCCTGCACGGTTTCCGTCAGTTCGCTGAGTGAGAAGGGCTTTGGCAGAAACACGGAATTCGGGATGCGCGCCTGATTTTCCGAAAGGCAATCCTCGGCATAGCCAGATACGAAGATCACCCGCACATTGGGCCGCTTCAGCAGGGCCTGGCGGACCCAGCTTGGCCCGTCCATGCCCGGCATCACCACATCGGTCACGAAAATGTCGATATCCAGCGCCGGATCTTCCAGGGTCTTCAACGCCTGTTCTGCGCTTTCCGCCTCGATCACCGTATAGCCGCGCAGACGCAGCGCGCGCGAGGCAAAGGCCCGCACCGGCGCCTCATCCTCCACCAGAAGCACGACGCCTTCGCCTTGGCGGAACTGTGGTCGCCGCTGCACAGGGCGCGGGGGGATGGCGGCGGCGCTGGCCCGGTGCACGGGGAAATAGACATGGAACACCGTGCCCGTGCCCGGCGCGCTGTCGACGAAGATGAACCCACCGGATTGCTTGACGATGCCATAGGCTGTGGACAGGCCAAGCCCGGTGCCTTCACCCACCCGTTTGGTGGTGAAGAAGGGTTCAAACACTTTTTGCAGTCGCTCGGGGGGGATGCCGCAGCCGGTGTCCAGCACCCGGATCACCGCATATTCGCCGGCAGGCACCACAGCACGGTCGCGGCGCAGATCTTCGGGCAGGCTCAGCGCCTCGGTTTCGATGCGGATCGTGCCGCCATCCGCCATGGCATCGCGGGCATTCACCACCAGATTCATCACCACCTGTTCCAGCTGCCGCTTGTCGGCGCGGATCGGCCCCAGATCCGGCGCATGGGTCAGCCGCAGGTCGATCCGTTCCCCCACCAGACGGTTCAGCAGATGGGTCAGATCCGACAGAACCTCCTGCAGGTCCAGCCGTTCGGGTTTCAGGGTCTGTTTGCGCGAAAAGGCCAGCAGCTGCCCCACCAGGCTGGCGGCCCGGTTGGCATTCTGGTGGATCTGCACCAGATCGGCATATTCCGGGTCGCTGCGGTCATGGCGCAACAGAAGCAGGTCGCAATGGCCTGAAATCGCCGTCAGCAGGTTGTTGAAATCATGCGCGATCCCGCCCGCCAACTGGCCGATGGCATGCATCTTCTGGCTTTGCACGAACTGGTTTTCCAGCTTTTTCAAAGCAGTGGCATCGTTCAGCAATGCCAGGACCGCCGGGCGGCCGCGTTCCACGATCCGCTGCAGGTTGATCTGAAAGAACTTGTCCTGATCCGTGCAGCGCAGCCGCAACACCTCTGTCCCCGAAGGGATGCGCCCAGCCGCAATATCCGCCAGCCAGTCCGATACCGGCCGCCCCAGGCCTTCGAACAGGTCGTGGAAGGCCGGATGATCCTCGGCCGCGAGGCCCAGCGCCAGGCAGGCGGCACGATTGGCCACATCCAGGCGCCCATCGGTCGAAAACTTCATCAGGCAGACCGGCACCTGTTCGAAATCCGTCATCGCATGGGCCCCGGCGCCATGGTCCGGCACGGGCATCAGATAGATTTCGCGCCGCTCTCCGGCGCCTTCGATCTCGGCCAGAATGGCCCGCACCGGGCCATCGCACGAGGCCACCTCGATCTCTTCGCCGCTGCGCAGCGGCTGATCGGCAAAGATATGCCCCAGCCGTTTGGGCCGAACCCCCAGCAGCTTGCGCATGGCGACATTGGAAAACAGCACCACGCCCGCCTTGTTGGCCACCAGCATCGGCAGGCTGAGCGTCTCTGCCCCGCGCCCGGTGCCGGTGCGATCAACAAATTCTTCGACACGCCACAGAAACCCGGTCCGGCCAATGCGATGCACGCTCAGCCGGATATGGCCGTGCCGCGATACCACATCCTCGCGGGCGGCGCCCTGCGTCTGGGCGCGGCTTTGCAGCCGGTACAGCACCGAGGCCGGGCTGGCAAAACAATCGCCCAGAATGGCGATCAGCGTCACCCCGTCACGGTTTCCAAAACGGGCGCTTGCGGCGAGGTTCTGAAATCCGATACGCCCCAGCCCGTCGGTGGAAAAACAGGGTGCCGCATCATGCCCGATCAGCGCCTGCAGATCGCGTTCCAGCCGCCTTTGGCGCAGCCGTTCCACCAGCACGATGCCGCGCAGAACCAGCACCAGCATACAGAATGTCACCCCGGCCATGCCGGCAGGCAGGCTGATGGCCGGATCGGGGCTCAGCGCGACGGTCACCGCACAGGCGGTGGCCGCCGCCAGCAAGGCCCAGACAGATCGCCCTGCCCCCCGCGCCGCCTGTGTCAGCGCCGGGGCGAGTGCGAGCCGATCCTGGCCCGACAGCTGCGATACCGGCCTGCCTGACATTCCACATCCTCCTTGGAATCGAACGGGACCATTCGGCATGGAAATAGTTAACCTGCGCTTAATGCCGCTGGGCCGCCCAGGCACGGGATCGTTTGAATTTTACCTGATCCGCTGCAAAACCGCGATGAAAAAGCCGTCGCCGCCGTCCAGCGGGGTGAAACTGCGGCGCGACACCTGCTGCCAATCCGTTGTTCCGGCCAGAAAATCATCGACCTGCGCGCCGTTTTCCGCCGCCAGCATCGAGCATGTGGCATAGGCAAACCAGCCGCCCGGGCGTACCAATGCGCTGGCCTGCCGAAAGATCGCAGCCTGCACCTGCAGCAGCGCCGTCAGCCTTTCGGGGGTCAGCAGCCATTTGCCTTCCGGCGCCCGGCGCCAGCTGCCCGAACCGGAACAGGGCGCATCCGCCAGAACCAGATCAAAGGGGGCGCGGCGCGGCAGGTCGGCCGTGGTCAGCGGCGCCACCTTCAGCCCCGCCCGCGCCGCCCGGGATGGCAGATCGCGCATCCGCCGCGGATCGGCGTCATGGGCGAACAGATCCAGCTGCGCCATTGCCCCCATCGCCAGGGCCTTGCCCCCGCCGCCTGCGCAATAATCCAGCACTTTCATGCCATTGGTCAGCGGCAATGCCGCCACCACCGCCTGCGAGGCCGCATCCTGCAGCTCCACCATCCCCTGCAGATAGGCCGCAGACCCATGGATGCGGCGGGCATGTTCCGTCACTTCCAGCGCCAGCGGCGCCAGCGGATGTGGCGCTGCCGCAATCCCCTCCTCCGCCAGTGCGGCCATCGCGGCAGCAGGCGTTGCCCGGGCCGGATTGACCCGCAGAAACACCGGCGCCCGATGGCGCATCCGGGCCGCCACCGCAGGCAGATCGGCCCCCAGGGCATCAGTGAAACCGGGCAGCAGCCAGTCCGGCAGATCCAGCGCCGCATGGCCTTCGGCGGCCTGCCCGGCATCCTGCGCGCTCAGCGGCGCCGGCGCATGGCCTTCGCCGGTGAACAGCGCCTCCGGCGCCACGCCGGATGCCCGCAGCCCGCCCAGGATCAGCCCCCGCCCGGTTTCCCCCCCGCCCAATGCGGCAAAGCTGCGGCGGCAGCGGATCGCATCGAACACCAGATCGCGGATGGCATTGCGGTCGCCCGATCCGGCAAAGCGGCTGGCGCGGGCCCAGTTCGTCAGCGCCTGTTCGGCCGGGGTGCCCGCCAGATAACGGTCAAGGATCTCGATGGCGGCCGAAAGCCGGGCGGCGGGGGTCATGCCTTGCGCTCCTGCTGGATGATGCCTCTTCCTCTGGCCCGCAACGGCGCCATGATGCAAGCCCCCGCAAAGCCCCTGTTGCGGCAAAATATCGCTGATGGCGGAACGGAAATCCGCCTGCGGCGTTTGCACCCCAGTTCAACCAGTCAGCGGAGACAGCAGATGCAGCGTTCCAACATCATGCTCAATGCAATGGGTTTTCTGGGCGGCCTTCTGTTCATGAATGTGACCGTGGGCATCCTGATCGTCGGCTTTTCCGCCCTGCTGACCTGACATTGCCCTGCCCCATCCGCTGACCGGCAGACTGATCGGCGCCAGTGTCGCCCCAACCGCCGTTTCGTGGTTTGGCAAGTATCCCGCAGCTCCGGTAGGCGGGGCATTCCGCACATATTCCAAGAGCTTTTACATGGGTAATGGTGCCCGCAGAGGGACTCGAACCCCCGACCCCCTGATTACAAATCAGCCATGTATGCGAAACACCGCAAAACACGAGGCACCGACAACAACCACCAACATACTTGAAAGTAAAGGATTATTGGCGGATTATGGCAGCATGACGTAACAGTGTCAGTCAATGCCTATCTCTGATTCTGTTCCCCAGATCGTTCCCCAGAATGGACCGCCAGCCGTGAAACTTACCGCCGCGACCGTCGAAAAGCTGCAGCCCACCGACCGGCGGCAAGAGATCCCCGACAGCCTCTGCACCGGGCTTTACCTGGTGGTTCAGCCGACCGGCAAGAAGGGCTGGCAGGTGCGATACCGGCACGGCGGAACGCATCGGCGGATGACGCTTGGCCCCTACCCTGTCCTAACGCTCGCAGAGGCCCGCCAGCGGGCACGGCAGGCCCTTGCCGGGGCTTCCGAGGGGAAAGACCCGGCGGCAGAGCTTCGGGCCGCCAAGGCCCCCAGAGAGGCTGACGCACGCGACATGGTGAGCGCCCTTGTCGGCCAGTATGACAAGCGCCACCTTTCGGGCCTGCGCAGCGGCACCGATGTGCGCCGGGCGTTCGACCTCTATGTGATCCCGAAATGGGGTGACCGGCCGATCCGCAGCATCACGCGGCGCGATGTGCTGGATCTTCTCGACGGGCTGGTTGATGACGGCAAGGCCACCACGGCAAACCGCGTCAGGGCCTATCTCTCGGGGTTCTTCAACTGGTGCGCAGCGCGGGAAGTGATCGAGGTGCCGCCGACACTGAACATCAAGGCACCGGCCAAGGAAAACGCCCGCGACCGGGTGTTGACCGATGACGAAATTCGCTGGCTCTGGGCTGCCACCGAAGCCGAGCCCTTTCCCTGGGGGCCTTTTGCCAGAATGCTGTTGCTGACTGGCCAGCGGCTGAACGAGGTGGCGCAGATGACGGATGCCGAGCTTCGGGGCGACCTCTGGCACCTTCCTGCGGATCGCACCAAGAACGGCCGCGCGCATGTCGTGCCCTTGTCAGCCGCAGCGAAGGCGGTGCTGGATGGCATCGCCCGCAATACCGACGAGGAAGGCAAGGTGTGGTTCATCTTCACCACCACCGGCACCACGCCAGTATCCGGCTTCTCGAAGGGGCGCGGGCATCTGGCCGCAGCCATGGCGCGGATCGCGGCCAAGGAACGCGGCGAGCCGGTAGAAATCCCGCACTGGACCTTTCACGACCTTCGCCGCACGGCCGCCACCGGCATGGCCCGGGCGGGCATACCCGTGCGGATCACAGAAGCCGTCCTGAACCATGTCAGCGGCACCGGAGGCGGGATTGTGGCGGTCTACCAGCGGCACGACTATGCCGACGAGAAGCGGCAGGCGCTGGAAGCCTGGGCAGGCTTCGTGGCGCAGCTGGTGGATGGGAAGGAAGAGAAAGTGGTTTGGCTCAGGGGTTAGGCGCTGCGCTCCGAACAAAGCCTGCACCCTGGGCGGTCCACGATCACGGAACCATATCGGGACGTGCTTGCGTTCTACTATCTGCTGAGGGTATGATAGTTGAGTGGTGAGTAAATGCTCGGGGACTGGGCAAATGCAGTGGAATGATTGGTTAACACAAGCGTCGGCGACCTTTGCTGGCGGGGTGGTTGCAATCGGATTGGTTGCAGTCCCTACCTTCGTATGGTTGCCTAGAGAGTTTGATAGGCTTTCCAGCCTCATGAACGAGGCAAAGGCAGCTGCAGTCATGGCTTCCACAACATCTACAGATGCAAAAGACCAACTGGATCGCCTTGTGCAATCCACCGCTAGAGCTGCGGCACAACCTCTTGTCAGTTTTGTCAGTTACGCACCTGGTCCAATTGAGAACAAGAAGATAGTTTCAGCTTTTAAAAAGATCGTGTCCGCTGACGTTGCTTCAGCTGTTATCTCTTCTGATGCTGCAGCAGGCGTATATATAAGCGGATTTGACGGGCGCGAATGGGTTTTTGTGGAAAACGATTCCTTCAACAAGTTGTCAGCAGAGCTACAAAAGAACCTAGAGGCAAGCTTAACGCGCAATGATGTAGTCTTTGTTCTTGAGAGACCTAACTTAATAGTTAGTTCTACCCCATTTCAGTAGCGAACAGCTTTATCGGATCAAAATTCCAGAGAAAAGTTGCATGAGCGCCCAAGCATTACGGCTCGGGTGCCTTTTTATTTTTGGGCCTTCACTCTAGACATATATATTTCTCGGTTTCCCCAAACATCTCTCTCGGTCGAAAAGCGCAGGATGATCGGGGCGCCAGCCTTGGTAAGCAGCTGATTGGCATCCACAAGCCGCCGGTCTTGCTCGTCTTCATCTGGTGCTGCTTCGTGAACGCGGTCCATGAGGCGGTAAATCTCAGCGAGATCAGGCATCGCACTAACAGGAGCAGGATACTTCTCTTCCAGCGTTGCCACGATCTCGCTGTTCTGACTGCGCCCGTTAGTATCAGCTGCAGCCTTGATGCGATCCCGAAGATCCTCAGGAACCCTGACCATGAGCGGCACCACACTGCCCGTTCCTGTTCGTCCTTGGACCATGATTCTTCACCTCTGGAAATCTGACTTCACTGTGCAAGCCAAGGGTTGACAGTCAATGCTTTCACGGCGCATTCTGACTTTACTGTGAAATCAAGGAGGCAAAACTGTGTCCACTATCCAACCACGCAGCGGCGAAGGGGTGATCGTTACGACGATCCGCCTTCCGGTGCATGTGCGAGACGAAGTCAAAATCCAAGCCATCCGCGCGGGGCGTTCATTCAACACCCATGTGGCGATGATCCTGGCGGAGGCAGCGGGGGCCGAGATTGGCGTCAACACCCCCGCCGCCGGGAAGGCTCACCAAGAGGCAAACCAGCCGGAGGCATCGTCACATGCAGCGGAGTGAGTCGCAATCCCCGATCATGGAGCATCCCGAAAAGCGCATCCCTTCTGCTGCGGTGCGCAAGCTGTGCGGCGATGTGTCGGAAATGACCCTCTATCGCTGGCAGAAGAACCCGGCGCTTGGCTTCCCCCGCCCCGCGGTCATCGGTCGCCTGAAATACTGGCGCGAAGCCGATGTGGTGGCCTGGCTCAATTCGCGCGAGGTGGCGGCATGAGCATTCAAAGCGCAAGCCCCGAACAGATCGCCTGCGATGCCAGCTTGCATGTCATCCGCGACATGATCCTTCTGGCCCTCGATGCGACCGAAGCCCCGAACCTGCCAGAGGCCAACCGGCTTGAAGCCCGCGCCGCGCTGGCAGAAGCCCTTGATGCCATGGACGGCGGTGCAGCATGAGCAACGAAGCCACGAATACAGAGTTGCTTGCTGCAATTGCAGCCATCGCCGTGACCGGCAGGCGCCTTATCGAGGGCACTGCCAGCGCAGATCCCGAAGCCGCAGGCAAGACCTTTGCCGCCCTGCACGAATTCCTCGCAGTATCTGGTGGCTCCGTGATGGTCCTTGCGCAGCGCCTGAGCTGCGAAGCGGAAGTGGAGCGGCTGGTTATGGAAGGACAGAACCGCATCACTGCCTATCAGGCATCCCAAGGGCTGGAGGGTCGGGCATGACCACCGATCTGGCCAACCACCTCGAATACATGCGGCGCAAGGCGCTGGAAGCCACCTGCCTGGCCGAAGCGCTGAATGCCGTGATCGACTATCCCGACCAGAAGCACATCGCGGTTTCGCTCATAAAGGCGCTGACCGATCTGGGCCACACCCTGACCGAAGGCCTGGACAAGCAGAACCTGCCCGGCGAGCAAACCCCTGTTGCCGCGCTGTTCCGCGAATGGCAGGCAGCGAAGATCGCAGAGGAAGCGGCCTTTGCCGCATCTGGTGACGATGCCGAGGGGCAGCAGGAATGGGCGGCGCGGGTTGCTCTGGAAAAGCGTCTGATGGAAGCGCCGAGCCTGAGCGCGGCCGATTGGGCGATGAAGATCACTGCCTGGTGCAACTTCGGAGAAAGCGCCAGCCAGACCGAGAAAGAGAGTCCGCAGCTCTGGGCAGAAGCCCGGCAACTGGTGGGGGTTCATCCTGATTGATGATCGCCATCAGCGGGCATCCAAGGTTCTTTGTCATGCCCTGACCCTCGGGGAAAAGACGGGCTGGGCCAAGGCATCGGCGGTCTGGGTTGCGCGATTGACGCGCGACGAAAGGCGCTGGCTTGCCGGGGCCGCTGTAACTGCGCTTCTGCCCGAAGAGGCAGAGGCCGTGGTCAACGCGGTCTTCACAGGTGCCGGCTACCCCCTGCCGCCCCTGATAGACCCTCTGGACGAGGCGCAGTGGTGGGCTTCAATCGCCAATCGCGCCGAACTGCGGGCCTATTGCCTGGCGGCATTTCAGGCCATGGGCAAGGCCGATCGACAGGCCTTCCTGCAATTCGCAAAAGGGGTGGCCGCATGAATGTCTTTGCCGACATGAACCGGCGCCTTAGCGGCGGTGATCCCTTCGATGAGCTGCAGCCCGACCGAAGCGCAGATGACGGTTGCCCGCCGCCATTGCCGGATGAGGCCTACGCACCATTCACCGAACCAGGGGAAACGGACGCCGCGCCGCGTGAACCTCCCGGCGGAAACGGCAAGCCAGCGCCCCGCGTGATCCGGCCCGAACCGGATCGCGCCAGCACTTTCTTCTCCGCTGCCACGCTGCAGGGCTGTGAGGTGCCGGAAAGGCAATGGCTGGTGCCAGAGCTGGTGCCATGCCGAAGCGTCACACTGCTCTATGGCGACGGCGGCACGGGCAAATCCCTTCTTGCCCTGCAGCTGGCAGCTTGCGTTGCTACGGGCAGGCGCTGGCTTGGTCGTGACACGGCGGCAGGCAAAGCCGTCTTCCTATCAGCCGAAGATGAAAAGGACGAGCTGCACCGCCGCCTTGCCGACATAGCGCGCCACGAGGCAATTGAGCTTGCCGATATGGACAAGCTCACCCTGCGCAGCCTTGCGGGTGAAGATGCCATTCTGGCGCGTCAAGAAGGGCCATCAGCACCGCTTGCCGAGCTATGCTTGAATTTGGGTGACGCGCATTCTCAGGCGGCGCGGTTTTCGGTGTCAACGGTCACTTCGACACCGTCGTTGAATTTGATTCCTTCGATTACTTTTGGCAACTGATTTCTGCCCTTGAGACGCAACCATTTTTTTGATGCGGCCTGAATGAGGGTGAAGACCATCAGCTTTGCGGTCTTTTGTGACAGCGCGCCTTTGGTGCGGACCGTTCTGTGCCGCACCGTAGCGAAGACGCTTTCAATTGGGTTTGATGTGCGCAGATGGCCCCAGTGGTCGGCTGGGAAGTCAAAAAATGCCAGCATTGCCTCAGGGTCCTTGGCCAGACAAGTCACGCCTTTCTCGTATTTCAGCCTATACTTTTCGGTAAATATTTCCAGTGCGGCTTTTGCGGCCGAACGCGTCTCGGCATGCTGAATATCGTCCAGATCTGATTTCACCGCCGGGGCCATCTGCTTGGGAAAGCAGTTCAGCACGTTTTTGATTTTATGAACCCAACACCGCTGGTGCTTTGTGCTTGGAAACGCTCTGTCCAGCGCATTCCAAAACCCCATGGCTCCATCACCCACTGCAATTTCGGGTGGGGTGGAAAGCCCGCGGCCTTTGATGTCGTTCAGTAACTCATGCCAGCTTTGCGCGCTTTCTCGCAGGCCGACCTGAAAGCCAATCAGCTCTTTTTTACCCTCAGGTGTCGCGCCGATTATCACCAGCATACACTCAGCGTTTTCTTCCATGCGCGCCTGAAGATAGACGCCATCTGCCCAGATATAGACATAGTGCCGGGCAGAAAGATCACGCCGTACCCAGGCATCATATTGCACCTGCCATCCCGCCGTCAGTCGCGTGATCACGCTCGGCGACAGATTTGGCGCATCCGGCCCCATAATCGCGGACAGCGCATCTTGGAAATCGCCGGTCGAAATGCCCTTCAGATAAAGAACAGGCAGCAGCGCATCCAAGCTGATCGATCGGCGCGCCCATTTCGGCAGTATATTTGAGGTAAAGCGGATCTTTTCTGCCTCACCAGAGGGCGCCTGCCGGTCGCGCACCTTGGGCCGTTGGACATCCAGAGCACCAATCCCCGTCTGGATTTGCCGTTCAGGGCCAAATCCGTGCCGCACAATCCGCTGACGCCCATCCTCCAGTTGTTCATGTGCAAAACTGGCGACGAACGCATCAGCTTCCGCTTTCAACGCTTCTGCCAGCATCCGGCGTGCGCCTTCCCGTGCAAGCTCTGTCAAAGGGTCCGCTACCGATTCCGATTGGCGAAAGGGTAGGATCGTTGTATCTTCTTTCATGGCGTATCGCTCCTCGTGAGGTTCTGGCTGGCTTGATCACCTGCCACGATACGCCGCCTTTCAAATCACGCCATCACCCAAATTCCCGCATAGCTCCCGCTTGCCCCCTCCGCCCTGTGCGACGAGCTGGACGCCTTGCTTGGCGATCTGCAGCCCTCCTTGCTGGTGCTGGATACGCTGGCCGATCTGTTCCCAGGCAACGAGAACGACAAGGCACAGGTGCGGCAGTTCATGGGTATCCTGAAAGGCCTGGCGATCCGGCAAGACTGCGCGCTTGTGGTTCTGGCGCATCCTTCCCGTGCGGGCATGAGCACAGGATCTGGTGACTCGGGGAACGTCGCCTGGAGCGCAAGCGCACGGGCGAGGCTCTATTTCGAGAGGAAGAAGACTGGCGAGGGGCACGAAGAAAACCCGGATGCGCGGGTTCTGCGGTCCATGAAATCGAACTATGGCCCGACCGGCCAAGAGATCCCGGTGACATGGCGCAGCGGCGTCTTTGTGGCTGATGCACCCGAGGCAGGGCTTGATCGTGTGGCCCGCGATGCGAAGGCGGAACGGGTGTTCCTCTCGCTGTTGGACGACTTCACCAAACAAAACCGCTTCGTGAAATCTGAACCGCGCCGGGTTTGCCGGAGGCTCCAACTCTTGAGTAGGATGGAGCATCATGAGCAAGACCACGAACAAGTTTTCCCCTGAGGTGCGCGAGCGGGCGGTGCGGCTGGTTCTCGATAACGAGGGCCAGCACGCCTCCCGCTGGCAGGCCGTCATGTCAATCTCGGCGAAGATTGGCTGCACGCCGCAGACGCTGAACGACTGGGTCAAGAAGGCCGAGGTCGACAGCGGCAAACGAGCAGGCGTCCCGACCGATATGGCCGAGAGGATGAAGGCGCTTGAGCGGGAGAACCGCGAACTGCGCCAGGCGAACGAGATCCTTCGCAAAGCGTCAGCGTATTTTGCGATGGCGGAGCTCGACCGCCGGTCGAAGTGATGGTGGGATTCATCGACGCGCATCGGAATGCGCACGGGGTCGAGCCGATCTGCAGCGTGCTGCCGATCGCCCCGTCCACCTACTATGATCATCTGGCGAAGCGGGCCGATCCGTCTCGGCGGTCTGATCGGGCAGCGAGGGACGAAGCGCTGCGCGCCCGAGATCCTTCGCGTGTTCGAGGAGAACTGGCGGGTCTATGGTGTCCGGAAGGTCTGGCGACAGCTTGGCCGAGAGGGCTTCGGTGTCGCGCGGTGCACGGTGGCACGGCTCATGAAGAGCATGGGTATTCAAGGGATTATCCGTGGAAAGCCGCACAGGACGACGATACCGGACAAGAAGGCACCGTGCCCGCTGGACAAGGTTAACCGCCAGTTTCGCGTGCCCGCGCCGAACATGCTCTGGGTTAGCGACTTCACCTATGTCGCCACCTGGAGGGGCTTCGTCTATGTCGCCTTCGTCATCGACGCATACGCCCGCAAGATCGTGGGTTGGCGCGTCAGCACCTCGGCGCATGCGGGGTTCGTCCTCGATGCCCTGGAACAGGCGGTGCATGATCGCCGCCCGGCAAAGGGCATGGGACTGGTTCACCACAGCGACCGCGGCAGCCAGTATCTGTCCATCCGCTACACCGAGCGCCTCGCAGAAGCAGGCATCGAACCCTCCGTCGGCAGCGTCGGCGACAGTTATGACAACGCGCTGGCCGAGACGATCAACGGTCTGTTCAAGGCAGAGGTCATCCACCGTCGTGGTCCGTGGCGCAGCTTCGAAGCCGTCGAATACGCAACCCTCGAATGGGTCGACTGGTTCAACAACCGCCGCCTGCTGGCGCCCATCGGGAACATCCCGCCCGCGGAAGCCGAGGCCAACTTCTACGCCGCTCTGGAAACCGAAGCCATCGCCGCGTAACTAATCGAAATTAGCCTCCGGCAAACCCGGCGCGGTTCAATCTGCCCAAGCGCAGGGCTATGCGCCCAAGGTCTTCGCAGCCAGCGGCGCAGCCGATGGGCTTTCCAAGCAAGACCTCCATGCCGCCATGGAGCGGCTGTTCTTCAAGGGCGAGATTGTCGAAATTCTAGGCGGTCACGCGTCACCTTCCAAGCAGACAAAGCGCATCGTTCGGGCCTGCAATGCCCCTGCTGAACCCTTTGTTGAGGGGTGCTGAACCTATGCAAAACCCCCTGCTGAACCACCTGCTGAACCTATGCCGAACCTATGCTGAACGTGGGTGCTGCAAAACCCCCATACCCCCTATAGGGTTGGAACCCCCCTTCGGGCGGGGGTTCCACCTATCGGAAAGGCTTGGGCTGGCCACGCTTCACCAGCAGAAAAAATCCGTCTTCCGCTCGCACGCGTGCGCAACGCGCGCGAAGGCACCACGCCACCAGGTCAGGGGGGGGAGGGTCAAAAACCTGGGATGGCGAGACGAGAGGATAGCGGGTCTCGTTCCGCGTTTGCAAAACCTGATTTACGGATACTGTGCTTCCTGAAAACGGGGGGCCGCCCGCGTAGCCAGATAACGCAGATCAACGGCGGCGGTTTTTCAGCAGCGGCTCAACGGTATGGCTTGGCGGTCTGGCAGATCCAGGTTCCAGAGGTCGAGTTGCGCGCCGCCCTCGTTGCTGCCGGGCATGTCTCTGCCGACGCGACGGAGGCGGACTATCGGGCGGCGGTATCGCGCATAATTTCCAGCTTTGTCAGTGATTTTTCCGTTACGCGTTACGGGACATGGCTTGCGCAGAACCATAGAATCGACCCATGAGCAACATCGCATCCCCCGCGCCCCGCGCGCTTCGTGATCCTTCCCGCGCATCGCGGCGGGGCATCACGGCCGATCCCGTAATCCGTGCGTGCTTCGCAGAGTTCGTTGCCCGCGCGAACGCAGGGAAGATCAATTCCGCAGACGAGGTGGCGGCAAGCCTATGGCCGGGCGATCCGGTAAGCCGTGCGGTGGTCAGGGCAGCGCAGGGCCCGGGTTCGACGGGCGATCACGGCGCCCTGATTGGCGCCTCTGTCGGCCAATTCCTTTCCAGCCTGCCGCAGTCTGCAGGTGCAGGAATCCTGGCGCGCTGTCTCGATGTGCAACTGGCGCAGGGTGGTTCCGTGCTGGTGCCCTACGATGCTGCCACGGAGAGCGTGCCGCAGTGGGTTGGCGAGGCCGATCCGATCCCCGTGAACTCGGGTGTTACCGCTGCAATCACCATTGGCCCGGCTTGCAGCAGGTGGGCAGCCGATCGCCCGGCCAGTCACCCGCAGCCTTGCCCGCCATGGCCGGCGCTGAAGCGCTGTTCCAGTTGATGCTTCAGCGCCGCGCCGCTGCGGCCTTCGATACGGCCTTGTTTGCCACCACAGCAGCCGATACCGACCGCGTGGCTGGGCTGCTGCACGGCCTGACGCCGATTGATACATTGGCCGATCTGGCAGTGGCGTTGGAGGCGCTCGCAGGTGCGCTGGCCGACGCTGGCGGTTCGGGGCAGATCATCATTGCAACCGACCCGAAGACGGCTGCCACAGTGCAGCTTCGGCACCCGCTGCTTGCCTGGCCGGTGCTTGCTTCGCTGCATATCCCGGCGGGGCGTATCGTTGCAATTGATCCGACTGGGCTTGTTTTTGGCACAGGCGGCGATCTGGATATAACAACCACCATCGCGGCGATCCTGCACATGAGCGACGAACCAGTGGAAATCGTCTCGGACGTGGCAGCAGTGGCAGACCCGGTGCGCGAGATTTTCCAGACCGATGGCATCGCCTTGCGCCTGCTGGTGGATCTGGCTTTCTCTGCCCGGCCCGGTGCAGTGCAATACATGGACGGGGGGCAATGGTGATGGAAATTCCCAGCTATCCGCGCCTGGCTGGCCAGCGGAAGCAGCGCTGCCAGTCAAGGCCTGCAAGCGGCACGCGACATTGCCGCTGCAACGCTCAAGGACCGCGGCATCGCAGCCGACGCAGTGGACCTTGAGGCGGTCCAAAGCGAAGCGGCAACGCAGATCGCGCTGCTGTGGTTGAGCGAACGTGTGGCCGCACTGGAAGCCGCAGCGATCAGCAAGGACTAGGCCATGATGACCCCAGAGGAACAAGCGGACTATTTGGCGCGCTGCCGCCAGAGCGGGGCAGATGATGAATCCGCAGAGGAGTTTCTTTGCCGTGAACTGGAACGGCGAGCTGCCGAACGTGCCGCGGAATGGCTGGCAAGCATTGTCGCAGCGGCCAAGGGTGAGGGGCGCGGCGCCCGGCAGCCTGGTGCCGCGTAGGCCAGAGCGATCTGCCAGTGATCGATCGTTGCCCCACCTTTGCCGCGCTGCGATTTCATAATATGGGCCACACCCACATTATGCGTCTCGGCCACGAACCCGATAAAGGTGGCGCCCCGTTCCCCTGCTGTTCCCCGGATTGGGCTACGCTGCAGTTAATTCACCGAAAACACCGAATAACCCATTGATTATATTGGTGCCCGCAGAGGGACTCGAACCCCCGACCCCCTGATTACAAATCAGGTGCTCTACCAGCTGAGCGTAGGGCCTGTCGTTCTGCATGGGCGCAGGGCGCCCGGAACGACTCGACGCGCTCTGGATAATGCGGAACAGCGGGCAAAGAAAGCCCGCTGCGCAAATTTCCTGAAATTGCACAGGTGGCAGATCCACGCCGCGCGGCAGGTGCAGGCACATGTTACCCTGCCCGGTCCGCACTTGCACCTGCGTGCTCTGTCACCCGATCCGCTCGATGGCCATGGCCGTGGCCTCGCCGCCGCCGATGCTGGCGCCCGCCATGTGCAGCAGCGCCGAGGGCCGATTAGATTTGCAGCGCGGCCAGCAGCGTGACAAGCACCCGCGCGCCCGAGGCGCCGATGGGATGGCCCAGCGCGCAGGCGCCGCCATGGATGTTCACCTTGTCATGCGGCAGGTCCAGATCCCGCATCGCGGCCATGGCGACCACGGCGAAAGCCTCGTTCACCTCGAACATATCCACATCCGCCAGCGCCCAGCCGGTTCTGGCGGCCAGCTTGCGCAGCGCCCCGATCGGCGCGGTGGGAAACAGGTTGGGCCGGTCGGCATGGGTGCGCGTGGCCGGTGATGCGCGCCAGCGGGGTCAGGCCGCGCGCGCCTCGGCCTGCGACTGGCGCATCAGCACCAGCGCCGCCGCACCATCGGAAATCGAGGAGGAATTGGCCGCCGTCACCGTGCCCCCTTCGCGGAAGGCCGGGTGCAGCGGCGGGATCTTGTCGGGCCGCGCGTTGCCGGGTTGCTCGTCGGTGGTGCGCGATGGCTGCCCGCCTTCGCGACCGGAACAGGCGGGGGTTACTTCGGCGCAAAGGCCCCGCCCGCGATCGTCGCTTGCAGCCCGCGTCCAACGAGGCGCAGGGCATAGGCATCCTGCGCCTCGCGGGTGAACTGATAGGCCTCGGCGCAATCCTCGGCAAAGGTGCCCATCAGGCGGCCCTTGTCATAGGCGTCTTCCAGACCGTCGAGGAACATGTGATCCATCACCTGCCCATGCCCCATGCGATAGCCCTCGCGCGCTTTGGGCAGAAGGTAGGGTGCATTGCTCATGCTTTCCATGCCGCCTGCCACGATCACCTCGGCGGAACCGGCGCAGATCAGATCATGCGCCAGCATCGCCGCCTTCATCCCCGATCCGCACATCTTGTTGATGGTGGTGGCCCCTGCCCCCAAAGGTAGCCCCGCCTTCAGCGCCGCCTGCCGGGCCGGCGCCTGGCCCTGGCCTGCGGGCAGAACACAGCCCATCAGGATCTCCTCTGCCGCCGCGCGCGGCAGCCCGGCCCTGTCCAGCGCAGCACCGATGGCAGCGGCGCCCAGATCGGCGGCCCGCAGCCCGGCCAGCGCCCCCTGAAATCCGCCCATCGCCGTGCGCGCAGCGCCAACGATCACGATCGGGTCTTTTGCGTTCATCCCATCCTCCCAGATAGCCAGCCATCCCGCGCTAGCTGAGCTGGCCATTTCACCAGCTGTCAGCGGGCAATGCAGCCAGGCACTTCAGCATTTCGGCTGAGCGGTTTTGCCATGACGGGCCGATAGCCGGGAAAGAGGCAGTGAAATAATATGTTATGATTCAGTATCTTGAAGGAAATCCTGCAATCCTGCCCTTCAGACCTGCCCGAAATGCCAGTGCTATGGGCCCCGGCATTACATCAAAACTCCGAAAGGTGTTTTCTTTCAGTTCCATCAAATGAATCCGCCTGCTTTGTTGCGCTTGCAGCAGAATTTCCCCATTCTCCCGCCATATCAGCGCGAAAGGGAACGTTATGGCCGAGCGGATTGCGAAACACGGGTTGCAGGTGGATGCCCGGCTGGTCGATTTCGTGGAAAGCCGCGCCCTGCCCGGCACCGGGATTGCGGCAGATCGGTTCTGGGCTGGCCTGGCCGATGCCGTGACACGGCTTGGCCCGAAGAACCGCGCCCTGCTGGACAAGCGGGCGGCACTGCAAACGGCCATCGACGATTGGCACAAGGCCCGCAAAGGCCAGGCCTTTGATGCCGATGCCTATGAATCCTTTCTGCGCGACATTGGCTATATCCTGCCGGAAGGCCCTGATTTCGCAGTAGAAACCACCAATGTGGACCCAGAGATCGCCATGATCCCCGGGCCGCAGCTGGTGGTGCCGGTGATGAATGCGCGCTATGCGCTGAATGCCGCCAATGCCCGCTGGGGCAGCCTTTATGATGCGCTTTATGGCACCGATGCTTTGGGCGATCTGCCGCGGCCAAAGGCTATGACGCGGCGCGCGGCGCACGGGTTATCGCTTGGGGCCGCGCGTTTTCTGGATGACGCGGTCGCCGCTAACACAGTGCCAGCTGGCGCGCGGCACAGGGCTTTGCGGTGGTGGGCGGTTCGCTGGTGGTCAAGCTGGGCCATCAGACCACCGGGCTGGCCCGCCCGGCCCAATTCACGGGTTACAGCGGCACTGCGAGCCCGCCAACGATCGTTTTGTGTTGAAGAACAATGGCCTGCATATCGAAGTGGTGATCGACGCCGGCCCCATCGGCGGCACCGATCTGGCGCATATCGCTGATGTGCGGCTGGAATCCGCCATGTCGGCGATCATGGATTGCGAAGACAGCGTGGCGGCGGTGGATGCCGAAGACAAGGTGCTGGCCTATGGCAACTGGCTGGGCCTGATGAAGGGCGATCTGGCGGAAGAGGTTGTGAAGGGCGGCAAAAGCATTACCCGCCGCCTGAACCCCGACCTGAGCTTTACCGCGCCGGATGGCGGAACGATGACGCTGAAAGCCCGCTCCCTGATGCTGGTGCGCAACGTGGGCCATCTGATGACCAACCCGGCCATTCTGACCGAGGACGGGCGCGAAATTGGCGAAGGCATCATGGATGCCTTCCTGACCACGCTTTGCGCGATGCATGATCTGCAGAAGACGGATGGCGCGCGCAATTCGGTCATGGGCTCGGTCTATGTGGTCAAGCCCAAGATGCACGGCCCCGAGGAAGTGGCTTTTGCGTCCGAGATTTTTGACCGGGTGGAACAGGTGCTTGGCCTGCCGCGCCAATACGGTCAAACTGGGCATCATGGATGAAGAACGCCGCACCTCGGTCAACCTCAAGGAATGTATCCGCGCGGCGAAATCGCGGGTGGCCTTCATCAACACCGGCTTTCTGGACCGCACGGGCGACGAGATTCACACCTCGATGGAAGCCGGCCCGATGATCCGCAAGGGCGACATGAAGGCAACGCGGCCTGGATCAAGAGTTACGAGGAACGCAACGTCGATATCGGTCTTGCCTGCGGCTTGCGCGGGCCGGGCGCAGATCGGCAAGGGCATGTGGGCGGCGCCCGACCTGATGGCGGCGATGCTGGCGCAAAAGATCGCTCATCCGATGGCGGGCGCCAATTGCGCCTGGGTGCCCTCGCCCACGGCGGCGACGCTGCATGCCACGCATTACCACCGCGTCGATGTGCTGGCCCGCCAAGCCGAAATCGCTCAGGGCGGCGCGCGTGGCACGCTGAATGACCTGTTGACCATTCCACTGGCCCAAGGGGCGAACTGGTCGGATGACGACATCCGGCAAGAGGTCGAAAACAACGCACAGGGCATCCTGGGCTATGTGGTGCGCTGGATTGATCAGGGGGTGGGCTGCTCCAAGGTGCCCGATATCCATGATGTGGGGCTGATGGAAGACCGCGCGACCTGCCGCATTTCCTCGCAGGCGCTGGCCAACTGGCTGCATCATGGGGTGGTCAGCCCCGATCAGGTGATGGCGGCACTGCGCAAGATGGCGGCGGTGGTCGATCGGCAGAATGCGGGCGATGCGGCCTATACCGCGATGGCACCGGGGTTTGACGGTGTGGCGTTCAAGGCGGCCTGCGATCTGGTGTTTGACGGCCGGGTGCAGCCCTCGGGCTATACCGAACCCGTGCTGCATCAGCGCAGGCTACAGGCCAAGGCGCAATAATCACCGCGATTTCGTGGATTTACCAAGGCCCGCCCCCCCGGCGGGCCTTTACGAATCTGCTGCTTGCGCTAAACCTGTGTTCCATGAATGTTCTTGTCTGGTTCAAGCGCGATCTGCGGGTGGAAGATCATCCCGCCCTGGCCCTGGCCGCAGCCCGCGGGCGGGTTCTGCCGGTGTATCTGGTGGAACCCGATTATTGGGCGCTGCCCGATACCTCGGCCCGGCAATGGGCCTTTACGGCAGAATCGCTGACTGGCCTGCGCGACAGTCTGGCTGCGCTGGGCCTGCCGCTTGTGGTGCGTACCGGCGAGGCGGTGGCGCTGCTGGACCGGCTGTGCCGCGCCCATGCCATCACCGAGATCATCAGCCACGAAGAAACCGGCAATCTGTGGACCTGGGCGCGCGACCGCCGGGTGGCGGCCTGGGCGCGGGGCGCGGGCATCCGCTGGACGGAACTGCCACAATCGGGCGTGGTGCGGCGGCTGCCCGCGCGGACAGGCTGGGCTGGGCTGCGGGACGGGTTCATGGCGGCCCCGCAGGTGCAGCCCGGGGCGGCGCGGGCCGTGCCGGATGTGGAGCCGGGCGGCATCCCCACGGCGCGCAGCCTGCGGCTGGCCGATGACCCCTGCCCGCATCGCCAGGCCGGTGGCCGGGCGGCGGGGCTGCTGGCGCTGGACGGGTTTCTGACCAGCCGGGGCGCGCCCTACCGGCAGGCCATGTCTTCGCCGCTGTCGGCGGAACGGGCCTGTTCGCGCCTGTCGCCGCATATAGCGCTGGGCACGCTGAGCCTGCGCGAGGTGGTGCAGGCCACTGCCGCGCGGCAGGCCGAAAAGCCGGGGGTGCAATGGTCGGCCAGCCTGCGCAGTTTCCAGTCGCGTCTGGCCTGGCGGGATCATTTCATCCAGAAGCTGGAGGATGAGCCGCAGATCGAGATCCGCGCCCTGCACCGCGCCGCAGACGGGCTGCGCCAGACAGAGGCCGCGCGGCTGGCCGCCTGGGCGGCGGGCGAAACCGGCCTGCCGTTTCTGGATGCCTGCCTGCGCTATCTGCGCGCCACCGGCTGGCTGAATTTCCGGATGCGGGCCATGGTGATGGCCTGTGCATCCTATCACCTGTGGCTGGACTGGCGCGACAGCGGCGCGATCCTGGCGCAGAGGTTCACCGATTATGAACCCGGCATCCATTGGCCGCAGGTGCAGATGCAATCGGGGGTGACGGGGATCAATACGCCGCGCATCTATAACCCGGTGAAACAGGGCTGGGATCAGGATCCGACCGGCGCCTTTACCCGGCGCTGGGTGCCGGAACTGGCGCCGGTGCCCGATATGTTCCTGCAGGAACCCTGGCGGTGGGAGGGCGCGCGGCATCTGCTGGGGCGGCGCTATCCCGAACCCGTGGTGGATGCGGCCAGCAGTGCCCGGGCCGCGCGGGACATCATCTTTGGCCTGCGCCGGGCCGAGGGGTTTGCGGCGGCGCGCAATGCGGTGTTGCACCGCCATGCCAGCCCGAAAGAGCCGCGGTTTGTGAACGACCGTGCACATCGACGGATGCCACAGCCTGCGCGGGCGCCACAGCCTGCGGGCCAGCTGAGCTTTGATCTGTAATGCCGAAGATGCGCCGCAAAGCCGATCTGCCGCAGAAGATCTGTGCCAGCTGCGGGCGCCCGTTCGACTGGCGCAAGAAATGGGAGCGGGTGTGGGACGAGGTCAGATATTGTTCGGACCGCTGCCGGAATGACCGCAATGCGCCGAAGGGCAAGGCAGGCCCCAAGGGCGATGCCTGCCCGCGTGACGGTTTTCAGAAGGCAAGGTGAAATGACCTTGCGTAAATTTGGGCAGGCTGACCCTATTTCGCCGTAATCGGGATGAAAATCATCAGACAGATTCCATCCAGAGACCCGCATCATGCCAAGACGTGCGCAACCATCCCCCCCGATCGAAAATGTCTGCATTTGCAACAGCGTGGGATGCGCCAGCTGCAGCTTGCGGCGCAGTTCGAACCGTGACCGGCGGTTTGCCATCATGGTGCTGGTGGCCAGTCTGGGCACATCGCTGGCGATCACATCGCTGACGGCCTGAGCTGGTGGGTTGAACCCGCCCGAAGGTTGGAACGGCGGGGAGCAGAGGCCCCCCGCCGCAGTTTTCAGAAGAAGCCCAGCTTGTTGGGGTTGTAGCTGACCAGCAGGTTCTTGGTTTCCTGATAGTGATCCAGCATCATCTTGTGGGTTTCGCGCCCGATGCCCGACTGCTTGTAGCCCCCGAAGGCCGCGCCGGCCGGATAGGCGTGATAGCAGTTGGTCCAGACCCGGCCCGCCTCGATCCCGCGACCCGCGCGATAGGCGGTGTTCATGTCGCGGCTCCAGACGCCGGCACCCAGACCAAAGACGGTGTCATTGGCGATTTCGATGGCGTCATCCAGATCCTTGAAGGTGGTCACAGACACGACCGGCCCGAAGATTTCTTCCTGGAAGACCCGCATCTTGTTGTTGCCTTCGAAGATCGTCGGCTGGATGTAATAGCCGCTGGACAGATCGCCGCCAAAGCTGTTGGCGGAACCGCCGGTCAGAACCTTGGCGCCTTCGGCGCGGCCGATTTCCAGATAGCTGTTGATCTTGTCGAACTGCTGCTTGCTGGCCTGCGCGCCGATCATGGTGTTGGTGGCGCGCGGGTCGCCTGCCACGATGGCCTCGACGCGTTTCAGGGCACGTTCCATGAAGCGGTCATAGATCGATTCCTGGATCAGGGCGCGCGACGGGCAGGTGCAGACCTCGCCCTGGTTCAGCGCGAACAGCGCGAAACCTTCCAGCGCCTTGTCGAAGAAGGCATCATCTTCGTTCAGCACATCGGCAAAGAAGATGTTCGGGGATTTGCCGCCCAGCTCCAGCGTGATGTTGGTCAGGTTGTCGGCGGCAGCCTTCATGATGGCCTTGCCGACCGGGGTGGAGCCGGTGAAGGCGATCTTGGCGATGCGGGGCGAGGCCGCCAGCGGGGCGCCTGCCTCGATGCCGGTGCCGTTGACGATGTTCAGCACGCCCGGCGGCAGCAGATCTTCGATGAACTGCATCAGATAGAGGATCGAGGCCGGGGTCTGTTCTGCCGGCTTCAGCACGACGCAGTTGCCTGCGGCCAGTGCGGGGGCCAGTTTCCAGGCGGCCATCAGGATCGGGAAGTTCCACGGGATGATCTGGCCGACAACGCCCAGAGGTTCGTGGAAGTGATAGGCGACGGTGTCATTGTCGATCTGCCCGATCGAGCCTTCCTGCGCGCGGATGCAGCCCGCGAAATAGCGGAAATGGTCGATGGCCAGCGGGATGTCGGCGGCCAGCGTTTCGCGCAGCGGCTTGCCGTTGTCCCAGGTTTCGGCAATGGCGATGGCTTCCAGATTGGCTTCCATGCGGTCTGCGATCTTCAGCAGGATGTTCGACCGTTCGGTGGCCGAGGTGGCGCCCCAGCGGCGACGGGCGCCATGGGCAGCATCCAGCGCCGCGTCGATATCGGCGGCGTTCGAACGCGGCACTTCGCAGACGATCTGGCCGGTGACCGGCGAGATATTGGGCATGTACTGGCCCGATTTCGGGGCGACCCACTGCCCGCCGATGAAGTTGTCATAGCGGGTCTTGAACGGGGCTGCCGTCAGATCGAATGTTTCAAGTTTCGTCATTATGGTCTTCCTCCTCTGCGGCCGCCTCCACGCGGCCTATGATGAACAAACTGGCGGTTGAGGGTGATTCGGTCACCCGGGGGGCAAGCGATGCGCGGGGCGATCTGTCTCAGCCTTGCGACAGGTCGCGGCGCAAATCATTCCGCCCGCCCCAGTTTTCGATGCAGCGTGGCGCGGCTGATCCCCAGCGCCCGTGCGGCGGCAGACAGGTTGCCGCCTGCGCGGGCAATGGCGCGGGCCATCACGGCGCGTTCGCCTTCTTCCAGCGTGGCGGGGGCAGCAAGACCCAGCAGATCGGCGGCGGGCACCGGGCGGCGCGACAGATCGCCCTTCAGCCCGAAATGCTGCCGGGCGGCCCGGGTGGCGCCGATCACCAGCTCGTCGGCATCCACGGCCAGCAGCGCGCCCAAGCCGCGATCCAGCCCCGGCGCCAGCATCAGCCGGGCGGTACTGTAGGCGCTGCGGAACAGATCGGTTTCGATCCGCCGCGCGGCCTCGGTCACCGAATGGCTGATGAGACCTGCCAGCCCCTCGCCCGTTTCGCGGCGACCGGACGAGACATCCAGCACCGCCACCAGCGCGCCCTGTGCATCATGCACCGGGGCGCTGATGCAGGTCAGCCCGGTATTGGCCGACAGGAAGTGTTGATCGCGGCAGATCGTCACCGGGCGGCCTTCGGCCAGACAGGTGCCGATCCCATTGGTGCCTGCCGCAGCCTCGGACCAGCGGGTGCCGGTCCAGAGGCCCATGGCCTCGAACTCGGGGTCTTCGGCGGCATTGCCCCGGCGTTCTACGGGGATGCCATGGGCATCGGCCAGAACCACACAGGCGCCCAGCCCGCCCACTGCAAGAAACAGGCGGTCCAGCACCGGGCGCGCGGTGGCCAGCAGCAGGCCCAGCCCCTCGCAGAGTTGCGACAGTTCGTATTCGCTCAGCCGGTCACCCGCATGGCGGCGGCCGGGCTCCAGCCCGTGCACCCGCCAAGACCGGCTCCAGCTGGCGACGATGGCAGATCTTGCGGCATCGCCGGCCGACAAGGCAGCTTCGACCACGGCCTGATGGCCATGGGCATCATTCGTGCAGATCATCTGCGCCTCCCTCAACTGACGGGGCGGCAAGGCCCCGGCCAATCCGCTTTCGCTGCGCGACACCGTTCGGGATCGGTTTTCCCCTTGTGGTGGCGCCGATGTGGCTGGCCCTATGAAGCGGGTTTGACCCCCTGCTGCCAAGCAAGACCAAAGTGCCCCCCTTGCCTTGCCGCCCCGTGCCAGCGATCATGGAAGCATGAGCGAACCCCCTTTTCAGCTGCGCCTGCGTGTCGTCTTTCCGGGCCGGGCCATGATCGGCCCCGGCAAGGCAGAGCTGCTGGCGCGCATCCGCGATACCGGCTCCATCTCTGCCGCCGGGCGCGAGATGGCCATGAGCTACAAGCGCGCCTGGTCGCTGGTGGAGGAAATGAACGCGGCCTTTCGCCTGCCCCTGGTGGAAAGCGCGCGGGGTGGCCCGGGCGGTGGTGGGGCGCGGCTGACAGATACCGGCGTGGCCGTTCTGGCGCATTACACCGCCCTGACCGCACAGGCCGAGGCCGGGGGCGCGGACGAGATCGCCGCGCTGGAGGCTTTGCTGGTGCCGGGCGGCGCTATATCCCGGCAGAAATAACGCTTGCGCCCCCGCCGCCCCGCCCGGTTATACTGCGGCGAAGGACAGGAGCGCGCATGGATCACCCCACCTTGATTTGCCACATGCCCGCCGTCGCGGGGCTGCGCCGCAGATGACAGACTGGTTTCCGGCACATTGGCTTTCGCCCGAGGAATGGCAGGCGGTGGCGCTGTCTTTGCGGGTGGCCTTCTGGTCGACCCTGCTGAGCCTGCCTTTCGGCATCGCGGTGGCGCTGGTGCTGGCGCGCGGGCGGTTTCCGGGGCATGGGCTGCTGAACGGGCTGGTGCATCTGCCCCTGATCCTGCCGCCGGTGGTGACGGGCTATCTGCTGCTGCTGACCTTCGGGCGGCGCGGCACAATCGGCGCGGCTCTGGACAGCTGGTTCGGCATCGTTCTGGCCTTTCGCTGGACCGGGGCGGTGCTGGCGGCGGCGGTGATGGCCTTTCCGCTGATGGTGCGGGCGATCCGGCTGGCCATAGAGGCGGTGGACCCGAAGCTGGAACAGGCCGCAGCCACACTGGGCGCGCCGCGCCTCTGGGTGTTTCTGACCGTCACCCTGCCCCTGATCCTGCCGGGCATCGTGGCGGGGGCCATTCTGGCCTTTGCCAAGGCGATGGGCGAATTCGGCGCCACCATCACCTTTGTATCCAACATTCCGGGCCAGACGCAGACGCTGCCTTCGGCGATCTATGCCTTTCTGCAGGTGCCAGGCGGCGAAGGCCCGGCGCTGCGGCTGGCGGTGGTGGCCATCGTGATCGCCATGGCGGCGCTGCTGCTGTCGGAATGGGTGAGCCGGGCGGTGGCCCGGCGGGTGGCAGGATCATGACGCTGTCGGTGCAGATTGCGCATCAGCTGCCGGGTTTCACGCTGGATCTGGCATTTCAGGCGCCGGGCGGGGTGACGGCGCTGTTCGGCCGGTCCGGGGCGGGCAAGACCACGGTGGTCAATGCCGTGGCCGGGATGATCCGCCCCGATGCCGGGCGCATCGTGCTGAACGACCGGGTGCTGTTCGATGCAGGCCTGCGCATCTGGCTGCCGCCGCAGCAGCGCCGCATCGGCTATGTCTTTCAGGAGGGCCGGTTGTTTCCGCATCTGAGCGTGCGGCAGAACCTGCTTTATGGCCGCTGGTTTTCGCGCCGGGCGGCGGGGCCTGATCTGGGCCGGATCACCGAGCTTCTGGGCCTGGGCACCCTGCTGCACCGCCGCCCTGCCGCGCTTTCGGGCGGCGAAAAACAGCGGGTGGCGATTGGCCGCGCCATCCTGTCCGACCCCGATCTGCTGCTGCTGGATGAACCGCTGGCGGCGCTGGATGCCCCGCGCCGGGCCGAGATTCTGGCCTATCTGGAACGGCTGCGCGACGAGGTCCGGCTGCCGATGCTGTTTGTCAGCCATTCGGTGGCCGAGGTGGCGCGGCTGGCCACCACGCTGGTGCTGATCGAGGCGGGCCGGTTGCGCCATGCAGGCCCGGCGGTGCAGGCGCTGGCCGATCCGGCGCTGGCCCCGGCCCTTGGCCTGCGCGCGGCGGGGGCGGTGCTGACCGCCCGGCTGGTGGCGCAGGAACCGGACGGGCTGACGCAGCTGGAAACCCGGGCAGGCCCGCTCTGGCTGCCGCGCATTGCGGGCGCACCGGGCCAGGCGCTGCGGCTGCGGGTGCTGGCGCAGGATGTGATGCTGGCCCATCAGCGGCCCGAAGGCATTTCGGCGCTGAACATCCTGCCCGTCACGGTGACGGCCCTGCACGCCGGAGATGGCCCCGGCGTGCTGGTGCAGATGGATTGTGGCGGCGAGGCGCTGCTGGCGCGCGTGACCCGGCGATCAGCCGAGACGATGGCGCTTGCGCCCGGGATGCCGCTTCATGCGGTGATCAAGGCGCTGGCCACCGCCCCGGGGGATGTGATGGCGGATGTGACGGGCGAAGGCGCAGCCTGATGCGGCCCGCCTGAACCCTGCCTTCTAATCCCAGTCCAGCACCACCTTGCCCGACAGGCCAGAGCGCATGGTTTCAAAGCCTTGCACGAAATCAGCCACCTTGACGCGATGGGTGATGACGCGCCGCACATCCAGCCCGTTTTCCAGCATGGCGATCATCTTGTACCAGGTTTCAAAGATTTCCCGGCCATAGACGCCCTTGATGGTGATGGCCTTGAAGACGATCCGGCTCCAGTCCACCGGGGATTTGCCGGGCGGGATGCCCAGCATGGCGATGCGGCCGCCCATCACCAGCGCCTCGACCATCTGATCCAGCGCGCGCTGGTTGCCGCTCATTTCCATGCCCACGTCAAAGCCCTGGGTCATCTTCAGCCGGGCCTGCACCTCTTTCAGATCCTCAGACGCCACATTCACCGGCACCACATCAGCCACCGAGGCCGCCAGTTCCAGCCGCGCCGGATTGACATCGGTAATCACCACATGCCGCGCGCCGACATGCCGCGCCACGGCCGCCGCCATGATGCCGATGGGGCCTGCCCCGGTAATCAGCACATCCTCGCCCACCAGATCGAAGGACAGCGCGGTATGCACCGCATTGCCCAAGGGATCGAGGATGGCGCCGATCTCGTCATCAATCGCATCGGGCAAGGGCACCACGTTGAAGGCGGGCAGCCGCAGATATTGCGCGAAGGCGCCCTGTTCGTTGACGCCGATGCCGCGGGTTTCCGGGTCCAGGTGAAACTTGCCCGCGCGGCTCTGCCGCGAGTGGCGCCCGATCAGATGCCCCTCGCCCGAACATCTTTGCCCGATCGCCAGATCGGTGACATTGCGGCCCAGTTCCACAATCTCGCCCGCGAATTCATGCCCGGTGACAAGGCCCAGCGGCACGGTGCGCGCCGCCCATTCGTCCCAGTTCCAGATATGGATATCTGTGCCGCAGATGCCGGTTTTGCGGATGCGGATCAGCACATCCTCCGGCCCGATTTCGGGCACCGGACGGGTTTCCATCCACAGCCCAACCTCGGGCCGCGTCTTTGCCAGTGCTTTCATCTCATTGGTCATCAGATCGCCCCCACGGCCTTGCCCGCCGCCCGGAAGGCATCGAGCGCGACATCCAGATCGTCTCGCGTCAGCCGCGCATTCATCTGCGTGCGGATGCGCGCCTGCCCCTTGGGCACAACGGGGAAGAAGAACCCGGCGACATAGACGCCGCGGTCATACAGATCGGCCGCCATGGCCTGCGCCAGCCTGGCCTCGCCCAGCATCACCGGGATGATCGGATGTTCGCCCGGCAGCAGACGAAAGCCTGCATCCTGCAGACCGGCGCGCCAGTAGGCGGCATTGGCAAACAGCTGCGCGCGCAGATCATCGGCCGCCTCCACAATCTCCAGCGCGGCCAGACCCGCCGCCACCACAGCGGGCGGCAGCGCATTGGAAAACAGATAGGGCCGTGCGCGCTGGCGCAGCAGATCCACCACAGCCTGCGGCCCGGCGATATAACCGCCCAGGGCACCGCCCAGTGCCTTGCCCAAAGTCCCGGTCAGGATATCCACCGTCACCCCGGCATGGGCGGGGGTGCCGCGCCCCTGCGGCCCCATGAAGCCGGTGGCGTGGCAATCATCCACCATCACCATGGCGCCGTAACGGTCGGCCAGCGCGCGGATCTCGCCGAGTTTTGCCAGATAGCCATCCATCGAGAACACGCCATCGGTGGCAATCAGGATGAACCGCGCGCCATCGGCCCGTGCCTGCACCAGCTGCGCTTCAAGATCCGTCATATCGGAATTGGCGTAGCGATAGCGCCTGGCCTTGCACAGACGGATGCCGTCGATGATGCTGGCATGGTTCAGGCTGTCGGAAATCACCGCATCTTCCGGCCCCAGCAGCGGTTCGAACAGCCCGCCATTGGCATCGAAACAGGCGGCGAACAGGATGCTGTCATCCTGGCCCAGAAACTGCGCCAGCCGGGTTTCCAGCTGGCGGTGCAGGCCCTGGGTGCCGCAGATGAAGCGGACAGAGGCCATGCCGAACCCGTCTTCCACCAGCGCCGCCTGTGCCGCCGCGATCAGCCGCGGATCATCGGCCAGCCCCAGATAGTTGTTGGCACAGAGGTTCAGCAGCTTGCGCCCCGCCACCTCGACATGCGCGCCCTGCGGGCCGTGGATCAACCGCTCGCGCTTCATCAGCCCCTCTGCCTCGATCCCTGCCAGCATCCCCTGCAGATGCCCCAGAAACGCTGCCCGCCCCGATTCCGTCATGACCGCCTCCATTCCGTTATATCGGAAATCTGCCGCAAAACCGGGCACACGTCAATATAGCGGATTTAATCCGCTAAAACGGATAGCCCTTCCTCTTGGCCCAAATACCCTCGGGGGGAGGCCGCAGGCCGTGGGGGGCAGACAGCCCCCCGCCCCGGTTTCAGCTGTCCTGCACGATCAGAATGGCGCGGGCGGGCGCTGCGGCCCGGATCGCATGGGGCCGGTCGGCGGCATAGCGGGCAGTATCGCCCTGCGCCAGATCCCCGGCCAATTCGCCACTTTCGACCTGCAACTGCCCTTCGATCACGGCCAGATGCTCGCGGCAGCCCGGCCCGTGCGGGTCGGACAGCAGCGCGCCGCCGGGATCGAAGATCAGCTCGTATACCTCGTGTTTGCCAACGGTTTCGGGCGGAGACAGGATCCGGATCTTCACGCCGGTGCCCCGCCCGGCGATCACCGGCGCCTCATGCGCGCGGACAATCTCTATGCCGCCGGCGGGCCGCCCTTCCAGCAGGCCTGCAAAATCCACCTGCAGCGCCTGGGTCAGGTTCCACAGCGTGGCCACCGTGGGCGAGCTTTCGCCGCGTTCGATCTGGCTGACCATGGACCGGCTGACGCCTGACAGCTTGGCAACCGCATCAAGGCTCAGGCCCCGGGCGCGGCGGGCATCGCGCAAGGATGTGGCAAGGCGGTCATGAATTTCGGCACGCTGGGTCATGATCTGGCCATCTTCGCGTTTTAAGCGTTGCTGGTCAACTCGCGCCTGTGGAAGATAGAGGCGCAATTTTACGGCGCGGATCAAGAACAGACAGATGGCAATTTTCCTCGATCAACCCTTTGCCGAAGTCCGGGTGGGCGAATGGCGGCTTTCGAACAATACCTGGGGCGTCGGCAATCTGCAGAACGGCACGGATTACTGGCAGACGATCCAGTATACCCCCGGCACGATCAACGGCACGCGCTTTGCCTGGGAACAGCACGAGAACTGGCAGGGCAATGTGCGGGCCTTTCCCCAGGTGATCTATGGCACCAAGCCCTGGGACAAGGGGCGCATGAATGATGTGACCATGCGGCTGGACCAGATGCAGAACCTCGACATGACGGTGGATCTGCGGGTGGAGCGGTATTCGGGCGTGGGCAATGTG
The DNA here is from genome assembly GCA_034519525.1 of Gemmobacter sp. Lineage (GTDB taxonomy): Bacteria > Pseudomonadota > Alphaproteobacteria > Rhodobacterales > Rhodobacteraceae > Gemmobacter. The sequence continues at coordinate 15,838 of JAXHOJ010000012.1, read as the reverse complement.
GCGCTGGATCTGTGGCTGACGGACAAGGCGGGGGGCGGCCCTGCCACGGTCACCACCGAGGTCATGCTGTGGCTGGACGATGACAATATGCAACCCTCCGGCACCAAGGTCGGCCGGATGAACGTGCAGGGCATCGGCGCCGATATCTATGTGCATGAAAACCTGCAGAACGACAGCGCCAGCGGCATCAGCTGGCGCTATGTCGCGGTGAAGCTGGATGTCGAATATCTGATCGGCACCATCGACATTGACGGTTTCCTGCGCCAGCTGGTCAGCCTGGGCTGGCTGTCGGCGGATGACTGGATATCCGGCATGGAACTGGGCGCCGAGGTGGTTTCGGGCAATGGCGCGCTGAACATCAACAATCTTGCGGCCCATGCGGCGCATTACGACGTGACGGCGGGCGCCGACAATCTGACCGGATCGCAGGCGGCCGATCTGATCAACGCCCGGGGCGGCAATGACAGCATTGCGGGCGGCGCGGGGCGCGACACGCTGCTGGGCGATGGCGGCCAGGATCGGCTGGATGGTGGCGGCGGCAATGATCTGCTGCAAGGCGGGGCGGGCAATGACCGCCTGCTGGGCATGTTCGGGGCCGACACCTTGCAGGGCGGGGGCGGCGCGGATGTGCTGGCCGGGGGGGCCGGGGCGGATCGCTTCGTCTTTGCGACAGGCGATTCCCTGCCTGCGGGCATGGACCGGATCACCGATTTCGCGGGCAGCGCGGGTGACAGGATCGACCTGCGGCAGATCGATGCCAACACCCTGCTGGAGGGAGATCAGGCGTTCACGCTGGTCGATGCCTTCACCGGGGCGGCGGGCGAGTTGCGGATCCAATCCCAGGCCAATGGCTTTGTGCTGATCGGGAATACCGACAGTGATGCCGCAGCCGAATTCCGGCTGCTGGTGAAGGGTGATCTGATGCCGGACCACATTTTCCTGTAGGCTGTTGATCGTCTGGCGCCTGTCCCTGCCTTGGCCGTTTTGCGGCCCGGCGGGGGCGGCCCTGCCGGTCAGGTGCCGCAGAAGGTGCGGTAGCCGGCGGTGAAGGTTTCGGGCGCGGGCAGCGCATAGCGGTCCAGCCCCGGGCGTTCGGTGAAGGGATCGGCCAGAACGGCCAGCAGCGCATCAAAGGCGGCCAGATCACCTTCGGTCGCAGCGGCCAGCGCCTCTTCCACCAGATGGTTGCGCGGGATGTAGATCGGATTGGCGCGGCGGATGCGGTCGGCGGCATCCGGCGCGCGGCGGGCCTGCCAGCGCGGCAGCCAGAGGTCGAGCGCCGCGCGGTCGGCAAACAGCGGGCGCAGCCTGGCCGGATCATCCACTGCATCGGCCAGACGGCGGAAGCCCAGCGTGAAATCGGTGCCTGCCAGTGCCGCCATGAAATCATCGGCCAGCGCCGCATCCTCGGGGCTTTCACCCGCCAGCCCCAGCTTGCGCCGCATCACCGCCAGCCATTCGTTGCGGTACTGCCCGGCGATGGAGTCCAGCCGGGTATTTGCGGCATCCACCGCGCGGTCGGGATCTGCATCCAGCAGCGGCAGCAGCGTCTCGGCCAGCCGGGCCAGGTTCCAGCCCAGGATCAGCGGCTGGTTGGCATAGGCATAGCGGCCCTGCCGGTCGATCGAGGAATAGACCGCGCCGGGGGCGTAGGCCTCCATGAAGGCGCAGGGGCCATAGTCGATGGTTTCGCCGGAAATCGTCATGTTATCGGTGTTCATCACGCCATGGATGAAGCCAAGGCCCATCCATTGCGCGATCAGCCGGGCCTGCGCGGCAATCACCGCATCCAGAAAGGCAAGATAGGGTGCCCCGGCCTGCGCGGCTTCGGGATAGTGGCGGGCGATGGCGTGATCGGCCAGGGCGCGGATCTGATCCACCGCGCCACGGGCGGAAAAGAACTGGAAGGTGCCCACCCGCAGATGGCTGGCGGCCACGCGGGTCAGCACGGCGCCGGGCAGCACCCGGTCGCGCAGGATCTGCTGGCCGGTGGCCACGGCGGCCAGCGCGCGGCTGGTCGGCACGCCCAGGGCCGCCATCGCCTCGCCCACCAGATATTCGCGCAGGACCGGTCCGACAGCGGCAAGCCCGTCGCCATTGCGAGAAAACGGCGTGCGGCCCGATCCTTTCAGCGCGATGTCGCGGCGGTGGCCCTGACTGTCGATCACCTCGCCCAGCAGAACGGCGCGGCCATCGCCCAGCTGTGGGGAAAAGCCACCGAACTGGTGACCGGCATAGGCCTGTGCAATGGGCTCGGCATCCGGGGGCAGCAGGTTGCCGGAAAACACCTGTGCGGCCAGCGGCTGCAGCGCGGCGACATCCAGCCCCAGTTCCGCCGCCAGCACCGTGTTCAGGCGCAGCAGGCGCGGCGCAGCCACCCTGGCGGGGCGCTGCGCGACAAAGGTGCCCGGCAGATCGCGGATATAGCTGTTGTCAAAGCCGAAGGCCGGCATGTCCGCTGGTTCTTGCGCTGTCATGGCCCTGCCCCTGTCCTGCTGATCTGGCTGATATGGCGGCCCGGCGGGCGAGAGGCAAGGGTGCCGCGTTACAGCAGGATCTGCGGTTCGGCGCGCCCCCGGGCCAGCCCTTCGACCATGAAGGTCATCCCCGCCGCCGGTGTGGCCCCACGCGCCGCTGCATCCATGCCCTGCAGGGCCGAGGTGCAGAACAGCGTGCCAAAGCCCGCGCCCCCAAAGGCCGGGCAGGTGAGATGCGGCGCCGCGAAATCCTGCTGCCGCAGCATCTGGCCATCCGGCGCATAGGCCTGCAGGCAGCCGCCGCCCCAGACCGCAAGCCACAGCACGCCATCGGCATCGGTCACCGCGCCATCGGGGCTGCCGCCATCGGCGCCAAGATCGACAAACACCTCGGGCGTGCCCAGAGGCCAGCCGGTGGCATCCAGCGCGACCCGCATCACCCGCCCGGTGGCCGTATCGGCAAAATGCGCAACCCGGCCATCGGGCGAGAAGCAGATCGCATTGGGAATGGATATGCCGTTGAACAGCTTGCGCAATTCGCCATCGAAATAGCGATAGATCGCCCCTGCCCCCGGTTCGGCCTGTTTGCCCATGGTGCCGATCCAGAAGCCGCCCAGCGGATCGGCGCGCCCGTCATTCGACCGGGTGATGCGGTTATCCGCCTCCAGCTCTGTCAGGGTTTCGGTCTCTTCGGTTTCGACATCGAACAGGAACAGATCCCGCTCGCCGGCAATCAGCAGCACATCGCGCGACAGCCAGCCCGCCGCAGAGACCATTTCGGGAAAGCGCCATTCGCGCGGGCTGCCCCGTTGCACAGACAGCATCCGCTGGCCGGTGATATCGAACCAGAACAGCTGTTCGCGTACCGGATGCCAGAGCGGCCCCTCACCCAGATCGCAAGGCCTGCGGTCATAGATCATGCGACATCGCCTCCTGACAGGCGGCCGCGCTGCAGCCGCATTTTGTGCCATCTGATCACCATGCCGGGCGCAGGGATCTTCTGGCGTTTTTCCGAAGCGCCGGGTCGCCCCGTTCTGCGCTGCGGCATCCCAAGCCCGGTACAGGTGAAAACCGGCCGTTTTGCACCGCCATTTCCCCTGTCCAGCGCAGAGGAGAAAGCAAATGCTGACGGATTAGGCGGCGTTTCCTGCATCCATTCCAACTTCTTGTCACGATGCTGCAACATGATTGGGCAGAAGATCAAGGCATACCGCCAATGGAACGCACAATCTGCCGCAATGCGGCGCAAGGATCCGGGTATTTGGGGCCTGAAGGCTTGCAGCAGCGCCAATCAATCCACCCAAGGGCGAGAATCGGTTTTGACATTCGCGCAGAAAAAGCCACCTCGCGCCGCACCGCAGAAACCACATTTCCCGCGCCGAATCCCCCTCGGAAATGTTGATTCCCGAACCCTTTGGCCTTAGGGCTGCTTCATGATCACGCAGAAAATGAAATACGCGCTGAAGGGGCTGCTGACCCTGGCCGATGAGGCGGCCCGCACGGCCCCTGACCCGCTGACGATTGAAGAAATCGCCCGCCGGTCTGGTGCGCCGAAGCGGTTTCTGGAACATATCCTGCTGGAACTGCGCAATGCGGGCTATATCAGCTCGATCCGGGGCCGGTCTGGCGGGTACAGTCTGGTCAAGACGCCCTCTGATATCCAGATTTCAGAACTGCTGCGGCTGATTGACGGGCCGATCGCGCCCTTGCCCTGCCTGTCGCGCAGTGCCTATCAGCGCTGCGAGGATTGCAAGGACGAGGCCAGCTGCCGCATCCGCAAGGTCTTTGCCGAGGTGTTCTGGACCTATCTTCTGATCATCGAATCGCTGACCCTGGCCGATATGCTGCGCAGTGAACAGGTGGCTGCGCAGGTGCTGGATACCGCAAGCGGCAGCTGAACCTAATCGCTGCCCAGCATGGCGGCCAGCTCCACCGCATTGCGCACCGCCATCTTGGCCAGAACCCGGCCGCGATGCACCTCGACCGTGCGCATGGCGATGCCCAGCGTATCGGCGATCTGCTTGTTCAACTGGCCCTGCAGCATCAGGCGCAACACCTCTTCCTCACGGGCCGACAGCGAGGCGCGCCGCGTTTCCAGGTCGCGGCGCGCGGCGGCCATGGCCTCTGCCGCCTCATGTGCGGCAATGGCTTTCAGCGCCAGATCAACGATCTGATTGTCGTTGAACGGTTTTTCCACAAAATCGAAGGCGCCGGCCTTCAGCGTGCGCACCGCCACCGGCACATCGGCATGACCGGTCAGAAAGATCACCGGCACCCGGTTGCCCATGGCGCGCAGCCGTTCAAAGACCTCTGGCCCGCCCAGATCGCCCATCCGCACATCCAGGATCACGCAGGCGCAATCGGCCAGAGGCTGCGCCGACAGAAACTCTTCGCCCGAGCCCCAGCCCCGTGCATCCAGCCCGCGCGACTCGAACAGGAAGGACAGCGCATCGCGGATCGGTTCTTCATCATCGACGATATGGATGGTTCCGGTCATTCTTCGGCCTTTTCTTCCTGTTCGTCATCCGCCGCAGGCAGGGCCATGCGGAAAATCGTGCCGCCCCCCGGACCTGCGCGATAGGTCAGCTGGCCGCGATGCAGCTCCATGATAGAGCGGCAGATGTTCAGCCCCATGCCCATGCCCTGCGGCTTGGTCGAGCTGAAGGCATCGAACAGCCGCCCTTCGATGGCGGGATCAATGCCGCTGCCCTGATCCTCGACATCGACAACCACCAGCCCGTCATCCGCGAACAGGCGCAGGGTCAGCCGGCCTTCGCCGCGCCGGGGATCGGCCATCGCCTCCATCCCGTTGCGGATCAGGTTGATCAGCACCTGTTCCAGCAGGATGCGATCCGCCTGCACCGGCGCCACCGCGCTGACCATGGTGACGATCTGCACCCGATGTTCGCGGGCGTCGGATTCCAGAAAGCCCACGGTTTCGGCCAGCACATCCTCCAGCGCCAGACGGCTGAACCGGGGTTCGCGCTTTTTCACCAGATCCTGTATCCGGCGGATGATGAGCCCTGCGCGCCCGGCCTGCACCGCCAGCTTTTCCATCGCGGGTTTCAGGCTTTCGGGATCGCGCCCGGCTTCGATCATGTTGCGCATCCCGGCGGCATAGCTGGCAATCGCGGAAAGCGGCTGGTTCAGCTCATGCGCGAGGGTCGAGGCCATTTCGCCCAGAGTGACCAGACGGCCGGTGCGCGCCATGGTTTCATCCTGCAGCCGGGCCATGCGGGCGGCGCGCTTGGCTTCGGTGATGTCGATCACCGACCCCATCCAGCCGCGATGTGCCCCGCGCGCGTCGATCAGCGGGGCTTCGAACACCTGCACTTCGATCGTATGGCCATCGCGGTGGCGGAACCGGGTTTCAAAGCTCTGACTGACGGCGCCGCCCGCCTGCAGCTGGCGGTGGCGTTCTTCGGTTTCGGCAATGCGGTCGATATCCCAATAGGGCATCGGGGGCGATGACCCCACAAGTTCATCCGCCGACCAGCCCACCAGATTGCAGAAGGCGGAATTGACGTAAAGGATGTGGCCTTCGTGATCCTTGGCGCGCAGCCCCACGGTCAGGCTTTCTTCCATCGAGCGGCGAAAGGCGGTTTCGCCGCGCAGCCGCAACTCAGCCGTGCGGCGGCGGATGGCGCTGCCATAAAGGCTGTAAAGCGCCAGCATGGCAAAGCCCGCCAGCCCGGTGACCGCGCCATAGAGCATCAGCACGCTGAAATCGGTGGGCGGATCATAGCCGGTGATGCGCAGGAAGGTGCCGCTGAGCGGGGGATCAAAGCTGATCGCATGGCTGGGGGCTGCATCATCCGGGTCCAGCCGGGCGCGGCTGACCAGAATCTCGCCGCCTGCATCCGTCAGATGCACGGCATATTGTTCCGCGATCCACCAGGGAATGTGCCGTTCCAGCATCAGCGGCAGGGAAATGGTCATGCTGACGAAGCCGCCGCCCGACACCGGCATGGCCAGGGTGACAGAGGCATCCGGCATCACCCGGCCGTAAACCGGGCGCGAGACGGCGGCCCCGCTGCGCTGCAACAGCGCCACGGGTTCGGGATCGCCGGTGGCCTTCAACCCCGGCATCGCGCGCAGCCGGCCGGCATCGGGGCCATACCAGATCACCGCCAGCACCTCGGGGTTGGTGGTGATATGCAGGCGGGCCCGCGCATCCAGATCCTGGGGCGGCACGCGGGCGGCGGCATCCAGCGCCAGCCGGACCAGCGTATCTTCATCCACCCCCAGCTGAAAGCGCAGGGTCTGTTCGACCCAAAGCGCATCGGTGGCGGTTTTTACCCGGACCTGTTCCACCTCGCTGCGGTTCACGGCCCAGATCAGCGCCGTCACCATGGCGACCAGCGCCACGATGGCCATGAGCGGCACCAGCGACACCAGATCGACGCGGCGTGACTTTGCCACCTGCGCCTCGTTCGCCCAGGGCTCGGCCGGCTGGGCCGCGGGGCGGCCATTCTGGATCTGTTTCAGGCCGTTCAGGCTGCGGTCCTCCGAATGATCCGCCATGTTAGCGGCAGGATTGCGGAAACCCACAATAGCGGTGACACAGATGTGATGGCAATGATCTGACGACCGCCTGGAGGGGCGGCTTTGGAGGAGAGATCACATGAACCGTCGTTCGTTTGCCCGCTTTGCGGGTGCCGCCGTGCTGGCATTGTCTGCCGCCCTGCCCGCCTTTGCAGAGCCGATCACCATCAAGTTCAGCCATGTGGTGGCCCCGGATACGCCGAAAGGCAAAGCCGCAGAGAAATTCAAGGAACTGGCCGAAGCCTATACCGAAGGTGCGGTGAAGGTTGAGGTCTATCCCAACAGCCAGCTTTACAAGGACAAGGAAGAGCTGGAGGCGCTGCAACTGGGCGCTGTGCAGATGCTCGCCCCGTCGCTGGCGAAATTCGGCCCGCTGGGCGTGCAGCAGTTCGAGCTGTTCGACCTGCCGCTGCTGATGAACGGCTATGAAGACCTGCGCAAGATCACCGATGGCGAAGTGGGCGCCAGCCTGCTGGCCATGCTGGAACCCAAGGGCATCAAGGGCCTGGCCTATTGGGACAACGGGTTCAAGGTGATGTCGGCCAATTCGCCGCTGCAGGTGCCCGATGATTTCCTGGGCCTGAAGATGCGCATCCAGTCTTCGAAGATCCTCGAAGCGCAGATGCAGGCGCTGGGCGCGGTGCCGCAGGTCATGGCGTTTTCCGAAGTGTATCAGGCGCTGCAGACCGGCGTTGTGGATGGCACCGAGAACCCGCCCTCGAACATGTATACCCAGAAGATGCACGAGGTTCAGAAACATTCCACCGTGTCGAACCATGGCTATCTGGGCTATGCGGTGATCGTGAACAAGGCGTTCTGGGATGGCCTGCCGGAAGATGTGCGCGCCGATCTGGACCGCGCGATGGATGAGGCCAGCGTCTATGCCAACTCGATCGCCAAGGAAGAAAACGACAAGGCGCTGGAGGCGATGAAAGCCGCAGGCACCACCGAATTCTACACCCTGACCGATGAAGAGCGCGCCGAATGGGCCGAAGTTCTGCGCCCGGTGCATGAAGAAATGGCCGACCGGATCGGTGCCGATCTGATCCAGCAGGTTTACGGGGTTCTGGGCGCGACCAACTGATCGCGGCGCCTGACTGACACGCTTCCCTGACACGGGGGGTGCGCTTGGCTGCGTGCCCCCCTTTTTGCAAACGAGGTTCGCCATGTCGCTGCGCATCCTCGACCGTTTCGAAGAAATCCTCATTTCGGCGCTGATGGCTACGGCCGTGGTGCTGATCTTCGTTGCGGTCGTTCACCGCTTTTCCATCGGCTTTGCCGCCGATCTGGTTTCTTATGCCCGGGCCAATGACATGGCCTGGCTGCAATCTGCCGCGCGTTCCGCCTTCAAGTCGATCAATGCGATCAAGCTGACCTGGGCGCAGGAGGCCTGCATCTATCTGTTCGTCTGGATGGCCAAATTCGGCGCCGCCTATGGTGTGCGTGTCGGCATCCATGTCGGTGTCGACATTCTGGTGGAGCGTCTGGCGCCGCCAAAACGGCGGATCATCACCATCATCGCCATGTCGGGCGGCGTGCTGTTCACCGCGATTCTCACCCTGATCGGCACGGATTTCGTCTGGCATGTGCAGCATGGCGGGCAAATTTCGCCGGATCTGGAGATCCAGATGTGGCTGATCTACCTGGCGGTTCCGCTGGGCTCGGCGCTGATGTGCTTCCGCTTTGTGCAGGCGCTGTATCAGTTCGTCACCACCGGCGTCATCGCCCATCACGACCACGGTGCCGTGGACGGTCTGGAAGACGAGGCTGAAGACCTCAGCAAGGGGGGCCACGCATGACCGCGCTTCTGATTTTCGCCATTCTGGCGATACTGCTGGTTACCGGGATGCCGGTTTCCATTGCGCTGGGCCTGACGGTTTTCACCTTCCTGTTCAGCTTTTCCGAAGTGCCGATGGATGCCATCGCGCTGAAGCTGTTCACCGGCATCGAGAAGTTCGAGATCATGGCGATCCCGTTCTTCATCCTGGCGGGCAATTTCCTGACGCATGGCGGCGTGGCGCGGCGGATGATCCGGTTTGCCACCTCGATGGTCGGGCATTGGTATGGCGGCATGGGTCTTGCAGCCGTTCTGGCCTGCGCACTGTTCGCCGCGATTTCCGGGTCCAGCCCGGCCACCGTGATGGCTGTGGGGTCGATCATGATCCCGGCGATGGTGAAACAGGGCTATCCGCCACAGTTTGGCGTGGGCACTGTGGCCACGGCCGGCGGCCTGGGCATCCTGATCCCGCCGTCCATCGTGATGGTGATGTATGCGGTGGCCACCTCGGGCATGGTGGTGACCGGCCCGGATGGCAACCCGGTGATGTCGGCCTCGATCGGCGATCTGTTCATCGCGGGCGTGGTGCCCGGGCTGATGCTGGCCACGATGCTGGGCGCGACAACGACCTGGCGTGCCTGGAAGAACGGCTATCCCCGGATGAAGCGCGCCACGTTCGGCGAACGGCTGCACGCCCTGCGCGAATCGTTCTGGGGCCTGATGCTGATCGTCATCATCATGGGCGGCATCTATGGCGGCATCTTCACGCCGACCGAGGCCGCCGCCGTCAGCGCCGTCTATGCCTTCATCATCGCGGTCTTTGTCTACAAGGACATCAAGCTGCGTGATGTGCCGCGGGTGCTGCTGTCTTCGGCTGCCATGTCGGCGATGCTGCTCTACATCATCACCAATGCCGTGATGTTCGCCTTCATCCTGACCAGCGAACAGATCCCACAGACCCTGTCGGACTGGATCGTGGGCCTGGGGCTTGGCAAGATCGGCTTCCTGCTGATGGTCAACGTGATCCTGCTGTTCATCGGCATGGTGATGGAGCCTTCGGCCATCGTGCTCATCATGGCGCCGATCCTGTATCCGGTGGCGGTGGCCCTGGGCGTCGATCCGGTGCACTTCGGCATCATGCTGGTGGTCAACATGGAGATCGGGCTGTGCACACCACCGGTCGGGCTGAACCTCTATGTTGCCTCATCGCTCAGCCGGCTGGGGCTGACCGAGGTGACGCGGGCCACCTGGCCCTGGCTGTTCACTGCGCTGACTTTCTGATGCTGGTGACCTATATACCGGAAATCACCCTGTTCCTGCCGCGCCTTGGGCGGGGGGATGTAGCGGCCTGCCCCCCGGGTGGGGGCGGGGGCGCCGGTCAGGCGCTGTGTTTGACGGTCGAATGACGCAAGGCCTGCAGACTGGTGCAAGACCTTGCGCGCGGGCTCACCCCGCCAGACCGCCGCACGCGTCCGCCCCGCCCCTTGGAACAGGATGACATTGCCATGTCCGACACCTTTGCCCCGGACCTTCTGCCCGGCCCCGCGCCCTGCCCCGCGCCCCGCAAGACACCTTGTTCGAGACAGAGTTGCGCATCCGGCCAGGCCAGCGCGACCCACTACGGGTTATCCCTACGGGCTGCAACCCATGCCGCAGGTGCCGGCAACGCTGTCCGGCCACCTTATCAACAACCTCGGCGATCCCTGTGCCGGATCGCACTTTGCAGCCGAGGTCTGCGAACTGGAACGGCAGGTCATCGGCTGGTTGTCGACCGCCAGGGCAGGTCCGATCCGCAGACCCTTGGCGGGTCGGTCGGTGCCAGCGGCACAGAGGGCAACATCTGGGCCCTCTATCCGGGGCGAGAGGCGCTGCCGGACGCGGTGCTGCCGCACGGCGCAGATGCGCATTATTCGATCCCCAAGGCGGCACGGCTGCTGAGGATCGACGTGCGCGCGAGATCGCCAGCACCCCCGCAGGCGAGATTGATCCGGGCGATCTTGACCGCTTGCTGCGTGGCCTGAACGGGCGGGTAGTCATGCCCTGGGCGCTCACCTGCGGCACCACGATGACGGGGGCGGAGGACGACATCGTGGGCGGGGGCGATGGCGGTGCTGGAACAGGCGGGGCCTGGCTCCGGACCGGCGCCTTGTCCATGTGGACGGGGCGCTGAACTTGCGCTGGTGCTGCCGTTCCTGCCCGCAGCCCCGCCCGGCCTGCGCCCCGACTCTTGCGCAGTGCATCGAAGGATTGACCCTGCGATGACGGTAGGCGGGGCTGTGACGGGGCAAGACCGCGCGAAACCATGGGCCGCAAGGGAGACCGAAGTTGAGTGCTTCTGGTGTTCGCCACCTGACAAATGGCTCCCGACGGCGTTGTTGCGTAACTCACGCCTGAGGCATGATTGCCCCTTCCCGTGTCGACATTACGCCACACGAACGATCTCGACCGTTCCGAGAGCCGAGAAGCGGTTCATCAGTGCGACGCGGATCTGGATTTCGGCGGTCTGGCGATCGGGGTCTCTTTGCCGCGATGCGTTCACCGAAGGCCTTGAGGCACCGCATCCACTGCCCGGCAGTGGTTTGCTTGCAAACCATGAGAGGGTTCGCCTCGATCCGGCTTCGGACGTGGCAGCCTGTCCACCCCTTCGCCCGGCAGGCGCATCCGAAGGATGCTGCCGAGAGGGGCTTCCAGAACGCCCTGCCATAGTGCCGGGTGGCGCGCAGGGTTTCGTTTCGGGCGATCGCGGCAGGGCAGTCCTCTTTCCACGGCCGGCCGTTCTTGCGGATCGGGATGATCGCGGTGGCCTGGCGGTCAATGATGGCGGTGTGGCAGCGGCGCGTGTCATACGCACCGTCCGCGGTCACTGTGCCGATCTCCTCGCCTTCGGGGATCTGGTCAAGCAACTCTGGCAAGACCGGACTGTCGCCGTCGCTGCTGGGGGTAAATTCCACGGCGCGGATGTCAGACGTGGCCGTGTCCATGGCCAGATGCACCTTGCGCCACTGGCGGCGTCCCTGAACACCATGTTTCCGGGCCTGCCATTCACCGTCGCCGAGGAACTTGATCCCGGTGCTGTCAACCAGCAGGTTCAAGGGGCCATCAGTTCACGGGGCCATCAGCGCGCCGATAGGGGATCTGGATGGCCAGTGTCTTCTGCCTCCGGCACAGGGTCGTATAGTCCGGCACGGCCCAATCCAGGTCAGCCATCTTCAGCAGGCTGGCCACCATCCCGGTTGTTTGCCTCAGTGGCAGCTTGAACAGCACCTTGATCGTCAGGCAGAACTGGATCGCGGCATCACAGAATACCGCGGGGCGACCGGGGCTGCCATCAGGCGGCGCGAGCCAGGTCATGTCCTTGTCCAGCCAGATCAGCAGGGATCCGCGCTTGCGTAGAGACGCCGTGTAACTGGACCAGTTCGTCGTGCGGTATCGGGCGGGTGATGGCTTGCTCATACAACACGTCTAACCGCATGGATTCGCGATGTGAATCCTCAACGGTCAGAGTTCTGCAACAACGCAGGGCAGACGTCCCCCGGTCAGGGCAAAGGGCGCTGACAGCAGTGCGGCGCACAGGCATTGCGCCAGCATGGCCGCCGCCGGCGTCGGAAACCGCCACAGATGCTGCCCGATCAAAAGAATCCAGACCGCGTAAAACACCGCCGAATTTTGCACAGCGCATCGCCCGTGTTGACCTGGGCCAGCGACTGCCACGCCCCGCTCATCAGCAGGGCGCCCAGCAGAACCAGCACGGCGGACATCGCCGTCCGCCCCTGCGCCCAGCTGCGCCACAGCACCGCACCCAGCAGCGGGGGGCAGCACGCAGGACACGTTCACCAGAAAGGACGCATTCGTCACCGCCGCGTCCCGATAGCCCCACTGCTGGATCAGCAAGGCAAAGACCTGGCCGCCCGGCGCCACGCTGCGCAGCCAGCCCGCCGGCAACCCCCGCTGCCCGGACCCGCCAGACCGGCCACAGCAGGGCCAGCGTGGCGGCTCGACCGCAGGAAGACGGCACCGACCGGGTTCACGTCGGTCACGATGGTCTTGTTGGCCAGATTGCCCGTACCCCAGAGAAAACCCGCCAACACCAGCATCAGCGCGGCCTGTCGGACCGGCTGGCCCGTTCAGAATTCCCCGTTCATCGGCCGCCATGGCCGAACCATCCGGAAATGTCCGCCCAAAACCTCCGCCGGAAAACAGGGGCTGAAAGGCCGGGCAAGCCGTCCTGCTCCCCCTAGTAGCGGCAGAGCGTCATCGCTTCGCAATCGGCGCGTCAAAGCACGCGGGGCTGCTTTCTGGGTTGCGGGTGGGGCGGGTTTGCGCTATCAGACGGCCCAGACGCAAGGACCCGGTGCAAGCCCGGGTGGGCTATTCCTGCCGCCAATCCGCCAGACCACCTGAACCGACCACCGACCTCAGCTCATATTTTTATACACGCGGCCGCAAGGGCCTAGGGTCGATCAGGATTGCCCTTCATGATTTCACTCGACGCCTACCGCGCCCAATGGCTGGGCAACATCCGCGGCGACCTCTTGGCGGGGCTGGTCGTGGCGCTGGCCCTGATCCCAGAGGCGATCGCCTTTTCGATCATCGCCGGGGTTGACCCCAAGATCGGCCTTTATGCCAGCTTTTCCATCGCGGTCATCATCGCGATCACGGGCGGACGGCCGGGCATGATCTCGGCCGCGACGGCGGCGACGGCGGTGCTGATGGTCACGCTGGTGCGCGACCACGGTCTGCAATACCTGCTGGCGGCCACGGTGCTGGCGGGCCTGATCCAGATCGGGGCGGGCGCTGCTGAAGCTGGGCTTCGTCATGCGCTATGTCTCAAAATCGGTGATGACCGGGTTCGTGAACGCGCTGGCGATCCTGATCTTCATGGCCCAGCTGCCGGAACTGGACCCCGCCAAGGTCACCTGGCTGACCTATGCGCTGGTCGCGGCGGGGCTGGCGATCATCTATCTCTTTCCGCTGCTGACCAAGGCGATCCCGTCGCCCCTGGTGACCATCGTGGTGCTGACGGGCCTGAGCATCGACCTTTTGGATGGGATGTGCGCACCGTGGGCGACATGGGCGCGCTGCCCGATACGCTGCCGGTGTTCCTGATCCCGCAGATCCCGCTAACGCTGAAGACGCTGAAGATCATCCTGCCCTATTCGCGTGGCGGTCGCGGTGGTGGGCCTGCTGGAAAGCCTGATGACGCAGAACATCGTCGATGATCTGACCGACACGAAATCGAACCGCAATCAGGAATGCATCGGCCAGGGCATCGCCAATACCGCCACGGGCTTCATCGGCGGCATGGCAGGCTGCGCGATGATCGGCCAGTCTATCATCAACGTGAAATCGGGTGGGCGCGGGCGATTGTCGCCCTTTGCCGCCGGCGTGTTCCTTTTGATCATGGTGGTTGGTCTGGGCGATCTGGTGAGCCAGATCCCGATGGCCGCGCTTGTCTCGATCATGATCATGGTCGGCGATCGGCACGTTTTCATGGTCGTCGATCAAGAACCTGCCCCCGCACCCGCGATCGTCTTCGATCGCGATGATCGCTACGGTGGTGACGGTGGTCTGGACCCACAACCTGGCCATCGGTGTGCTTGTGGGCGTTCTGCTGTCGGGCATCTTCTTTGCCGGCAAGATCGCGCAACTGTTCAACGTCACCTCGACCACCTCGAGAGACGGGCGCGAGCGGACCTATCTGGTCGAGGGTCAGCTGTTCTACGGCTCGGTCGAGGATTTCATGAACGCCTTCGACTTCAAGGAGGCGCTTGGACCGTGGTCGCGATAGACGTCCGCCGCGCCCATATCTGGGACGTTTCATCGCGTGCAGGCGCTGGACATGGCGGTGCTGAAATTCCGTCGCGACGGGGCCGAGGTCGAGATCGTCGGCATGAACGAAGCCACCGAAACCATCGTTGACCAACTTGCCATCCATGACAAGCCGGGCGCGATGGACAAGTTGATGGCGCATTGAGGGGAGGACCAAGATACATGACAACAGGAAAAGATCGTCGCCCTGGTGGATGGCTCGATCTACTCGGCCTGGGTTTGCGACCATGCGGCGTGGATATCGCAGCGCACAGGGGCACCGGTCGAACTGATGCATGTCCTTGGGCGGCGAGAAGCAGCGGAGACGCAGGACCATTCCGGCGCCATCCGTCTGGGCGCGCGCACGGCGCTGATGAAGGAGTTGGCCGAACTGGACGCGCAGCGCGCCAAACTGATCAGCCACCGGGGCCGCGCCATTCTGGAGGACGCCCAGCGCCATTCTGGCGAGAGGACGGCGTGGCCGACATCACCACCCGGCTGCGGCATGGCGATGTGGTCGAGGCCGTCAGCCGAGGTCGAGGCAGACGCCCGGGTCATCGTGATCGGCAAGCGCGGCGAGGCAGCGGATTTTGCCAAGGGGCATCTGGGGTCGAACCTGGAACGGATCGTGCGCGCCAGCCACAAGCCGGTTTTTGTGGCATCCCGCGCCTTAAAGCCGATCACCACAGGTGCTGGTGGCCTATGACGGCGGCACATCGGCCATGAAGGCGGTGGATGACATTGCCCGCAGCCCGCTGTTTCCAGGGGCTGGAGAGCGCATGTCGTCACAGTGGGCACCCCGCACACCACAGGTCACCAAGGGTCTGGAGAACGCAAGGGCAATGCTGCAGGCCGCAGGCATCATAGCAGAAACCTCTGTCCTGCCCGGCCAGCCCGAGACCGCGCTGGGCAAGCTGGTGGACGAGGCGCAGTTCGACATGCTGGTGATGGGCGCCTATGGGCACAGCCGCATTCGCACACTGATTATCGGGTCCACGACGACCGCGATGATCCGGTCGTGCAAAGTGCCTGTGGTGTTGATGCGCTGATCGGTCAACAGGTCAAGGGGCCTGCCGCCCGCGCCTTGGCCGGGTCATTGACCGGGGTGAATTCGGTCATCAGGCTTTCCTTGACGCTGCATCAGAGGCGATGTAGGGATCATCCGGGTCGACGATGTGGGTGACAAGGTGGCCAAATCCCTCGGCCTCGATGATAGGTGCAGACGCGCGGG